>JAJYSV010000036.1 GCA_021793405.1 Acidobacteriota bacterium
CCGTCCTAAGACGGTGGGAACCCGCCGCGGCTCTTTAGGCATTCCGGACTGGCGGACACTGCGCACCGAGCCGATTGTCGAGTCGAGTTCCCTGTTCAATGAATGTAGGTTCAACCAGCGTGGACCGTCCTACCTGCTTTGCAGGCCGGTTTCTACCTTGGATGCTACCCGGCATCCCGTCGATTGGCAAGGGGGAGTGGGGGGAATCGCAAGCGAAAGAGTTCTTGTGAAGCGGCACACTGCACTAGCCGACCTTGCGATTGTCTTCGAGGGCGGCATCCAGCATCTCGGCCAGGGTTTCGGTACGAGATTTTATGTTGCGGACCACATTTCCGGCCAGGGCATCGCGCTGCTGCCGCAGCGTCACGAGTTCATCCGCGATATTGAGGGCGGCAAGGACGGCCACGCGAAGGGAATCCACCGTGGTGCCGTGACGCGCCACGGCGCGCATTTTTGCGTCGACCAACGCGGACAATTGCTCAAGATACTTTGGATCGGGGCCGCGTAGATGGTAGATCTGGTCATATATATCGACGACCAGATTGCTGGACGGAGCGGACTCGATAACTTCTCCCGGGCGATTTTCGTTCTGTCCTGAAATGGCGGCAGCATCGGCGCGCGATTCATCACTGCCGGCTTCGTTCATGAGCTTTGGATCATCCTGGGGGAAATCCTTCTGCGGTTCGCTGCGTTCCATGCTCGCTCCTGTTGGTGCGATCCGTCAGGCAGACTGCGTAAATGACGCCTCAATAGCATCGAGCGAGGACATGAGGCGCTCGACGCGTGTGCGGACCGTATCCCGCTCACGATGAAGCTCTTCAATTTCCCGGCGTTGTGTCGCCGCCTGGGCATGCTGAGCTTCCAACTGCTCGCGAAGGCCGGCGATCTGGTTTTCCGCCGCCGCGCGCTGTTCCCTTTCCCGGTTCAGCAGCTCGATCGCTCGAACGACGCGCTGCTCCAAAGCGGCGAACGTATCGACCGCCGCTGCCAATTCCTGTTCTTTCGCCATAGTCGCTGTCATAAATAAGTAAGATGCTCTTCGCGCAGTATAGCGCCACGGAAGGGTCGCAGCCGAATTCAAGCTTGTGGAGAACCGGGGCCTGATTTTTTGTAGCAGCTGCGCCATTCTCCGCGGCAACTCGGGTGATGGCCGCCGATTGCGAGGTTACAGCAGCTCCAGTGGAAATCGTGGTTGGCCGCCGAGTTCCATCAGCGCAGCGAAGATCCGACGGGCCCAGTCGTGCAGTTCCTCCAGGCGTAACGTACGATCCTGCGCCTGGAACACTGCCCGCAGCAGGAGCGCGTACTGGCCGGAAGCTTCTTTCTTGTCGCGGAAGATTTCTCGCGGCTCGACGCTGCGCATCTCGGGAATGGCGAGCAAGGTCAGCGCATCCGCGATCTGCTGCCATCGGATGGCGTCGGAAAATGTAAAAGAAAAGTCGCGTACAACCGCCGGGAAGCGTGAGAGCTCGCGGACGATAGGTGCACGAAGCGAGCGGCGAAAGAGCCGTTCGAGATCGAACTCGCCGACAAACACGGTTTGCCGCAGCTTTCTGGATTGCGATTCCGGCGCAGCCAATTCGCCGAAGAAACCGATGGTTTCGCCATCGGCCACCATTCGTGCGGCGCGTCCGGAATGCAGCCACGACGGCATCAGCCCTGTCGATGCGGGGAAGGTGTCGAAATAGATGGATTTCGTTACAAATCTCGCGAGCAACTCTTCCGCGATGCCTTTCAGATCGTAGAAGCTATAGTCGCGCATGGTGGCGAGAGGGTGGGGTGCGATGGCTGTGCCGGTGGCGCCGACGACGAGCGACGGCCTTTCCTGTACACGTTCGGTGCCGCCCGAGAAAATTGTGCCCATCTCGAACAAGCGCAGGTCATCGACTTCGCGATTCAAATTGTGCGCCAGCATCGAGAGCATTCCCGGCACCAGCGATGGACGCAGACAGCCCACTTCCTCGCTAAGCGGATTACCCAGCGGAACCCACGAATTTGGCTGCTGCGCAAATGTAACCGCTTCGGTTGCAGAGCAGAATGTGCTGCCGATCGCCTCCGTATATCCGGCGGCCCGCAGCGTGCGGCGAAGCGCGGTATCTTTGGCGGCCCAGGGCAGCTCAGTAACGCTACCCGCAAAAGGAGGCAGAGTATTGGCGAATCGATTGTAGCCATGCAGGCGCGCAATTTCTTCGATGAGGTCGATCTCATGTTCCAGATCGAGCCGCCAGCTGGGCAGCGCGGCGACATACATTTCCGCTGCAGCTTTCTGCATACCGACGCCCAATGCTGTCAGATATCGCTCCACAGTAGGGGCATCGATGGCGTGACCGTTAGCGGTCTTGCCGAGAATTCGCGCTACTTCGCGAAGGTGCAGCGAGATTGCCGGCCGCTGGATCGTGCGCGCCGCCATCTCGGGGACAATAACGTCGATCAGTTCGCCTTCGATCTCGCCGCCCGCAGCGAGAATCAGGCGGCTGACTAGTGCTGACGCAATGGGAGCAGCGGCAAAATCCGCGCCACGTTCAAAGCGATGCGACGCATCCGTATGCAAACCGTGACGCCGCGAGGAACGGCGCACGGCTGCGGGGTCGAACCAAGCCGCCTCGACCAGAATATTTTTGGTTTCGGGCGTAATCATGGTGTCCCAGCCGCCCATTACGCCAGCCAACGCCAGAGCCTTCTTTTCATCGGCAACCACTAAATCCTCGATTGTGAGGGTGCGCTCGGTTCCGTCGAGCAATTTCAATCGCTCGCCCGACCTGGCGCGCCGCACCACGATGCCGCCTTCCAGCTTATCGAGATCGAAGGCATGCGTGGGATGGCCAATTGCCATGGTGACGAAGTTGGTCGCGTCGACGGCGTTGCTGATCACCTTTTGTTCCAGCAGCGCGAAACGCTGGGTCACATCGCCGGAGGATGGTGCGATGTTCACGTTGCGCAGCACGCGCGCCGTAAACCGACCGCACAGGTCCTTAGCCTCGATGCGAACCGGAAACGACTGCCGCGCCGGTTTCGCTGCCGGGAGGGATGCATCCAGGGGCGCCAATGGAATGTCGTAGATGGCCGCCGCCTCGCGCGCGATGCCGTAATGGTTCATCGCATCGACACGGTTGGTGGTGATGTCCATTTCAAACAAAGAGCCGTTGCCTGGGCCAAGATCAAACACGCCCTCGACGGCAATGCCGCGCAACGTCAGATCATCGGCAAGCTGGCGGTCGGAAATCTCGATATCCGGCAGGTACGAACGAAGCCATGCGGAAAGAATTTTCATGCGAATTGCTCCAGGAACCGCATGTCGCCGGAGTAGAGAAGGCCGATGTCGCTGATGCCGTACTTCATCATCGCGATGCGATCGACGCCCATGCCAAAGGCGAATCCGGAAATCTTCTTCGGGTCGTAGGCAGGCTGTTTGCCGCGAACAAATTCAAATACGGCCGGGTTCACCATGCCGCAGCCAAGCAGCTCGATCCAGCCCGAGTGCTTGCATTTGCGACAGCCCTTGCCGCCGCAGAAAATGCAGCTGATCTGCACGTCGGCGCTCGGCTCCGTGAAAGGAAAGAAGGACGGAAAGAAGCGCGTGCGCACGCTGGAGCCAAACAACTCCTTCATGGCGTGATCGAGCGTCCCCTTCAGATCGCTGAAGGTGATGTTCTCATCGACGCACAGGCCTTCCACCTGATGAAAGATGGGCGAATGGGTCGCATCAGCGGCATCGTTGCGATGCACCTTACCGGGAATCACGATACGGACGGGCGGCGGCTGCCGCTCCATGGTGCGAATCTGCACTGGCGAAGTGTGGGTGCGCAGTAGGAGGCGATCACGCAGCGGCTTGTGCTCCTGATGAGCGACGACGAGCGTGTCCTGCGTATCGCGGGCAGGATGGTCGGGCGGAAAATTCAACGCCTCGAAATTGTAGTAGTCCGTCTCGACCTCGGGGCCGACGCCGACCGAATAGCCCATGTGCTCAAAGACGCGGACGATTTCCTGCATGGTGCGGATCAGGGGGTGCTCCACGCCCAGCGCGGGTCGGATGCCGGGAAGAGTGATGTCGATGACACTCTTCTCCACGACTTTTTTCGATTGCCCGCCTCCTAATTGCTCCAAAGTCTCGACTGCGATTCCGGTCCTTTTTGAAATTTTCTTGGGATCGAGTTCAAATTCCACGGATTGTCTAAAGGCATTGAAGCGATGCCCGACGTTTTTTTTGAATTCAGGAGGCGTTTTCTGAACGTAGGTATCGTTAATTTGTTTCAGTAGTCCAGACTTTCTGCCAAGCCATTTAATACGGAGATGTTCCCGTCCGTCTTCTGTCTCCACGCCTTCGAGGTCTGCATTCAGCCATTGCTGAAAATGTGAGAATACTTTATTCAGAATGTCGTCGGTATAGCCAGGTAATTCAGGCCAAGTATCTTGATTGGTCATGTGTAATTTGAGGTCGGTTCGCTTCTGTAGATCATGCGGAAATACTGACGTACTCTACTTCGGTTGTAGGTGGAGGAACAGGTTCGCCATCCAGGCGCATTCCTTCGATGTGGAACTCAATGGCTTCGCGGATTAACTTCTCGGTTTCAGCCTTGGTTTTCCCCGTTGCGATACAGCCTGGAAGGTCTGGCACATAGGCGCTCCAGTTCGTCTCCGAATGCTCGAACAGTACAACATATTTCATCGTAATCCCGCCTGTTTCAAGGCGCTTTGCAGCGTCTTGGGATGTACTTCGTCGGATGGATGTCCAGCTATTGTTACCGTTCCTGCCTTTTCGGCGTGTTTGAATTGCCGATGACTACCACGAACCCGTGCCAACCGCCAACCATCTTGCTCGATCCACTTAATCAGGTCCCTGACTTTCATCGAGTTGAAGAAGCCCGAGAGTAGTGTACAACGCAAAACCGAGAAATATCCGCCAGTGAAGCTCCGTCGAGCCCATTCGGCTCGTGGCTTTTTAAAGCAGGCATTTGCGTAGAAGACATTGCCTTTGAGGATAAATGAGAGAGGGCCCGAAGATCGATTTTCCAGGTGGCGGTTCTTTCGGGGCGAACCTGGCGGTTTGGAATCCATCGACGCTATGGTTCAATAAAGACGTGCAGAAAACATTGAGAATCCTGATCGTCCTGTTGTCAATTCTCGGCACCGTGGTGTCCGCGCTGGCGCTGCAGGTGCATTACTCGAACAAAGTGGAGCCATGCGACATCAATGCGCGTTGGGATTGCGGCATCGTGAACCATAGTTCGTATTCCACGATTCACGGTATTCCGGTGGCGGCTGTCGGTATCGCCGGATATCTGCTGATCGGCCTGCTGGCCCTGTTGGGTAAGAGGGGTTGGACGCTGCTGCTAACACTGATAGGCCTGGGTTACGCGCTCTACCTATCCCAGGTGGAGCATTCGATTCTGCAGGTCTGGTGCCTCTACTGCGTCATCTCGCAATGCACCATCGCACTGATCACGATTTTTGCCGCCGTTTCGCTGGTTGTGCGTCCTAAAAAATAATAAGGCGCTTCTCAGGAGCGCCTTACTTATTTGTCATCGAAGCAGTTTGCTAAACCTTACGCAGCCGCGCTGTTCAGTGCGGTCTTTGCCTGGGTTGCCAGCGCGGTAAATCCGGCGGGATCCTTGGCCGCGATGTCGGCAAGAACCTTGCGGTCCAGCTCGATGCCAGCCAGCTTCAGCCCGTGGATTAGTTGTGAATAACTGATGCCATTCAGCTTAGCGGCTGCGCCGATGCGCACAATCCACAGGGAACGGAACTGGCGCTTCTTTTCGCGTCGGCCACGGTAGGCAAACTTCAGTCCGCGCTCGACGGCCTCTTCGGCAGCCTGATACAGCTTGGATTTTGTGAGGAAGTAGCCGCTGGCGCGCTTCAGAATCTTCTTGCGATACTCTTTGCGTTTATTGCCACGTTTAACGCGAGGCATGGTTGGTTCTCCTTTTTTGCGTTTCGTTGTGCGGCTGGAGGCAGGAGTCGCAGTCATGAAAGCCTGCGCTAAATACCTCTTCACTCGCTTCTTACTCTGATCTGTCGCGGAATGGTTTGTTCCGGGGGTCTCGAACGCGTGCGGACCCTGCTTTTGTTAGAAAGCCGATCAGGCGTACGGAATCATGCGCAGCACCTTGGGCAGGTCGGCGTCCGAGACCATGGCAGATGCGGCGAGGTGCCGCTTGGTCTTGGTTGCCTTCGACGTAAGGATGTGCCGCATGAAGGCCTGGCCACGCTTGACTCGACCGCTTCCGGTTTTCTTAAAGCGCTTGGCCGCACCTTTGTGCGTCTTTAATTTCGGCATGGTGTTTCCAATCAAAATAAACAATTTTACGGCTTCGATCAGTATACGGGATGCGGTTGGAAGACGCTAGCCGCAAGAATTGACAAAGCCAGCGCAGCTGAGAGGGATGGAACCTCGGACCGCCTACAAAGATCAACGGGTCAAGACGAGTTCGGGCTGAAACTTCCGCCGCAGGGGTGCGTCCCCCGGGAAGTAGGCATTGGTGACGTATTGGTAGAGCATGCGGTGGGTGTTGAAAAAGGAGCCGTTGATGGCCATGGACATGCGCATGATCTCTGCCCATTTATCGGGATAATGGTAGTAAAGAGGAAGGATTTCGTTTTCGAGTTTCTCGTAGAGGGATTCAGCCTCCTGGGTTTCATCGTCGCATTCCGCGATTGCCCAGCCGGTTGCGCCTTCAATGCAACCTTCAATCCACCAGCCGTCGAGAGTGCTGAGACTGGGTACGCCGTTCATGGCTGCCTTCATCCCGCTGGTACCGGAAGCCTCATAGGGGCGCCGCGGGGTATTCAGCCAAAGATCCGCACCGCCGGTGAGAATGGCGCCAAGTTCCCACTCGTAATTTTCAAGATAGACGATTCGGAGCCAGTCGGAATTGAGCTGGGCGCTGGCTTCGATCACATGATGAATAATGTCTTTTCCCAGATCGTCGTGGGGATGTGCTTTACCGGCATACACAATCTGAATTCCGCCGCATTCTTCCGCCAATCGAGCGAGGCGCGTGGGATCGGAGAAAAGCATGTCGGCGCGCTTGTACGCTGCGGCACGACGGGCAAACGCAAGGATGAAGCGGTCTTCGTGAAGTGAGACTCCGGTGCGCTCGGCGACAGTGGAAATGAGCTGTCGCTTGGCTTCCGAATGACGACTGCGGATCTCGTTGGGCGCGATGCCAATGGCGAAGCGGAGGTAGAGATTATCGCGCCGCCAACTGGGAACCTTCTCATCGAGCAGGATCTGCATGGCAGGCTGAATCCAGGTGGCTGCATGCACGCCGTTGGTGATCGCATGCACATTGTATTCAGGAAACATTTCGCTCGATACGCGGCCATGCTGCATGGCGACTCCGTTGATGTAGCGGGAGAAGCGCAGCGCGACATAGGTCATATTCAACATGCCGTCATGGCAGCAGCCGAATTTTTCCAGCGCCTGGGTGCGTTCGTCGCCCAGTACCTGGCGTGCCTGATCGAAGGAAAAGCGATCATGTCCGGCGGGCACTGGAGTATGCGTGGTGAAGACGCAATGAGAGCGCACTGCATCCAAATCCGCCGCGGTGGCGTCGAGCAGATTTCCACCGTTCACTTGTTCTTCAAGAAGGCCGATCGTCAACAATGAGGCATGACCTTCGTTCATATGGTAGACAATGGGTTGGCAGCCCAGTGCCGTCAGAATGGCAACTCCGCCCATTCCGAGGACCGTTTCCTGGCAGAGCCGGTAGAAGGTATCGCCACCGTACAGATGGTCGGTAAGCTCGCGGTCCCATGCATCGTTGGTATCCAGATCCGTATCCAGAAAAATTACCGGGACGATATGACCGTCTACGCCAACAATGTCCTTGCGCCAGGCACGAACCATGACCGGGTGGCCCTGAATGGTGATGGCAGCGACCGGCGCCAACGGTTGCAGCATAGCTTCCGGATTCCACGGCTGATCTTCTTCTGTCTGCACTCCGTCAGCGGTCAAATGCTGCCGAAAATATCCCTTACGATGCACCAGAGTCACCGCGATCAGGGGTAGAGCGGTGTCGGCCGCCGATCGAAGGGTGTCTCCCGCCAGCACGCCCAGACCGCCACTGTAGGTGGGGATATCCGGAGCAACGGCAATTTCCATGGAAAAATAAGCGATTTGAAATCGTTTCCAATCGCTATGAGATACGTCTGAGTCCAGGACTTCTTGGCTGCTGATTGCCATAAACCTCTATTTGCTTCGCTTTTGTTCTACAACGAATCACCATCTTAATACTGCAACGACAAACCGCACTCACGCGGAAAATACGTCTCCGCATGGGATAGTGAGATGCTGTCCGGGCAGGCTTGTATACATGAAATCTTATCAGCCGTGGCACTTGGGTCCGGGGAAAAGAGTCTTCCGTCATCCAAAGATGCGCAACTGGCCGAAACTTGGGGACCTCGCAAGACTCATCGCATTACTACCTCCTGACTGGCAGCTTCCACCCTTTCCCAAATCTGATCGATCCAGGCCAGATGTTCAGGCTTCATGAGCACGGAACGGAGACAAGTCACCCGGGCGGAATCATGCGAGGTCCGATTCGACCCGGGCCAGGTATCGCTCGCAAAGAATCTCCGTGGGAGATGCACCAAAGCGAGATGCAGGTCTCTTCGCGCGGCCGCGTCGAAAACCGCACGGGCACGGTTCGAGCTCTCCTCGACTGTGGCACCAGGTATCGCCCAGACAACGATATCCAACTGAGGGCGTATGGGTGCAATGAACAAGGATGAAACGCAGAGCCGCCGGTAGAATTCGAGAGCCGCCGAGCGGCAGGATTCCAGCATTCCGGCAAATTCGCCACCGTGGGTCAACGGCAACGCCCGCTGGGTTGCCCAGAGAGCGACGGCGGCCGCGCCGGCACGGGAACATTCGAGCGTAATTTCACCCAGATGCAGTTCGTCCGAGCTGAAGTAGGTATAGGGCGAATCATGTTTATAAAAGCGGCCTACGGATGGATCACGAAAGAGAATACATCCGCATCCATAGGGTTGCAGCCCGTGCTTGTGCGGGTCGATTACGATGGAGTCGGCTGCGGGCAGCGCCGCATAGGCGGCAACGGATTCTGCGTCTAAGTTCGACACCAGCGTGAAATAGCCCCCGTAGGCGGCATCCACATGAACGCGGAAGCCGTACTGATCACGCAGCGCGAGGATTTCCGGCAATGAATCGATGGCCCCGAGGGCGGTGGTTCCAAGGGTGACGACGACCGTGCCAACATTGCCTTGTTGCAGTCTGGCTTCCAGCGCGTCGAGGCACATCCTTCCCCGCGCGTCGCTGGCCACGGATGCGAAGGGCAGTTGCAACACACCGCTGATGCGTTGATGCGTATAGTGCGCCTGGTCGGAGGCGAGGATCGTTTGGTCGGGATGGAGTTGTCCTGCGACCCAAAGTGCTTCAAGATTGGCGAAGGTGCCGCCGCCAGTGAGGTGGCCCAGGTGGGCTGTCCAAGCGAACATGGCAGCGAGGGCGCGTACCGCCTCGATTTCCATCTGCGAACTGGCGCGGCCGCCGTCGAGAGCATGATTGTTTGGATTGATCCGCATTGCCAGTGCGTAGGCCGCTCGCGCGATGGGATGGGGCGGCTTGAGCATTTGTCCGGCATAGAGCGGATGGAAATATGGGTAATTTTCGCGCAGTCGAATCGCCGTTTCACGCAGCACCTCGACCATGGCGGTCTGATCGAGCGGTGGGGTGGGGCCGGGCGGCAGCGAGGCGAATCCCTCTGCTAGAACCGGAAGCACGGTTTCGAGCCAGTCGAACGAGTCCCCTTCAAACATCATGTATTCCGCTAGCATAACGCACTCCGTGGAGGAGTTTCGCAGGGGTCAGATGCACCTAGAAGTAGGCAATTTTAAGATGGGCCGCTAACATGCATTTTTTTCTTGCATTTGACCAGAATCTGCTACACTAAGGCTGCGTCCGAATAGAACCGGGCAGTTGTAGACTTTGCCCAAAAGTGCAAGTTTCTGCTTGTAGTCGCTCCGATTCCCTTCAACGTAAATTCAAAACGATTAGGAAGTAAGATTCAAATGGAACAAGGAACAGTGAAATGGTTCAACGACGCGAAAGGCTTCGGCTTTATTTCGCGCCAAAATGGTGAGGATGTTTTCGTGCATTACTCTGCGATCAATTCAAACGGATTCAAGAGTTTGCAAGAAGGCCAGGCCGTGCAGTTCAACGTTGTGAAGGGACCGAAGGGCTGGCAGGCAGCTGACGTTCAGCCGCTGTAAGCGAGCGCGAGGTTATCACGAAGGGCGGAGGAAATTCCTCTGCCCTTTCGTGTTTTTGGCAACGAATGAGTGCCGCCAAGTGCCGCCAAGTCTGCCAGGGATTTCGACCGAATCATGCTGACGTAGCGGGCCTCGGCACTGTCGCGGCTTCGCGTCAGCTTGCAATGGCGTCAATCTCCACCAGTGCATCCTTGGGAAGCCGACTCACCTCCACTGTCGAACGTGCTGGGGGTGCGATGCCTTTTGCCTGAAAATACTCTCCATAAATGGCGTTCATTGCGGGGAAGTGATTCATATCCTTGAGGAACACCGTCGTCTTCACTACGCTGGAGAAATCCAGCCCGGCGGCAGCAAGTACGGCTTCCAGATTTTCCAGCACGCGACGGGTCTGGGCTTCGATGCCCCCGCCAACCAGTTGCCCGGTCATGGGATCCAGAGCAATCTGTCCCGATGTAAAGACCAGGTCGCCGATGCGAATGGCTTGGGAGTATGGACCGATGGCTGCGGGAGCTTCCGCAGTTTCAATGGCTGTTTTTGGCGGGTTCATACCGGAGATTGTACCCCTGACGTCGCAGCACATTCACGTGGGTACGGGAATTAAGCTCGCACACCTATTCTTATGACCAGAATTCACGCGCACAGTCTAACGGCTTGAGGTTACCGGACATGAGACGTTGGTTGTGCGCAGGGCTGGCAGTGTTCGCTGGAGTCTGTGCGCTTTCTGCTTCCGCGATAGAGGGATCGGCACAAGCGAACCCGAAGTCAGCTGCGCCACGCGCAGCAAGCCCCTCCCACGAAACCGCAAAAACCATCGACTGGAATGCGCCTCTACCGTCGTCCGCCGAGCTCAAGCAGCGTGTCCTGAACAATTTGAAGCAATCCGAGGCGGAGCAGGAGAGGTACGTCTGCAAAACAGTCCGGGAAGAAGACAACACCGATAAAAACGGCAATGTGAAGCAGCGTCGTATTCGGCAATACGACATGTTTTTCGTCAACGGCCAGGAAATTGATGAGCTGACCGGGAGAGATGGCAAGCCGCTCAATGCCGACCAGCGCAAAAAAGAAACGGACCGAGTGCAAAAGGAGATCCAGAAGGATTCGGATCTGAAATACATCGCCAAGAGAGACGCGGACAACGAGAAGCAGATCGATATGCTATTGCATATGCTGCGATACACGAATGGGCATCGGATCGATCGCGGCGGGCGTTCCACTCTGGCATACGATTTGAGCGGCGATCCCGACGTGCATCCGAAAGGCGTCGAGGAGACGTTTTTGCATAATATGTCGGGAACGATTCAGGTGGACGAAGCCACTGGCGAACTGGTGGATTTGAATGCACGCCTGGACCACGATGTAAAGATTGGCGGAGGACTGCTGGCAAACCTGCATAAGGGATTCTGGATTCATGCGCAGCAGCAGCGGTATCCAGACGGCGTGTGGCTACCCGAGCTTGTCGAGGGCAACGGCGACGCGCGAGCGGCACTTTTCTTTCATCCATACTTCAAGTTCAAACAGACCATGAATGGCTGCGCGCTGACCAGCGTAACAACGAGCGAGGGACCAGCCTCGGTCGCCCGATAGGACCGGTTATGACTGAAAAGCTGAAATATTTGCTCTGAATCCGTTCTATACCTTTTGCTGGCGCTGGACGTCGCGAACTCCGGGGACTCGGCGAAGGCCGTTCATCAGGCGAAGCAGGTGGCCCACATCGTAGGCATCCACGACAAACTCCACGATAGCTTCTTCGTCCGTACCGGCCTTTGTATCGACGGCGCGGATATTGGTTCCGTCGTCTGAAATGACGGCTGTCATTTCGCGCAACATTCCAGCACGATCATCGCAATAGACCGTCAACTTGACGGGGTACGTTGCCCGCTCGGCGGAGCCTTCTTCTCCCTGCATGCGCGCCCACTCCACAGCGATCCTGCGATCGGACTCATAGAGAAGGTTCTGTACATTGGGACAACTGCGAGCATGCACGGCGACGCCTTTGCCGCGGGTGACGTAGCCCACGATTTCTTCGCCGCGAATCGGATTGCAACAACGGGCGCGATACACGAGCAGATCATTCTGCCCCTCGACGGTCAGGGAATCGGAACCTTTGCCGAAGTAGACGCGCTTGACGGCGTCCGACATCCCCGGCGTGGATTCCGCGTCCGGTTGCTGGGTGCTGGTAGCGCCTGGTATCAACCGATTGAGCGCCTGACGGGCTGAAAACTTGCCAAAGCCTATGCCTGCGAGAAGATCGACGGGATTGGCAAGGCCATACTCTGTAGCCGCCCGGGCATGGTCCGCTTCGGTGAGGTGGGAGATCGAGATCTTATATTTGCGGGCCTCGCGATCCAGCAGTTTCCGGCCAATTTCTATGGCGCGATCGCGCTGGTGCTCATTCAGCCAGTGCTTGATTTTGTTGCGCGCGCGGGAGCTTTTGACAAACGTCAGCCAATCGCGGCTGGGCGTGTGTCCATTTTGCGTCAGGATTTCCACGATGTCGCCGTTGCGCAGACGCGTCTTCAGAGGCACCATGCGACCATTCACTTTGGCCCCGGTGCAGGTATTTCCTACCTCGGTGTGAATGCTGTAGGCGAAATCAATCGGAGTGGATTCTTTGGGAAGAACCACCACCTTGCCCTTCGGCGTGAAGGTGTAGACCTCTTCCGGATACAGATCGATTTTGAGCGTGGAAAGAAATTCGTTGGGATCCGTCATGTCGCGCTGCCACTCGACAATCTGCCGGACCCAGGCTAAGCGCTGTTCATCTTTTGCGTTGACCGGCGAGCCGCCCGCCTTGTATTTCCAATGTGCGGCGATGCCTTCTTCGGCGACGCGGTGCATCTCTTCGGTGCGAATCTGGACCTCAAACTGATGTCCCCCATCGGCCATCACAGTGGTGTGCAGCGATTGATAGAGGTTCGGCCGGGGCATCGCGATGAAGTCCTTGATGCGGCCGGGAACAGGGCGCCAGATGCTGTGAATCAGGCCGAAAACGGCATAGCAATCCTGAACGGACTGCGTGATGACACGCACAGCCAGCAGATCGTACACCTGATCGACGGTGATGCGCTGGCGCTGTAATTTTTGATAGATGGAATAAAGGCGCTTGATGCGCCAATCTACTCGCGCGGTGATGTTGTGTTCCTGAAAACGCTCGCGCAGGATGGCTTCGATTTCGCGAAGAAATTGCTCGCCCTGCTGGCGGTGCGCCTCCACGGCTGAGCTGATCTGATCGTGGCCGACGGGATCGACATACTGAAAGGCCAGATCTTCCAGCTCGCTGCGAAGTTTGCCCATGCCGAGGCGGTGCGCGAGCGGCGCGTAAATGTCGAGGGTCTCGCGCGCGATGGCTTGCTGACGTTCCGGCTGCAAGTGCTCCAGCGTGCGCATATTATGCAGACGATCGGCCAGCTTGATGAGCACGACACGAACGTCGGAGACCATGGCCAAGAGCATTTTGCGGACGTTTTCCGCCTGCCGGTCTTCCCGGTTGGCAAACTGGATCTTGTCGATCTTCGTAACGCCATCCACAATGTGGGCGACCTGCTCGCCGAAGATTTCTGATACCTGCCGGCTGGTCACCGGGGTGTCTTCGACTGCGTCATGCAACAGGCCGGCGGCAATCGCCGTGGAGTCCAGCTTCATCTCCGCTAAAACACGAGCGACTTCGAGAGGGTGCAGAGCGAACGGGTCGCCGGAAGCCCGCCGCTGACCGGCGTGGTGTTTCAGGCAAAAATCGTATGCCTGCTGGATGATGCCAATATCGTCGGAGGGCCGATTGCGGCGCACGGTCGCGAGCAATATCTCGAAAGTCTCGGCGAGTTGCTGCTTGTCAGCATCCGGGGATGCAGCGGCGGCGTGCGCGGTGGCCATACTTGATTTTATGGTATGGGAGCGAATTTACGCTGATGGAAGTGTCTTCGCGAACCGGTGACGCTGTATTCTGGCAGTCGATGCCGCAAACGCAGCCCATGGGAGAACGCGCTTTTATTCAGTCTTTGCGAGCGCAGATCGCTCGCGCAAGCAATTCGCCGCGCGTGTCTCGACCAGAATCCAGCTCTCGACGCAGGGCTGGGAACACGGCGGGCCTGACGCTCGGCATTGGAGATGACTGTGCGATTCTGCGACCGCCCGCGGGTCACGATCTGCTCGTCACCACGGATTTCTCTCTGGAAACCATCCACTTTCGCCGCGAATGGCACACCCCGGAGTCTGCCGGACATCGGTGCCTGACACGCGGATTGAGCGACCTTGCAGCGATGGGAGCTCAGCCTCTGGCCGCGTTTCTATCTCTGGCGCTTCCGATGGAGTTGGTCCGAAGTCGCGGAGGTCAGCCCTCCTGGCGTGCACGATTTTTCGATGGATTCTTCGCGCTGGCAGATCGATATCACGTGCCTCTTGCCGGGGGCGACACCGCGCAGTCGCCCGTGATTCCGGCTGCATCGCGGCGGCACCTGGAGACGGGCTTGGCGTTAGCGGACATTGTGCTGATTGGAAGCACGCCGCGCAATCGCGCTTTGCTACGCTCTGGAGCGAAAGCGGGCGACTGTATTTATGTCACAGGATTTTTGGGAGGCGCGGCGGCCGAGTTGGCGCAGCTTGCCGCACATCCTCGGCGCTTCCGCGCATTGAATGCCAGCCCGGGCGAAATCGGACGAGGCGCAGCCAATCCCCACCCGCATCTATTTCCCGAACCGAGGCTTACCGTCGGCGCATGGCTGCTCAAAAATCACCGAGCTTCGTCCGCGATCGACATCAGCGATGGTCTGTCCACGGATCTCCATCATCTTTGCGAAGAATCGAAGCTGGCCGCGACTGTAGACGCAGCATCTCTCCCGATCCACCCGATTGCGCGACAGGAGTCGAGATCGGATCCGGGCAAGGTACTGCAATGGGCGTTGAACGGCGGCGAAGATTATGAACTGCTGTTCACAGCGTCGCCGGACGTGCATATTCCGCGACGAATCGCGGGAGTTCCGATTACGCACATTGGAGAAATGCGAGCACACAGGTCAAGCTCGCCGCGCGTTTTGCTCGCCAGGCGAGTGGATGGTCGCACAACCATGCGGCCGCTGATATCGGGTGGATGGGAACATTTCGGCTAGGGCATTTCCCCCTGTTGCTGGAATGCAGGCCTCGTTCAATCCCGCACTAGCTTCCCACCCCACCCAGCTACGCCCGTCGGGGACCCCGGTTTCGCTAGGGGCTGTTATGAACTTTAGGGCATGCAGCGTAGCGAACGAAAATGGTGTCAGGTGAGGCGGAGTTCGCAGCGCATGGCCGAACCATAGTGCAAGAACGACAACGTAGCCTGGTGCGATTTTCGCCGCGCGACCTAAGGTTCATGACAGCCGTTAGACCCGCCGCAGATGGGCTGCCGAGAGAGACGAAATTCCCGGCGGCCCGGCTGCAGTAGATTCTTCTAATGAATACGGATATCGCCGGAGCCGGTTTCGACCCGGACGATGGGGCCCCCGCCGTTGATTTCTCCGGCGACATGGTGGTGGTTCAGGGTTCCGTGAGTGGTTAGGGGAGGATCACTGTGAACATCGCCGGAGCCGGTGCTGGCGTCAAGGTTATAGGCGCTGTGACCGGTGTTGAGGGTGACTGAACCGGAGCCGGTTTTGAGCTTCCACCCGTCGCCGGGTTGACCGGATACGGTGATGTCTCCAGATCCTGTCTTGGCCTTTAGGCCGCCGGTTACGCCTTCGAGCTGGATGGTCCCGCTTCCGATTTCCGCCTTCGTGTAGTGCGCGCCATTCATCCAAGCGTGGATGTCGCCTGATCCAGTGCCAAGGGAGATGTCTCCGGTGAGGTCGCTGGCGTAGATGTCTCCAGAACCGGCGGAGGCCTGGAGGGGCGCACTAAGGTTGGTGATGTTGATTTCACCGGAGCCGGAGGCGGCCTTTATGGCTGTGCCGCGAGGCACAGTCACGACGTAGTCAATGGACACATTGTGGTAATGGATGTGCTGACCCACTTCAATGTCGTTGCCGTTTTGCACGATGGGAGGGGTGTCGGTGACACTGCGAACGCTCTCCTCCGACGAGTCGGAGAACCAGCCCTTAGATGAATGGACATGGCCGACGATGTGGATGGAGCCGGCGGGACCGGGCGTGATGTGGATGTATCCCGAGCCAGTGCCGATGTCGAGTGTGGCGGGGCCGTTGACGGTGAGAGTCTTGTCGAATCTGCCCTCGGCGGCGAACAGGGCCGCGGGAGTGAGCGCGAGCACGAGGATGGCTGCGACGTGGCGAAGATGCATTTTATGTCCTCCCAAAGAGAGATGATACGCAGGAGGGAGATATTAAGTTCCGGAACTGCCTCGTTCTGTTCCGATTTTTGTGAACGGCGATTGGGAGGTGGACCTTTAGATCGTCCGGGAAGTTGCAAGTAAATGCTAGGATGGAGCATCCATCCCACTGAATGCTGTCGCCCCCGCCGCTTTGGTACCATCAGGGTTCATGAGCTTCGAGAAACCTCGCGTTCGTTTTGCTCCTTCTCCCACCGGCCAGCTGCACGTCGGCAACGCCCGCACCGCGCTGTATAACTGGCTGTTTGCGCGCCGGTTTGGCGGAGATTTTCTACTGCGAATTGAAGATACCGACGTCGAGCGTAGCGAGGTCCGCTATGAGGCGCAGTTGCTGGACGATTTGCGCTGGCTGGGGCTGGACTGGGATGAGGGGCCGCAGGCCGGTGCCGGATCTGGCGAAGGCAAAGAGGAAGGCCCCTATGGGCCCTATCGACAGTCGGAGCGCCTGGAAATCTATCGCGAGCATACGGATCGATTGCTGGCCGAGGGTCGTGCATACCGCTGCTTCTGCACCTCCAGCCAACTCGACTCCGAGCGCGAGCAGGCTGTCACGGCGCACCAGCCTCAGATCTACTCTGGCCGCTGCCGGAACATTTCGCCGGAAGAGAGTGCTGCCCGCGCGGCAAGTGGAGAACCGTTTGCCGTGCGGCTGAGAATTGGACCGGATCCGATTGCATTTCACGACATCGTTCGCGGCGCGGTGGAGTTTGCAGCCGATGCGGTCTCCGACCCCATCCTTGTTCGCTCCTCCGGCATGCCCGTGTATAACTACGTGGTCACAATCGACGACGCGCTGATGCGCATTACCCACGTGATTCGCGGCGACGACCATCTTTCGAACACTCCCAAGCAGGTGGCGATCTACCAGGCTTTTGGCTGGCCGGTACCGCAGTTCGCGCATCTCTCAACCATCCTCGGGCCCGACAAAACGCGCTTATCGAAGCGCCACGGCGCGACGTCTATCTCCACCTTCCGCGAAATGGGAATCCTGCCGGAAGCGCTGACAAATTACCTAGCGTTGCTTGGCTGGGGCGCCGAAGGAGGAACGCGGGAGACATTTACCATGCGCGAGCTGGCGGCGGAATTTACTCTGGAACGTGTCACGCCATCGCCTGCGATTTTCGATTTTAATAAGCTGCATTGGCTGAACCGGCATTACCTGAAGCTCGCGGATTCGGAGCGTGTGGCGGCTCTTGCGCGACCGTACTTCCTTGCCAAGAACTGGTTGCCCGAAGCAGGTGACGCGCAGGCAGAAACATGGTTTCAGCAATTGCTGACACTCTTTCTGCCTGCGGTAGACCAGCTCGATCAGCTGCCGGAGAAGGCACACTTTCTGTTTGTCTTCGACCCGGCGGCAGCGATTGCCAATGAAGAAAATGCTGCGGTTCTGGCCATCCCATCCGCCCGCAAGGTTCTGGACGAGTTTGCCGCTCGGATCGCCGCATTGCCTGCCCCAATTACCGCGGAGGCGTTCAAGGCAGTGATGAACGAAGTGAAGGCGGCCAGCGGAGTGAAAGGCAAGGAACTTTTCCATCCTGTGCGCATCGCGCTCACGGGCGCGCATTCCGGCCCCGAGTTCGACAAAGTGGTGCCGCTGATGGAAGCCGGAGCCCAACTGCCACTGCCGACGCCGATTCCGAATGTGCAAAAGCGTGCCGAACTTTTTCTCTCGGCGCTTCCGTTCTTCCAGGCAAACTGAATCGTATTCATTCCGTACAAGGAGTCAGCAATGCAACCGAAAAAGACCCTGTTAAGCTGGAGCGGCGGCAAGGACAGCGCATGGGCTCTGCATACCTTGCGCCAGGATCCGGCTTACAACGTGGCTGCATTGCTGACCACAGTGAACGAACTTTTCAGCCGGGTCGCTATCCACGGTTTTCGCGAGGAATTACTGGATCGGCAGGCGATCTCAGTCGGCCTGCCAGTTTGGAAGATCCCGCTTCCCTACCCTTGCTCGAACGCAGAGTATGAATCGCGCATGGAGGCGGTCTGCGCGCGCGCCGTGCAGGAGGGATTCGAAGCCGTCGCTTTCGGCGATTTATTTCTGGAAGAAATTCGCGCCTATCGCATTGAGCATCTGGCAGGGACGGGGCTGGAACCGGTCTTCCCAATCTGGGGCATTCCGACCGATCAGCTTGCCCGCCAGATGGTCGCGGCGGGATTGCGTGCTCGCATCACCTGTCTGGATCCGCGACATCTTCCGGCTTCCTTCTGTGGCCGTGTGTTCGACGCAGAATTTCTCAACGATTTGCCGCCTCTGGTAGACCCCTGCGGCGAGCGCGGAGAGTTCCATAGTTTTGCATATGCGGGGCCGATGTTCTCGCAAGCGATTTCTGTGGAACATACCCACAATATCGAACGCGAAGGATTTCTATACGGTGATCTGGTGCCTATCCCGGCCCCGGCTTCGCCGTAATGTTCCTGCCGAGGTCTGCTACCCTCAAGGTCAACCACGATGAAAGAAATCACTCGACTCGTTCGCGCGGGACTGCCCGAACCACCGGCAAAATTGGCGCCCGGAGCGCCCATCCATTCCGGGCCTGTGTTTGCCGCGGCCTTCTCCACGCCGGGCGATCCAAGCCAGTCCGTCTACACATATCAGCGCTTCCACAACCCCACTTGGGATGAACTGGAACATGCCTTAGGTACGCTCGAAGGCGGCATTACGCGAATTTTTCCCTCTGGCATGGCAGCGATTACGGCCGTCTTCGCAGTGCTGCTCCGACCCGGAGACATTGTGGTTTTACCCGCCGACAGTTATTACACGACCCGCATTCTGACGCGAGAATTCTTTTCGGCCTTTGGGATTGAGACGCGACTGGCGCCCACCGCAAACAATGCACAGGCACAGGTCCTGAGGGGCGCGAAACTCCTGTGGATCGAAACTCCCAGCAATCCCGGAATGGATATCTGTGATATTCGCCTGCTCGCCGATGCTGCACACAAAGCCGGCGCGTTGGTTGCTGTGGATAACACCACGCCGACCGCGCTCGGCCAACAGCCGTTGGCGTTAGGCGCGGACATTTCTGTCGCGTCGGATACCAAATCGCTCACCGGCCACAGTGATCTTCTGCTGGGCCATGTTGCAGTGCAGGATGCAGAACTGAACGCTAAAATTGACCGCTGGCGCACGCTGTCCGGCTCCATCGTTGGGCCTTTCGAGGCGTGGCTCGCGCTGCGCTCCCTTTCGACGCTGCCGCTGCGCCTGGAAAGGCAGTCGCAGAACGCGCAGATCATCGCCGAGTTCCTGGAGAGCCACGGAGCCGTGAATGCGGTCTGCTATCCGGGATTGGCCTCGCATCCCGCCCATGCGTTAGCATGCCGCCAGATGCGATTTTTCGGACCGGTGGTGAGTTTTCAGCTTGCCAATCGATCCATGGCCGAACGATTTCTTGCCGCCTCCAAGCTGCTGGTGGAAGCGACCAGTTTCGGCGGCATCACTTCTTCCGCGGAGCGGCGAGCGCGGTGGGGCCAAGACGATGTTTCAGAAGGATTTATCCGGCTGAGCGCGGGCTGCGAAGATATCGAAGACTTGCTGGCCGACCTGGATCAGGCGCTTACCGCCAGCACTACCGCATAATGCCGGGAAGATCAATTCTTATGACCGTGCGCGTTTCCACCCTCGACACCACCTTTTCTCACAACTGGCAGGTTGACATTCTGGAAAGTCCGCCGCTGATTGCGCCTGCCCGCCACCATGTCTATCCCCAAGCCGTGGAGGAAGTGGAACGTGGCGCATTGCAAATCCTGCTGCGGTCCCAGCCAGAATCTGTTCCGGTGATGGCGACCTTCGCCCTTGGATTTGCCGATCCATCCCTTCCGCACGGGATTTGGAGTTGTCCAAACTCGCGACAAGTATGTGCGATTGCGGGTGGATATGCCTACATCGTCGACGCCGGTCATCCAGAAGAATGGATGCAGATACCATACCGGCCTGTCACGCAGGTACATCCAGTCCGGGAACAAGGACTTCTTCTGTTCGCCAGTTTTCATACATTGTGGGCTTTGGGCGCTACCGGGCATGCGTGGGAAACATCGAGGCTATCGTGGGAAGGTTTGCGCGTGACAGAAATCGACGGGCGGCAATTGCGCGGTGTCGGGTGGGATCTGGATACGGATGCTGAGGTGCCATTCACAGTGGATCTGGCCACAGGGCAGCATACCGGCGGCGCCGGGCCAAACCATTCAACCTATTGAAAGATTGGGTCGATCGATCCCAAAGCGAAGAAAGCGGCTCAGGTAATGAAATCGCCCGAGCCGCTCCTTTGAGATGAGACTACTGTCCGCTCATCAGCATGGCCTGCATGGATGCGCTGGCTAGACTTGCGTTGGATGCACGATAGTTGCTGAACGTCACCTGGCTACCTTGAGGGCCATCCAAGAGAAGTCCGAAACGCAGTGGTTCCCGCCAGGTCGTTAGCACGTGATTGACCGCCGAATCCCCGAGCGGATGCCAGACGCCATCTCCGCGATGACGCCAGAAGAAGCGTATATCGGTCGCGTCGCCCCCCGTCACTCGAAACTCGAGCGGAGAATCCTGGTTCACTTGTTGGCGGGCAACGACCCTGGTCATGTCTGGATCGAGCTGCCACAGTACAATCGAGCCTCCCTCCAGGCCGATGACCATGGCGTGGTCCTCATCGCTGAGCACTCCCAGACCGGAAATAGAGGACGTACTGACAGGCGGATGCGTCAGCCACACTTCAGCGGCTGATCCCGAGGTATCCGCGTCGCGGCTGAGCAACACCGTGCTGTGTTCTCGAGACGTGATCCGCACTTGATCGCCCTTGAAACGGAGCTTCGGGCTCTGGCCGGGGAAGGAATACCATCCGGCTTGTGTGGAACTGTCGAATACGACGGTCTGGAGATGCGCTCCCGCAAATCCTTTGACCTGCTGTGCGGTTGCCAGCATCGCAGCCATGGAAAAAGCGCAAGCGACGGGAATTGTTGAAAGAACCACATTGCGCAGAAAAGTTTGTATAGTCATACATCCATCCTTATTCAACTGGCCTTCCCCAACTAACTGTCGGGAGTGAGCTTAAGGTAGCCAGTCCTTTACACCATAACAAGGAAAACAGTTATGACACTTTAGTTATCTCTAGGTAACCTAGGTACTGAATGGATTCCAGAATGAGGTACTGAATGGATTCCAGAATGAACTTTTCGGATCGACACGGCTGCATGGATCGCCACGTACGGCTTGAGGTCTGTTAGGCGTTTTTGTTGCAATGAAAGAAGGTTAGGGAGGCCTCTCCCTGCTCGATCCGCCGGTAGTACTGCAACAGACTTGATACTTCCGGCAACGGAGAGCGCCGGGCATGCTCGGCCACCACGATAGCCTCAGCAGCCAGAATGGGCTGTTCGGCCAGAAATCGCAGCGTCGTTTCGTATCCCCTGCGATCATCATACGGAGGGTCGAGGAAGACTACGTCAAGGTGAACTCCCTGTTCCACGAGCCGGCGAAGCAGGGACATTGTCCCGGCGGGCTCAACCTGTGCCTGTTCGCCGACCGCAAATCGTTGGAGATTGCCGTGCAGTGCTTCGAGCGGCCCCTTGGCGCTCTCCGCAAAGTACACCTTGCGGGCTCCCCGGCTCAACGCCTCGATGCCAACAGCCCCGGTGCCGGCATACAGATCCGCGAAGATGGCGTCCGGGATCCGGGGAGCAAGGACATTGAACAGAGTCTCCCGCAGGCGGTCGCTGGTAGGACGGGTGTTCCGTCCCTTCGGCGCGCGTAACGGTTGCGAGCGGAATTTACCTGCGATGATACGCATTTGTTTCGCTGTCCTGATTCCTTCCGATTGACTGGCGTTGAAGCAGCTCGATGGCGTCCCAGCCTTCGAGATGAACTCGCCGCTTAGGATGCATGAATCGCGAACCGGTCTAGCTAGTCTCTGCTGATACTGGTAGACACATTCTTCCCTTTGCCTCCCATGCGCAACTGGCAACTGCATCTACAATACCGAGAGAGGTGCAGAAATGCGCAGCTGGTCGATTCCGATGGGGCGTTGGATGGGTGTGGAAGTTCGCCTCCATTTCTTTTTCGCGCTTCTGCTGGGACTTTCTTTGCTGTATACCGGGATGAGCGGGGTGGCCGCGATTCGTGGCATCTCGCTGTGGCTGCTGCTGCTGGCGATCGTTGCGACCCGGGAACTTGCCCGCTGCCTCGTGTGTGCCTATCACGGATTGGAAATACGCAGTCTAATGCTTCTTCCGATCGGGGGATTGCCGTCTTTCACAACCCCTGAATTCGCCGAGCGGGCCTCCGAGGGGAGCGCGCAGATTTCTCTGGCGATGACTGGCCCCATCACCAATTTCTTGGCGGCAATGATTTTGCTGGGCTTTATCTTCGGAGTTTCGCCCAGCGTTTCTGTGTTGGTCAAACCATGGGTCAGTGCCGACCATCTTCTGCGCAGCGCATTCTGGCTCAATATTTTCCTTGCCGTCGTGAACCTGCTCCCAGCCTATCCCCTGGACGCGGGCAGACTGATGCGCGGCGGTTTTTCGCGTTCCCGTGGCGCCCTGCAGGGAAGCCGCGCGGCCTCCGGAATCGGTCAGGTGATCGCGTTGGCCCTGTTCGTCGCGGGTGTGTTTTTACAGAGTCCATGGCTGCTGCTGGCGGGATTTTTCATCTTTGTGGGCGCACAACTGGAAGACCAGGGATTGGTCTTCCAGTCCGTGGTGGATACGGTGCAGATGCGCGATATTATGCTCACGGATTTTGCCTGCTTATCGGCTTCCGACACTCTGGAAGATGCCGTCTTCAAGTCGATCCACAACCTGCAGGATGATTTCCCTGTGGTGCGCGGCGGTCTGCTGGTAGGGGTCATTTCCCGGCAGCGAATCCTGGAAACGCTGCAAATGGACGGGAATGGATACATACAGTCGATTATGTCGCGCGGTTTCCAGGTGGCGCAGCAGGGAGATTCTCTCGGCGTTACATTTCGCCGCATCAGCGCCGGGCGTGGCCTTTCGCTGGTACCGGTTGTCGACGGAGAGCGAATCGTAGGCATTGTGACCCTGCAAAACCTGATGCATAGCATGGGCTTGCTGGCGGAAAGCCGGCGACTGCAACAGCAATCCTCCTGAACCCTGATGGCAAGAAGCGTACACGACGCAAACGAGCCATTTTCGGCAACGGAGACTGGGGCGGGCAAACCGCTGGTGCCGGGACTCTACATCGTTGCGACTCCCATTGGAAATCTGGAAGACATTACTCTGCGTGCATTGCGCGTGTTGCGCAGTGTAGAGCGCATCGCGTGTGAAGACACACGCCAGACGCAGAAACTACTGTCCCACTTTGGCATTCACACGCCCACCGTGAGCTGCCATGCGCACAACGAACGCCAACGCGCGGAAGAATTGATCGCCGAGCTCCGCGGCGGCTCGCGCATCGCGATGGTCTCCGATGCCGGTATGCCCGGCGTTTCCGATCCGGGAGCGCATCTGGTGGCGCAAGCGGTTGCAGCGGGAATCCCGGTAATTCCAGTCCCTGGCGCGTCGGCGGTGATCTCGGCGCTGGCGGTTTCGGGTTTGAATACCGGATCGTTTCTATTTGTCGGATTCCCGCCTCCGCGCACGGGCGAGCGGCGCAGCTTTTTTGAAACTCTTCGCAGTGAGCGAGCAACGCTGATTTTCTACGAAGCTCCCCACCGTGTGCTGGAATCTCTACGCGATGCGATCGAGGTATTTGGCCCGGGGCGGCAAGCCGTTCTGGCCCGCGAGATCACCAAATTGCATGAAGAATTTCTGCGCGGAACGCTCAAGGAACTGGAAGCATCCTGCGCCAGCCGCGATTCGCTACGCGGCGAAATGACACTGCTGCTGGCCGGGGCAGATCCCGCACAGCCTGCCGCCACAAATGCAGCAGAGGGAAGCACCCTTCGACAGGCAATGGCTGTCTACCTGGCGCAGGGACTGGACGAGCAAGCCGCGCTGAAGCGCGTTGCCCGGGACCGTGGCGTGTCAAAGAGCGAAGTCTATCGAGAATGGCAGCGCGAGCAGGGCCGGCGCAAGTAAGGCACTCAGAGGATTTCGATTTGGCAGGTTGGGCTCAGTGCGATCCGGCGATCGCTTTCGACTCAGGTTCGCGGCCTTTGAGCCGGTCGTACAGATAAACGTCGCTCACCGTACCCAGGGCCAGGTTGTAATAGTCGGTAGTTCCGACGGCTTCCCAGAGTTCTTCATCGAAAGCGTGGAGGGCATGAAGATGGTCGGCAGTCGCCGCCACTTCAAGCTGGCTCGTCCGCAGGAATTTTTGATAGCCACGGTCCACCAAGGTGGCAATCTCGCCGCCGACCAGGCATCCGGGGCGAACAATATAGGTAACGCCGCCATCGGCTTTGCGGGCCAGCACGGCACCGCAGCCATATTTGCGGATTTGGAGTTGGTTTGCGACTCCGGGGGTTTCCCCGACATCAAACAGATGAGACCGGAAATAGGCCAGGGCGCTGTCGAAGGTTCTGGCTGGTAGTTTTTGTTTTGTACTCATAGAAGTCCCAATTGCACTCCGGCTTTGGAAATAGATCGGAACAAGCAATCTGGCGCAGTCGCAACTGAGTCGTTGGGACTCGCCAGAGCACGCTACACTTCGAGTATAGCGTGGCCTCGCTTGTTTCTCCGGCCGAGTCCGGCTCGCGATGAAGGCCCGGCACAACGCTCATAGGAAGTGGCTGCGCAACAAAGATATATCCAGCTGGTCTCACAAAGATAGATGGGAACGCTTCAATGCTGACGATTCGAGAATCCGACAGGAAAGACATTGCCCACGCGGCCCAACTCGGGAGCGGAATTCTGGATCGTGTCGGTAATACGCCACTGATTCGCATCGACGGATTGACCAGCCATCTGCACGGAGTGCGAATCCTGGGCAAGGCGGAATGGGCCAATCCGAGCGGTTCCGTGAAAGATCGCGCGGCAAAAGCGATTGTAATGGACGCGATGGAACGGGGAGCGATCGGCCCACACAAGAAGAAACACCTGCTTGATGCTACCAGCGGCAATACGGGGATTGCCTACGGCATGATGGGCGCGGCCATGCGGTTTCCGGTCACCCTGGTGATGCCGTCGAACGTTTCTCCGGAACGCAAACGCATCCTGGCGGCCTATGGAGTAACGACCCTCTGGACCGATCCGGCGGACGGGATCGATGGCTCGATTCGCAAGGCGCGCGAGCTGGCAGTCAACCAGCCGGAACAATATTGGTACGCCGATCAATACTCGAACGACAACAACTGGCGCGCACATTATCGGACCACGGCGAACGAAATCTGGCGGCAGACGGAAGGTCGGCTGACACATTTTCTAGCGGGCCTCGGGACCAGCGGAACGTTTGTCGGGACCACGCGACGCTTGAAAGAGTTGAATCCGCGCATCGAATGCATTTCGCTCGAACCGGACTCGCCCTTTAACGGTCTGGAAGGTTTAAAGCACATGGAAGGCGCCCTCGTGCCGCGCATTTATGACCCGGATCTGGCGGACCGCAGGGATACGATGAGAACAGAAACAGCCCACTCCATGGCGCGACGCCTTGCCCGCGAGCAGGGATTGCTGGTCGGCATTTCGGCTGCGGCAGCCGCGGCTGGCGCAGTACAAATCGCGGAGCAGTGCGCGGCAAGCGGAGAAGAAGCGATCATCGTAACGATTTTGTGCGATGGTGCAGACAAGTATTTGAGTGAACGGTTTTGGGAAGAATGAGGATCTCAATGCTGCGCATCGGCCAGGTGCAACTCGAAGCGATCCGCCAGCATGGTGAGGCCGCGTATCCCGAGGAGTGCTGCGGTATTTTGGTAGGGTGCACGACGGAGGGACTGAACAACGTTGTCGATGCAGTAGCGGCGGAGAATACTCGGTCGGATTCCGCACACAATCGCTACCAGATTGCTCCACAGGAGCTGATCCGCATCCAGCAGCAGGCGCGGCGCCGAGGGCTGGACATTATTGGCTTCTATCATTCGCATCCAGACCATCCGGCGGCATGGTCGAAGACGGATCTGGAAGAGGCTCACTGGCTGGGATGTTCCTACGTCATTACCAGGGTCGTGGGGAACGTTGCGGACAACCGTGCTGACGCAGTGCGAGGTCGGGCCATGGAGACCAACTCCTTTCTGTTGACGGGAACAAGTGAAGAGGACAAACGTCTGGAACCCGAGCCCGTCGAAATCGCGGCCGGCGTCGGCGTCGGCTAGCTGGCATCCGAGACGCGATCACCAGATTTCAGATGCAGACCAATGCGAGGATTGCATGATGCAGATTCATATTCCCACTCCGCTGCGCCCCTATTCTGGCAAGCAACCAGTTGTCGATGTTGCGGCGCACACAGTCGCGGAAGCGCTCACTGCGCTGATCACGCAATTTCCCGATTTGCGCAAACATCTCTATACGGAACAGGGCAAGCTGCGCGCTTTCGTGAATGTCTATTTGAATGACGAGGATGTTCGTTATATCGATCAAAAGGAAAATGCGCCGGTAAAGGATTCCGACTCAATCTCGATCATCCCTTCGATTGCCGGAGGTTTGCCGACTACATCGCCTAAATCGCCAGCGACGGTATTGACGCCGGAAGAGATGAGCCGGTACTCGCGCCATCTGATCCTTCCCGAGGTGGGAGAGGCGGGACAACTCAAATTGAAGGCCGCGCGAGTGCTTTGTATTGGCGCAGGAGGGTTGGGCGCACCGCTGACAATGTATCTAGCAGCCGCCGGCGTGGGTACGCTGGGCATTGTGGACTTCGATGTCGTCGAGGCCAGCAATCTGCACCGTCAGGTGATTCACGGCACCAGCGACGTTGGCCGTCCAAAACTCGACTCGGCGGAAGACTCCCTGAAGGCCATCAATCCGAACGTGAAGATTGTGAAATTTGAAACCCGGCTGACCAGCGAAAACGCGATGCAGATTTTCAAGGACTTTGACATTATTGCCGATGGCACAGACAATTTTCCGACGCGCTACCTGGTCAATGACGCCTGCGTGCTCTCCGACAAACCGAATGTTTACGCGTCGATTTTCCGCTTTGAGGGCCAGGCCAGCGTCTTTGGCGCCGCAGGCGGCCCATGCTACCGCTGCCTGTATCCAGAGCCGCCGCCACCGGGGCTCGTTCCCTCCTGCGCGGAAGGCGGCGTGCTCGGCATTCTGCCTGGACTGCTTGGCATCGTACAAGCGACGGAGGTCATCAAGCTGATCCTGGGCGAGGGCGAGCCGCTGGTAGGTCGGCTGCTTCTGGTCGATACGCTGGCTATGCGTTTTCGAGAATTGAAATTGCATAAGAATCCCGAATGCCCCTCATGCGGTGCGCAGCCCACCGTTACCAGCCTGATCGACTACGAGCAATTTTGTGGACTGCCATCGAAATCCACGCCGCCGGCCGAGATGTTAAACGGCATTCCGCAGATGCAGGTAGAGGATCTGAAGCGACGCATGGATGCGGCCGAGGATCTCTTCCTGCTCGATGTACGCGAGCCGTATGAATTTGCGATTGCACAGCTGGGCGGACATTTGATTCCGCTGAATGACCTGCCGCAGCGCGTTCGCGAGCTCGATGCGAGCCGCGAAATTATCGTGCACTGCAAGATGGGCGGACGCAGCCAGATCGCAGCCGAGTTTCTGGCGCAAAATGGATTCAAAAGGGTCCACAACCTTGCGGGCGGCATCACGGCGTGGTCGGAAAAGGTTGACCCCAACGTGCCGAAGTATTAAAGCCCTGGGAATTCCACTCCTCTTATCCTCGGCATTCGGGCTCACTTACAATTTCCAATCGACTCTCCAGCGTACGCGGTCGCACAGCTTCCACGTTGCGGCTATCAATGCCAGCAGCACCCCGAAGCTGAGGATGACCACCGCGGGCCAGAACTCCCAGCGTCGAATGTGAAGCAGCCGCTCTGCGTACCAAAAATAGGCAATCAGTCCGAGCAGCCAGTTGCGCGCACGGCCCGGTCCAGCTTTCAACGCGACAGCGAGGGGAAAAATCAGCAGAAGAAAATCGTAAATCTGATGTTTAAAGCAGAGCAGGCTGGCCGCCGTCAGGCAGGCCATCAAAATGCGCTCGTCCGCATCTTTGCCATGCGCAGAGAAATACGCTGCCACTCCGAGCGCCAGCAACACTCCGCAAAGGTACGGAACATACAACGCCCATCCTGCCGAAGGCGCGAGATAAAAGGCGTCTGGCATGGGATGAAAGAACGGCGGCCGCCGCAAGGCGATTTCGCTGACAGCCATGATGTTGGCCAGGCCGGGAGATACGTTGTTTGTCGACGTGCGGAAGGGTTCCAATAGCAGCGTCCAGAAGGGCGTGCGCAGCCACCCATAGATGAAGAGGAAGCCGAGCGCAGGTGGCAGCAGCGAATAGAGCAGCAGACGCCAGCGACGCCGCAACAATAGAAATGCCGCCAGTACCGGCGGCACGCTGTACTTGGCCCAGGCAGCGCCCAGCAACAACCCACGCGCCGACGAAGAGAGCGCCAGCGCCCACAGCGCCAGTGATGCCAGGATCAGGGCCGTCACCTGACCATTACCGATGGTGACCCGAGCCGGCGTACTGGTCAACACCAGCACAGCCAAGAGCCATGCATGGCGACCTTCCAACTCATACATGCGCGCAACGCAGAAGCAACTGATCAGCACCAGCGCAAGATTGATAACCGCCCAGATGAGCTTTGCCGGCATCAACGGCAGATAGCCGAAAGGCAGCATGGCGACGTACAGCTCATGCAGATAGTTGGGGACCTGATTCAGCAGGATGCGATGGCCGGGATCACCGGCAAGATAGGTGGCCCAGGGATCGATGTGCTGCGCCAGGAGGCGCGCCGGGCTCCATTGAAAATCGAGGGAACGGAGAATGCTGTTGCGGATTCCATCCGCCACAGAAACCAGCGCCAGCACTGTCCCCAGCCACAGCACGGGTCGGGACAGCAGCCAGCCGAGCCATGGACCGTGCGGCTGGACAGGCTCGCTCGCGCGTGGCGTTCCATTTTCAGCATGGTTCATTGATGCCCATGTCCCTTGTTGGGAGTGTACTGAAGGGTGGAGCTTTATGAGAGCTGTATGTTGACGAGGTCGCGCGCTTGGCCTTGCGGCATTCCGGGGGTGATTTGCGAAGTCTGCGGAGCGCGCCAGTGGTCGATATAGGAAACCTGATGTACGCAGGAGATGGTGCAGTTGGGGGCGCAGGTTTTCTCCGTCAGGAATTCGCGCTGCACGTCCTGGCGCTGATACTCCGACAGTGGCGTGCCGGGCCAGCCACGCTGCTGCGAACAATAATGCACCAGGCCGTTCTCGCAGATATATAGATATCGCGCACCGGCGCGGCAGCGCCAGTCGTTCGGCTTGCCGTGGACGATGGCTTCCTGAAAATGATTGAAACGGGAATAATGCTTTTTGCCCAGACCCTTCACTTCGTAATAAATCCGCCGCTCCTCGGCCCCCAAGGGCTTCAGTTGACCGTCGCCGTCGTGAATGATGCCGATGGTGGAGGTAAATCCCAGTTCCAGAGCGCGGCGCGCAATGGTCAAGGCATCCTGCGGATACTTGATGCCTCCACCGACAACGGAATTGATGTTGACATGAAAATCGGCATGCTCGGCTAGCATCTGCAGTTTCTTGTCCAGCACCTTCAGGCTCTTTTTGGAGACTTCGTCAGGCTGCACGTTGTCGATGGAGATCTGCATGTGGTCGAGGCCGGCACGGTTGAGGCGCTGGATGCGATCCGGCATCAACAGATAGCCATTGGTGATCATGCCGGCGATGCGGCCATGATGCCGGATGCGGGCGATGATCTGCTCCAACTCCGGATGCAGCAGCGGCTCGCCGCCGGAGATGGTGATAACACTGGTGCCAAGCCGCGCCAGATCGTCTATGCGGCGCAGCATCTCTGGCACCGGAACCGGGTCGGAGACATCATCAAACTCGTTGCAATACGTGCAGGAGAGGTTGCACCGTCGCATGGGAACGATGTGAGCCATGTAGGGATGGCCCGTCGATGCCAGGGCATGGCCAATCGAGACGAGTTCGCGAACTCGGCGGGTCGCAGCCTTCAGGCGGCGTGCAGCCGACCGTGGAACCAAAGTGGAGGAACGTTCCGTCATCTATATTTCATTGAATCACAGTGGCCTAGGCGGCGAATAGAGGCAGTGTCCTGGTTTCGCTTCGACGATCGATTCTCCACCCACCTTACCGGCACGTCCCCCTGGAGTCAGGGCTCTGGAAGCGTCGCGGATGGCCCGGTCATTCTCGCTTTCTGTCCCAGGCGCATTATCCGCGGAACCGACAGCAATGTGATCGCATACAGGAAGATCGATGCGGCGGTAAATTCCAGCCGCCCTTGGCGCAAGTCTTCAAACAGCAGCTTGGACGCAATGAATACCAGCGTGCCGTAGGCCAGCCATCCCAGTTCCGTCCACCGCCATCGCGATCCGCTGTAGGCCAGCCCAAGGGCGATCAAACAGGTGGTCAGGGTCCGGATAACGGCAATGTGGGAGGCACCCGGAATCATGCTCACGGCAGCGAGCCGAGCCGTGGCCCAAACCAGCAGCGCCGTCATGGCGCTGACCGCGAAAGTCGCCGAAAGAATATAAAGAAGCCGATGCTTCCACTGCTTTGCCTGCAAACGCCGTTCCACCGCGTAGCAAAGGCCCGCGCAGGCGGAAACAAACCAGACGAGCCACGTAGGCGACGAAGGAAACGTCGCGGCAAACGCGCGCACCACAAACACAGGCAGTCCGGATGAGAAAGCAGACGCAGCCAGAAACGCCAGCCCGTGAAATTCCAACGTCAAGCGGTCTGTCTGAACACCCACAATCGTGGCAGCAATCGCGGCCAGTCCCAGACACAGCACCAGCCACACGGGCGAAAGACATAAATACGCGCCCGCCAGAAACAGAGCAGCACTTCCGGCGGCATATACGTGGTAGTTACGCTGCTGAGACGCGGCGCCGAAGCAGATAAAGACCATTGCATAGCCTGTGACTGCTGAAATGAAGCAGAGCGCCCCGAGCACAGTGGCGCCCGCTCCTGACCAGAACACCAGCACACTCCAGGAGGTCAGCAGGAATGCAACCAGGGTCTGTGCGGCTTCAAAGAAGGTAATTCTCCGCCGCAGCAGCATGGTCTGTACAGTCGCACTCGACCCGTAAATTAGCAGCAGAATGGGTCCTAGCGCCAACAACAGCCCACCGCTCACTTCTTTGTACTCAACGCGAGCGCCTTCCGGCCTGGAACAGATATAGATCAGCGCCCACGTGGCGATGTCGGCAGAGGCCGCCACCAGAAGCCGGGTGCGGACACTGTGATTGCTGGCTGCCGCGTATTCGCTGGCAATCGCCGTCGCGAGAAGCGCCATGATAAAGGGCGCCAGATCATGCGTGGCAATCGACAAGACCAGGGCGGCGGTGCAGCCGGCGGCAGTAGCGACCCACGCTACCGCGACGAAATGGCGCTTCCAGGCAAGGGCGTAGGCTGCGACGACAAAAGCGCCCAGAATCCCAGCTGTCACCGCGGTCGGCAGCACTTTGAAGCGCAGGGTAAGTTCCCACAGCATGGCAACAATGATCAGGAATGACGTCGCGGCATACGTGACGCTCGCAAACCAAGCTTCGGCCCGAACGCGCGTAGCCGCGACCAGCCACAGAGCTGCATAGGCGATCGCAATCGCGACCACCACGGATCGCGGCAACGTGGTCGACTCCGCCACGGCCCGGAGCAAGTATGCCCCCGCGATTCCGAGCATCGCCTTGCCCACCACAGAAAATACTCCATCGCCCTGCTGGAATGGGAGAGTGCTGGCGGCCTGCACCGATTCGGAAGAGATTGCAGCCGGCACGGGGATCGACCGCTGTATCTGTAATGGGTGCTCGAGCGCGTCGACACGGCGCTCCAGGATCTCCACCGTCGCAATTAGTCGTGCCAGGGTGTCATGAAGATCGTCCATCATCGCCACAGCTTTTGCTAGACAAGCACTTCGCTACTGCGTGGGCGTCTCCGCCGGAAATGCCCCCTGAACTCTCTCCGGCCAGGGAGGCAGAAGTTTCACCAACACCCACAAAATGAACAGCGGGAGGAGGGTTAAGGCGATGGACATGAGCAGTCCCTCCCGTGTGGCCAATGCCATCTTGTAGGTTGTGTACCCGAGGAAGCTTTTTGAAAACAATTGCCCTCCGATCACGACATTCCAGCGCATGGCGAAGATACCGATCAACGTCAGACATCCAGCGACGGAATACATGCGCTTCCGCACAATTTCGGGGAACTTCAGCACTTGAGTCAAGGCCAGCAATAGGATCGGAGTCAGGGTCCCCACAAAAATCTGGAGGACTATCTGGGAAAAGTAGAGTTTGGTATGCACCATGAAATTCAGAGTGCGAAACGACTCATCCGCCTCATAGATTCGATGGATCAGATCGAGCATTTCCAAGCTGAAATCGATAATGAACATGTAGAACAAATAGCGTGCTATCGTATCGACGCACAGCATGTCGATCTTCTCTCGGCGGAGCCGCATAATCAGCATATACAGCAGCATCACGGCGGCAATCCCAGATACCATCGCAGAGAAAATAAACACCACTGGCATCAATGGCGACGACCACCAGGGATTTGCTTTAATCGAGCCGAAGATAAACCCGACATATCCGTGCAAGAGAAATGCGGACGGAATGCCTACCAGGGTGATCAGCCAACCGACCCGTTCGTCGATCGCAAGAGCTCGCTCGCTGATGTTGCTGGAACCCAGAGTCAGCACCCGATAGATCCAGCGCTTCAGGCCGGTGGAAGACTGAGACATCACCACGATGTCGCGCCGGTAGTCCAGCCAGATTTCAACTGTTAACACCGCCATCAGATACCAGAGATACACGAATCCGAACATGGCCATGGCCGACGTGCGATGGGGCGTGAAGTACATTTCGTACGAACGTTCCGGGTGCCCCAGATGCAACTGCAGCGGCAGCGGTGCAACCACCAGAAAAGCCAAGGCCGTCAACAACGCCAGCCGGTACGTGGGCTTCACAGCATCGACACGGAAGACACGCTCGAGGGACGCCAGAATGAATGCCCCGGCCACCAGTCCCGTGATGTAGGGATACAAAACGATCAGCACGCTCCAATAGAGAGTGATTTCGTTTGGATACATGTAGCCTTCCACGCCCGTCATCATGCTCGCCAATCTCCTTGTGCATCCAATCGCTCAACCGGTGCTTATCGCACCGAACCATCCAAATCGTTATAGAAAACCTTTGCACCCGTGGCCATCTGCGGCTTTAAGATCTGCACGTTGTGGGTCCTCAGAAATTCGTGGATCGGGTCCTTGGGATTTTTCAGGTCCGCCAATTGGCGGGCACCGGTTGGACAGGCCTCGCAGCACGCAGTTGTGAGTCCTTTTGTGATCCGGTGGTAGCACAGGGTGCATTTATCCGCGACTTTCTTCTGGGGATGAATGTAGCGACAGCCATAGGGGCAGGCCTGCACGCAGTAGGCGCAGCCCAGGCAATATTTCTGATCCACCAGCACGACACCATCCGGACTGATGAAGGTCGCGCCCACCGGGCAAACCTGGGTGCACGGGGAATCCGCACAGTGATTGCAGAGTTTTGGAACGAAGAAATACTTGCCATTTTGATCTTCTGTGACGGATGGAAATCCTTCCTTGCCGCCGTCGGGCGAGATGACCTCAGGATTTTCAAGGTTCCAATCCGTCACGTGATAGCGTTCCACCCACGTGCGGAAAAATCCGTCTGGGATATCGTTCTCTGCCTGGCAGGCCCGGACACAGTTGCCGCAGCCGATGCATTTGGAAATGTCGATCAACATGCTCCACCAATGCTCGGTCATCTTATAGTTGGGGGAAGATTCGGGGGTCCCGGCCAGCACGGATTCCCATGCGACGGCCGCCGCGGGCAACAGGATCAGCATTTGACGCCGTGTGATGTTCATTTCACGCCTCCTGTGCCGATCGCCGGGCTGTGCGGCTGGTGGCAGGTTTCACAGGGAACGCCATTGGAATGGTCGACCGCCGCCACTTGCGGGAAGTTCTTCGGCCTGGCGGCGCTGGCTGCGTGACAGCGGACACATAATACCGCCGTGTCCAGCTTGGCGGGCTGGGCGGAAGCCGGGTCATCGGCGTGCTTTGCCAGTGGCCCGTGACATGCCTCGCAATTGACCTGCGCGTGCATGCCGCTCTTTTTGATTTGCTGGACGTCGGTATGGCAGGTCTCGCAAGTCTGGTGACCGGCGAAGTGCACCGGATGAGCGGCAATCTCCGTGATGGCTGCTCCACGATAGTGTCCATATTGTCCAAAACTATGCGGGACAAACAAACCGCGTATGCCCAGAAACGTCAATGTGCCAGCTGCATAGAGCGCGGCCAATCGGAAAAGATGTCCTGAATCTTTGAAGACGCTCATGAAACCATGTCCCTTCGACACAACTGCACGGTTTTTTGCAAAGAATCCTTAGAACTTCAATATCCATAAATCCACGTAAGGTTGTATGTGCGCCACATCACGTCCATTCAAACTCGCGACGCAGTCGCCGGAATACATTCATGTAGAGGTATCCGTCGGCGGGCCTTCGCGTCAGCACGCGCCGTCGCCGCGGCGCATATATTCCGTCTGTGCATTGATACAGTTAGCTAGAGGCTGCATATGAACGACATGACGCAGACCGCGTGCGAGGTGATCGCGAAGGTTCGAAGCAGACGCCCACTAATTCACCACATCACGAACTTTGTGGTGATGAACACGACCGCAAACATCACCCTCTGCATGGGTGCGCTGCCAGTGATGGCGCATGCCAAAGAGGAAGTGGAGGAGATGGTTGCTGCAGCCAGCGCTCTGGTGCTGAACCTGGGAACCCTGTGGCCGGAACAGGTGGAAGCAATGATCCTGGCAGGCCGCCGCGCGAATCAGATGGGAATTCCCATTGTTCTGGATCCAGTGGGAGTTGGCGCGACACAGTTGCGAACGAGAAGCGCCCATCGTTTGCTCAATGAACTATCCGTCGCGATCGTGCGCGGCAATGGGGCGGAGATCGCAGCTCTGGCTGGCTTGGACGCCAAAATCAGCGGTGTCGAATCGATCAGCTCGGCCGGAGATGCATCCGCCGTGGCCTCTGAATTCGCCAAACAATTTGGCTGCGTCGCAGCCGTGACAGGGCCGGTGGATGTGGTGACGGATGACGTGCGCCTGATGCGTGTGGCGAATGGGCACCCGATGATGGCGACAGTTACCGGCACGGGCTGCATGGCAACCTCCGTCGTGGCGGCCTGCGCAGCCGTTGAGAAGGATTCCGTCGTCGCAGCCACGGCAGCATTGGCTGCGTATGGATTGGCGGGGCAGATTGCCGCGCAACGGGCGCAAGGTCCAGGAACATTTCAGGTTTATCTCTACGATGCTCTGGCAGGTCTAAGCGATGACGTATTGAAGGCCGGAACACGCATCGAAGTATATCGGCAGCGAAAGACTGCCGCAGCGGGAACAAAGCCGAAAGTGGTCTAATCCAGCGGGGAGCAGGGATGGGAGGGCCCGCGCGGGAGCCGCTCGATCTTGCCCCCGCGCACGGCGGTTGGGAACACTTCGCTTGCAATGCATGTGAACCCGCTGAAGGAGCCGACCTCTCTGGAATATTTTTACGCAACGTTGCAAATACTTTTTTTGACAATGCAAGTCTTATACATATAAGAGTTCAATAGAACTCTTATATATATGAGATAAATCCGCGCTTTGAGATTCCAGTCCGCCCACAAAGTGAGGATTTCTTCAGGGTATTTTCAGGCTGTGTCGCTATACCTATTGCAACGGGGGTGCCCCCGGCGATGTCATTTTCAGCTCCATGTCGTCCATGCCGCAAGTAAAGCAGCGGAAAAACTAGCTATCCAAGTGAGGAGTTCCCAATGAATTCAGCAAGGCCGTTACGTCAGTTGCTTTTGAATGACGAGTTTATTGTTGCACCGGGGGCGTTCGATTGCCTCTCCGCTAAAGCTGTGGAATTGGCAGGTTTCTCCGCGATTTATATGACCGGCATGGGAACCTCCGCCAGCCGTCTGGGCCTGCCTGACTACGGACTGGCAACGATGTCGGAGATGGTTGCCAATGGGTCGGCAATGGCGGCAACGGTAAAGATCCCGGTCATCGCCGATGCAGACACCGGATATGGCAATGAACTCAACATGGCGCGGACCGTCCACGAATATGAACGGCATGGGGCTGCGGGAATTCACATCGAAGACCAGATATTTCCAAAAAAATGCGGGCACCTCGATAAAAAGCAGGTCATTCCGCGGAATGAATTCGTCAGCAAGATTCGAGCTGCGGTGAGTGCGCGGCAAGACCCGGATTTCATCATCATCGCTCGAACCGACTGCAACGCCGTGATGGGATTTGAGGAAGCGATTGCGCGCGCCAACGCCGCGCTTGCGGTGGGGGCCGATCTGGCACTGGTGGAAGCGCCTGAGTCGATGGAGCAGATCGAGCAGATTCCGCAGCGTGTGCAAGGCCCGTGCGTTTTGAATATGCTGCTGGGTGGAAAAAGTCCGTTACTTTCGCTGATTGACGTGGAGAGCCTGGGATACAGGGTCGTCCTGCTGTCGGATGTTCTGCTGAGCGCAGCTATTGCCGCGTACGATTCGGCGCTCAGCACCGTTCGGACTTCGCGCGATCCGCTGCATTTTCCAAATACTTTGGCAGTCAAAGATATTTTTCAGCGTCTGGGCGCGGCGAAATGGGACAAGTTGCGGGCGGAGCAAGAAGAAGATGTGGTCGTGTAATGTAATGAATGCGCGGGCTGGCACGGAACTGAAGCTGTTATGCCCGAGCTTTCATGCATCGGCGGCTGCCAGTCCTGATCTCAAGCGCTGATTGTGCCGGTCAACGCCAATAGATTGCCCGCCACCGCGACCAGGATCAGGGGGAGGCCGCGAAGCCGCACATGTCTAGCAGCAAACGAAAAGCGAGCCGTTGCGCTGAACAAGAAGCTCTGGTGAAATTCGGTGGCTCCAAAAGCTTCTCCGATTCTCCGTCACGGTTTCAGAAGGAATTTCGCGGTCAGCGAAGCCTCTGAAGAGCCACCTACCCAGACGGTAAAAGGCCCAGGCTCGACGGCCCATTTTCTTTCAACATTCCAGACTGCAAGCTGATCCTGTGGAACTCGGAAGGAAACATTTTTAGACTCGTGCGGCTTGAGGTGGATCCGGGAGAAACCCTCCAGCGATCGGCGAGGCGTCTCAACGCTGGTCACATCTTCCCGCATATACAACTGGGCAACTTCGTCGCCTTCCCTGCTTCCGGTATTTGTAACCTCCACGGTTACCTTAACATCGTCGCGACTGCCAGGCGCGGGAGGTTCTACAGCAAGATGGTCATAGCGGAAGGTGGTGTAGCTGAGACCGAATCCGAACGGGAAGAGGGGTTTGCCGTTGTCATCTACATACTTCTCCACACGCGAAGGATCGCTGTTGTAAAAGTCGGGCAGTTGCCCCGTGCTGCGGGGAAAGGTGATGGTGAGCCGACCGGCTGGATTGTTGTCGCCAAAGAGCGTTTCCGCGATCGCCGTGCCCCCAAATTCTCCCGGATACCACGCTTCGAGAATGGCGGGGACATGTTCCTTTGCCCAGCCGATCGTCAAAGGTCTGCCGTTTTCCAACACCAGAATGACCGGCTTACCCGTCGCCACGACTGCTTCGAGCAGTTGTTCCTGGTTCCCCGGCAGATCCAGATTGGAACGGTCGTGGCCTTCGCCGGAAATGCCCTCCCGCTCTCCCATGCCCAGGATGACGACGTCTGCCTGTTTCGCGATGGCTACCGCGGACGGAATATCTTTTCCCGCATCGAATGTAACCGTGGCTTGTGGAACTATTGCGCGGATGCCCTGGAGCATGTTGATGCGTTCCCCGTTGGACTCCATTTCATAGTCGCCATACCGTGCCACGTCCGCGTTAGGGCCGATGACAGCGATGCGCTGGATGGATTTCGACAGGGGCAGCAGGTTGCCATCATTCTTCAGCAGCGTCATGGATTCACGCGCCGACTCCAGCGAAACAGCAAGGTGGGCCGGCGACCGGTGAACTTTGGCATTCAACGCGGAATCCACGAAGGGATGATCGAAGAGACCGAGTGCAAACTTCACGCGCAACACGGATCGAACTGCCGCATCCAGATCTGCCTGCGACAAGGAACCCTCACGCACGCAGTCGATCAACGCTTTTTGAAATACATCGTGGTCGAAGTCGTAAAACTGCATATCCACGCCGGAGTGAATCGCCATGCAAACGGCGTCCTTCGGCGTTGCGGCGACATCGTGGACCGTATAGAGGCGCCGGATCGCGCCCAGATCTGAAAGCACAAACCCTTGGAAACCCCACTCCTGACGCAGGATGGTCTTCAGCACATAAGGATCGTCCGTGATCGGGATTCCATCGATCTCGTGATAGGCGGCCATCACCCCCATAGCGTGACCTTGACGAATCGCAGGCTCAAACGACTTCAGCATCACGGTACGCAACTCGCGCTCGCCAATATGCACCGGCGATGTATTGGTGCCGCCCTCCGGAGAACCGTGCCCGACAAAGTGTTTGGGCTCGGCGACCACGGTGGCATCGCTATTCAAGCTCTCGCCTTGCGCACCCCGCACGTACGCCAGTCCTAGCTGTCCGGTCAGATAGGGGTCTTCTCCAAAATCTTCCTCGACGCGGCCCCAGCGAGGGTCGCGGGCAACGTCCAGCACCGGGGCGAGAATCATGTCCACGCCGGTGGCGCGTACCTCGGATGCAATAGCCTCTCCAGTCTGCCGCGCGATCGTCGGGTTCCAGGTCGCGGCAAGATTGATAGGCGCCGGAAACACCGTTCCCGTGTCGAAGCCATGCAGACCTTCCTCAATGAACAAAGCAGGTATGCCGAGACGATTGTGCGAAATGACCCAGCGCTGGATGGCGTTCGATTGCTCCGGCGTCGGGTACAGGTCGTGAACGCCGCCCACGCCGAGGTTCCCAAAAAGCACCTGTGCATTCTCCGGGAGAAACACGGCGTCGGCCGCGGCATGGTTGGAGTCTTTTCTCTTGTCCACCAAGGACTTGGCCCCGGCGTACAGGTCCAGTTGCCGCACCTTCTCCTCCAGCGTCATGCGGCGCAGCAGATCATCCACACGCTTCTCGATCGGCGCATTTGCCTGCCGGTAGATCGCGTCCGCGCCGACGGGTGGTTGCGCCTGTTGCGCGCAGACTGACGTTGAAGAAACCAAAACAGCAGGAAGCAACGCGAAGAACGCAATCCCGCGGTTCACAATGAATCTCAGTCTTGTCATGTGATTGGACATGATCTTTGTCATGTTTCATCTTTCCTTGCTGCCGACTTAATTCCAGCCGTCAAGCGGTTGAGGCGCAGACCAGCGACGTCTCGAGCACAAAATATCCGAGACGAGACTGCCCACTAGACAACGCAAATGTCGACGGAATCCACGCGCTCAGCAGTATACTCTGCGCCGATTACTCCACATGGTAGTTCGGAGCTTCTCGGGTGATGATGACGTCGTGCACGTGGCTCTCGCGCAGACCGGCGTTGGAGATGCGAATAAAGCGCGAGTTCTCTTGCAACTCAGCGATGGTGCAGCAACCGAGGTAGCCCATGCCGGAGCGCAGGCCACCGACCAACTGATAGACCATGGCTTCCAAGGGTCCGCGATATGGCACCCGGCCTTCGATGCCTTCGGGCACATATTTTCCCAGCCGGTTTTGCTCGCTCCCTTCGCGGGAGACAACCGTACCGGAGGCTTCGCCCTGCTCACCTAAGTCGCGTGAGCTTTGGAAGTAGCGTTCGCCCGAGCCCTGAGACATGGCGGAGATAGAGCCCATGCCGCGATAGGTCTTGAAGGAGCGCCCCTGGAAGAGAATCGTCTCGCCGGGACTTTCATCGACGCCGGCAAACAACGAACCGATCATGACCGTGCTGGCCCCCGCGGCGATGGCTTTCGCTACGTCGCCGGAGTACTTGACGCCTCCGTCGGCAATGACGGGGACGCCGGTGGATTTCGCCGCGCGATAGGCCTCGGAAATTGCGGTGATCTGCGGCATGCCCGCGCCGGTCACCATGCGAGTCGTGCAAATCGATCCCGGACCGATGCCAACCTTAATGGCGTCCGCGCCTGCTTCGATCAAGGCTTTCGCGCCTTCATAGGTGGCGATGTTGCCTGCCATCAGGTCGATGTCAGGGAAGTGCTTTTTCACCAGCCGGATTGCATCCAACACTCGCGAGGAATGGCCGTGGGCGGAGTCGATGGCCAGTGCATCGACGCGATTGCGCACCATTTCGCCGGCGCGCTCCAGGAAATCTCCAGTGGCGCCGATGGCCGCCGCCACGCGCAGACGGCCTTGAGTGTCTTTCGCGGCATTCGGATATTTTAATTTTTTCTGGATATCCTTGACAGTGATCAGGCCCTTCAATTCATACTGATCATTCACCACCAGCAGCTTTTCGATGCGGTGTTGATGCAGGATCTGCTCCGCCTCTTGCAGAGTTGTGCCGACGGCCACGGTGATGAGATTGTCTTTCGTCATCACCTCTCCGACGGGAATGTCGGTGCGGGTTTCAAAACGCAGATCGCGATTGGTCAGGATGCCGACTAGTTTTTTATTCTTGGTGACTGGGACCCCGGAAATTTTGTAGCGCCGCATCACCTCCAGCGCTTCGGAAATTAGTTGCTCGGGCGCAATCGTCACAGGATCGACGATCATTCCACTTTCAGAGCGCTTCACTTTGTCGATTTCCGCAGCCTGCTGTTCGATAGAGAGGTTGCGATGGACAACTCCAATTCCGCCCTGCTGCGCCATGGCGATGGCCAGGCGCGATTCCGTGACGGTATCCATGGCGGCGCTGAGCAGTGGGATGTTCAGGCTGATGTTGCGGGTGACTTGCGTCTGCGTGCCAACCTGCGTCGGCACCACTTCGCTGTACGCAGGAATGAGAACGACGTCGTCGAACGTGAGAGCTTCAGGAACAGGGAGTTCAATCATAATTCGCAACCAGGCGTGGATGGACGGCGGATGGAATGGCGGTGCTGGCGGACTCTACTTTGCGCCCTGATATGACAAATCGGAGGTGGCATACCTGATTGTAAGGTTCCCGGTATCGAAGGGCAACCAGAGGAGCCTGAACGCGGCGGTTTGTACGCCCGCAACGCCGCTTAATACCCCCGCCGATACTGGGCTCTATAGGTGCCGGGGGCTCAATAGGGGCTGTTCGACGCGGAATCGTCGGGGGATACCAGCACCAAGTCCACCGGCGGATGGAACGTAACACGGTCGGACGACCATCGAACGGTTATGGCCCCTGGTATAAATCCGACCACCCTTCCAATCGGACCGGACACACCAGAACTGCGAAGTTTGACCCTGTCCTCCACTTCAAACCGTCCGTCTTTCATTGGCAACCTCCACTAAGAGTATTGTAAAGACGAGCATCGCGGCAGGACGTTTCAAGCTCGGCCATCCGAGCTGTAGTCATGAAGCTGATTCACTGCCAGAGCTAGGGCGGGTCGACTGGATTTAAGGAGAGTTTCCATTGAGCTTAAAGAGGGTTTTTCCCGTGTTAGTTTTTCTTGCAATGGTCACACTTTGCCTGGGCCAAGATACGACGACAGGTGGCCCGGACAGCATTATCGCCGGGCCGTTTGGCGTGCCGTATATGGTCATGGACGAAGGTGGTCATTGGTCCGTTCCTGTTAAGGTGTTCTCAAACACTAACGTAGAAATGTTCACGCCGAACATCACTTTGCCGGGCTGGGTTCAGTGGCACGCCGTAGAATTTCGTCAAAAGGGTATGTACTTTACATATCTGTACATTTATGGCAAGCACAGCCAAGGAACTACACGCGAGCTTATTTACGTAGATACGCGGGCCAATACTGCCATTATTGAGGTGCCTTTGCTTGGCTCTGAACGCGTTAATATTTCTAAGCTTCCTCCGCCCTATATAAGTACGATAAAGCAAATCACGGCGATTGTAACAAAAGAAGTCAGCAACTATCATGGGCCGACCATCCAAGCCAGGGCAATCGCATTTCAAAATAGCTCCAGTAGGCGGAATAGGTAGTGATCGTCCCACCCGGCGCGTTTGAACTTGCCGCGCAGGGAGCCTTTCGATCCCTTTTTTTTGCATGGCGTTGATGGCC
>JAJYSV010000112.1 GCA_021793405.1 Acidobacteriota bacterium
TGCTGCCTTGGAATGTCGCCGCACCTCACTCTCAGAGCAATCTTGCCTGATCTCAAGTGTCCACTTGCCAACTTATGGACACTTGAGTTCCCAGCCTACCCCTCACGGCCCACTCCGGACGCTTACGATTCAAGTACTCGCACCGCAAAGATCATTCGTGAGAGTTGGGACCATGATCCGTCTATCGGCGAAGGATGCGAAAGAACTGGTCCGATCAAGCTAGGCTGTCCTGCCGCCCGGCTTGGCGCAACTGGGCTCCGCACCTCATCGTCGTCAGCGGCCCAAGATACACGCGGAGCCGTTCCCAATTGCTACCGAGTGTATGGGCGCATTTCCACCGGCCTTCAAAAGTGGTCGCAGGCATTGTGATTTTCTTAAAGTCTAGAGATTGCGCCAGCGTGACTGGCCTCCAAAATCGGCGTCTCGAAGGTACGGCTCAAGTAAGCCATGCATTCCATTACACTTATTGAGTTTATCCATCCCCTCATTTTGGAACGGGGTGCCACGTTGAGATTTGATCTTGCGACAAAAGGCAAGGGCACAAAGCGCGCCGAAACGAAAATCGCAATTCTCGATATGACTCACGCGTTGGAAGCAGCAATGAAGGCTGCAAAACGCGCTGGTTACAGGTTGGATTTACTTCTGAGAACCCAACAGGAAGCTCCGTCGGCAGATCTGAACAAGTTTTGAACGATGCTGGCTGCGCCGATGGTGCCATTCCTGAGTTCGCGGCGGTGAGGCGCTCGTGGTCTAGGCGGCGCGGAAACTTCCCTTCGGATTTTGCAATTCCTCGCGAGTTTGCAGATATGCAACAACTTCCGATCGAGACAACACTCCTGCCAGGTGCCCGTCCAGGATAACGGGAAGCTGATTCAGATCGTCGTGAGCCATCGCCTCCAGAGCGCTCATTAGAGACGTATCTGGAGTCACAAAGCGGATACTCTTCAGCGGTCGCATCACCGCAGCCAACGGCGTCGTAGCCCACACTGCGCGATCTGTATGCTTGATCTCGTGAGGAGTGATCAGTCCGGTGACAGTTCCGTTATCAAGGACAATGAAGCATCGGCGTCCGGTCCGTAGAAGTTCATTTTCCACGAATTCTCGAATCATGATGCGCCCGTCAACGGTTGGGCAGTCGTGCGCCATAACGTCGCCAACCCGAACCCTCCCGAGTATTTTTCTGAGCGAAGTCGCAATGTAACTATCTCTGGCAGCCTGCAGCAGGAACCACCCGATGAATGCGATCCAGAGACTATTGAAGCCGCCGCCTTTCAGGAAAGTCAGAAACCCGATGGCAATAAAAAAGATCCCGACCATTTGCCCAGCGGTTGCCGCGGCGCTCGTCGAGCGTTCTAGATCGCCGGTCCTCCACCAGATGAAGGCCCGCAGGATCCGCCCCCCATCCATCGGGTAACCTGGAAGCATATTAAAGAAAGCCAACGCAAGATTGATGTAGCCCAAAGCTGCCAACATACCCGCAAGCGCGGGTATATCCAGGTGAACCACAGCCTTTGACGCAAGCATGCAAGCTGACCCGAGGATGACGCTGGTCAGAGGGCCCGCAATCGCGATCCAAAACTCAGTGGCGGCATTGGGGGATTCTTTCTCGATCTGCGAGATGCCGCCCAGAGCAAAGAGGGTGATTTCACGCACGGGTAGACCATGGGCGCGCGCAACGATGGAGTGCGCGAGTTCATGGAGGAGAAGGGATGCAAAGAACAACACGCTCGTCGAGAGGGCCCACACCGCAATTACAGCGTCACTCCATTGAGGGTAGCTGGCGTGGAAATGGGCCGCGAACGACATCACGATGAGCAGTGCGATCAAAAACCAGCTATAGTGCAGCCCTACTTTGATTCCGAAAATCCGACCGAGCCTGATCTGAGATTCCAAGTCAAACACCTGTCTACGCGACATACTGTCTGCGAGTGAAACCGACGCCTTACTCTGACTAATACCCTGCTGAGGAGCGTTCAGTCTATGATGCAAATCACTCGACAGATCAGTAGCCAATGGGCGCCGCTGAACTGGTCGCGCTATCCATAAGTTGATCTGTCAGCCTGCTGCTTTCATGCTCCTGCCAAGGCGCTGCGGTCTACGGGCAGTTAGCCACTTGTGTAATGTCTCCCAAGACCACGTATTTACGACGGACGCCGGCGCAATCCATGCCCGGCGTGCCTGAAGGACACCGAAACGCAGATAGGCAAGCTGCGCGGTGCTATGTGCATCTGCAGCAATCGAAAGAAGTCCGCCCGCTTCCGCAGCGGACCTGGCCAGAGTGTCGTTGAGATCGAGGCGCCAGGGAGAACCATCAATTTCCAATGCAACGCCGGCCTGTTTGGCAGCAGAGACAATGCGATCAAAATCAAATTCGACCGGTTCGCGCTTCCCGATGAGACGCGCAGTGGGATGGGCGATCACATTCACGTAGGGACAATCAATTGCCCGGAGTATCCTGTCCGTCATCTGTTTGCGGCTTTGGTTAAAGTTCGCATGGACAGCGGCAATGACAACGTCGAGCCAGGCAAGAACATCATCAGGATAGTCGAGCCTTCCGTCTGGCAAGATATCGACTTCCGCGCCCAACAGCAGGTGAAGGCGAGAGTTGGCCCGCTCCTTACGGAGCTTTTCCATCTCCTTGATTTTCTTCCGTAACCTGACTCTGTCCAGGCCGTGCGCGATGCGCTGGGATGGTGAATGATCCGTCAGAGCGATGTATTCGTAGCCCATCGCAGCAGCACACTCTACCATCTCTAACATGCTGGAATGGCCGTCAGAATAGGTTGAGTGCGCGTGCAGTTCGCCGCGAATATCACTCAATTGGACCAACTCTGGCAATTTCCCCTTCAAAGCCGCTTCGATTTCGCCTCGGTCTTCACGTAACTCTGGCGGGATAAGCGGCATTCCAACCAAGCGATAGACATCTGCTTCTGCCGCACCTCCCAGGCGCTTCGTGCCGCGAAATACTCCGTATTCGTTGACCTTGAGCCCATGCTGGCGTGCGATGGCGCGAATGTGCGTGTTGTGCTTTTTCGATCCAGTGAAGTATTGCATCGCAGCGCCAAAAGATTCAGACGCAACCGCCCGCACATCCACCTGGATCGAATCAAGCAGCAATGTGGCGCGCGTGGGACCCACCGCGAGGACGCGCGAGACTTCAGGTAACCGGCTGATTTCCTCCAGAGCTGTAGGACTATCGCCGGATACGACCAGAAGATCGACGTCGCCGATAGTCTCGCGGCCACGACGCAGCGAACCCGCAAGTTCGGCCCGTTCAATCAACGGAAGCTTGCGGATTCTGGCTACTAACTCTTCGGCACGTGGCAACGCCAGACCAAGCAGCATCCGTTGGTGACTAGCTGTCCAGGCTTCGAGAGATTCGCGCAGGGCTGCGATTTTTTTGGCTCCAAAACCCCGCGCGTGACCAAGAGCATCAGAAGCAAGCGCGTGTTCGAGGTCATCGAGGCTATCAACATGAAACTTCTTGTGCAGCAGAGAAATGGTCTTAGGTCCTAGACCACGTATTTCAAATAGCATCAGCAACGAGTCAGGAATCTTTCCACCCTCGCGTTCACACGCTCGGATGTTGCCTGTACGGAGCGCTTCCTGGATCTTTTCAGCGAGATCTTTGCCTATTCCGGCGATTTCCTCCAGTTTTTGCTGCGCGGCAATCTCAGCCAAATCCTCATCCAGTTCGCGGATAGAGCGCGCCGCGTTTTCATAGGCAAGAATGCGGAAGCGGTTCTTTCCTTTCAGCGACAGCACACGGGACATTTTCTCGAAGATCCGCGCAATATCCTCGTTATGGACCTTGCTTTGCATGGAACCCTCCGGCCCAGTTCGATCTACTTATTAGTTCTGCGCTCTTTTGCATCGCAGGTCAGTGACCGGAGGCACAAACAAATTTCATTCCCGGCTTGCGCAACATGCGAGGAAATCCTCTGCAAAACAGGCGTGCGTACAATCACAGCGGATGGAGGATGAAACCCTGCTTACTTGGGTAAAGTCTGGCGAGATCGCCATTCCAGAATCCAGCGCCCGTTTGTCTGGGAAGGGAGTAAGGTCCGTGACCTACGCGGCAGTCCGAATTCAGATCGCTTTCCATCCGCTCGAAGATAAATTTGAGGTCTTCAACCCCTTGATCACGAAGAACGTCGGATGGATCGACGATGTAGCAAGAGTCTTCACACCAGACGCGGATTTGTTCGACCTCACGGATGCATACAGCGCGAAGAATCCCGACGCGGATCGCAAAAAGGTCGGGAAAGTCCTACAGAAGCTGAGGGATGATCATCAACAATCACATTGGCCTGATCGAGCTTGCGGAAGACCTCGACATCCAGGTGGTCACGGAGATCTTTACGCGTATCATTCCGGGCAACTAGTGTAGTGCGTCACAAATAGTAACGAGTATGAGGTAATTGCGTCCATACTGTGAAGGACGGTACACGGTATGCGGACAGCAGCCAGGGTTGAACTGAACGCGGAACAAAGACAAGCCTTGGAGCGCTTGGCGCGTGCGCGCTCGGAGCCTGCGCGGATAGTCGAACGGGCGCGGATTGTGCTTCTGGCCGCGGAAGGACTGGAGTACCAACAGATCGCGCGGCGGTTGGCCATCACGCCGGAAAAGGCGGCGCGCTGGCGCAAGCGTTTCCTTGCAGGTGGAATAGCCGCTCTGCGCAAAGATGCTCCGCGGCCGGGCCGGACGCGCACCATCACCGAGCGGCAGGTGAGGCAAGTGGTGGAAATGACGCTGCATCAAAAGCCGGTCAACGCCACACATTGGTCGACGCGCATGATCCCTTGAGGCTTAGCTGGCGAATAGTGCTTCGAACGCTGCACGCAACCAGACGCTGATCGCCTTGGCTCCGGGGTCGGGATGGCCGAGCACCCGATCGCCAAGATAACTAGACCGCCCGAGGCGCGGTTTCATTTGCGCCGTTGCGGCGACGCCTTCTTCTGCTGCCTCAACAGCAGCCAGGACTGCTTCGCGCGACGACTTCGCCTCGGCACCGTTCTTCAGTGTGTTGACGAACGGATCAAGCGCATCCAGCATCGTTCGATCGCCGGGCTTCGCGCCACCTAATTCACCGATCGCCCGGCAGCCCTGATCGAGCGCTTCGGCCCAACGCACCAGCCCGGTTGCTCCGCAGTTCGCCAACACCGTCCCGCAACGCAGGAAAAGTGCCCCATAGAGCGGTCCTGAGGTTCCACCCAATCCACGCCGAAGGGTATGACCAAGTGCCTTGATCGTACCCGGAACATCATCCAAAGGATATGACCCTACCGCGTCTTTCACCGCCCTGGCTGCACGCTCCATGTTGGTGCCAAGGTCGCCATCGCCTGTAACGCGGTCCATCTCAGTAAGCTCCTTTTCTGCATCGATCAACGCGTTGCAGGCAGCCATGATGGCGTGCTCTGTCTTTCTACCTGCCTCCGATTGCGCCCCTGGGCCAGCCGGCGAATTCCCTTGCCTGTTTACCTCCGCTACGATTTGCGCTTCCGGCTTGCCCGGCCGCTCTTTCATCGCATTTGGCCATGCGGTTGCCGTCGTAGGTGCATCGAGCCAGCGCAGCCATTCATCGTCTACGCCGAGAACGGAGATCGAGATTCCGGCCATATCGAGTGATGAGAGGAAGGTTCCGGCATATATTCGCTCCACCGTGAATCCATTGGCATCAAGCACGGCCGTTGCGTGGCGGGCCATGATCGCGAGTTCCATATACGTGGTTGCTCCCAGATTGTTGACCATCACTGCCACGCGCTTTTCGTCCCCAAAGTTCCCGTGCTTCAGAATTTCTGAAAGCAATGTCTGTGTCAGCTCATCAGCGGACTGAAGTTCCGTCCGTTTCACGCCGGGTTCTCCGTGAATCCCCAGGCCAAGCTCCATCTCGCGTTCGCCGAGTTCAAAGCTCGGCTTTCCCACTGCGGGCGAAGTTCCAGCAGAAAACGAAACACCCATGGTCGCGAGCCGCTCAACCGCGGCTTTGCCCGTTCCAACTACTTCGGCCAGGCTCTTACCTTCAGCCGCAGCCGCTCCCACCAGCTTGTGAATGAAAACGGTCCCGGCGAGACCGCGCGCACCCGTGGCCAGCCCCGTTCCTTTAAGAGCGACATCATCATCCACGACGACCGTCTCGACCGAAATGCCTTGAGCGCGCGCCATTTCGGCAGCCAGGCCGAAGTTCAGCCGGTCGCCGGTATAATTTTTGACCACGAGCAGCGCACCGGGCTTTCCGGAAACCGACTGGATGGCGGCGAAGACGGAGTCACTGCTCGGCGAAGTGAAGACTTCTCCGAGCACTGCAGCACTCAGCATACCGGCACCGATGTACCCTGCGTGGGCTGGCTCATGGCCGCTTCCGCCACCCGAAATTACGGCCACCTGCCGATCACAAACTACCGCAGCATCTGCGCGGACCATGACTTTATGTCCAAGCAGTCGGGCCGAACCAGGTTGAAGCACGACCAGGCCTTGGAGCATTTCTTCTACGACGTCTTGTGGGGAATTAATGAACTTTTTCATAACTAAACCAATGTACGCCGATGCGCCGCAGCGCTAATTTCCGGAAACATTTGAATCGGTCCAATTCCAGGCAAATGATTCCCGCCCGATAGCCTGGTTTCTGCGCTCTATTAAACGCTTCCTGTATTCCCTGGTGGAGCAGAATCCGATTGGGCGCGTCGGTGAGCGCATCAAGTGGGCAAGTCTAAGCAATTCTGTCCGCTCGAGCCGCCGCTCAGCAATGTGCCCCTTTCGCCAGCCCGATTTCCGATTCGCCCAAGTGAGCTTCTCGAAATAACTGTGAACGGTAACCGTTACACCTGGCAAAAGCCGTGATCGTCGTCACATTAGAAGTGACTAAGTTACCGATCCCGAGCGGCAAGCGGCTTCGATGCTTTACCCGCATCTGCGGAAACATGGATTTGTCTGTGTGGATGCCTATGGCAGCTGGACCGCATACGCTTGTCTATCTGGTATCATTCCCTCGCCGACGGCCCGAGCCATCGCGGCGTGCTGTGCCTGAAACACTCCATGTCAGCTTTGTCGAGAATAATCTGAAGCGGAATCTGCTGTTGAAGGAATTGAAAATCGACTGATGATTGGGCGTCGAATGGATCTTCCACACGAATCGAGGCAAAGTCATGGAGTTCAGAGACGTTCTTCAGAATAGACGCTCGGTGCGGGAATATCAGGACACACCGATAGAGCCCCAAATCGTTCAATCTCTCATCGATGAGGCGATTCTGGCTCCAAGCGCAGTGAACAGTCAACCGTGGGAGTTTTGGGTTGTTCTCGGGAGACAACGAATTGACGATCTTTCAGACAGAGCCAAGGCCTGGCTCGTTGAGAAGGTCGCACACGATCCCACTGCCGAAGCAGGTTATCAACGGCAGCATCTTGCCAGACCTGAACTTTCACTCCTGTACCACGCTCCAGCGCTCGTGCTTGTTGCAGCAAAGTCATTTGAGAAACAGTCCGATGAGGATTGCTGCCTAGCTGCGTTCTCCTTGATGCTAAGCGCCCGGGATTCGCAGCTGGGGACATGCTGGATCGGCTTGACGCGGCCCTGGTTCAATCTGCCCGCGACGAAGAGAGAATTGGGAATTCCGGAAACCGCCAGCGTGGTCGCTCCCCTTGTGCTGGGATATCCGAAGGAATGGCCTGAGACGCCTGGCCGAAATCCAGCGGCTATACATTGGGTTCGCTGAAGGTGTCTATGGATGAAAGATTGGAACCGTCCGTAGATGAGACGCGAGTTTCCGGTCTGACACATTCCGAGGTCGAGGTGGTGAGGACAATCGATCTGACTCGGAAGTTCGGCAGCTTTCGGGCAGTCGACCGGGTTTCATTGACGATCTATGCCGAAGAGTGCTTCGGTCTTATTGGGCCGAATGGCGCCGGGAAAAGCACGCTTATCAAGATGCTGACTACGATGCTGCCGCCGACCGAGGGCAAAGCGTTTGTCGCAGGCTTCGATGTGAAGCAGGAGGCTGCGGAGGTACGGCGACGAATCGGGTATGTGCCGCAACTCCTCTCTGCCGACGGTGAACTCACCGGATACGAGAACCTGCTCCTGTCGGCGCGGCTGTATCTGATCCCGCACAGCGAACGAGAGAGGCGAATCTCCGAAGCTCTGTCCATGATGGGGCTGAAAGACTTTCGTGATCAACTGGTCGGTAGCTATTCAGGGGGCATGATTCGCCGCCTCGAGATCGCCCAAAGTACGCTGCACCGGCCCGCCATAATCTTTATGGATGAACCGACAGTTGGCCTTGATCCCGTCGGACGCCGGACTGTGTGGGACCATGTTCAACGTCTCCGGCAGGAGATGGGCACCGCCGTTGTTTTAACCACACATTACATGGATGAGGCCGACGAACTGTGCGACCGTATCGCAGTACTGCATCGTGGCCGCTTACAGGCGGTGGGGTCGCCAGATGAGCTCAAGGCACAGACGGGTCCGAACACAACCCTGGACGATACGTTCGCAAAGTTAACAGGCGAAGAGCTTGCCACAGAGGGAGGCTACCGCGATGTCCGCCAAACAAGGCTCGGGGCACGAGAACACTCCTAGTCGCTATTTCATCGTGAAGACAGCTGGCTTCTGTACCCAGGTCTTCGGGGTGGCCGACGCGGAGGTTCGGAAACTCAGGCACGATCCATGGGAGTTGATAACGCGGGCTGGCACCCGGATCGATCCCCTACCTGGACTTCATCTCCCCGGGAATACTTGCTCAGAGCGTGCTTTTTGTTGCCATCTTCTACGGCATCTCCGCGATATGGGAGCGCGACCTTGGCGTC
>JAJYSV010000113.1 GCA_021793405.1 Acidobacteriota bacterium
ACTAATCTCCTTCACGAGGTCCTGTGGCCTCATCGCACATATTCAGCCCGCACCCTGCCTGCCCCACAACTCTACTGTGGAGCTTACCGCCTCAGATTCCCGCTGTACTATTCATGCCATCTCCTTGGTTGACGAACGCTCCGGTCCAGAGCTATCGAACAACCCGCGCGCTGCCGCCTCGCATCAATCGCTCGACCTCATTCAAAGTAGCCATGGTGGTGTCGCCAGGAGTCGTCATCGCCAGTGCTCCGTGGGCGCAGCCGCAGTCGACTGCCCACTGCGGATCTTTGCCGCTCAGCAGGCCATATATCAATCCGGATGCGAAGGAATCGCCGCCGCCGATGCGATCGAAAATCTCTAAATCTGGCATGGGCCGCGCTTCAAAGAACTCGCCATCGAAATAGCAGATCGCGCCCCAGTCGTTGCGGGTTGCAGTTTTTGCGTGACGCAGTGTTGTTCCCACCACACGGAAATTGGGATATTCGGCGATCGCCTGGCGAATCATGGCGCGAAACTGCGCTGTATTGAGGTCGGCAAGATTGTCGTCGACGCCTTTGATTTCAAATCCAAGCGCGGCGGTAAAATCCTCTTCATTGCCCAGCATTACGTCGACCAGGCTGGCGAGTTCGCGGTTCACTTCGCAAGCGCGTTTCTTGCCGCCGATGGATTTCCATAATGAGTCGCGATAATTCAGATCATAAGAAATGATGGTGCCGTGCCGATGCGCTGCTTCCATGGCTTCGCGGGCCACCAGCGGCGCGGTTTCCGATAGCGCGCAGAAGATGCCGCCCGTATGAAACCATCGCGATCCCTCGCGCCCAAAAATTTCTTCCCAGTCGATCAGTCCGGGCTTCAATTGTGAGGCCGCTGTGTGTCCACGGTCGGAGCAGCCAAGTGCCGCGCGCACCCCATAGCCGCGTTCTGTGAAATTCAGCCCATTGCGCACTGTTCGACCCACGCCGTCGAACGGCATCCAGAGCAGGTGCGAAAGATCGACCCCGCCCTGCAACATCAAGTCTTCGATCAGTCGGCCCACCGGATTGTCTGCAAGCGCGGTCACGATGGATGTGCGCAGGTGGAAACAGCGTCGCAGGCCGCGCGCGACGTTGTATTCCCCCCCGCCCTCCCAGGCGCGAAACTGCCGCGTCGTGGCGACCCGCTCGTCGCCGGGATCGAGCCGCAGCATCACTTCTCCCAGGCTGACCATGTCCCAGCGGCAGTCCGCGCGCGGCTTCAGGTCGAGCTGCTTATTCTCGTTCATTCTTGCCTTTCCCTTGCATCGTTCGCTCGCTTTCTCTCCTGGACGGCGAGCCGGCACGTTGATTCCGCTACATCTCCCGCGAGCGATTGGACTCCCTCGCATGATATGCGACCCTTCAATGAAAATAAAATCAGGCTGCATCCAATGGTTTGGTTTGCATTTCCGGCGCACGTTTCCATTGCAAGTGTGAAAAACTTAAGGAAGATATGATTTCTGTCAGCAATATAAGCATGCGCTATGGTTCGAAGATCCTGTTCGAAGACGTTTCCACCACCTTTACCGCGGGACGCCGCTATGGCCTGACCGGTCCCAATGGAGCGGGCAAAACGACGTTCATGAAAATTCTGAGCGGCGACATGGAACCGCAGAAGGGCGTCGTCGTGCGCCCGAAAAAGCTGGGTGTCCTGCGCCAGGACCAGTATGCCTTCGATGCGTATCGCGTCATCGATACAGTAATCATGGGCAACAAAAGCTTGTGGGCGGCGTTGGAAGAACGCGACCGCATTTACGAGAAGCATGAACTGGATGACGCGGACGGGATGCGCCTGGGCGAACTGGAGGGCATCGTCGGTGAAGAAGATGGGTACACCGCCGAAAGCGATGCCGCGATCCTGCTGCAGGGCTTGGACATTCCGGACGAGGTTCACGAACGCAAGATGGGCGAACTGCAGGGCGGCCAGAAGGTCCGCGTGCTGCTGGCGCAGGCGCTGTTTGGCAATCCCCAGGCGCTACTGTTGGATGAGCCGACCAACTATCTCGATCTCGATTCGATCCACTGGCTGGAAGATTTTCTGACCCACCGCGAAGGCACGTTGATCACGATTTCCCACGATCGCTATTTCCTCAATAATGTCTGCACGCACATTGCGGATATCGACTATCAGACCATCATCACCTACACCGGCGGCTACGACGATATGGTGCTCGCAAAGACGCAGGTGCGGACGCGTCTGGAAGCTCAAAACGAAGAGCGGGAAAAGAAGATTGCCCAGTTGAATGAATTTATCGCGCGCTTCTCCGCCGGTACACGGTCGAGCCAGGTGACCTCTCGCAAGAAGGAAGTGGAGCGGTTGCAGACCAGCGAGCTAGCGAGATCGAATATCGCGCGCCCGTATATTCGTTTCGACCAGCTGCGTCCGTCCGGTAAACACATCCTGGAAGCGGAAGGTGTTCGCAAGGCATACGGGGACCATGTTGTCATCGACGGTTTTACCGCGTCGGTCACACGCGGCGAGAAGATTTGCCTGATCGGCAGAAACGGCCAGGGGAAAACCACACTCGTCAGAGCGCTGCTGGCCCATGCGCCAGACGTGGAACATAGGACCGGCGAGAATCCCAGCCGCGATATTGACAGCGGCACCGTCAAGTGGGGTCATGCGGCGCAGATTGGCTATTTCGCCCAGGACCATACGTCGACGATTGAAAAGGGAATGACCGCCGCGGACTGGCTGCACCAGTTCGATCCCAAGGCAACAAAGGAAGATATTCGTGGCGTGCTGGGTCAGATGCTATTCAGCGGCGAAGAAGGCTTGAAGCCGACCGAGGCGCTATCTGGCGGCGAGGCGGCTCGGTTGCTCTTCTGCCGCTTGATGATGCAGAAGCCGAATTTTCTGGTGTTCGATGAGCCGACCAATCACCTCGACCTGGAAGCCATCAACGCGCTGAATCAGGCGTTGCAGAAGTACGAAGGCACGGTTCTGCTCGTCACTCACGATCAGGATCTGATCGATGAAGTCGCCACCCGCATTTGGAATTTTGAGGACCACAAAATCCAGGACTTCAAGGGCCCCTATGCGGAATTTCTGCAATCCCGTGTCGCCGTGAGCCGGTAAAGTCGCATCTCTCAATGTGCAACAGTGACGTATACCGGCGAGCTACGTCCATAGTGTGCGGCATTGTTCTGCCTGTTCGGAGCGAAAGTATGTTGACAAAGGGACGCAAGGCCGCGTCCTTCCTCGGAATTTCATTTCTGTTGATGGGAGTGCTTGCAGGCTGTGCCGGCGGCATGCCCTCCAGTCTACTTTCGTCGTCCAAGCCGCCGACGCCGTCTAATCCTCCCAACCCGCCTGCTCCAACGCAACCCGCGCCCACGCCAACTCAGTCCGGATCTGTCACCATCAGCCCGCAGAATGCAGCCGCCGCGCCCAGCCAGACGGTCCACTTTACCGCCGTCGTCACAGGCGGGGGCGCACTCACATGGTCAGTGAATGGAGTTGCAGGCGGCAACTCCACGGTCGGCACCATCGACACCAACGGCAATTACACCGCGCCCGCCACCGTTAGCCAGAGCGAAAACGTTGTGGTGCAGGCGGCGCTAACCAGCGCGCCCCAAGCCAACAGCGCGAGTGCCGTGGTTGCTGTCATTCAGGCGGGAGTTGTGGCGAACACGGCCAACCCGCTGGTTGCGGAATATTCTATCTACTTGCCGCAACCGGGCAGCATGTCGGTCCAGTTCGGGCCGGACACCAGCTACGGATTGAATACCTGGTCGCAGTCCACGCCCACGGTTCCCACCAATAATGGCGGCGAGATCAATATGGAAGTGGCGGGGATGCGCGGCTCCTCCACTTATCACATGCAGGCACTGATTACGCTGGCCAACGGGGTCACTTTTCAGGACACGGACCACACGTTTGCAACCGGCGCCGCACCCCCGACTGTGCCTGTGACAATCACGACGCCACCAAGTGGGCAGACTCCACAGCCTGGCGTCGAACTGTTCGACTCGATTACCTTTGGCAGCAAGCCCATTGCGAATCTGGCGCAGGCCTTTGTAACCGACCTGCACGGGAACGTCATCTGGACCTATAGCTATCAGGGCTCGGCGGCAAACGCGATTTTTCCCATCAAGCAGTTATCCGACGGGAACTTTTTGGTTGTCATTGGATATGTCGCCGGGCCCACTGCGAAACAGAACATCCCCGCCGGGACCCTCACCGAGGTGCGCGAAGTGGATCTCGCCGGCAATACGATCCACTCTCTGTCGATTGCTCAGTTGAATCAATCGTTGGCCGCGGATGGATTTACCGGCCTGAATCTCCTGACGTTTTGTACTGACGCTTTGCAATTGCCCAACGGACATCTACTGTTGCTGGCCTGGATGACCAAGCCATACACAAATTTGCCTGGCTATCCGGGGACGATCAACGTGCTGGGAACCGTAATCGTCGATGTGGACCAAAACTACAATCCCACCTGGGTCTGGAACCCTTTTCAACAGCTTGGCACACCCGCGCCACCCTATTCCTACCAGTTCCCGGACTGGACGCACTCAAACGCGCTGCTGTATTCCCCGGACGACCATAATCTGCTGCTTTCCATCCGCCAGCAGAACCGGATCGTCAAAATCGATTACAACGATGGCGCTGGGACAGGCAATGTGATCTGGAGCCTTGGAGAGGGTCGCGATTTCAAGCTGGTCGGCGCGACAGATCCGACCGACTGGTTCTATGCGCAGCATGGCATGAATTTCTTCAGCCCGAGCACCTCCGGCGTCTTCGATTTGGGCGTCATGGACAACGGGAATGATCGGCTCCTCCCATCCGGGCAGACCTGCGGTACCACCGGCGCGCCCGCCTGCTACTCGACCGCCATGGTGCTGCGAGTGGATGAGGCAGCAAAGACCGCGACCATGCTGTTCCATTACAATCCTTCCCCGTCCATCTACAGCTACTTTGGCGGCCAGACCGATCAACTGCAAAACAACGATGTTGAAGTGGATTTTTGCGCCGCAAAAGGGGGAGCAACCGTATTCGAGCTCAGCCCGACAGGAACCGCCACCCAACCTATATGGCAGGCGCATACGCCGGGCTATAACCAATACAGGGTCGTTCGTCTGCCGAGCTTATATCCTGGGGTCCAGTGGTAGCAGAGTTTCCATCGGGAGTACATGGCACTGTCCTGCGTCATGCATCTGTTTTGAGCATCTAAATGAGGTCCGCCATATGGCCGAATCATGTCCAACTTGATCGTTCCCTCGAACCCTGACGTGAACTTCTTTTATCCTGCGGAAAAGCTGGGGGATAGATTTCTCAACCCTGTTCCCACAGTCGTGATGCGGCCGGGCAGCGCGAGTCGCATGATCCGTCGTTTTTTGGTCGAGAAAAAGGTGGGATATCCGAAACCTCCACTCGGTCCCTTCCCCACTGACACCGCGGTCTATTCGCGTTCCCCTGCTGACGGCCTGCGTGTTACGTGGATAGGGCACTCGACACTTTTGATCGAGATCGACGGATATCGCATTCTGACCGATCCTGTATGGAGCGATCGCGCCTCGTTTGTTTCCTTTGCCGGGCCAAAACGTTTCTACGCGCCGCCCTTGTCGCTGAAAGATCTTCCGCCTCTCGACGCAGTGCTGATTTCTCACGATCATTATGATCATCTGGACCGCGCGACTATACGACAACTGGCTGCCGTTTCCTCCAGGGAACGGGTACATTGGATCTGTTCCTTTGGAGTAGCGGGATATTTGGAGTCATGGGGCGTGTCCCGGACGCGGATTACGGAGCTGAACTGGGGGCAGACCGCTTCGCTGAATGAGGACTTCCACATTACGGCCACCCCAGCCCGGCATTTCTCTGGGCGCGGTTTGTGGGGAAGGAATAAGACGCTTTGGTCGTCGTTCGTGATCCGCGGGAATCGACACAATCTTTTCTTCGGGGCCGATTCGGGATTTTTCCCTGGATTTCAACAGATTGGCAATGCCTATGGTCCCTTCGATCTCACCATGCTGGAAATCGGCGCCTATGGTGAGGATTGGCCCGACATCCACATGGGCCCGGAAAAAGCGGTGGAAGCTCACCTTGCATTGCGGGGTCAACTTTTTTTGCCGATCCACTGGGGTCTCTTCAACCTGGCATTCCATCCCTGGCGCGAACCGGTCGAGCGCCTGCTGGACATTGCAGATAAAAGACATTTTCAATTATTCCTGCCGCGACCTGGGTACCCCACAGACGTTTCAGGCACAAGCCTGCATACCTTTTGGTGGAAATAGTTTTGCCAACCGGCAACGATTACGGCGACTTTGCCTTCCTATTTGGTAGAGGTATGCGGATCATGGAAAATCTGTCGGGAAAGAAAGTCGCGATTCTCTCCACGGACGGGTTCGAACAAGTGGAATTGACAGAGCCCAAAAAAGCTCTGGAGCAAGTCGGAGCCAAAACCTTTGTCGTCTCTCCCCACGGTGGGGAAATAAAAGGATGGAAGTCTACCGAGTGGGGTGACAAGGTGAAGGTCGACCGTGAACTGAAGGATGCCAAAGCGGACGACTACGATGCGCTGCTGCTGCCGGGCGGTGTCATGAATCCGGACAAGCTCCGGATGGACCCAAACGCCGTCGCTTTCGTGAAGGCGTTTTTCGATGCCGGCAAGCCAGTAGCGGCAATCTGTCATGGGCCCCAGTTGTTGATCGAGGCGGGCGTGGTAAGAGGGCGAAAATTAACCTCTTGGCCGTCGCTGAAGACCGACTTGAAAAATGCAGGCGCAAACTGGGTCGATGAACAGGTAGTCGTCGACCATAACCTCACAACCAGTCGCAAGCCCGCCGATATCCCAGCGTTCAATCGCGCCATCCAGGAGCAATTTGCCGGTGCGGAGATGATGGCTGGCCATCGCGGCTGACCTGACTTTAGAGACGAAAAGTTTAGTAGGGATAAGGGAGTGCAGCGAACATTTTGCACTCCCTATTTTTTTCGCCTCAGGCTGGATGGAAACCTCCACTTCGAGCAAGGTCGTCGTATGCGGTGTTATTTCAGCTTGGCTTCCAATTCCGTCCATCGCAGGTAAAGCGCGTCGACCCGAGCTTCGTCCTCCGCGATGGCCTCCATCGCCTGTTCCAGCCGCGTTGCATTGGTTGCAATCGCGGGGTCTTCCATCGCATCGCGATGCGTTTGAAGTTGCTCTTCCGCATTCGCGATGTCCTGTTCGATGGTCGAGTATTCGCGCGCTTCCATGTACGAAAGCTTTTTCTTGATTTGATTGGAAGAAGTTGTCGAGGTATTCTTGGTTGCGGTTCCAGCGCCGTCCGCTGAGCGCGGCGAGAGTTCAGAATTTTTCTTCTGGCCGCGTTCATTCTTCCAGGCGTTCCATTGCGAGTAGTCGGCAAAGCGTTCCGCGCCGCCTCGGCCATCGAGCCCCAACACAGTTGTCGAGACGCGATCGAGCATAAAGCGGTCGTGCGTCACCAGCACCAGTGCGCCCGCAAATTCGAGCAGGCTCTCTTCCAGAATTTCCAGCGTCGGGATATCCAGATCGTTGGTCGGCTCATCGAGCAGCAGCAGGTCCGCGGGTTGCAGCATCAGCCGGGCGATCAGCACGCGCGCGCGCTCGCCGCCGGAAAGCCGCTCGACCGGTTGGTTCAATTGCTCACTGGTAAACAAAAATCGCTCAGCCCAGGAGGCGACATGCTGCACGCGATCCTGATAGACCACTGAGTCGCTGTCCGGCGCCAGCGCGCGACGCAGCGTCAGATTGGTATCGAGCGCTCGATTCTGGTCGAAGGAAACGATCCTCAATGTGGGAGCGCGGCGGATTTCTCCGGCGTCGGGCAGTAGCTTTCCTTGCAGCAGTCGCAACAATGTGGTCTTCCCGCTTCCGTTCGGTCCAACCAGGCCGAGACGCATCTTGGCGGTCAGGATGAAATCGAGCTTATCGAACAAAACCTGATCGCCCATCTTGCAGGAGACACCTTCCAGTTCCACGAGCCGTTTCGTTTTTCGCTCCGTAGCCGAAAAATCGATGTTGGCGGTTGCGGTTTGGCTGCGGGATCGCATCTCCGCCAGATTTCCGATCATGTTGTTGGCGCTGTCAATGCGCGCTTTGGACTTTGTAGTCCGGGCCTTGGGCCCACGGCGCAACCAATCTATTTCGATGCGCACGCGATTGGCCAGCGCATCCTGGCGCTTGCTCTGCGCCTGCAGATACTCATCTTTCTTTTCCAGAAATTCGCTGTAATTCCCCTGCACAGTCAAAATGCCTTCCGCGTACATGCGGTTCAGTTCGACCATGGTATGCGCGACGTTTTCCAGAAAATAACGGTCATGGCTCACCACGACATACGCGAACGGCGCGTCGCGCAGCAGTTTCTCCAGCCATTCGATGCCGGCGAGATCCAAGTGGTTCGTTGGCTCGTCGAGCAGAAGGACATCGGGCTGCTGGACCAACGCCTGGGCAATCGCCAGCCGTTTGCGCCATCCTCCGGAGAGAGTTGCAGCACGCACTTCGAAGTCTTCAAATCCAGCCCGCCCCAGCGTCTCCTGAAGCCGCGCTTCGCGTTCCGCCTGAGGCGCGTGAATTTTGCTCAGAGCCTGCTCCAATACCGAGCGGATTGTATCCTCGTCGCCAAATTCTGAATTCTGCGCGATGTATCCGACACGCGCCAGCTTACGCCGCGAGACTTCGCCCGCGTCTGGCTCGATGTTTCCCGCAAGAATTTCCAGCAGCGTGGATTTGCCGG
>JAJYSV010000037.1 GCA_021793405.1 Acidobacteriota bacterium
TTTGGTGATGCAGCGTGAATCTACCAGAACTCTGGTCCTCAACCCCTCTGGAAAGACAAGCGATGCAGCCGCACCGCCCGGGTTATTTGCGCCTTGACAAAGCCTTCGTCCTTATCGAGGGCCACCGGGCTCTTCACAGGATACGTATATCTCATCTATACAAAGGATAGTGCAGGAGACGCATGCGGCGGATTGCGCTGACCAGCGCGGTGGGAGGAATGCTGTTCAGCCTAGCGGGAAGCCGTGCGGCAGAACAACACCCACAGGCGCGACTGCTGATGACGCAGCCGGGAGTGGGGCCGATTACCTCGCTGGCCTTTGTGTTGACTATCGGGGATGTGAACCGGTTCAAGCACAGCGGTCAGGTGGCCAGTTATTTGGGGCTGATTCCACGCGAGCATAGCTCGGGCGGCAAGCAGCGGCTGGGCTCGATCAGCAAGCAGGGCAACCGGTTCGTGCGCCAGTTGCTGGTGGAGGCGGCGCAGTCGGCTTGCCGGCTGGATGAAGGATTTCGCAAGCAGTACCAAGCCCGCTGCCACCACAAGCCGAAAGGCGTGGCCAAGGTGGCGGCGGCCAGAAGATTAACTGTGCGACTCTACTGGATGCTCAAGCAGAACGTTGGCTATCCGGAGATCGCCCATATCGAGAGCAGCTCGCGGGTGCCCCTGACCGGCAGATGCCAGGTCGCGACGTTGAATGAGCGCTCTCGCATCCAGCAATAGGCTGGATGTTCGCATAGAAGCATCATGGCCTGTGGTTAACGGCCGGATCGATGGTTGGTGGGGCAATTTGTCCACCGAAGGGTGATGCAGCGTGAATCTACCGGAGCTCTGGTCCTCAACCTCTCTGGCTGATCAAGCGGTGCTCCCGCACCGCCCAGGTGATTTGCGCCTTGACAAAGCCTTCGTCCTTATCGAGGGGCACCCAGGCAACGGCGAATGCAAAGATTCTTCGCTGCGCTCAGAATGACTAGCTGTGGCCGTGGGAGTGTTCCTGATAGCACTTGAGAACATCGGCTTGAGATACGACGCCTTCGAGCAAGCCTGAAACCGCGCGATTGACGATCGGCAGCAACGGCCAGCGATGGAAGTGGGCCAGGGTCTCGTTCAGCGGCAAATCGGGATAGAGATAGGGCGTGCGATCCTCGGGCAGCAACTCTTCAATCGGCTGGCTGACGCCGGTGGTCGCCTGGGTGATTTTCGCCAGGTCCGCCGCGGGCAGCACATACCAGCGATTGCCGGCGCAGCGGATCAGAGCGATGTCTTCCTTCTCCTGCTGCAGTTTGGCCGCAATCACGGCAGGGGGGTCGGAGCCAGCGAAGACCTGGCCGTCCAGCGGATGGAGTGCATCCTCGATGCGCAAGGTAGTTTCTTCGCGGGCCTCCTCCATCGACGGAAGATTCAGGCCGTCTTGCAGCGTGAGCTGCTCGAAGATAGGCACCGGCTGCAGGCTGCGCGCGATCAGATACGCGATCGTGTTGGCCAGAATGACAGGCAGAACGATAGAGTAGTTTCCGCTGAGTTCAAAGACCATGAAGACGCTGGTCAATGGGACGCGCAAGAAACCGGCGAAGAGGACCCCCATGCCCACCAGACCATAGGTCCCAACGGAACCGACCAGTTGGGGAAAGAAATGTTTTTCAAACATTCCTACGGAAGCGCCCAGCATCGCCCCGATAAACAGCGTTGGCGCGAACATGCCACCCGGCGTACCGCTGGAGAAGGAAACCGTGGTTGCCAAAATCTTGAGGATCGCCAGGGCCAGCAGGACATGCCAAAGATATTGCCCGTGCATGGCATGATCGATGGTGTCATACCCGGCGCCCATCACCTGAGGAAACCCAAAGAACCCGACGCAGCCGACCAACAGACCGGCGGCGGCTGGCTGCAGCATCTGCGTCCAGTCTGGGCGAGAGCGCAGCCAGGGACGAAGGACAGCCAGCAGGCGCGAGAATAGAACGGCTGCAAATCCTCCTACAACGCCCAGGGTGGCATACGCCAGCAGCTCGCGATTGTCGCGCAGGGTAACGGCGGGAACGCGAAACATGGGTTGCGAGCCCCAGAAGGCGCGGGCAACGACGACGCTGGAAACCGCGGCCAGAACGATGGAGCCGAGAACGGCGGCGCTCCACGCGCCGATCACTTCTTCAATGACAAACAGAATGGCGGAGATGGGTGCGTTGAAGGCGGCGGCCAGACCGGCGGCAGCACCGACCGGAGCGAAGAGCCGGAGCCGTTCGCGGGACAGATGCAGCCGTCGGCCGATCAGCGACGCGATTCCTGCGCCGATCTGCAGCGAGGGGTCTTCCGGCCCCAGGGAATGTCCGGAACCGATGGCCAGCGCGGATGTGATGAATTTTCCGACCACCGTGCGGAACGAGATGTATCCGTTGTAGACGTAGAGCGCGGCTTTGGTCTGGTTGATGCCGCTGCCTCGGGCCTGGGGAAAGATGTACTTCACCATGGCGCCCAGCAGCAGGCCGACCAGCATGGGGGCCAGCAACAGGCGGTATTGGCCCGGATGTGGAACGGAGCCCAACAACAGAACTCGCAGCCATTCAATGGCCATGCGGAAGCACACGACCAGCAATCCCGACAGGACGCCGATGAAGATGGAGAGGACAAGAAAAAGGCGGTCGCCGCGCGTGGGAGCAATGCGCTGAATCTCAGCGTCGGTCAATGGAGCATGGCTGACGGAGGCGGCAACCGTTGCGGGAGGCGCCTCAGTCGCGATGAAGGCGGCAGCACGGTTGAAGGCGGAATTTGCGGTCGGTTCACTCACTCTGACTTATCCGGGGTCTGGGCCAGTTGTAAGAGTAGCGCATCATCTCCCGTGGGTGCGCCGCATAGGCTGGCTGTCAATATTTCGGCCTGGTTCGTCCACGCCTGCAATCTTTGCTGGAGAGGCGCATTGCCGGCGAGCGCGTGTGCATTCGGGGACCCCAATTGCGTCCATTGGGTCCCAAGCGCGGAAAGAGAGGCGGCATCATCGCTGGAGAGGTTCTGGCTGGGACCGTTTTCCAGCCCTAGTTGGGCCGCGCAACTTGCATAGCGCCTGTGCGCGATATTTGCCGCCAGCAACACCCTGTCGATGTGCTGTTTCGGCGACAAATCGTAGAAAGGGATCAGTTGCAACATTCGCTGGTATTTATCCAGCTGTTCTTCGACAGCCCGCTTCTGTACTACTGTGCCTGCCGTGGGGAATTGACGTGCTTTCGCCATATAACGGCTGAGCGCCTGGGCCGCGCGTTTATATTGGCCCATCGTGGCCGCGATCTCGGACTCGGCAAGCAGGGACGCGAGTATGTCGGCAGGATTCGCATTGCGGCTCCGCTCCACCCGCTGAAATGCGGTGGAAGCATCGGAGGGATCCTGCGCCTGCCGCAAGAGATTGGCAATCGCGAACAACGCAGAAGGGTTGTCAAGGGCGTTGCCTTCCGAGGCGAGGAGCTGCCCCTGGGCGTCGTTGAACCTGTCGAGCGACAACAGATATCGAGCCAACTCGAGGCGAATGTCGCGGCGTCGTTCCGTCCCTTCGGAGAGCCACAAACCGTTCAGTGCCGACTGATAGTAGGCGATCGCCTGTTGGGGATTCTTCCGCTGAACCGCAAGCCGGGCCAACTGCAGATTGAGATATCCGTTGCCGGGTTCAGCCTCATGAAGGGTGGAAAAATACGCATAGGCTTCGTCTATACGTCCAGAGGCAGCCAGGGCTTCCGCCAGGGCCATTTGATATTGCGTGTTGGCGGAGGAAAACGACAGGGCGGAGCGGAAGTCATCCACCGCATCGGCGGGGTGGCCGGAGGCGAGGGCGATTTCGCCGCGTGCGAACCATCGCTTCTCGAGCACTCTGCGATGCTTCTCAAACGAATTGAAGAAAAAATATGTGATTACGGCGATGCAAATCGTAACTGCGATGAGGCTCAGTAGAGCCAGACTGTCTTGAAAAATCAGTCTGCGGCGCTGTATTCGTTCCGCAGGGGAGAGGTGAAGTTTGCTATCTGCAGTGCTGGCTGTCGGCATAAGATTCGAACGTAGACATCTTTATTATCTCTAAACTCAGACTAAATTCGACCAGCTCGTTCGCTGCGACCTATTTTGCTGAATCGTTGTCGACACCGGGAGGGATCTCGCGTGGCCGAGGCAGGTGGTGTGGCTTAGCAGCCCTGCGCGCGAGGAAAACGTCTCGCTTCTTCCACAGTTCCAGGCTGATTTCATCTCCCATTCATCTTCTATTTTCAGGATATTCACGAAGCCCTGCAAAACTACTCGCGGTGTCAACCAAACGTTCCCTTTCAATGCGTCGTTGCGTTGGCAATGACCTACGTGTGTCCATGGTCACCATGGCTGGGCACGATTGTTCTATAGAATTTTCATCGATCACCCATGAGAGGCCGAATGAAATATCGACCAAATATGCTGCAAACGCTGATTCTTGCATTCTGTGTGGCAGCACTGCCGATCGCAGACACGCTCGGATTCGCACAATCGAATCCAGACACGACGACCACGGCAGCCCACAAAAAGCAGGCGCGCACAAAGCCATCGAGCATCGAATCCCAATTGAATGAGATGCGTCAGCAGATGCAACAGCAGCAAGAGGAAATCGATCAACTGAAGCAGCAACTGCAAAGCCGCGATCAGCAACTGCAGCAGGCGCAGGACGCAGCCCAGCAGGCGCAAAAAACTGCTGAGCAGGCTCAATCGCAGGTACAGGCGGCGCAGCAGAGCGCCACCCAGAGCAATGAGGCTTATACGAACCTGCATCAAGCGGTGCAGAATATTCAGGGGCAGGCGGAACAGGCCCAGCAGACCGCATCCATGGCGGAACAGGACCAGAAGAAGCTGAAGCAAGCTGTGCTGCACCCGGATGAGATAGCCTACAAGGGCATCACGATTTCGCCTCACGGCAGCTTCCTGGCGGCTGAAACTGTGTGGCGCGGCGGGGCCACCGGCGGCGGTCTGAACACGGCCTTTACGGGTGTTCCGCTACAGGACTCTCCAGCCGCGCAACTGAGTGAATTTCAGGGTACCGGCCGTCAGTCGCGTATCGCGCTGAAAGCCACCGGCAAGTTGGCGAACATGACGATGACCGGCTACTACGAGATGGACTGGCTGGGTACCGGCATCACGGCCAACAACAACCAGTCGAACAGCTACGTGGTGCGCCAGCGGCAATTATGGGCGGACGCCAAACTGGCCAACGGCTGGGATTTTTCCGGCGGCCAGGGCTGGTCGTTGGTGGCTGAAACCACGCAAGGCTTGACCCGCGGAACGGAGATCCTGCCGGCTACCATCGATCCCCAGTACGAAGCCGGCTTTGTTTGGACCCGCCAATACAGCTTCCGCGTAAGCAAGGATTTCGGCAACAAGTTCTGGCTGGGCGCTTCGGCGGAAAATGCCGAAACTCTGAACCCGGGCGGCAGCAACCTGCCGACAAACCTGCTGATTGGTTCGGGTGGTACTGGTGGCGGTCTCTTCAACTCGACGGCAAACTATTCCTACAACCTGGCTCCGGATATGATCGCCAAGATCGCCGCCGAGCCTGGCTGGGGACACTATGAACTCTTCGGGGTCGCACGGTTCTTCCGCGACCGCATCTATCCGACGGGTGGAACTCCGTATAACAATACGGTGGTTGGCGGCGGCATCGGCGGCGGCTTCCGTGTGCCAGTGGCCGACAAGAAAATCATCCTTGGCCTGAAAGGGCTATACGGTGAGGGCGTGGGCCGCTACGGTTCGTCCACAATCGCCGACATCACCCTTCGGCCTGACGGCACTATCTCTCCGCTGCACGGCTTCTCCGGCCTGAGCACGGTGGAGCTGAATCCGAATAAGCGCCTGAACGTCTACTTCAACTATGGCGGCGACTACATTGGCCGCGACTATACCCTCAGCGAGGGGAAACAGGTTGGCTACGGCACTTATACTTCCGACATGTCGGGCTGCCAGATCGAGGCCCCATCCACCGCCGCGTTCCCGAGTGGGGCCCCGAATACTCCGGGCAACTCAACGAACAAATGTAGCGGCAACAACAAGGACGTGCAGGAGTTCACGGCCGGCTACTGGTTCTATATCCACAACGGAGCCAAGGGCGGTCTGCGCCAGGGGATCCAGTACAGCAACATTCGCCGTGATCTTTGGTCTGGCGCCGGCGGCCCGCTGAACCCGAGCAACGGCGCCCATGGCAATGACAACATGGTGTTCACATCCTTCCGTTACTACCTGCCATAAGCAACGGGGGGTATGATTCAAACAGGAGAGGCGTGGAAACTTCCACGCCTCTCCTGTTTCTGTGCAGGGTTCGGCGAGCGACGTCAGCCGATCTTGGCCAACTGTTGGGCATACAAGGGATTGTTCGGAAATTCCCTAGCAAGGGAAGAGAGCAAATCGCGTGCCTTCACCTTGTCTTTATCGCGCACGGCGGCAACTGCCAGCAGTAATTTCGCCAGCGGCTGGAGGTAATGGCCCTGGCTAGCCGTTAGCTCAAGATCCTGCTCCCCGAGAACCTTGTTCGTTTCTCCTCCTGCCATTTGCAGGAGCCAACGAACGGGTGCCGGCTTCAATCCGAGAATGTAATTCTCCATGCCGACCGCCAGATACGCGTCGTAGGCGTGGGGATCCACCTGCAGCAGGCGATGGGCGTAGGCGCTGCCAGCCTTCGTATATTGGAATCCGGCGAGATCTCGACGTTCCAGCAAGGAGGCATAGTCGGCGCGAAGACCAAACGTGAGGGTTTTGGCGAACAAGGCAGTCGCATCGTCGGGATGCTGACTCAGGATGGCATCCGACAATTGGTCCGCTTTATCCAGCGCGGCATCAAATGCTTGCTTCACGGCTGGGTCTGACGTGTCTTTTTTGTGCTGGAGATAATTGGTGTCGTTGGTGAACAATTGCATATCCAAAACGCCGGTGCGGTGGAACTCCGAAAACAGATAGCCTGCCGCGTCGGACACCGGTCCCATTGGATCCTGGAGATGCTCCGCCATGTATTTCGCAAATATGGCATGCGCCTCCGGGAAGTGGAGGTTATACATCTCGTGAAAACCTGCGTCCAACATCTGCGGAGTCTCGACTGTTTGCCTCTGTGCGCATAGAGGGTGGGAAATGGCGAAGCTGAAGCTCAAAGCGATGGCAGGGATCAGAAACTTAACTTTCATTGCGGACATACTTGTTCCCCAATAGATTCGGATCGAACGGTATCTGTGGCCAAAGGCTCCCACTCGTTCAACATGTGAAGATATGGCACCATTATTTCACTCTTCCGCGAGGATTTTACAGTGCCGTGCGGTGACCGGACCGCGACAGAACCCGTCCCCGCCACGATGAGCGTCAAGAAAGGCACGGGACATATAGTAACCTGATGGAGACGGGTTGCGTCTAAACAGAGAAGCACTAAAAAAATACACCCTTACACTTGGATGGTCAGTTTTGCGCTTGCGGCAACCCGGGTTTTACACTTTGATGTTTTTGTTCTGCGTAGTGTTCTTATCCGGGCCGTCGAGGGCAGCGGCCCAGGCGAACATGCCGGGACGGGCAACGCAAGCGCACACGGATGGCAATGTGGGCTCGACAGAGCTTCCCGCAGCGCCACAGGCCCAGGGCTCCACGGGTCCGCAAACTGGAGCCTCTGGATCGCCAAAAGTTCCGGGAGACAAGGGCGACCGCGTTCATTACGATGTCAACGGAAACCCGGTTCAGAACCCCAATACGCCTCCGCCAGATTACGGACAACAGCCGCGACGCATCATGGGCTGGATTCCGAATTATCGGGCAGTCAGCGTGGGCGCCAAGCCGCCGCCGCCGAGTTTCAAAGAGAAATTCCTAATCGGAACGCAAAATACATTTGACTATTCCGCGTTCATCTTCAATGCGGTGGATACTGAAATTCCTTATGTCTCGAAAAGCTATCCGGAATTCGGCAATGGCTGGGTTGGCTACGGAGTCTATTACTGGCATGGATTTGTGGACAAAGGCATTGGAAATTACATGACCGATACCATTGTGCCCACGCTGACCCGCCAGGACTCACGCTACTATGCGATGGGCCGGGGCCACTGGTATCTGCGCGCGCTCTACGCATACACGCGCGTTTTGATTACCCCGAATGATGCGGGAAAAAATACCTTCAACTATTCGGAGATAGTCGGTAAGGGCGCTGCCGCCGGACTGGGCGATCTGTATTATCCGGCCCGCTATCGGGACTGGACGAAAACCGGGCAGCGCTGGCTGGTGCAGGTGGCGATACGAGACGGCGGCTTCAACGTTTTTCGCGAGTTCTGGCCGGACGCTGCAAAACACATTTTGCATCTCAGCCCCAAAAACCAATAGCGCAGGCCCGACGGTTTGCTCCGGCGTTGCTTCGCTGATTATCATCAGGCCATGCTGAGAATCGGACTTCCGCAGAACATCTCTGAAGAATTCCTCCAAGGATTTCCCAAGGATAATGTCGAAATTATCCGCCTGCCCGACCATCTGGACCATGAGGTGGACGTTGAATTCTGGATACCCTCGATGTTCGGCTCCCAAGCCGCGCGAGTGTTTCCGCACCTTCGCGGCGTGAAAGTGGTGCAATGCCTGCGAGCGGGTGTGGATTGGATTCTGCCCTGGTTGCCCCAAGGCATCATTCTTTGCGATGGACAGGGTCTGCACAACATCCCAGTTGCGGAGTGGGTGGTGGCGGCCATCCTCAGCTCACTCAAGCGATTCCCGGAGTATCGTGACGATCAACGCGAGCAATTCTGGGGTGGCCAGGCGCGGCCACAGGGGGCAGCGGAACATGGGATCGGCGCGCACCACACCTCCAACGATTCGGCGCCGGACGGCCGCCAGTACTCCTATCGAATCCTGGGAGATGAGCTCCACAAGAAGAAGGTGTTGATTGTGGGTTACGGCGGCATTGGCACGGAGGTGGGACGTCTGCTGCAGGTGTTCGAAGTGGACATCGTTCGGGTGGCACGGACGGCAAAACCGGGCGTCTCCGCCATTGACGACCTTGCGAAGCTGATTCCCGAAGCCGACGTGGTGGTGCTGCTGGTCCCACTGACGGAGCAAACCCGCGGACTAATGAATGCCGAGATGCTGGGGCGAATGAAAACGGGGGCCCTGCTGGTAAACGCCGCGCGGGGAACCATTGTGGACACGAACGCACTGCTGGCTCAGTTGCAGGCCAGACGCATTCACGCGGTTCTGGATGTGATGGAGCCCGAGCCTCTGCCCAAGGGTCATCCTCTCTGGACCGCGCCGAATTGCTTTATTACACCGCATGTCGCTGGATCTGTTACCGGCTTTGCGGCTCGCGGATTGGAGTTTGCGGCCGCACAGGTTCGGCGCTACATGGCGGGAGCGCCGCTGGAAAACCGCGTGGGTGATGCGGGCTATTGATCCTCGCCCGCCAGTACTTCTGAAAGGTGTACCGCGTGCCGGTCGGAGAGTTGCGCGATCTGTTCGCGGCAGCTGAAACCATTCGTAACAATGATTGTTTCTTTATCGGCACGCTCCACAGCAGGCAAGAGAACCCGGTTCGCTAGGGTCATCGAGACGTGGTATTTTTCCTTCTCGAAGCCGAAGGGACCGGCCATGCCGCAGCAGCCGGAGTCGAGCATTTCGACCTGCGCGCCGGATGCATGCAAGAGTTGCATCTCCTCCGCCATGAACGGCTTTTGATGGCAATGGCCATGCACCAGAATGCGTTGATTGCTGCGGGAAGGCGGATGGTAGTGATCTGCCTTGTTGACAAGAAACTCGCTGAGGAGATAGGTCTGGCGGGCGAGTTTTTCGGCGCGTGGTGCGTAGTGGGAATCGTTGGCCAGCAGGCTGCGCGCTTCGTCGCGGAACACGCTGGCGCAGCTGGGTTCCAGCACCACGATGGGAGTTCCAGCTTGCAGTTGAGGTTCCAGCGCATCGAGAACGCGCAGCAGGTAACGCTTCGCGCGATCCAGCATTCCGAAGTCGTATAAGGGTCTTCCGCAGCAGAGATGGCCTTTGGGCACCTGCACCTGAAAGCCCGCATTGCCCAACACCCGCCATGCAGCCAGGGCCGCCTGTGGATAAAAATAATTGTTCCACGTGTCCGGCCATAGCAGTACGACAGGACGCGAGTCGTGCGCAGCGGCTGGATTAGGATTGTGCTGCGCAGAGAGTAAACGCAAACTACTTTGGAACGTTTGCGGCGCAAACGCTGGGATCGTGCGCTCCGGAGCCATGCCGATCAAGGCCTTCACGAGATCCTGCACGACGGGAAGTCGTCCGGGAAGGTTCGCGATGCGCGGCATTTGTGATGCGAAGTGTGCCCAGCGGTCCATCATTCCAAATGCGTAGGCGTGGATTGGGCGGCGATGATGCTCATAGTAATGCGAGAGAAACTCAGCCTTATAGGTCGCGATGTCCACATTCACCGGACACTCGTGCTTGCAGGCCTTGCAGGAAAGACAAAGCTCCAGCGCGTCTTTTACGGCGGTGCTCTGCCAGCCTTGCGGACGCAACTCACCCTGTAGCATTTCCCACAGCAGGTGCGCGCGACCGCGGGTAGAATGCTGCTCTTCGCGGGTCGCCATGTAGCTGGGGCACATGGTACCGGCATCTTCCTTGCGGCAAAGACCGACGCCGACGCAGCGCAGAGTGGCGTTGGAAAACGATCCGCCATCGTCGGGAAACTGAAAATGCGTCTCCACCGACTTTGGCTGATATTCAGCGCCGAGGCGAAGATTGTCCTGCGGCTGGTAAACGGCGATGGGATCGGCCAGCTTGCCGGGATTCATCTTATTAGTCGGGTCCCAGATGGCTTTGAATTCGCGGAAGGCCTGCATGAGTTCCGGGCCAAACATTTTCGGCAGCAGCGCGGCGCGAGATTGGCCGTCGCCATGTTCGCCGGAGAGTGATCCGCCGTGCGCGAGCACGATGTCCGCCGCCTCGTCGATGAATATGCGGTATTTGCGGATGCCCTCCTCGCTTTCGAGATCGAAGTTGAACCGCATATGAACGCAGCCCTGACCGAAGTGTCCGTAGAGGGGCGAACGATAGCCGTAACGCCGCGCCGCATCCATGAGACGGCGCAGATAGCTGCCCAATTTTTCCGGAGGAACGGCGGAATCTTCCCAGCCCTCCCAGCCGATCGGCTCGCCGGGAACGAAGACGGTGGCGCCGAGGCCGGATTCGCGAACCTTCCAGACACGCTTGGCTTCCGATTGGGAATAAAGGCGCGCATGTGGCGCGGCAGAAATTTTCTTGTAAGCATCGATCATGGCGATGGCCTGGGCCGTGGCTTCCTCGATGCTGTCCGCGCCAAATTCCGCCAGCAAGTGGCCGCCGCCATCGGGCAGCAGTGCGAGGTCGTTGACGACGAGATGCTTGCGACGCATAAATTCCACCAGCAGGGCGTCAAATCCCTCCAGACCGATGGGTTTGTGCTGCAAGACGAACGGGACGTGGTCGGCCGCGATGAAGGCGTCTTGAAAGCCCATGCCAACGAGGACTCGGCAAGGTGGACTGGGCATGAGGCGCAGCGTCGCTTCGAGAACGGTGATGCAGGTGCCTTCGCTGCCGACCAGAGCGCGGGCCACGTTGAAGCCATTTTCCGGCAGCAGATCGTCGAGGTTGTAGCCAGAGACGCGGCGAGGAATTTTAGGGAATCGTTCGCGAATCAGGGGCGCGTAGCGGTCGCGGATTTTCTGCAAGCCGGCGTAGATTTCGCCGCGTCTTCCGCCTGCCTGGATGATAGCGGCCAGTTCGTCTTCGCTGGTGGCGCCTACTTCCAGGACGGTGCCGTCGTAGAGCAGCACACGCATGGAGTCGATGTTGTCCACGGTCTTGCCGCCCATCAGCGCGTGGACGCCGCAGGAGTTGTTGCCAATCATGCCGCCCAGCGTGCAGCGGCTGTGCGTGGCAGGGTCAGGAGCGAAGGTCAGACGGTGGTTCTCGGCGGCTTCGCGTACACGATCGAGCACGATACCAGGCTCGACGCGTGCCTGCCCGCAATCCGGATCGAGATGCAGGATGCGATCGACATGCCTGGAAAAATCTAGCACGACGGCCACATTGCAGCACTGTCCGGCGAGGCTGGTGCCCGCGCCGCGAGAGAGGATAGGAGCGCCAAACGTGCGGCAGACGGCAACGGCGGCTTCGACGTCGGCGGTGTCCACGGGAAGCACAAGACCGATTGGAAGCTGACGGTAGTTGGAGGCGTCGGTGGCATAGAGGGCACGGCTGCCGGAGTCGAAGCGGACCTCGCCGCGCACGGATTTGCGCAGTGCAGACTCCAGTTCGCGATACGCGAAGAATCGTTCATGCGCATGCGCCGGCTTTTGTTCGACCAGAATCGGAAACCGCGATCCTTCCATTTCAGTCCTCTACTCTATCTGTTGAACGTCGATGCGGCGTATCCGCATTCGGCGCATTGGTTAGCGCGCCAAGAGCGGAATATTCCAGTCGTCCACGACGATGCCCATGTCTTTGAGCGTGTGGATAGTGACTTGCAGATGGTTCTGGCGCCATGCCTGATTTTGAGGGGTTTGCCGCAACTCGCCAATGGCGACGACTCGTCCGTACGGCCATGCACCGTCCGGCAGAGAGGAGAGGGCCTGCGGCAGATCCGCTAAGCGAATATTCAACACCTGTTTCCGCGCGACAGTCAGACGCGTCATTCCGCCGCGATCGATCGGACTGGAATTTTCATCCGGCAAATAGATGCGCAACTGGATCATGTTGCTTTCAACCGAGAGCAATGGATTTCTCCATTCGCTTTCCTGAGTGACGGCGAGATAGGTGCTCTTCGAAGGCGGCGGGATTTGACTCAGGTCCTGACGGGCTGCACTTTTGGACGCATTCCAGGAAGTGGCATGACCGGACATATCGAATGAATTGCCATGTCTGCATCCGCCGATTGCAAGCAGGCCGAACCACGCGAATAGAACCAGACCATTGAATCGAAGAAAGGAGACCCGCATCGTTTTCAGGATATCAGCGTGGCAATAGGTGCGACTGCCTAACGCCCCTGCCAGATGGGTGCCCGCTTGGCAAGAAAAGCCGCAACTCCTTCGGCTTTGTCCGCAGTGCCGCAGCATAGTCCGAAGAGCTCCGCTTCGAGCGACAAGGCTTCCTCGAGAGGAATATCGTAGCCGCGATCGACCGCCTCCAGGCTGTAACGCACGGCCAGCGGCGCCATGGCGGCGATGGAGCGAGCGATGGCTTCACCGCGCGCCAGCAATTGATCGGGTGCGATGACTTCATTGATAAGACCGACGCGGAGCGCGTCCGCGGCGGAGAGGATTTCCGCGGTCAGAATCATGTGTAGCGCGACTCCTTTGCCCACCAAGCGCGCCAGCCGCTGCGTGCCGCCGTAGCCGGGAATCAGGCCTAGCTTCACTTCGGGCTGGCCGAGTTTTGTATTCTCACTGGCGATGCGCAACGTGCACGCCAGAGCTAATTCGCATCCGCCACCAAGCGCGTAGCCGTTGATGCAGGCGATGACAGGTTTGCCGCAGGTCTCGATGGAGCGAAAAACTGCCTGGCCTCGCAAGGCAAGTTCGCGACCTTCCGCGACATTGACTGCGGCTAGTTCCTGAATGTCGGCCCCGGCAGCAAAGGCCTTTTCTCCCGCGCCAGTGAGAATGGCGGCGCGGATGGAAGCGTCGTCGCGGACGGTTTGGATGACGGCACGTAACTCGAGTAGGGTCGCTCCGTTGAGGGCGTTCATAACCTTGGGGCGGTTCAGCGTAAGGAAGGCAATCCCGTCGCGGATTTCAAAGAGAAGATTCTCAAACGGCGTTTCCGACGTCATGACTGGCGGACCTCGATGAGATTTTCCGGAAGACTGCTGAGTTTATCAAGTCCATCCCCGCTGCGCAAAGACTACTCTCAACGCTGGCATTCCACGAGCTCCCGTCGCGGCGTTGTACCATCGAAACATGATCAAAGGAATCACACTGGTGCGCGCCGCGCGCACATCCGCCGAGTTCGACACGCTGGCGAGCTTTTTTGGGGCGTTGGGTTTCGAGCCCGGGAAGGCATGGACCAACGAGGAGAGTCGTAACGCGCCTTTTCTGGCCCCGTTGGGCAATCTGGAATTTGTTGCCGGACGACTGCCTGCCACGCCGGAGATTCTGATCGAAGTAACTGGGCTGGCTGCCGTCTATGCTGTGGCGAAGAATTGGGCTGCCGAAAGCGGCCCGGTTGCGGAAAGCGGACAGAAAATTTCGGAGATCGTGCCGACCCATTGGAATTCGCGGGTATTTACCGCCGAGCCCGTACCGGGAATGATTTTTGGGTTCTGGGAATCGGACAACCCGCACCACGGGAAACCCGTGGCAATCGAGGGAGACCTGAGCGCCGCCGGCATGAGGTTTGGGATCGTCGTTGCGCGCTGGAACGCGGTGATCACCGATCGGCTGTTGCAAGGCGCCCTGGATGCATTGCTGCGGAGCGGAGCGAAAAAAGACGCAATTACAATTGTCCGCGTTCCCGGTAGTTGGGAGATTCCAGCGGCTGCGCGCTTGCTTGCCGACAGCAGGCAGGTGGATGCCATCGTCACGCTGGGGGTTCTGCTGCGCGGAGACACCGCGCACTACGAGGCAATCTACACGGAAGTCTCGCGCGGAATTGGCCAGTCGCAACAGGAGACGGGCGTACCGCATTCGTTCGGCGTGTTGACCTGCGAAACTCTGGAGCAGGCGCTGGATCGGGCCGGCCTGAAGATGGGCAACAAGGGATTTGAAGCAGCGCTGGCGGCGATTGAAATGGTGGCGGTCAAGAAGAAGATCGTAGCCGCTTCAGTTGCAGACGTTGCGGCAGGCAGGTAAACCGTGAGCAAACGCCGCAAGTCCCGTGAAATCGCCATGCAAATGCTGTTTCAGGCAGACCTTGGCAAGCAGCACGCCGATGAGGTGCGACGGACGTTTTGGCAGGCACGGGAAAACGTCGACTCGAACACGCAAGGGTTTGCTGAAGATATTTTTCGAGTTGCCATCGAACGGCAGGAAGAGATCGATACCTACATCGCCACCGCGAGCGAGCATTGGCGGCTGGAACGGATGGCCGCGGTGGACCGCAACTTGTTACGCGCCGCAATTGCAGAAATGCTCGCGTATCCAGCGACGCCGTTGCCCATCATTATCAACGAGTCGCTTGAGATTGCACGCATGTACTCGGCGCCGGAATCGGTCCATTTTCTGAATGGAATTCTGGATGCGGTTGCACGTGCGCTGCCGCGTACCGCCAAACAGCTCGCTCCGCGTCCCGCGAAAGAGACCCCGAGGTAGCAGGGTCTTTCGGGCAGTCTATCCATCAACTCCTGTCACCGAAAATCGGGCCCATAGCAGATTTACGGTTTGTGTAGCGATTTGCGGTGGAGAGCCATTCTGAACCCTTCGACTCCTGTCAGGGCAGGTTCCTCGTAGCGAAGCAAACAAATCCCGACGATATATACAGAATATACAGAGTCAACTCCGCCATCACCTTCTGGATTCTTCGCTGCGTTCAGAATGACTCCTCTCTTTTTTCAATCCGGTATCTGTAAATCTTCTCTAGTTTTTCTGCGCCGCGGTAATCGCTCCCTGCAGCGGGCGCGGCCGGGAGGCGAGGAATAGAGCCGGCACCGGATTGTTCTGGGTGCAGGCCAGGAATGGATTCGCCGGAGCCGTCGTGGTGGTGCCGCAGGTCAGGCTTGGGTTGATTTGCTGTGTGTCCGTCAACGTGGCGGTGTTGATGAAATGCACCATATCGTCGCGGCTGGTCGAGACATAGAAGGTCGTAGTATCGGGGCTGAAGGTACCGCCGATGGGGGCTCCGGCCTGGCCGGTGAGCGCGACGTTGACTACGCTGCCTGTCGTCGCCTGCCCAGCGGGGCACGTTGCTCCGTTGACCCCGTTGATCTGCTGAATCGTGCATGGAACCTTATAGGCCGGCAGCGTGTTGTTGCCTCCTGTCAAACTACCCGGCAGGAAGGTAACGAAAGCCACCTGAGAGTTCGGTGAAACGAGCACCTGGTCGATGGACGCGATGTTTGGGGTTGCCAAGCCGAACTGCGTGGGCGTGCTGGGAAATTGCAGCGCTGTTTTCAACGGACATTGGCCGTCCGGAATGGTTACGGCAATATCGTTGAGCTGCCCTCCGCTGGACGCAGTCGCGCCAATGATGTGATAGCCATCGGTGGTGGCAGCCAACTGATCGGTTGCGGCCGACACGGTGGCGGCATTCGGATAATATTCCGTGGGATTCACGGCCGTGGTTGGATCGGCCAGACCGGTGGGTGGAGGACCAGCGCTCTGCGCGGCATTATTCGGCCCAATCGCGCAATAGCCGAATGCGGTGGTAGTGGGACCCGAAGCAAAGGCGCCGACTCCGGGGATGGTGACGGCGACGCCGGTGGAATCGATCGGGCAGTTGCCGGTTTGGCCGTTCTCGGTGCAGACGTGCCAGCCGGTGAACTTGGAGTATGTGTAGAGAACATTGCCGCCGGCGATGTAGACGGTCTGGCTGTCCTGGGTGAAAGACGCGCCGTAGGGCGGGTTGACCTCCACCGAAGGATCGATGGGCTCATTGTTGGAATTGCAGGCAATGGTAGGTCCGGGAGCGCCAAAAGAGATCACGGAAGCTGAAGTTGCCGATGTGGTCGCGGTTGCGGTCGCGGCAGGCGTGTAGAGATAGAAAAGCTGCCGGCATGGATCGTGGATGATCACGAGACTGTCGTCGGGAGCAACCGCAAGCACAGTGCCGGGAACGTTGGTGGCCTGGGTCGTCAGCGTGGCGCCGGTAACGGGGGAGATCGACGCGATCATGAGTTCCACGCTGCTTCCGAAGAACAGGTGGTTGCCCAATTCATCCATCACCATGGAGTTTGGCTGATAGGGCAACCGCGTCGGCGTTCCCACGGTCCCGCTCTGGAAATCCACGGGGACAAAATTGTAGGACTGGGGGCTGGCCATATAGAGAATGTTCGAGCCTGGACCCGGCGTATGCACATCTATCGGATTGCTGGCAATCGGCAAGCCTGTACTGAGATTCGCGATTTCATTTTGCGGCGCCGGATTGCAGATCCCTGGCAGGCACTGAGCTACGATAGCCGCGTCGCTGGGAAATACCGGCGCCACTGCGCCGGTATTGCTGACTGGGATATTGATGGGATCGTTCGAGGAATAGAGAAGCGAGAGCCCGGTAATCGGGTTGCCCTGCGTGTCGAGAACGGTTGTCGTCAGCGGCTGAATATTGTTGGGATTGACGGTGACGCTTTGCTGGGGGGTCGTGCCCACGGTCAACTGAATGCTTTTCGGCGGGCAGGTAAAGAAATATCCCGCGGTGCTGGTGGTCTGAGCAACGGTTGCGGAAATTACGGTCCCACCCGGTTGTTGCGCGGTGGCGACGCCATTCTGGTCGATAGTGACGATACTGGCGTTCTGCGGGTTATACGTCAGGTGGCCTGCATTGCAGGTAATGTCGCTGGTGCCGCTGTAAACAGTGGCGGCCAGCTGGGCGGTATGGGTCTGAGATACGCAGCTATTCAGTGCATACACCGGAGCATTTTCCGGGGAAGCGGTAATGGGATTGTTGGGGCATTTATGCACGGCACTCTGACCGCCCAGGAGGACGCTAGTCACCGGGGGGTGGACAAAGACAGGCACCGGGTTGCTGGTGGCCCCGCCACCGCTAGCAGTCACATAGGCGATGCCGCCATTCGCCTGAAAGATAGGAGAGCCCGGCTGGGGTGGGATGCAGGTCGTAAAGTCGGGAATGTTGTTGCCGGAATTGCGATTCCATGTGCCGCCGCAGACTCTGCCGCTGGGAGACACATCCCCTAGCAACAGATTGCTGGTGCCATAGGTATAGTCCGATACGGTGACGGCGGTACCCTTGCAGTTCAATGCTGAGGGCGCGAGTGTAGTGGAAATCTGACCATAACTGAGGGAGATCCCATAGGTAGCCGGTTCCAAGTCGATCTTATAAACGGCGGTGAGCAGCGGGCCGCTCTGGAAGCCGCTGCAATAGTTCTGGCCATAGTCATGGATGCAACCGGTGGTTGACAGACCGACGGGTAGGGATAGAGCAAGTAGAACCGCAGAAAATACGAACCGCCGCATTGAACCTCCCCGCCGCCGCTTGGCGCGGACTGGCGGTTACTGAAAACAGCTATCGTGACGCGAGTCAGATAATTCATTTTAGGGCCCCGGTGCAGCTTCGGCAACCGCCGCGCGCCTAAGATCGCAATTCGAGGGACAGGGAGGCGCGCGATTGTCTCGGAGCATTTGCGCTCCGGATTGCGCAAACTGCGAGAGTGAACGACAGCCTGGCTGGCGCAGAAGTATCGGGCGGAAGGACCCCGGGGCGGCGCGGTACCCCGCAGGAAGAAATTCAGCGGACCAACTCTGCTACAGGCTTCCAGGGCTTGCCCTGTGACTCGGCGACGGGTTTGCAGGTGAGCAAGCCGTCGTAGGTATTCACGCCGTCCTGCAAGCCGCTGTCGGCCTGAATCGCGGCCTTTGCGCCCATCTTCGCGAGTCGCATCACGTAAGGAAATGTCGCATTCGTCAACGCGAGGGTCGAGGTATGCGGCACCGCCGCCGGCATGTTGGTCACGCAATAATGCACCACGCCTTCGAGCACGTAGGAGGGATCGCTATGCGTGGTTGGCCGTGCGGTTTCAACGCAGCCACCCTGATCGATCGCAACATCGACGATCACGGCGCCCTTCTTCATGGTCGCGACCATCGCTTTGGTCACAATTTTTGGCGCGGCAGCGCCGGGGATCAACACGCCGCCGATGACCAGATCAGCCTCTTGCACGGCGCGACTGACATTGTAGGAGTTGGAGGCGAGAGTGTACACGCGTCCATTGAAGATGTCGTCCAATTCGCGCAGGCGATTCAGGTTCATGTCGATGATGGTGACTTTCGCGCCGATGCCCATGGCGACCTTGGCAGCGTTGGTACCGACGATGCCACCGCCGATGACGCAGACATTACCCGGAGGCACGCCTGGAACGCCTCCTAACAGGACGCCGCGTCCGCCTTTTTCTTTCTCAAGATGGGCGGCGCCAACCTGCACTGACATTCGGCCAGCCACTTCCGACATGGGCGTGAGCAGAGGCAGCGCGCCGGCTTTGTCGCGGATGGTCTCGTAGGCGATGCCAATCACTTTTTTCTCGAGCAGCTTGGCGGTCAAGACTGGCAGGGGTGCAAGATGCAGATAGGTAAAGAGGATCAGACCGTCGCGGAAATAGCCGTACTCTTTTTCCACGGGCTCTTTGACCTTGACGATCATGTCCGCCAATCGCCACACGTCGTAGGCCGAGCCAACAATTTCCGCTCCGGCAGATTGGTATTCGTCATCCGGAAGCGACGACAAGTTCCCTGCCCTGGTCTCCACGAGGACTGTGTGGCCTGCTTCCGTCAGAGCCTTGACACCGGCAGGCGTCACGCCGACGCGGCTCTCGTGATCTTTCAGTTCCCTCGGAACACCAATGATCATTGCTGCTCTCCTGGAGAGTATTTCCGTTCCCTAGTCAATCTGGGCACGCTGAAGTCGATCGGAATAATCCACGTACACCGATTTCCACGTGGTGTAAAAGTCCAAAGCTCCGATACCGCCCTCGCGATGACCGTTCCCCGTCTGTTTGACGCCGCCAAAGGGCAGATGCACCTCCGCTCCAATGGTGGGCGCGTTGATGTAGACAATGCCGGTCTCCAGGTCCCGCATGGCCTGATAGCCGCGGTTCACGTCGCGAGTATAGATAGATGCGGAAAGTCCGTAGGAGACGCTATTGGCAATCTCAATGGCCTGCTCCAACGAGTCAAATTGCAGCAGAGTGACGACCGGGCCAAACACCTCTTCCTGCGCAATCCGCATGGTGGGCAGGACGCCGGACAAAATGGTCGGCGCGAAGAAACACCCGGGTGCGTGCGCTTTCCCTTGCAGGCGCTTGCCGCCGGTCAACAGCGTGGCTCCTTCCCGCAGAGCAATCTCGACATAACGTCGGCTGGTTTCAATCTGCTGCTCGTTGACCTGGGGGCCCATCTGGACATCCTTCTTCAGGCCATCGCCGACGCGTAACTTACCTGCTCGCTCGACCAATTGCTGTGTAAACGGCCGGGCAATCTTCTTATGCAGCAGAATGCGGCTGGTCGCGGTGCAGCGCTGTCCGGTGGTGCCAAAGGCTCCCCATAACGCGCCTTCCACGGCAAGCTCGAGATTGGCATCTTCCATCACGATCATGGCATTCTTGCCGCCCATCTCCAGCGAGCAGGGCTTCATGCCCGCGGCAGCGGTCTGGCCGACCCAACGGCCCACTTCGCTGGAGCCGGTAAAGCTGATCGCGGTTACATCGGGATGCTCCACGAGCGGCGCTCCCGCTTCGGGTCCAAAGCCAAACACGATGTTGACGACGCCTTTCGGCAGGCCGGCGTCGATGAGCGTTTCGACCAGATGCAACGCGGAGAGCGGCGTATCTTCCGCCGGCTTGATGACGCAGGTGTTGCCGCAGACCAGTGCGGGAAACAGCTTCCAGGAAGGGATCGCCATGGGGAAGTTCCACGGCGTAATCATGCCGCAGACACCGACGGGCGCACGCACGCTCATGGCAAATTTGTTCGGCAGCTCCGAAGGCGTGGTTTGGCCAAAGAGACGGCGGCCTTCCCCTGCCATATAGAAAGCCGTGTCGATGGCTTCCTGGACATCGCTGCGCGATTCGATCAACACTTTCCCCATTTCGCGGGTCATATCGCGGGCGTACTGCTCCTTGCGTTGGGTGAGCAGTTCACCGGCGCGGAAGAGGATTTCCGCGCGTTTTGGCGCGGGCACCAGACGCCAACTCTGGAATGCTTCTTTCGCGGCGGCCACGGCATCGGCAACATCGTTGGCGCCCGACGCTGGAAAAACGCCGACAAGATCGCCGGCGTTGGCGGGATTGCGGTCCTCGAACGTATGGCGCGTGCGTGCACGGAGCCATTTGCCGCCGATCAGGTTGTTCGCTTGCCTGGTTGTATGTTTTGCGGCAGCCATTGCTTTCACTCGTCTTCTGGAGCAATCACTCAGTTCCCGTAAAGTGGCCGGATCAATTTACATGCAGCCGTTCCTTGATAGAACGTCTGCGCAACGATCAATTTCCCGGCTTACACCAACTGTGTGATTTCTCTATCGATTTCGAACAGCCTTCAACCGATAGAGGATACAGCAAACGGTGCTCGGCGCATGGATGGAGCTGCTATTCGGTGGTCGCGGAGCTGAGCGACTTCTTGTCGGACGCGCGGTCAATGGCCACGATCAGGAGACCCAGAGCGAAAAATGCCACCAGCATTCCCGCGGCATTTGCCAGGGCACGCGGAAATCCAAGCAGCTGACATCGATAGAAGTAGGGAGTAGTAGGGGATAGATGTAGGGAGTAGTAGGGATACCAGCCGGAGACGAGGCCGTGCATCACGGTGTAGAGCATGCATGCAATGGGATACGCGAGCCAGCGAAGCGCAAGGTTCCAGCGCAACATTGCTTTGGGAACAAAAATCGTCCAGAAGCCAAGGTAAAGCACTGGCACGACGTCATGCAGCGACACGTCGGCGATCTTTTGCGGACTCTGCGGATTCCACAGGTGCCGCAGCAGCAACGCGTAGGTAATTCCAACGACCGCGATGTACACCGCGACCGCGGATTGGATAGACGGACGTGTGAAGAAGCGTCCAGCCGGCGACGCTGGAGCCACGAGCGGAAAGCTAAGGCCGAGGGCAACCAGGAGGTTGGTCAGGATGGTAAAAAACTAAAGTAATTGACGACCGCCCGCATCCAGTCAGCCTGAATCGAAGGGGAGATCATTAGAAAGAGCTGCAGCAGCAGCGCCGTCCATGCCAGAACGGCAATCACCGCCATCGCGGGGCGCGTTGCTCTGCTCGGTGAAGGTTCCAATCATTGCGTCCTTCGATCCGACACGATGGGCCAGAGGGCAGGCATTCGCTCTGTAGATACCTTCCCCGATTCCCCGTGCGTACGATACATCCGCAGGGTAACCGACAAGGCCGTACAATGGAAGATACCAGCATTCCCCAAAAGGCTTGTACAACACCGAATGTCCTCTAACGGCTACCACTCTCGTTCCTCACGCAGCCATAATCTGCGTTCGCTGTTCAGCTTGTTTTCAAGCGACCTGGCCATCGATCTTGGCACGGCGAACACGCTTGTCTTCGCGGCTGGCAAGGGCATAGTCGTCAATGAGCCTTCGATCGTTGCGTTGAACAAGGTGACTGGCGAAGTGGAAGCGGTGGGCAAGGAAGCGAAAGAGATGCTGGGGCGGACACCTGGCAACATCGTCGCCATCCGGCCGATGAAGGACGGCGTGATCGCCGACTTCAAGGTGACGGAAAAGATGCTGAATTATTTCATTCAAAAAGCGCATGGCCGCAAGATGCTGGTTCATCCGCGCATCGTGATTGGGGTTCCGTCGGAAATTACCCAGGTGGAAAAGCGCGCCGTGGAAGACTCGGCGTACCGGGCCAAGGCCAGCGAAGTGTACCTGGTGGAGCAGGCAATGGTGGCGGCGATTGGAGCCGGTCTACCCATTACGGAGCCCGGCGGCAACATGGTGGTGGACATCGGCGGCGGAACGACGGACATCGCCGTGATCTCGCTCTCGGGCATCGTCTATTCGCGTTCAGTGCGCATGGCCGGCAATCAGATGGACGAAGCCATCATGAATTATTTGAAGCGCAAGTACAACCTGCTGATCGGCGAGCGCACCGCGGAACATATCAAAATGGAACTTGGCTCCGCATATCCGCTGGACAAGCCGGTAACGATGGAAATTAAAGGGCGCAACCTGATTGAAGGCGTGCCGAAGACCATCACCATCGACGACAGTGAAATTCGCGAGTCCCTGGCAGAGTGCATCAGCACCATCATGAATGCGATTCGAGTGGCGCTGGAACGCACACCGCCGGAGCTTTCCGCCGACATCAGCGATCGCGGCATTGTGCTGACGGGTGGGGGGGCGCTCATCAAGAATCTGGACAAACGCATTCGCGAAGAAACTGGGCTGCCGGTCTCCGTGGCGGACGATCCCCTAGCGTCTGTGGTGCTGGGAACAGGAAAGATGCTGTCGGATTTCCGATTGCTGCGCAAGATCAAGATCGATTAGGTATTGCCCTCCCCCGAATACCCGCCGGGCTGCATGATAGATTTTTCGCTATCGCTGCGAATCGGTGAAATGCGCTCCGCACAGGCGTTCTTTTAGGAACGCCTGTGCATAATGAATGTTCGCTCGTCAGCACGTCGAGTGAACACGGTCTGTTATCCTCACAGCCTGTTGCAGGCCTCATGGAATCCTTTCTCAGTCGAAACCGAAATCCACTGATGCTGCTGGCCGTCGTACTGGCGCAGTTACTGGGTCTCGCAGTGCAGGTTCGGCGTCCAACAGCAGACAACAGCAGTCATCAAACGCGGCTGATCCGCTACTGGGTGGTCAGCCTGATTTCCCCCTTTGAGCGGGTATTTTTGTTTGTTGGGCATGGAGTCAGCCACACGTGGGACGATTACGTGGATCTACGCCACGTTCGAGCGCAGAACCAGCAACTGCAGGCGGAACTGAACAGGATGCGGCTGGAGCAATCTGCGCTCGCCGAAGACGCCCGTCAAGACATTCGACTGCAGAAACTGCTTAGCTTTCAGCAGAATTACATCTCGAAAACGGTGGCCGGCCACGTGATCGGAACGAGCGGGACCGACCTGTCTCGTGTGGTCTACATCGATAAAGGCTTCGACAACGGTATCCGCACCGACATGCCTGTGATCACGCCGGATGGGGTGGTGGGAAAAATTCGCGCGGTATTTCCGCACACGGCGCAGGTGCTCGAAATTAATGACCAGACCAGCGGGCTGGGCGTGATTCTGACTCGCACCCGCCTGCGCGGTATTCTGCGCGGTACCACGGATGGGCGGACGGAGATCACCGACATCCTTCCGGATGAACGTATTCAACCAGGCGAACAGGTCATTACCAGCGGCGGCGATCAAGTCTATCCCAGTGGCCTTCCGGTGGGCGTGGTGGAACGCATCGTGCCGGATCCGGAGCAAAATTCCGATGTTGCTCTGCTGATCAAGCCGGCGGTGAACCTGTCGCGCCTGGATGAAGTGCTGGTGATCACGCAAACGCAGGACACGGTTCCGTCCACGATGCAGCAGGACGTGTCCACCAGCGAACAGAGGGCAGCGGACGTTCTGGCGCAGCGTCTACCGGGCGCGCTTCCGCCGCCAGATGTGGGCCCTGATGGAAAGCCGCTGAACGCAAACTCTCCGCCACCGCCAGTGCGGCCGCCTGCACCGCTGCACCCGGACCGGTTTACGCCGGGCGCCACGCCGCCGGCAGATGATCTGAAGCCGGGCGCCGCGTACCAGAAGCAGATGTTCGCTCCGCAATCGCCCGCGAACGGGACGACACAGCCTGGCCGCGCAGCCCAGCCTTCCACCGCAGTCTCCAAGCCGACCGCAACCCCGACTTCGAAGACTCAACAGGAGCCGCAGAATTAGCAATGTCACTCTTGTATCCAAACTCGCGACGGGAGATGGAGGAACACCGCTTCCATCCGCTCGTCTTGATTCTGGTGCCGCTGCTGGCGATCTTCTTTCAGGCGTATCTGCCGCTGCGTTTTCCATCCGTCGGATTCCTCAACGTGCCGGTGCTCGTCGTCATTTATTTTTCCGTCTCGCGACGAAGTCCCATTGGCGGAACGCTGCTGGGTATGATCATCGGAATCATCCAGGATGCGTTGACCCACCTGCCGCTCGGCGTCAATGGCATCATCGACTGCATTCTCGGCTATCTGGCGGCATCGATCGGACTGCGGATCGACGTGGACAATCCGGGCACGCGTCTGATCATGAACTTTACTTTCATCCTGCTGGCCAGCATTTTGCACGTACTGATCCTGCGCCGCCTGCTGGGCATCCACGAACAGTGGTACGGACTGCATGAGGTGGTTCGCGCGGTGGTTAATGGGTTAATCGGTGTGGTTCTGTTCGCGCTTCTCGACCGTTTGCGGCAACGTCAGTAAGCCCCCAATCCGGAGTATTCTGAAGGCATATCCCCCGCCATGGCTGGCACAGTCAACAAAGACGACAGAATCCCATCGATCAAGCTGACGGCGATCCAGTACGTCATTGCGTTGATTCTCGTCATCCTGGTTTCCGGACTGTGGAGACTGCAGGTGCTGGGCGCGCAGAATTATCGCGCTCTTGCGCAGGCGAACCGGATTCGGAAAGTACCGATCCTGGCACCGCGCGGAAAAATATTTGATCGTTACGGACGCCTGATTGTCGACAACTACCCTTCGGTCACTTGTTTTCTGGTTCCCGAGCAGGCCCACGATCTTGACAGCGATATTCCGCTGATCGCCGAGGGACTGCACATGCAGCCAGACCAACTGCGGGCAGTGCTGCTGCGCTATCGGCATCAGCCGAGGTATCAGCCCATCCCGCTGCAGCAGGACATCACGCCGGACGAGCAGGCCTTTATCGCGGCCCACGCCAATGAGTTACCGGAGCTGGAAACGATCGAAGAGCAGCGGCGACTCTACCCCAGCAACGGATTTGCCGCACACCTGATCGGCTACGTCGGGGAAGTTTCCGAAGACATGCTGGACGACCCGCGCTATGCCTTCTACCAGCCGGGCGACGTAGTGGGACGGTCGGGCGTCGAGGAATCCTACGATCCCATCCTGCGTGGTCAGGACGGTTCCCGCGATGTGATTGTCGATAGCCACGGACGCGAACTGGGCGCGCTCGGCATCGAACCAGCGGTGCCCGGCAAATCCATTCGATTGACGATCGATCTGGATATCCAGAAGGCTGCCGAGGATGCCATGGGACAGCGGGAAGGAGCTCTGGTGGCCATCGATCCGCGCACCGGCGAAGTACTCGCCATGGTGAGCCGGCCGACGTTTGATCCAAACGATTTTGCCATCCGCATCCATCGCAAGCAATGGGACGCGCTGCTCACGAATCCCGAGAATCCCTTGATGAACAAGGCGATCCAGGCGCAGCTTGCTCCCGGCTCGACTTTCAAGATCATCGAAGCCATTGCCGGCTTGCAGGAAGGAATTGCGCAGACGCTGAAAGTGGACTGCCACGGCGGAGCCGTCTTCTATGGGCGCTATTTCAAGTGCTGGATATCGGCCCGGCATCAGTCGCACGGAATCACGGACATCAGCAAAGGAATTTATCAGTCCTGCGACGTGTTCTTTTACACGCTGGCGGAAAAGCTCGGCATCGACAAGATCGCGTACTGGGGCCACAGGTTCGGACTGGGAGAAAAGACCGGTATCGACCTGCCGAATGAAGCATCCGGCACCATGCCGTCGCCGGAGTGGAAGATGCGGAACTACCATCAAAAATGGTTTGCGGGAGAAACCATCTCGGTGGGAATCGGGCAAGGCGCGATTGCGGTTACGCCGATCCAGTTGATACGCGCCATCGCGGGCATCGGGTCCGGCGGAATACTCAAACGCCCGCATGTCGTTTTTCCTAGCGAGGTACCGCCGGACCTGACTGGGTATTACCAGAGCCAGTTTCCGGGTTCGGGCGATCAAGTGATTGCCATCGATCCTGCGAACTGGCAGATCGTGACAGACGCGATGGCCCAGGTAACCACATTCGCGGGCACCGCCGGTTTCGCGCATTTGGATGGCATCGACTTCGCCGGCAAAACCGGCAGCGCCCAGATTGTCAGCAATGCATATAAAGCATCCGTGGGCGGCGGCGCGAAATTGAACGATACGGCCTGGTTTGTCGGCATGACACCGAGAAGAAACCCAGAAATTGCCGTGGTTCTGATGTGGCAGAACGGTTCCGAAGGATATCTCAGCGCGCGCCTGGCCGCCCGCGTGATCGCGGCGTATGTCGACAAGCAACGGCGCGAAGCCGATAACCTCCCGCAGGTTGTGAGCGCGGTCAAACCCGCCGAAGCCAATCCTCCGACTGTGGTTCCGGCGACTCAGCAGAACAAGGCGGCTCCCACCGCTGGCGCGAAGCAAAAAGTGACTGGCCATCTGCAACCGAACGTAACTGGGCGTCAGCCATCGATTGCAATGGCTGCTCTTTGGACCAGTCCGGCGAATGGCACCGGGGGCACATCTGGAACGCAAATTCCCAAACGCGTCGCGTCCCTGTTTCCGATGCCCGCTGGAACGACGTTACACGCCGGAACCTTTCTTCTTCCACCCGATCCTGCCAAGTCGACCCCGCGCCCCTTCCACACAAAGCCACCGGCAGCGGCCGGCTCGCAGGATCGCAGCCCATCGCGGCAGAAAAGCGGAGCGTAACCATTGCGCCGATTTCTTTCCTATCGCGATTTCGACTGGACGCTGCTGGCCTTTGTGCTGGCTTTGTCGGTGATCAGCGTGCTGGAAATCTACAGCGCAACGTTACACACGAAGTTCGTTCACTTCGATGAGAAGCAGATTCTGTGGCTCGCAGGCGGGTTCGTCAGCATGTTTGTTCTGTCGCTGATCGACTACCACATCCTGCTGGATGTTGCTGTCTGGGCGTACGGAATCTGCCTGGTGTCGCTGGCAGCGGTCCTGGTTGTGGGCACGAAGGTGCTGGGAGCGCGGCGCTGGATCCATCTGCCGGGCGGCATCCACTTCCAACCCTCGGAATGGGTCAAGCTGGTTCTGATTGTGGTGCTGGCGCGATACTTTACAAACCTGGGCGGCCGCGAGTTGACCTGGAAAGACATCTTCAAGGCCATGGCCATTGTCGGGGTGCCGATGCTGCTGGTGCTGAAGCAACCGGACCTCGGGACCGCGCTGACATATGCGCCGGTCCTGCTGGTGGGTCTGTTTCTCGGCGGCATCCGGTTTCGGCAGGCCGCGATCCTGTTTCTGGCTGCCTCGCTCGCCATTGTTCCGGCGTGGTACAAGGTGCTGAAGCCGTATCAGAAGCAGCGACTCACAAGCTTTTTGCAACCCGATAACGATCCACGCGGCAGCGGGTATCAGATTCGACAATCCCTGATCGCGGTTGGTTCCGGCGGCATCTGGGGGCAGGGAGCCGAGCGTGGAAGCCAGACGCAAGGCGACTTTTTGCCCATTCCCTATACGGATTTTATTTTCGCGGCATTTTGCGAGGAGCACGGATTGGCAGGAGCCATTTTCGTCCTGCTGTTATACTTTTTATTGTTGATGCGTTTAGTTCAAAACGCTCAAACCGCCGCTGACCTGCCCGGCACTTTGATTATTATGGGGGTCGTGGCCGTCCTGATTTTTCAGATCGCGGTCAATGTGGGCATGGTTATCGGCTTTATGCCGGTCACCGGTATTCCTTTGCCCCTAATGAGTTACGGCGGCTCATCGGTGCTGTTTGCGTTCCTTGCCTTCGGCATCGTCATGAACATCCGCATGAGCCGCTTCGTCAATTAGCAGTAGCTCTGGCGCAGAAGCAGGCCGCGCCGGATTGCAAAATTCGCGCATCCGCCGTCCCCATCAGAACGAGTGATTGGCATGGATGCGACAAGAAGTTTTCTCGGTAAGGCAGATTCCAACCGAGACCAGGCAGGTTCGATCGAATGCACGCATTGAGAAACGCAGCCGGACTGGAAACGGCCCCACCCCTTTTGGGGGAAGTAGTGGCCACAAAGTCCTTGCGTGCCGTTCTTTCACGTCGCAGTCAAGATTCTTCGCTTCCATTGCCAACCCGCTCTCGCGGGAGATTCGTATTTCCCTGGCCTAAAGCAAGTTTCCCGTCCGCAGCGTCATCAGAACGCACTCTCGATCCAACCGCCCTAGTCACGGTCGCCGCGCACGGAGTTCGCTAGCGCGCAGAAATCTGCCTCGCCAATACCCCGAGTCCGCCGCCTTGATGGCTTCGGACTGGAATGAGGCAGCATGACAAAAGAAATTTATATCTCCAGCACTCCCCACGAAACGAGGCTGGCGGTCGTCGAAGACGACCAATTGGCGGAAATCTACTACGAACGCGAGAACGAATACACGCTCGCGGGATCCATTTACAAAGGCAAAGTGACCCGAGTGCTTCCTGGGATGCAGTCGGCCTTCGTCGACATTGGCCTGGAACGCGACGCATTCCTGTACGTCACCGACTTCGCTGAAGAACAGGAAGACGGCGAAGAGTATGTGCCGCTGGCACCGGGACAATCTCGCGGCCACGGGCGTGCAGCCGGCAGCCACTCCAATGACGCGCGCGGGGCAGCAGAGGGCGACTCTCACGCCAGCGGGGAAGAGCCCGCAGCGCGTTCTTTCATTGATAGGAAGCCGGCAGGACAACCCGTTCGCGAAGCTTCAACCGCACCGGGCAGTTCCTCCGGCGACGAGGAAGGGGCGGGTGGACGGCGCTGGCGCGGACGGCGCGGACGGCGACGCGGCCGAGGCGGATCGTCGGCGCAGGAACGGCCATCCTCGAATGGTCAGGGTGGATTTGCCGAAACGCGGCGGACAGAGATCACCGAGTCAACGCAATTTGAAACGGAAGCGATTCCAGCCGAGGCGGATTTCGAACATGCGCACCAAGATTTCGCGGTTCAGGCTGTTGCGTCGGAACGTTTCCCGGCTCCGCAGTCGGAGCATCCCCGGTCGGAACAGCCTCGATCTGAGCAGCTGCCGATGGTGCTTCCCGGAGAATCGCTGTCCAAATATCGTCGTGGCGAGTCGGCACCGGCGGCCCAAGCGACCGGAGCAGTTCCCGCCGAGAGAGAGGCATCTGCTGCGACCCCTAAGGCGACATTCCAGCCATCAACGATGGTGGTGGGTCCCCTGGCGTGGGATGGCAGCGAAGTGTTGCCGGGCGAATCCATCTCGCGCCACAAGCGTACGCGAGGCGCATCCTCCGCAGTTGAAAGCTTTTCGTCTCCGGCAGCCGAGGTGGGTCCTGTTGTCGAGGAGACCGCGGCAGCACCGGCGGAGAATGGCGTGCCGGCTGACGTTGCAACCTCCCTGCCCGTAGCCGAGTTCGAAGAGCCCTCATTGGTGCAGCACGACATGACTCTGGAAGAGCCCTCGCTGGTGCAACACGTGACCACCGTGGAAGAGCCTTCGCTCGTGCGCCACGACAGATCCATAGAAGAAGCGCAGGAATTCGAGCCGGCAGAAGCTTCGGTGTCGTATCGCTTCGATCCAGCCAGTCCGAGCGCGTACCGGCAGAGCGGTGTTGTCGAACCACCCGCGGCCGAGCCGCCCATGGAAGCAGAGTCGGCACCCATGCAGGACTCCACGGAATACGAAGCAGTCGCCGAACAGACGGAAGAAGCGGACTCGGAGCTGGAGCCGTTTTTTGGTGAAGCGGCTTCTATCGTTGAACCGGCGCCTCCGCAGGAAGCAGGATTCCAGGCGCAGGAGGCCACTTCACCAGCGACAGAAGAATTGACACCAGTCCATCCAGCAGAGGTCACATCGTCCGCGACGGAAGAGACTTCGACCGAGCAGGAAGAGAGCGCGCAGGACGACGCAGACTCCGATCATGACGAGCACGTGTTTGACCCGGGTCATGGAAATCTCGAAGAAGAAACGATCGACGAGGAAGAGCCGGAAAGATACGCAGCGCAGAGCCTGCAGGACGAGGCGGAGTATGACGATCTGATTGAAGAGACGCTGGACATGCAGATGGATAGCGGCCTGCTCAGCGAGCTGGTGCGGGATCAGCATATCGAACAGCGGACACGTTTCGTTGAGGAGAATGGGAACGGGGAGTCGGCGGCGCTGGGAACCGAAGAGGACACGTTTGAAGAAGAGAGCTTTGGGGCCGAGCTGGGAGAGATCGAACTGGAGGATGCTACGTCTCCGGCGGAAGAAGACTCCGAGAGCGATGAGCCTGCCAATGCGGATGCCGCACGCAACCGGGCGAGCGGAGGCCGCAATGGACGAAGGGAAAACCGAGGACAGCGCCACGGTGGCGATCGCCGCATGCGCCGCGGTACAGCGCAAACGACCAATCTGCCCGCTATTACAGAGCTTCTGAAGCCGAACCAGGAAATCCTGGTACAGATTGCCAAGGAACCGATTGCCCGTAAGGGCGCGCGTATCACCAGTCATATCGCACTGCCGGGACGCTTCCTGGTCTTTATGCCCACAGTGAATCATGTCGGCGTCTCGCGCAAGATCGCTTCCGATGAGGAGCGCCAGCGGCTGAAACATATTTTGTTGAGCGAAAAAGGCGCTGCGTCCGGAGGATTCATTGTCCGGACAGCCGCAGCCTCCGCCAGTGAGGAAGACCTCCGCGCGGACATTCGCTTCCTGCTGACATTGTGGGCTGAGATTCGCCAGCGCACGGAGAACGCGAAACCGCCGGCTCTGATCTACCACGACCTAAGCCTGGTGGAACGCGTTCTGCGCGATCAGGTGACGGACAACTTTTCCTCTATCTGGGTCGACACGGAAGCGGATTATGAACGCGTGCTGCGCTTCCTGAATCGCTTCGAGCCTGCCCTGGTGCGACGCGTCAAGCTGTACACCAAGGAAACGCCGCTGTTTGAGCAATTCGGTATCCAGGAAGAAATCAACAATGCCTTGCGCTCGAAGGTGTGGCTGAAGTCCGGCGGTTCGATCGTCATCAACCAGACCGAGGCGCTGGTGGCCATCGACATCAACACCGGAAAATACGTTGGCAAAACGGCGCGGCTGGAGGACACCATCCTCAAGACAAACCTGGACGCGATTCCGGAGATTGTCCGTCAGATTCGGCTGCGCGATCTGGGCGGCATCATCGTGATCGATTTTATCGACATGGATGAGCGCAAGAATCGCAACAAGGTGATGCTGGCGCTGGAGGACGCGTTAAAGTCGGATCGCGCTCCTTCCAAGGTCCTGCAGTTCAATGATTTTGGGTTGGTGGCGATTACGCGCAAACGGGTCAAGCAATCGCTGGAGCGCACGCTTTCAGTTCCCTGCTCGGTTTGCATGGGCACAGGCATGGTGAAGGGTCCGCTGACGGTGTGCAATGAGATCTACGTCGAGCTACGCAAGATGTACCGTCAGATTGACCGCGGCGACGTAATGCTCCGCGTCAATCCCGAAGTCGTCAAGCAACTGAAAGCATCGAATGGGCGCTGGCTGAGCGAGATGGAGGAAATGTCGGGAAAAACTGTCATCGTGAAAAGCGATGCCAGCCTGCATCCGGAGCAGTTCGACATACAGTAGGGCAGCGGAATCAACGGATGCGGTCCGAACTCAACTGATGGAGTGGAATTGGGGCCGCTCCATCGTCTTCCGGGTTCGCCATTGTCGATGAATTTTGCGCCTTATCAAAATGGAGCAGGCGGGTGGCGCATGAGGCAAAAACACGTTGCTGCTTGAGCGCCACAATCCCCGCAACATTTCCTGCTTATATGCGTCTAACCATGCGACGGACAAGAGTTCCCGACATCTTCGTCTGAGCATCAGGGCGGATCGCGTTGAGCATCTTGCGATTCACGCTGCGCATCCGACCTAGCAGAATGCGTGCATGATTCAGGTATTCACAGTATCGGGACTAACTATGGAGGGTAATGAAAACCATGATAACGGCGAAAAAAGCTATCTACAAGACCTTAAAATATGCGGGTTGCGTGGCGCTTGCATGCGGGTTGCCCCTCACGGTTGGCCTGCAGGCGCAGAGTTATTCCAGTTCCAAGGTAAGCTACAACTTTCAAAACAATTACCAATACAACGGCCCCTATAGCCAGAATCAATACCAGCAGCCAGTGACCCCCCCGCGCTATAAGGGAGAAGGTTGGGGCAAACATTTTGTGTTCGAGGGCGGCGGCGGCGTGACCGCACCCGTGACCGGGACGCAAAAATTTGCGAACACGGGATTCAATGTTCTGCTCGGCGGCGGGTTTAGGTTCAATGATCGTCTCAGTCTTTTGGCGGAATGGAATTTCAATCGCATGGGGGTCCCCACGGACCTCGCCTTAGCCGCAGCCCAGGTTCCGGGAGGGAACGAGCATATTTGGACAGCCATGTTCAATCCAAAATTCGACTATATTCGCGGTAACAGGCTGGATGGATACGTAATCGGCGGTGGCGGGTTTTCACGCCAGCTCACTACGTTCACAGCGCCGGTCCTCGTGCCGTGCGGGTATGGCTATGGGTATGGCTATGGGTATGGCTATGGGTATGGCGGGGCGTGCACAGGAAGCGTCAATGTGTCCCATGAATCCAGCAATCAGGGGATGTACGACTTCGGAACCGGCGTGGAATTCCGATTCTCACCCTATAGTCGCTTTAAGCTTTTTGTAGAAGGTCGATACGAGAAGTTTTACACACCCAAGAGCAATCTCCCGCCCGGATACAACGCAACGCTTGTCCCGGTAATGATCGGCGTCCGCTGGTAACCGTGAGACTTTGCGTAGAAAAAACGCGCTCCTAGAGCGCGTTTTTTTGCAGACAAGTATCAAATGCCGACGGGAAACGGTTTTGGAGAGGACTCGTCCGGGTTGGCAACGTCGATGCGGAAGCGGTCGAACATGCCCTGGGTCACACTCAATACTGCGGTGTAGCCGTACCCGAACATGAACAGGAACAAAAATGGGACGGTAATGTAGTTTGCGTTGGAGATGGCGTACCAAATGGTCACGGCAAAGTAGGCGCTGATCAGCAGTTCCACCGCTGGAAGAAGACCGAGGCGCTTGCGATACTTTGCCGCCTGCGACTTTTCGCCGCGCTTTTCCACTCTATATTTCGGCGTGCGTTTGAACGGGCTTTTAATCCCGAACAGGGCCTCCATCACGGCCCTGGCATTGGTCAAGGTGAGGCCGATGCCGCCCAGCGCCAGCACAAACGGCAGGTACAGCAGGGCGCGGTACCATTTGCCCGGATATAACTCCTTCTGCGATATCAAGTAGAACGAAGACACTGAAAAGGTCGATGCCATAAACAGGGGCAGATCGATCCAGAGCATCTGAAACCATCCCTGATAAAAACGAATGATCATGGCAGGCATCAGCAGAATGGAAAGCAGCACCATCAGCGGATAACTGATGTTGGCCGTCAGGTGGTAAAAGGTTTCCAGCTTCACATGGAATGGCAACTTGGCGCGAAATATCTGGGGCAGGATTTTCTTCGAGGTCTGGATGAGACCTTTGGACCAACGCGCCTGCTGCGTTTTGAAGGCTGTCATTTCGATCGGCAGTTCCGCCGGGCATTCGACGTCCTGCAGATACCTGAAGCGCCATCCCTTCAACTGCGCGCGATAGCTGAGGTCAGTATCTTCTGTCAGCGTATCGTGCTGCCAGCCTCCCGCTTCGTCTATAGCAGCCCGGCGCCACATGCCCGCAGTGCCATTGAAATTGAAAAATACGCCGCAGCGGGAACGTCCGCCATGCTCCAGAACAAAATGACCATCGAGCAGGATAGCTTCTACCTGGGTGAGGAAACTATAGTCGCGATTCAGGTGGGTCCACCTAGTCTGCACCATGCCGATTTTGGGATCGGAAAAATGGTGGACTACGCGCATGAGCCAGTCAGGGGAAGGCACAAAATCGGCGTCGAACATGGCGATCAACTCGCCCTTGGCAGTCTTCAATCCATTGTCGAGCGCGCCCGCTTTGTATCCATGACGATTGATGCGATGGATATACATAATGGGCTGCGCGTCGCCGTGCAATCCGCTGCGGTAGCGCTCCACCACTGCGGCCGCCACCTGCTGGGTCTCGTCCGTGGAGTCGTCGAGAACCTGAATTTCCAGCCGGTCGCGCGGATATTCGAGACGGCAACAGGCATCGACGAGGCGGTCAATGACAAATTGCTCGTTGAAAATGGGCAGCTGAATGGTGATGAAAGGCAGTTCGGTAAAGCGCTCCGGCGCTTCCCGCGTCGCATTTTTTTTGTGCCGGTAGTAGAGCCAGACCAGCTGGTAGCGGTGCAATCCATAAAACGCCAGGATGACCATCAGCACAAAATAAGGAATCAGAAGCGAGGCGTCGAACCAGTTCCAGGCGTACAGATGGCCGAAGGTCTGGTTCGCGACCTGCTGCTCGTGCAGATAGTGCATCAGTCCATGGCGCGGCGCGAATAACATAGCGCAGAAATCCGCTCGACCGACGATCGGCGAACCGGAGATCAAGCCACCCTGCCCAATTGAAAGTACTGGAGTCAACTGCATGGCCGCAAAATGGGCCTCCACGGAAGTATCTGCTGGCTTCATTGTACGTGAGCGCAAACGGCGGCCGGGTGGACGCTGCCGCCGTGCGTTGGATTGCGCATGACGATTCGTCACTTCGTTCGATAGAATTCGCTGCAAGTGACAGCCTTCACGCCCAGCACGATTGCAGCTCTGATCATCGCGGCAAGTTTCGCCGCGGGATTGAATGTCTACGCCACGGTGTTGACGCTTGGCCTGCTGGCGCACACGCGTTGGGTGATGTTGCCGCCCGGCCTGGAAATCCTGGGCGATTGGGTCGTGATCGCGGTGAGCGGGACGTTGTTCGTCGTCGAGTTTGTTGCTGACAAGATTCCCGGGCTCGACATGATCTGGAACGCCCTGCACACTTTCATCCGCGTGCCGGTTGCGGGTCTGCTGGCGTATCGGGCCAGCTCTCATCTATCGCCGGAAATGCAATTGCTGGCTACTGTCGCGGGCGCTGCGATTGCCATGGTCGCGCACAGTTCCAAAACGGCGGTACGAGCAGTGATCACGCCGAGTCCGGAGCCGGTGTCGAACATCGCGTTGAGCGCGGGCGAAGATGGAATCGCGATCGGACTGACGTGGCTGGTAACCCAGCACCCATGGACCGCTGCCAGCGTTGCGATTGGCTTGACCGTGACTGCACTGCTGATGACTCGATGGGTGGTCCGTGCTCTCCGCCGCACCTGGGCCCGATTGCAAACCAGTTAGGCGAACCGAGCAGGACACGAGTCATTCTGAGCGCAAAACCGGAACAATATTTCCGCGCAAAATGCTTGACCAATTCAATCGTACGAGTCGAATCTGTACGTGAACGCAAGGACCATAATGAACGAGGACACCATCATGGAAACAAGTAATCGACGAATCCTCTATCACCAGCAGAGGCTTGCAGAAAACTGTTTGCCGATACTAAGTGCCGCCGCTAAGAATTTCGGGGGCCATGTCTCAGTCAACTCAACCCTGCCAGCCTCGAGTCTAAATCTTGGCTACGTTTTACAAATGCCAGATAGATCCGAGAAATATCTCGAAATCGACGCGTATTTGGTCGGCACTTATCTGTCGGATGACAAGGTTAGCTTTCACAGCAAGGTAGATTCTCTAACCGAAAAGCTGCGCCATGCATTGCTCATCGACAAACGCACATCTGTGATTTCCTAGGTCGGAGCCCAAGCGCGTTCATGGCTTCGCCCTTCTAATTCAAGAACATGGTGCGATAGAGGGTGTCGCGCTGCACCGGCTTGAAGCCCGCATCGCGGATCACGTGGCGGAGTTCTTCTTCGGTGGTGTGGTTTGCCGTGCCAGCGGCTTTGACGACATTTTCTTCCAACATCACCGAGCCCACATCGTTGCCGCCAAAGCGCAAACCCATCTGGAGCACTTTGAGCCCTTGCGTCACCCAGCTCGACTGCACATTTTCGATGTTGTCGAGATAGAGGCGAGAGATCGCCAGCACTTTCAGGTATTCGACTGAGGTTGCCTCGTCCCAGCCACGGCCGCCGAGTGCCGTATTGTGAGGCTGGAAGCTCCACGGAATAAAGGCGGTGAATCCGCCCGTTTCTTCCTGGAGACGGCGCAGCGTTTCAAAGTGATTCACGCGCTGCTCGAACGTCTCGCCCACGCCGAACATCATGGTCGCGGTGGTGCGCATCCCGAGTTGATGCGCGGTGCGATGGACCAGCACCCACTCGTCGGTGCCGCATTTCAGCCTGGCAATGCGGTGTCGCACTTCGTCGTCGAGAATCTCCGCGCCGCCGCCGGGGATCGAATCCAGACCCGCATCGCGCAGCCGCGCGATGGTATCGCGGACGGAAAGTTCGCTATATTCCGCGATCGCCAGAATCTCGGAGGCGGAAAAGCAATGCAGCCAGATGGAGGGAAAGCGCTGCTTGATGCCCGTCAACAAACGCTCGAACCAGTCGATTTTGAGGTCGGGATGTAAGCCGCCCTGCATCAGCACGCCGGTACCGCCCATCTCGACCGTCTCGCGGATCTTTTCGTAAATGGTGTCGAAGTCGAGGATGTAACCTTCCGCAGCGAGTTTGCCCTTGAGCGGGCGATAGAACGCGCAAAAGCTGCAATACTCGGTGCAGAAATTGGTGTAGTTGATGTTGCGGTCGATGATGTAGGTGACGATGCCTTCAGGATGCAGCTTGCGGCGCACCGCGTTGGCTTCCATGCCTAGGCCAATCAGATCGTCGGACTGAAAAGCATCCAGGGCTTGTTGCCGCGTGATCCCCATAGTATTAGTTTACCTGCTCAGCGCCGACGTGTGCCTGCAAACCGCAGTGTTTCCGAAGCTGTCGATGCGACCGCAATTTGAAGGCGATCACCAACTGCCGGCGGTATCACCGGACCGGCGGCTTTTCTTTTTCGGTGCCATTCGGTGCGCTTTCTTCTGGATGGTGTGAGGAATCCGCAAGTGGGGATTCCGGAGGGGGTGACGTCGCCGGAGTCGGCGGCATCTTTCTGCGCTCCATCTTGCGAATATCATCTGGATTGGAGACCCCGAAGATCGAAAGCGCGTGGCCGATCTTACTCAAGATTCCGTTGGACATTTAACGCCCTCTCTCGTTTGATAGTGTAGTACGGGTTATAGATTCTTGCTGTGCCGACCAACACCTGGCCAACGTATCTGCATCGAAACATTGAGGAAAGCCAAACCTATGCGACTTCAAGCGAAAAATTCCCGCCATCTTTTCAGGATGATCTCCGCGATTCCTTGCCTTCTATTAGCCGGTTGTTTGCTTCCCGAACTTCCCGCATGCGCGGCCGATACGGCGGCCAAGGCACAGCCGGATCTTCTGGTATTTGCCAATGGCGACAAGCTGACCGGAAAGTTGGATCACGAGGCCGACGGCACCGTATTTTTTTCCAGCGACAACGCCGGAATGGTCCAGGTTCCCTGGAGCAAGCTGAAAGAACTGCACACAGCAAAGCAATTTGCCGTTATCGAGACCGGCTCACCCGTGGGACGCAAGAAGGCGAATCTCAACATCCCCGTCGGCACCATCGAAATCCATGGTGACACGCTCACCGTCAACACGCTACATGGGACGCAGCAAATTCCGGTCAAAAACATCGCGTACATCATTGATCAGGCAACATTTGACAAAGATGTCTTCAAGAAACAAGGTCTAACGCAAGGAATTACAGGCTCGGTCGGCGCCGGCGCCAGCACGGTGAACTCCACGCAAAACAGCGTCAGCATCAATACGGCGGTGGTTCTATCGCGAGCCGTGCCGCCGGTAACCTGGATGCCCGCAAGACAACGCACGCTCTTAAACTTCAGCAGCAACTACGGGCAGGTCACGCAGCCGAACACTCCCACGGTGAAGACCAACATTCTGCATGGGGATTTGGAAGAAGACGAGTATTTCAGCCCGCGCTTCTATGTGCTGGAGCAGGCGGCATTCGATCATAATTTTTCGCAGGGGTTGGATTTGCAGCAACTTTACGGGATTGGCGTCGGCTACACGGCCATCAAGGAACCCAAGCAGGAACTGGACGTAACCGCAGTCATGGACTATACGAAGCAACAGTTTTCAGCTTCCGGCACGACTCCTGCGACCAGCACCAATCTGGTGGGCTCCAGCTTCGGGGACAACTATATGCGGAAATTCCCCAGAAACATCCTCTTCACAGAAGTCGCGGCCTTCAATCCAGCATGGAACAGTCCGTCGGACTACTCAGGCAATGTATCCGTGGGTGCAACCTTCCCGGTCTTCAAGAATTTTGGGTTTTCGGTGGGAGTCATCGACAGCTATTTGAATAATCCGCCTCTGGGATTCCAGGGAAATTCGGTGCAGTTCAACACTGCATTGACCTACACCATCCAACGCTAGGGAACTGCTCGATGACGTGGGCTGGAAAAGGGGCGAGTTGAAGATCGCTCACCGCCCTCTCCAATACGCCGTCATTTCTCTAAAACGTCAATGGCTTGGACAGAATATCCATGGCCTGTTGCGGCAATGGCTTGTTGGCGCTCGCCAGCAACTCGCTGACCTGCCACATTTGCGTGGAGGAAAGAATTTGATCGAACGACGGCATTCCAGTCAGGCGAATTCCGTTGGCAACCTTCCAATATGTTTCTCCCGGCGGATCGTCACTGACACCGACAACGCTGCGCGGCCCGTGCGCTTGCCACAACTGGGGAGCCCGAGGATACATATGCGGAGCGAGCGCGGAGTTCTGACTATTCAGACCGTGACAAAATGCGCAATTCTGCCGGTAGACCTGCGCTCCGGCGACCATATTGTCCGCAGTGGGCTGGATGGGCACCGACTTCGGCATATCTTTCTGTATACGATCGTGAAGTGGCACATGCACAATCTGTTTCTCAAAGGGAAAAGGCGCGTCCGCGACTGCGACTGGAGGGTTGCCAAAGCGGAGGTAGCAAAGTGCGCCGATCGGTAGTATTACCAGACCGATCAACAGGCCAATCAAAAACTTCATACAGACTCCCAAGCCGGTGAATTTTCGTCCTGCAGTAGAGGGCGGACTCGCCTCTCTACTCCGAGTACAGATAGACTACATATGTCACGCAACCCTAGTAAATGATTTCGATGATTTAATGGAGACTTAGGAGAAAACAGTGCTGTCTCAGTTCACCCGGAGAGCCAACAGCTTTCCTTTGTCCATTTGGACGTCCATGTTGTCCAGTGCCGCTCGTACCGGTTTCGGATTCACTTTTTCGAGCACCGCATGTTTAGCACTTCTGGTGTTATTGTGCAGCGCGGGCGCTCCATTGGAGGCCCAGAGCCAGGCTCCAGACCAGCAGACGCCATCGTCTTCATCCTCCTCTGTCCAGTCGAAGCAGCAAATCAATGAAACCAGACGCACGCTGGAAAGCAGGCGTCAGCAGACCAAGCGACGCCGCGAGGCGGCGCTGGTAACGGACACCTACACGCACCGATGGGAGGTTTACACCGGCGGCGGATATATGCGCTTTCGCCCAGGCCCTTATATTCACAATTCCGGCATGGGCGGCTGGATTGTGGGTGCGACACGCTATTTCACTCCGCGACTGGGAATTACAGTCGACGTGCGCGGCTTTTATGGGAACAATTCCCTGGGTGCAGTCCAGGGAGGCGGCTACA
>JAJYSV010000114.1 GCA_021793405.1 Acidobacteriota bacterium
GCTGCCCAGCCAAGACCGCATCCTGGTCTACTACTGCAACACACTCATGCGCGAACCAAAAACATGCCCAAGAATGTAAAGGATGTCCGGAGACGTTTTGTAAACCATCTCCCGGAACTTGACACAAAAACGCGAAGGGTGGGGCACCCGCCGTTCTGCCCGGCTGGCTATTTGTTCAACTGCTCCATCAGATTGTTGATCATGCGGTTCAGATCGGTGTCGGTGTGGCGCAGTTCGTCGATTTTGGCGATCGAATGCATCACGGTGGTGTGGTGCTTGTCGCCGAAATGGCGGCCGATTTCCGGTAGCGAAGCTTCCGTTAACTGCTTGGCAAGATACATGGCGATCTGCCGCGGCACGACGATCGAGCGGGAATTGTTCTTCTGCTTCAGCTCCGTGATCTTCATGCCGAACTGGTCGGCGACGGCGCGTTGAATCACTTCGATAGTGACCTTGCGCACCTGCGTGTCGATGAACTGCTTGAGACATTGTTGGGTGACGGCCAGCGTAATTTCTACGCCATGCAGGCTGCACCAGGCTAGCAGGCGGACCAACGCGCCTTCCAGCTCGCGGACATTGGTGCGCACGTTGGAGGCGACAAACAGCGCCACATCGACGGGCAAGGTGACGTGCTCGCTCTCCGCTTTCTTTTGCAGAATCGCGACCTTCGTTTCCAGATCGGGCGGCTGGATGTCGGCGATCAGACCCCACTCGAAGCGATTGCGTAACCGGTCTTCAATCTCCGCCAGTTCTTTCGGCGGACGGTCACTTGCGATGACAATCTGCTTCATGCTTTCGTGCAGCGCGTTAAACGTGTGGAAGAACTCCTCCTGGGTGCGCTCCTTCTGCGCCAGAAATTGGATGTCATCAATTAGCAGCACATCCACAGAGCGGTACTTGTCGCGGAAGCTGGACATGCGGTCGTAGCGAAGAGAGTTGATCATCTCGTTAGTAAACTTTTCGCTCGATACATAACAGATGGAAGCTTGCGGTTGATGCCGCTTGACCTCGTGTCCAATGGCCTGCATCAGGTGTGTCTTCCCATTGCCGACCGATCCGTAAAGAAACAGCGGATTGTATGCCTTGGAAGGGCGCTCGGCCACGGCTTCCGCGGCGGCGCGTGCAAACTGGTTTCCATTGCCGATCACGAAGGCATCAAAGGTGTAGCGTGGATTCAGTTGCGCGGCGGTGTCCCAATCGAAGCGCGCTTGCTGCGGTGGCGCGGCTGGATTGCTGTTGTACCGATTGCGCGTGGGGCTGGCGGAGCGGGTCGGTTGCGGCGCGAAGCCTCCATCCTGGCGAACGCGGGGCGCGGGAGCTTCCTGCTCGACTGCCTCGAAGGAGACTTCGTCAACCTCCAGGCCGAGCTGGTCGACGGCTTCCAGGATGTGATCGTTGTACCGTTCCCCGATATGTTCAAACTCGCGCGTGGGCACAGTGACGACCAGAACTCTGCCTTCGATGCGGCTAAAGCGTGTGGGCTTGAACCATGTGTCGAAGGACTGGTGGTTAATCTTTTTCTCAAGCGCCGTCAGAATGCGAAGCCAGGGGTTGATGCTTGAGGAAGCTGTAGCGAGAAATGACATACTGTTTTCACTTTCAACGTTGCGGCGCGACTGCCAATGCGAACAAGAAATTCACATTGGGAGCTTGCTCTTTCAAAGCTAAAAAATCAAGCAAATTCCATGTCCAACGGTACGGACCTGAAATCCAAAAGGATGGTGAAAAATATTGACTGCGGTTTGTCCGATACTCGCTGAAAAGTGGTCGGCCTGGGGCGGTCGGAGCACATGAAACGGGTTCTTCGGATGACGTTAGCGAAAGCCGATACTAGCACATTCATGCGCCGGTGGCAGCAGTGTTTTCGACACAAATTCATTTCTTTTCGAAACTGCACCAAGGGTGGTGAAAGGGCATCTCGGATGCCAAATTTGAATGGATGGAACAAGATGTATTTCGCATAAGTTAGGAAGTGCTGAAAACCATTTTTCCCGAACCCGCATCCTGCTGACGCGCCGTTGGAAGATCACTTCCGACGGAGAGTACACAGATAGAATAGCGGACCGGCGGCGGCCAGGATAGTCCCGAAAAGAATCGCAGGTAATCCCGATGAAAGGCGATCGGCACGGGCCGCGACGATGGTGAAGAAAATCAACAGCGTAGGGGCGATGCCAATCACCACCGCGCCCCAGCGGCCGCCGGGAACGCGGAAAGGTCGGGCGAGCGAGGGTTCACGCCATCGTAAAACAGCCAGCGCGATAAATTCAAGAATCAGGCTCAATCCATACAGCAGGATGTCGAGTTCCAGCAACCGGGTGAGGTTAAGGTCAAGCGCGAACGCCCATGCAGCCGCACAGACCAGGACAGCAACCCACGGAACGCCGTTGTTGCCGCGGCGCGCCAGCACTTTCGGCAGCAGTCCATCGCTGGCCATGGCAGCGGGAACGCGTGCATAGGAAAGTGTGAGTGCGTTGAACATGGCAACGCCTGTAAGGGCGCCGCCGGCGATTACACTGAGCGCGAGCCAAGAGGCGAAGCGATCGCTGAAATGAGTGTTCGCCAGCGTTCGCGCGGCGGCCACCCAGGATCCGGTAACAAAGCTCGAGGCGGGGATTCCGCTGAATGCGACGATTGCAACGGGCAGTAGGTAGCTGGCCGTCACCAGCAGCACGGCAGCCAGCGTTGAGCGAAGATAATTTCTCCGCGGATTCTCCACCTCGCCGGCGATCGTCGACGCGTTGTCCCACCCCATGTAGTTCCACAGCACAAACAGCAGAGCCGTGACCAGGCTGCCGTGTGACGTCCGCGCAAATGAGGCGGACTGCAGCGAATGCTGGCCGACACGCCACAGTCCGCAGGCGAGGATGCCAAGGAATGGCGTCAGCAGCAACGCCAGCATCCATAGCGAACCCTGGCCGACGGAATAGGCGCCGCGGAGATTCCAGGCCACACAGATCATGATCACGACTAGCGACCATGCAAGGCCGCGATGGCCGGTCGTCAACGCTGGATTCAGTTGATTGAGATACGCGACGGTCAGTGCGGGATAGATGGCCATATCGAAGATGCTGGCGGCCAGCGAGAGCCAGGCCTCTTGAAATCCCCAGAAACGGCCGAGAGCGCGGCTGACCCAGATGTAGAAGCCGCCTTCCTCGGGCAGTGCGCCTGCCAACTCTCCAATCATCAGAGCGGTGGGGAGACTCCACAGGAAAGGAACGATACAGAGCAGCAGCAAAGCGCGGGCGTAGCCCGCCTGGCCGACGATATCTTCCAAACCATATGGCCCCCCGGAAACCATGAAGTAGGTCGCCGCCACCAGCGGAAGCAGCCGCAGCCGGCGCATGGCGCGAGGAGCTCGCCACCGGGCAGGTATGAATCTGGATTGGGGATGCGTATCGACTTTTGTCGTCCCAGGACAGAAATGATCTTGCCTGAGCGTAGCAAAGAACGAAGGGAATACGCATCCCTAAATGCGGGAGTGTTCCCGCGGCGAACCGCCATCGCACTGCGGCCCGGACGCGCATGCTTGTTGCTGATGGCCGAAGAGAACGGTATGGTATCCCACGCGATCTACGACGTCTCTCTCGAAGATGTCTACTCCGATGCAAACGCTCTATTGTTTCGCGGGCGTTGAAGGCGGAATGTACGGGACTGCCTGCGTTCCCTGAATCTTGACTCCTTCCTGATGCGGCAGTTCGACCGACGGCGGGTACGTGATGTGTACCGGCATCAGGTGAGAGCGAATTCCAGGCGGCACGGGGATGACAAGCGGAGCGGAAGGAGTCTGATCGAAGTCGAATACATCCGCCATGTTGTTGGCGCGGTCATCGCGGGCTGTGAGATGCTGTAAGTCCCAGCGCTGCTCGATGAACTTTAGAACCGACGTGAAGTCATAAGTCTGGTGCGAGACATAATGCTGTTTCGCGTAGGGAGAAATCACGATCATGGGTACCCTTGGACCGTAGCCATACGCGTCAACTTCCGGCGGCGGAACATGGTCGTAAAACCCGCCGTAATCGTCCCAGGTGAGAAAGATGACGGTGTTCTTCCAATACGGGCTTTGCATGAGCGCATTGATGACCCGGGTTACGTACCACATCCCTTGATCGAGCGGTTCGGGTGGATGCTCACTGTCCTGAAAATCGGGAATGATCCAGGAAACCTGGGGAAGCGTTCCACCTTTGAGATCGGCGAAATACTGTTGCAGCGGGACAAGCCGGGCCATTTCGTCGGGGTTCTCCCGAATGCGCTTGAATCCGGGCAATGGATTCCACAAGGTCAGTTCCTTGGGATCGGGGTAGGCCAGATGGGCCAAACCGGCGTTCCTCTTTACTTCGGCAGGCGTAGCGGGCTGCGTTTCCACGTAATACTTCCAAGTGATGCCCGCGCCCCGGAATCGTCGCACGATGGAAGCAAAACTGAATCCATCGTCATCGTCTGTTTCTGCTTCCAGCTGCTTGAGTGAGCCAATATTGTTGATCTCTCCAGACTGGGCGGCCACGGTGAACACATGATTGGGCGAACTGCCCGTCATTTCCGAGGAGAAAAAACGGTCACAGAGCGTGTAGCGCCGGGCGTAGCTCCAATAATTGGGAATGTCGCGTTCATCGTAGTAGCCGACGGTGTAGGGCGAGCCTTCCGCCCATACAAAACCATCCATGGTGCCGTGGTCGTAGCCGGCGTGCGCCGTTTCCCAGCTATGTTCAAGGTCGAGCAACGGCTGGCCAGTCGGCATGTGAAATGGCTTGACGCAGGCTTGGGCGCCCGGCATTTTGGGCAGGCAAGTCGATGGAGGTATGCCATCGGCATCGGGGAAGGTGCCGAAATAATTGTCGTACGAGTGGTTCTCTTGAATGATCCAGACGACGTGTTCGACTTTCGTGCTTTCAGGAATAACAGGGACAGCCGCCTTCGCGGTGTTTTGAGAGAGCAGTGCAATGGGCGCGAACAAGAAGACAGGCGCAATCAGCGCGGTCACCAGGCATTGAATGAGATATCGTTTCGGGCTGCGGCCCCGAGCGACCTTGTGATGCGATGCGCGGCACTCTGCGTACAATTTGCGACCTCCTGATCGCCTCGAAGGAACTGTTTTTCGGCCAGCACCATTCGAGCTGTTTCTCCCGTAGCCGGGGCACGTCCATCAATATACTTGTTCCAAGCTATATTGCGACAGGGGCCGCATCCGGCCAGCGATAGGCTAACCCGCCGCAGCCTCGATCTCGAAGCGCTAACCCTGGCGTATGGCGGCCTCGATGCATCTCATCAATCGTTGTTGAAATCAAGGAATGCAATTCTGGATTTGCGGGAGTTGGATGGGTCGTTTTCTCAAGGTCGGACTGCTGATTGTGGTGGGCGCAATCATCGTACTGTGCGCCGTAGGAGCGTTTTGGCTGCGCAATCCTGACAGATTTCTTCCTAGGGTGATTGCGGACTTGCAGAAGAAAACCGGGCTACAAGTAGAGATCAAGCATGTTGAGCTTCGATTCCTACCCCGGTTGACGGTCCTTGTTGAGGGACTGGAAGTTAAAAATCCAAAGCCGTTTCCGGCGGGCGATTTTCTCAACGTTCCCACCCTAGAGGCTGCGGTGGAGTGGACGCCTCTGCTACATGGAAAGATCGTTGTGCGCTCGCTGGTGCTCGACCGGCCAACGATCAATTTCATCTCCGATCCCGACGGCCTGTGGAACTTTCAAAACCCAACCGGGCCGAAAAATCAGCCGGAGCATTTTTCGATGGGCTCGATCTCCACCCTGGAAGTAAAAAACGGCGTTCTGCTGGGCTCCAATCTGATCGATCCATCGGACCGACCGGGCCCCATCGTTTTGGAATTGCGAGGAGTCTCCGGGGATCTGAAGCAGATCAAGTTTCATGCGCCGGGCCATCCCGCTGAGCCGCAGACCATTGAAGGCAACCTTACGGCGGCGACTGCGGCTTTTGGATCGATCCATACGAAGGACCTCCGGTCGGACGTTCAGATCACGCCCAGGCACTTGACGTTCAACAACTTTGAGACAAGAACATATCGCGGGAAAGCAAGCGGAGCTCTCTCTTTTGGTTTTGCGGCCAAGAACACGACGTTCCAGGCCGGGGTGCGAGTCAGCGGTATCGGAATGCCCTATCTGTTGACTGAATTCGATCAGGGTCCACCCAAGATGACGGGAATGATGCAAGGGAAGCTGGATGTGGCCGGAGAGATCGCGCATACGTCGAGTCCGCTGACCAACCTGCATGGGACAGGGAACATCACGGTGCGACGGGGGCAGATGCCCCTTCTGAACCAGAACGCGAGCATGAAGCAGGTAGAGCGGTTCCGCACTGCGGATGCGTCCGGGCTGCCGGCCTCGGCATTCTCCACGTTTGCCGGCGACGCGGAGATGAGGAACCAGCGCATCTACAGCAAACAGATCGGCATCAACTTTTACGGCATCGAAGTGAATGGCTCGGGAAGCATGTCCCTGACGGGAGGACCCATGGACTATCGAGGGAGCGCGACTATCGAGAAGAAGCAGGGCTTCTTCATAGACACCTTCGCCCGCTGGTTCAAGGGAGCCAAGGAAAAAGATGGGCGACTGAGGTTTCCGATCCGGTTGACTGGAACTTTGGCAAAACCACAGTTTTTTGTTGTTCATTAGGGGTGCGTCGGACTGTCAGAGTTCGATAAAAAGTACGACGCATGAATGCACCGCACGCGTGGTTTGCATCCAACTCGCTAAATGCGGAGGAGCTTCGCCGCGGAGGAGACGGAATGCTAATTATCCTGATCGTTCTACTTTTGCTTGTCTCATTTGGCGGGTATCGCCTGGGACCCGGAATCGGATACTACGGCGGTGGCGGCCTCGGCTTGATTTTGCTGATCGTGATCATCCTGTTGCTGTTACGAGTAATCTGACGCAGTTCTCAGAGTGAACGCTGAAGGACTAGTGAAGGCTGGCGCAATGGCCAGCCTTTTGCTTTTTTGGCGTGTGGAATCAGGAGCTTGGTCCCGCAGGAACATCTACCGGATACTATCTATAGCAGGACGATACGAATCGGACGGCAGAGGGAATTATGGCCCAATTGATCAAGACCTCCAATCCAGCGCTGAATGCGCAGGTATTTCAAGGACACGCAGTCGCGCTGGGCGAAGGGATGACATTGGATGGGACGGTCAATAAGACCGGCCTGCTTCTAATTTGCACGGCGGCAACGGCGGCATGGACGTGGCACACATTCATGCAATCGCGTTCGCCGGCCAGCGTGGGGCTGCTGATGTGGATCGGGTTCATCGGCGGATTCATTTTCGCGATGATCACGATTTTCAAACAAACGTGGGCACCCGTGACGGCGCCCATCTATGCTTTGCTGGAGGGCCTGGCGCTCGGCGGCATCTCGGCGGTGCTGGAACTAAGATTTCCCGGAATTGCGATCGAGTCCGTGGCGCTCACCTTCGGCACGCTGGCAGTTCTGCTGCTGGCGTATCGCTCCGGGCTGATCCCTGTGACGCAAAAATTTCGGCTGGGAGTCGTCGCGGCCACGGGCGCGATCATGCTCTTTTACATTGCGGAGATCGTGCTCGGTTTCTTCGGCGTGCATTTTGCGTCCATCAATGGCTCGGGCATTGTCGGCATCGGGTTCAGTGTGGTGGTGGTGATCGTCGCGGCGCTGAATCTGGTGCTGGATTTCGATTTCATCGAGAGCGGTGTGCGGGCTAACGCGCCGAAGTACATGGAATGGTATGGCGCATTCGGGCTGATGGTCACGCTGATCTGGCTCTATCTGGAGATACTGATCCTGCTGTCGAAAATCCGCAGCCGCGATTGAGGGATTGCTGACTGCGATGAGCCGCCTGTGACGAGGCGAGGATGAGAGAATATGGTGGACTCGGTTGCCGCGAGACTATAGGCAGGGCAATCGCATTTCAAAATAGCTCCAGTAGGCGGAATAGGTAGTGATCGTCCCACCCGGCGCGTTTGAACTTGCCGCGCAGGGAGCCTTTCGATCCCTTTTTTTTGCATGGCGTTGATGGCCA
>JAJYSV010000115.1 GCA_021793405.1 Acidobacteriota bacterium
GATGGTAGGCAAGCAGCGTATCGGGATTGATGTCTACTTGATACTGCTTGACGAACCCGCCCACACTGGCCACTTCGGAGACACCGGGAACGGCCTCCAGCCAATAGCGAACGTACCAGTCCTGCAGGGTGCGAAGTTCCGCCAGGTCATGACGTCCGGTCTTATCGACCAACGCATACATGTAGGCCCAACCAACACCTGTCGCATCCGGGCCAAGCGTTGGAGTAACACCCGCAGGAAGATTTCCCTGGACCCCCTGCATGTACTCCACCACCCGCGAGCGCGCCCAGTAGATGTCCGTTCCGTCCTCGAAGATCACATACACAAAGGACAGCCCAAAAAACGAATAGCCACGGACGACCTTCACATGCGGCGCGGAGATCAGCGAAGTCACAATCGGGTAGGTGACCTGGTCTTCCACCAGCTGGGGATTGCGGCCCTGCCATTCAGTAAAAACAATCACCTGCACGTCGGACAGGTCGGGAATGGCGTCGAGCGGCGTATGCATCAACGCCCAGATACCCCAGGCCACGGCGAAGAACACGCCTAGAAAGATGAAGAACTTGTTCCTCGCGCTCCACTCAATAATCTTTTCAATCATGGTTTCTTCACCTGCGGGACTGTGGATTTGCTTTCGCGTTGTAAGTCTTCGAGGCGTCTTAGAACGCCGCCATGCTCGGCAATAAAGGCGCGCGCCTGCTCCTCACTGGAAAACGCCAGCGCGCTCGGCGAGCAGCGATCGAAGCCGCGAAGGTAGACACCTTCTCTCCCGGGGCTTTCCGCCGCAGGCGACATGGACATGCAAAGGTTCACCGCGCTGCCTTCCACAAACCACGCATTTTTCGGATTCAGAAGCTTGCTGGTTTGAAAATCCGCGACTTTCAGGATTTGCAGGGGCTTGCCCGTCTGCCGGGCCTCGATGATGGCGCAGCGCACGCAGCAGGTCTCATATTTCCGTCCCCCAATGGTGACCAGCGCTCGCGTTTGGGGATGGATCCCGCGGCCGGAGAACGGACAGACCTTTGCTTGTCTCTGGGTGAGCAGATACCAGGCGCCCAGAATAACGAGGACTGCGCCCAGCCCGAGAATGCCCGCGAAAATGATTCTCTTTCTCATACGCGCCTCATTGCTTGCCGGTCTTGCTAGGTGACATGTTCATGCCGGCCATCATGCCCTGCATGGCGGCTCCCAGGCGGCTCTCCGAATCGATCAGGAAATTTCCGGAAGCGACGATCTTTTCTCCCGACTTGAGTCCCGCCAGCACGGCATACTCGCCGTCGAACTGATCGCCGACTTTGATTTCTCTTGGCTCGAAATAGCCGCCCGGTTTGGCAATGAACACCACCTGCCGCGTTCCTGAGTTGAGCACCGCTTCGCTGGGCACAAGGAGTTGTTTGCCGAAGTCGATGCCTAACTGAACCTCCGCGTACATGTCCGGCTTCAATGTGTAATTGGGATTTGGAAACTCCAGACGCACTTTGATGGTGCGCGTCTTGGGATCGAGCGTGGGATAGACATAGGTGACGCGTCCGCGGTAGGTCTTGCCGGGAAAGTAACTCAACTGCATCGAAGCGGGCTGGCCGATGTGAACGTAAGGCGCCTCGTATTCGTAAATGTCCACGTACACCCAGATGGTCGACAAATCGGCAATATCGTACAGATCGGTATCCGGGGTCACATATTGCTGCTCATAGGCATTGCGGCTCATGACAAACCCATTGATCGGCGAATAGAGGGTCATAGTGCGCTGGACTTTTCCCGACTTTTCGAGCGCTTGAATCTGTGCGTCCGTGATATCCCAGAGCTTCAGGCGGTCGCGCGTGGCGTTCAGGAGTGAGTTCGCCCCCGACACCACGTCGGCATAGGGAGCCTTCGACAGATACTCCTGCCCCTGGTGCGCGATCAAATATTCGTCCTCCGTCGATACCAGATCTGGGCTGTAGAGCGTGAACAACGGCTGACCTTTTTTGACCAGCTTGCCCACATAATCGAGGTCGACTTTTTCAATCCATCCGGCGATCTTGACGTGCACGCGCGAGATCTTTTCTTCGTCCATTTGGATTAGGCCAACTGTGCGGAGGGTTCTCTTCAGGTCCATGCGGCGCACCTCTGCGTAGCGCACGCCAATCAACTGCTCGGTGGAGGGATTCAGCATGACCGTTCCCGGCACCATGTTCTGCATGGAGCTCTGGCCGGACGCGCCCATTCCCGGCATGTTCGCCATGTCTCCTGTTGGAGCCGGTGCTTGCGCCTTCGGCGGTTGCGCGCTCATGCCCGGCATGTTGGTCATGTCCGCCGCTGGGGCTGATGCCGGCGTCTTCGATGACTGTGTGCCCATTCCCGGCATATTCGCCATATCGCCCTTTGGTGGGTCTTGCGCGCTGGTTTGATTTGCACTCATACCTGGCATGTCAGCAGCCATCGGCGCGGAGGGCTGTGGCGGCGACGCGTATGCGGTCGCGGCGTGGACGTGGATCTGGTAGCGATAGACCGCGAGGCTGCCGGCTCCGATTCCCAGAAGGAACAATGCAACTCCAATTAGGAGCGAACCCTTGCCGATCGGCATTTTCATCATGATTCCTTTCATTTCGTCAACTCCGTTCCCACCAATGGTTCCATGCGCGCCAGAGCGCTTTGATATTTGCTGAGTTCTTCGTAATAGCCCACCTCGTAATCGAGAACATCCACAAAATTCGTGAGCATGGAGAGAAAGTCCAGTTTGCCTACTTCGTAGGCCGACATCGAGGATTCGAGCGCCATGGAAGATTGAGGCACAATCGCTTTGGAGTAGAGGTTGAATAAATCGCGCGACGCAGTAGCAGCCAGATACTGCTGCTTGATTTCGAAATTCACCGTAGTCGTGCGCTCGTCAAGGCCATGCTGGGCGGCGATGAGACCGTGGGCGGCTTCGATCACCGCCTGCCGCTGCTTGCTGCGGTAAAAGACGGGGATGTTGATCCCGACGGTCGCTCCATACATGTCCGGCATGCCGGGACGTTGTTGGTAGGAGTAAGCCGCCGTGAAATCCGGGTCGTACGTCTTGCGGGCGAGGTTCTCTGCGTACCGGTTTCCTTCGATCATTCGCCGGTCGCCTTCAAGGCCCGGATCGTTCTGGTGCGCCAGCGCATATAGCTCGTCAAGGGTGGCGTGGAATTCCGCCGGAGGAAACGGTGCGGGTGGAGGCAAGGGCGCCTCAGGATCGCGGTAGAGCAGCGTGTTCAGGCGCACTCTTGCTGTGTCTTGCTGCTGGCGCAGCACGATCAGCTTCTGATCAATCCTGGAAACCTCAATCTGCGCTCGGAGAACGTCCTGCTGCATGCCTTTGCCGACCTTGTAGAGCGACTCGGCAATGCTGGCAAGTTTCTGCAACAGGTCTTTGTCTTTTTCGGTGATCTCAATCGCCTTGCTGTCATAGAAGTATTCGTAATAGGCCACCTTCACGTCCGCAGTTACCTCGCGGCGTGTCTGCTCGTATTGCCACCACGCCGCCTCCGAGCTGCGGTCCGCAATCTGGCCCTGCAATTTCAACTTGCCGGGATAAGGAAAGTGCTCCGCCACCGTCAAGCCACGGTAGCTCGACGGATCGCCTTGTTGCACGCTGAACGGCGTGGGGTTTCCCATCCATCCGCCGGAGACGGTAGGATCGGGCAGCGACCGCGCCTGCGGTACGCGCGCCTGCTGTGCCCGGTAGCGTTCGGCGGCACTCTTGATGCCGGGATTTTGAGCCACGGCTATGGCGATCAGGTCGTCAAGCGTGACTGGCGCCGCGGCGATGCGAGAGGCCCCGTTTGTCTGACCGCCGTATTCCGCGATTGTGCCGATGGCAGGGGCGGGCGCTTGCGGCATTGTGGGGGCGATCTGCGACGTCGCGGCAACCGGATACGCCAGACACAATGCCAACGCAAGCCAGAGCGTGGATTTTGGAAGCTTATTCATCGCCCCTCCGTCTGCCGTTTACCATCGTGCCGGGAGTCGGAGCTACGGGGTCGCCGCTGCCTTCGCTGCCATTGTGTGTCCAAATCTCATCGGTCACATGGTTGAACAGCGATCGGGGAAGCGGCTTCTTGAGATCGAACGTGTAGGTATCACGGTATCCAAACACGAACAGGTGATAGGGATCGGGCTGGGAGACGGTTTGGAGATCAGTCCAGCGCCAACTGCGGCTGTCCGTGCCCGCGCGGGTGACATAGTCGATGCCGCCTTCGCGGAATCTCAGCTCGCCGTTCGTTCCGCCGATGCGGGTGCGATGATGGGCAGGGACTACGATGCCTTGAGTCGATGGATTGGGAACGGCGTTTTGCGAAGGCCGCTGGACTTCCCCGGCCAGTTCCGCTGCGACCTCTGGAGGAACAGCTCGATCCAGGTGAAATCTGAATTGCTCGATTCCAGGAAGATGCTTTTTTCGGTCCTGATATGTCTTGATGGTCAGGCTGTGCGGCGAAAGGAAGAATGTCTGAATGTCAAGAAGGCTCCAATGTAGGGTATGTCCTCTTCGGGGCCGGAATTCGATTCCATGGACGTCAAGGACGACGTCGCCCTTTTCGCTTCCGACCATGCGGCGCAGTTTTGTAGGGGACTGCCAGGGAACAATTGTCTGCTCCGCGCCTGCCGTTTGCTGAGGATCTTGCGCGGTCTCCGCGCCTGCACCTGGTAGAAAGGAGCACAGGCTGGCGAACAACACCAGTGCGGGCAACACGCGCCACTTCAAACGAATTCGGTTCATGACAGATATATCTCCTAAAACTCGGGCGGATACACAATGAAGACAAGTTCCCATTGGCCACTGGCTTCGAAGAAGTCTCTTCTACGGTGCGCCATTGCGGAAATCAGATCGCCAACTCAGGAAAGCAACGTATCTAAGAAATGAAGAAGAGATCGGCAACACACGCGGAAGAAATTCCGGGAGAGGAGAGATCAGATCCGGAAGGTACAGAGAACGGATCGCGACACGCTGCGCAACTGACGATCGAGCGGAGCGTGGTCGCCCATTACTCGAAAAGTTGTATTCGGGAGATAGCTCGCAAGCATTCCTTGTACAGGCGCCATTTCCAAGGATTCTTGCTGGCCCAGTGCAGTGACAGTGGTAGTCAAAGCAGGCAACCCTGGAACGGTCTTGCAGCAGGACCGGCTGGAATTAGCCGATACCATCCGGGAGTGAGCCGCACTTTTTCCCTTCGCTGTCATGGCCGCCATCATGGCGCATGTAGCCTTGCAGCACGTGGAAGACTGCAAGTCTCCCTGGCATGGCGTGGCCGCAAACGCCGGCGCGGCTCCCAAGACTATAAGGAGCAGAACCGTGACGGCTTTGGAGAAGAATCTCATGCCAGTGAAGTAAGAGTACTTACCCTTTCCTTTTTTCGTATGTGACCTGTATCACAGGACAGAACACTTTCTATTGAAGCTTTCGACTTCTGCACGTCCGGGCAGAAGTGTCGAAGAACCGAGGGGGAACGCAGGCCATGCCTAGAGGAGTCTGGGCAATCCACCGCATCATCGTCGGTTGGGTGCGTGGTGCCGTTTCCTCCCGTAGTGTGACCCGCGAGCCTCCTGCGCACAACATCGTCATTTCCTTCTCACGCGCAAGCCGTAGCTGCTCATGCTGTTCGTGATGGCACTCTTCGGGTCGAAGCATTCGTTTCCCATTCGCCACCTCCATCGCCCCGCGCCGCCGAAGCAGCGCGTGCGCTTCCCTGGCCGCCTTGTCGCTCGTATATTCCAAGGTGTAGCAGGATGTGCCTCAGCCGCCAATTCAGTTCCTGGCCAAGTGCACGAATCCCCAGTGACGCTTCCGGTCTTAGCGATGGCTGAATGAGAACTGACACAGTGGTGACATTCCCTTTCTGATACACCGCCAAGTTGAACGGAACCATCAGCCCTCCGTTGGGATCGCTGAGCAGAGCCTGATACGCGGAGGACGCATGCCACACAATCAGAACCGCATACGGCGATCCGATGTGGCTGTGCAACTCGCGGCTGAAATCCACTTCCCAAAGAATGCGAAACTCATGGCGGGGCAGTTCGACGCGCAACGACTTGAGAGTATGTTCAAAGCCAAGCTCGGTCTGAACGGCAATGACGTTCTCCGTCGGTACGATGATAGTCATTCGGCTGCCCTCGCAGGATTGAAAAGCAATCGCGATGCCAAATCGACAAGACTGTTGACCGCCAGACCCGTGAACATGCCATGCGTTAGGGTGTGAAGCTCAAGGGCAAACTATTGCGCGCGCTTGAGACCAGCGCAATTTTCGCAGCTTGAGACACAAACAGCGTCGCACAGTCCGTTGAGCTGCCTGATTTCATCCACAGACTGGCGCATATGGGACAGACAATCAGCGCCAAATTGTGCGTTGGGGCGCATGTACCCCAGTCGAGTTCGCCAGAGTTGGAAGAATCAGGGCCACATTGTGAAGGCAAGGGCGCATGCGGTCGCAAAGGGGCGGCGGCAGAGCACGCACTGGTACCTGAATTGCATTCGACATGGTATCCGATGGATGGAGAGCGACAGAAATGCGTGCAGGATTCATAACAACGATGGCTGCGGGAGCGTTGATTCTTGGCGCCCTGACGAGTGAAGCCCAGAGGGTGTCCCGGCCTCTTCTTTCCGATGAGATGAACACGATTCAGGTGTTTCGACAAGCGAGTGCTGGAGTCGTCCAGATCGACGCGCGGCTTGCCGTGTCCTCGCTTCTCGAAACGAGCACGGTAGAAGTGAGCACCGGCACCGGGTTTGTGATCGACAAAAAAGGCCGTATCCTGACCGCATTTCACGTTGTCAAGGACAAGGATGAGATTGCTGTCACTTTGTCGAATGGCAAACACTTCGACGCGCAACTCATCGGAACAGACCCGCAGTTGGACATCGCCTTGTTGCAAATCGACGCTTCTCCAGAGGACCTGATGGCACTGCCGTTAGGTCGCTCGGTAACCTTGCAGGTTGGACAAAAGGTACTGGCCATCGGCAATGCGCTTGGGCTGCATAACACCCTCAGCGTTGGCGTGGTCAGCGCAGTACAGAGGACGATGGATGACTCTGCGATGGAATTGGCCGATGCGGTCATTCAGACCGACGCCGCTATCAATCCCGGCAACAGCGGTGGACCTCTGCTGGACTCATCGGGCGAGGTGATCGGGATCGACGACGCCATCGTCCGCGGGGCCCAGAACATAGGGTTCGCCATTCCCATCGACCTTGCGAAGGCGGTTATCCCCGATTTGATCGAAATGGGGCATGCGTATCATCCAACGCTGGGCTTCAGCGGCAGCGATCTCACACCTGAGGTGGCCAAGCTTTTCGGCATTCCGGTGAAACACGGTTTTCTGGTTGAAGAAGTGCTTCCTAATTCTCCCGCCGCGTCCGCGGGCTTGCGTGCTGGGAGACGCGTGGTCGTCGTTGGAGAGAAGCCCTATACGATTGGGGGCGATATTATCGTCGCTGTGAATGGCGAAGAGATCACCTCGTCCGCGGACATCGCCAAGGCGTTGTTGAAGGGGCGGCCTGGCGAACTCCTCAAATTGCGCCTCTACCGAAAGGGCCAGACGGTCGATGTCAGCTTACCCCTGCTGGCTATGAATATGCAGTTTTAATGAGGGATTGTCACATATGAACATATGCACCGCAGAACAACCTGATTGCCGAAATTGCAGCTCCGCTAGCGAGGGCACCGGTCGATGTCTCAACTATCGAAGAAACTCGATGAAGTTTTGGTTGCTTGACGCTGTCTTTGGGGCACTTCTCGGCTTCCTGGTGGTTTGCTTCCATGAATACCTAATCCCGAACAACTGGCCTTTCCTATGGTCCTTCCTGGCCTCCATGTCAATCGTGATGGTTCTGCAGTCGCTACTGTCATTTTTCATCGGTAATCTGATCGGCTCGA
>JAJYSV010000116.1 GCA_021793405.1 Acidobacteriota bacterium
TCACGAGGTCCTGTGGCCTCATCGCACATATTCAGCCCGCACCCTGCCTGCCCCACAACTCTACTGTGGAGCTTACCGCCTCAGATTCCCGCTGTACTATTCATGCCATCTCCTTCGCCTGATGGGTGAAGTATGCTCCATCCAACTCCGGGACCAAACATCTAGCTGATGTCGACCTTATAGCGCGGCCAGAGCGGAACAATCCCCCATGCGTCGATAATCGGTTCGCTTTCACACTCCACTTCGATCACAGTTGACGGTGAGTCGGGCGCTTCGACCGGCAATCCTGTCAGTCGCAGATGGAGAGGCTCGTCCTGTGAAAACGTGACGTTCTGCCCTGTCTTCAGCAGACGCGCCGATTTCACCTTCGCCTTCAGGCCGCCGATCGCCACGACCACGCCTGGCTGGAAGAAAGACAGCCATTGGGCTGCCGGAGTGACGCCGGGCCAATACTTTTCGTGGATGTATAACGTGTTGCCATTCCGCGTGAAGTTCGCATTGGGAGGATGGCCAGCAAAGGATCCTCGCTGGGTTTGGTAGATCGCCTTTCCATTGATGTCCAGCCACTTGCCGACGGCGTCTAGAATTTCGACGGATTCCGCAGGTACCGAGCCATCCGGCTTGGGTCCGATATTCAGCAAATAGTTGCCGCCACCGGCCGCGCACGTGGCCAGATTGCTCACAATCGCTTTCGGCGTTTTCCAGGAATCATCGCCACGGTTGTAGCCCCAGCTATCGTTGAGCGTCATGCATGTTTCCCACGCTCGCCCCATTTTTGCCGCCTGGATGTGCTGTTCCGGGGTGGAAAAATCTCCGTCCAGGCCATTGCGATTATTCACGATGATCTCGGGCTGCAGTTCGAACACCATCTGATTCATCCGCTCCGATTCCCACTGTTCCGGGGTGAGTGGCCAATCCACGTCGTACCACAGGACATCGATCTTGCCGTAATTGGTCATCAACTCACGAATCAGGCCGTGCGTGTAGGCGACAAATCGCTTTCTCGCTGCCTCATCCGTCTTGCAAAGCGCGCCATCGGGATGATGCCAGTCCATCAACGAGTAATAGAAGCCAACGCGAAGACCCTCCGCGCGTGCCGCTTCCACATACTCCCGCACCAGGTCTCGACCAGGCCCTTGTTTGGGCGCGCAATAATTCGTCAGTTTCGTGTCGAACATGCAAAAGCCTTCATGGTGTTTGGTCGTCATCACCATGTATTTCTGTCCGGCGCGTTTCGCCAGTCGGGCCCACTCGCGTGCGGCGTTCGGCTTCGGGTGAAAATGCTTGGCCATCAACTCATATTGCGGAATCGGAATGCCTTCCGCCTCCATCGCCCACTCATGCTGGCCTAGCACGCTATACAGACCCCAATGGATAAACATGCCAAATTTCGCTGCGTGCCACCACGCCATCCTCTGTGCACGGGTAGCCGCCTGCATCGCATCCGTGGCGGAAAATTCGCTGTTGCCAGTCGGGGGCTGTGTCGGCGCCTGTCCGAATGCTCCCGTGCCGGTCGAGTATGCCAGCGCGCCCGCCACGCCCATGTGCTTCAAAAATGACCGTCTAGAAATCGCATCCATCTCCATGATGAAGTTCCTCCCTTTATCGCCTGCATGCGCCAGCCCTTCTAGTTCAAGGCTTGTTCGCTTTAACGATTGCTGACTGCGCTCATTTACTCCACCCGGTACAGCACCGACGCGTGAGGCGCAAGAGTGACTCTCACTCCACCCGATGTGCCAAGGTTCTTGTGCAGCCACAGATCGCGCGCGGCATGTTTGCCAGCAGGAAGTCCAAGATCCCGCCAGGCGTAATTCATCTCGAGCGGTGCGTCGCTCACGTTGAACAGCGCAACATATTCGCCTTCCGCGGATGTGGCTTGCGCGGTCCACACCCAGGTCGTCGGCGTTGGCATCCACCCTTTGTTGCCGGTGGAATGCTGGTCGACGGCGATCACCTCGCGGTTGGTGAGCAAGGCTTCCGTCGCGCCGTCCACGCGGGTGGGGTTTGCCCCCAAAACCAGCGGCGAACGCGCTATCGACCAGAGCGTGAACACCGTCCGCATCTCGTCCGGGGTCAGACGCGACTGGCGCGCCTGCTGCCATCCAGGATGTGGCCCGAGCCACCCGAAGGGCAGCATATCCGCATCCGGCCAATGACCGGGGCCGGCATAGCGCTCCCATTGCGACAGCAATTGGAATTGATGCACGACGCTTTGCGGAAAACCCTTCGACGTGTTGTCACGGTCCCATACATCCCAAAAGTCATCTGAGATACGCCACATTTGCGCCTGTGCCGTCACGTCGTCGGCATCTTCCAGCGGGGTCGGACCGGGCGACAGGCTCAGCACGATGGGTCTTCCCGTCTTTCTGAGCGCGGCGCTCACCATGTGAATTTCGGCTTTTTTGTAAGGCTGTGAGATGCAGTCCACTTTGACAAAATCGACGCCCCAGCTCGCATAGAGCTTTGCAATGGAGTCGTAATAGGCCTGACCGGCGGCATTGTCCTTCACGCCATAGTTGTCATGGTTCCATCTGCAGGTGTCGGAGGTGTCGGCGGCATCGGTGGCGTGGTAGCTCGATCCAGCGATGGGCAGGTTGCGCTCAACCGCCTGCCGCGGAATGCCGCGGATAATGTGAATGCCAAACTTGAGTCCGAGAGAATGGACATAGGCCACGAGCAATCTGAATCCGCGATCCTGGTCGGCAGAAGGGAAGCGGTCGACCGCGGGAATGTAGCGCCCGTTCGCATCGAGCGTATAGCCTTGATCGGCCTGGTCCGGACGGGCGAGATACCAACCTTCATCAATTACCACATAGCGCCAGCCGCTGGACTTCAGGTGCGCGTTGAACCAGTCCACATTCTGCTTGAACTCAGATTCAGTGATCGTCAGTCCATAGGAGTCCCAACTATTCCAGCCCATGGGTGGGGTGGTTGCAAGCTGGGCATTGGATAGCGAGGGAAGAACGATCAGGATCGCTACAAGGACGGAAAAGTTTCGCATGATCTGCATCCGGTGACAGCGTTGTTTCCGGATGAATGAAGCGCACCGTTGGCGCGTGAGTCGCCGCTTACATGACGTCCCGTTCAAGCGACTTCACCGTCAGGGGCACCCGGTCTGGGAGGAATGGCGGAACCAAAGAACGCGTACAAGGCAACTCCAACATAGGCGAGCAAGGGAACAATGTAGGCGAAAGCGATGTTGTGCGATACCTCTGAAACGAACCCCATCGTCGGCGTCAACACAGCGCCCCCGACGATTGCCATGACTATCAAGGATCCGCCAATTTTGGTATCGCGGCCAAGGCTTCGAATGCCGAGAGCGAAGATGGTTGGGTACATGACGGACATGAAAAAGCTTGTCGCAAAAATGGCCCAAAGCCCCATCCAGCCGGGGAATTCCATGGCGACCGCAAGCAGTGCGATATTCACGAGGCCGTAGATACCCATCAGGATGTGTGGCTCTACATATCGCATCAATACAGATGAGGCGAATCTCCCCGCGCCAAAAGCAAGCAGAGTTCCAGTCAGCAGATACCCAGCCGTCTTCTCCGGCTGATGCGTAAAGGTTTCGATATATTGGATGAAATAACTCCAGCTACAGACCTGTGCGCCGACATAGAGAAACTGTGCGACGATCGCCAGAAGAAAATGGGGAAAGCGCAACAGCTCCTTGAAACTGCCATGGTTCTCGCTGGGGTTTTCATGCTCAATGGTGAAGGTTGGAAATTTGGTGCGAGCGATCAGGATTGCCCAGAAGAATGCGATGGCTCCAATCGCGACATACGGCGTCACGACCCGCATGGTTTCCCGGTGGAGATATGCGTGGTAGGTATGGAGCGCCTGCATGTGGGCAACCTGCTGAGGGTCCAACTCAATTCCGGAAAAAATAAATACTGTCCCGATCAGGACGCCGCAGACCGATCCCAGGGGGTTGAAGGCTTGGGCGAAATTCAATCGGCGAGCCGCGCTTTCCGGATCGCCGAGCTGTGCGGCGAACGGGTTCGATGCCGTCTCCAGGAAGGCTAGCCCGCTGGCAATGACGAACAGAGCGAAAAGAAAAAAAGAATAGCGGCCGACAAGCGCCGCCGGCCAGAAGAGAAAGGATCCCGCGCCGAATAGGAGCAGGCCTGTGATGAAGCCCAGTTTGTAGCCGAATTTGCGCATGAGCAGCGCCGCCGGCGTGGCCAGTAAAAAATAGCCCATATAGAAAGCGGACTGCACTAGGCCGGCCTGAAAGCGCGAGATCGCAAACGACGTCATGAATTGGCGTATCAGGACATCGTTCAGATTGTTGGGAACGCCCCACAGAAAGAACAGGCCCGCCACCAGAAAGAACTGCAGGCCCATCCCATGCGGGATCAGCGGGTGCTGTGCGTGCGGGTTGTCGGTTGTGCTCGTGGTTGCTACAGAATGCACCAGCATTGCGGGCGACGTCCTCCCGACACCACTGTATCTGTTCTTTTCGTTATTGGCACGTTCAGCTCTTGTTGTTGTCCAATACCTGCTACTCCGTCGTGGAAGAAGCCTTATTCTTCCAGTCGTAATTCATGTAGACGACGTGGGTCTGTAGATATTCTTCCAATCCGTGTTTGCCATCCGCGCCGCCAATGCCCGATTTGCGCCAGCCTGCGTGAAAGCCCTGCATGGCCTCGAAATTCTCGCGATTGACATAGGTCTCGCCGAACTTTATTTCGTTGCACGCGCGCATCGCCACGTCTAGACTGCGCGTGTAAATTGAGGATGTCAGTCCATACTGGCAGTCGTTGGCATCTTCAATGGCTTCATCCAGGTCTTTGAATGTCGTGATCGGAAGAACCGGGCCAAAGACCTCCTGCTGCATAATCTGCGTGTCCTGCTTGCAATGGGTCAGCACGGTCGGAGGATAGAAGTGTCCCTTACGGCCGGTGTATCTCTTGCCACCGCAGAGCAGTTCCGCACCCTCCTCGACCGCAGTCTGAACGGCGCGGTCGACAGACTCCATCTGCGCTTGGCTGACCATCGGGCCCATTTCGGTGTCTTTCTGGAAGGGATCGCCGACCACGGTCTTTTCCATCGCCACGGTGATCCTTTCAATAAATTTGTCCGAGATGGATTCCTGCACATAGACGCGCTCCGCACAGTTGCACACTTGCCCTGTGTTGATAATCCGCGAAGCGCGAATCGACTTCACGGCCAAATCAAGATCCGCATCCTGCATGACGATGGCAGGAGCCTTCCCGCCAAGTTCCAGCGACACCTTGGTCACATTGTCCGCAGCCGCCCGCATCACTGCGATTCCACCCTCGACGCTGCCGGTCAGACTTACCATACCGATCTTGGGATGACGGGCCAGTCCGTCTCCCACGACAGAACCTTTACCCGACACAAGATTGAAGACGCCTTTGGGCAAGGAGGACTTGGCGACGATTTTGGCAAACTCAAATGCATTGTTGGGCGTTTCGCTGCTCGGCTTAATGACGATCGTGTTTCCCGTGATCAGCGCCGGCGCCATCTTGCGAACGATCAGGAAGAACGGGAAGTTCCACGGGAGTATGCCCGCGATGACGCCGATGGGGTGCTTATAGAGCAGGATATTTTCTCCGCGGCGATCGCTCTGGATAATCTCGCCTTCGTACCGGCGGGCAAACTCTGCCATGTAATCGATGTAGTCGGCGGAGAAGTCTACTTCCACCTCAGCCAAGGACAATATTTTTCCCTGTTCCTCGGTGATGGTGCGCGCCAGGTGCTCGCGGTCTGCGCGAACAGCCTGTGCTATTTCGCGCAAGTATCCGGCGCGTTGAATGGCTGGCAACTGACTCCAGCTTCTTTGTGCTTTCTCCGCAGCCAGGACGGCTGCATTCACGTCCTCCAACGTCCCGCTGGGGACCTCGGAAATGACCTCTTCCGTTGTGGGATTGACAACCGGAATTGTTTTTGTCGAGGCCACCAACTCGCCATCGATCAACATCTGGTGCCGAGGAATTGTAGTTACTGTGCCATGCATGGATTGTTCCTCCCGTGCTCAGATTATGTTCCAAATCCTAGTGCTGCGGAGCAGCGATCAAACTCCGCAGAGGTGTACCTGTATCCCCAGCTCCGCGAACATAGCCGCTTTGGCCGCCAGCGCCTGGTCGGCAATCTGACGTGTGGGAGCGTAGGCGACGTTCAGGTGATTGGCCCGATGCCTGGCCATGAATTGATCGCGGGTAATGCCATGGAGCAGCGCATGCATGATGGGCCATTGCGGTGTGACCGCCTTCCATCGGCGCTCGGTTTCCTCCGCCGGTAGTTCGATGGCGGTGGCGCGACCCAGATCGACGTGCAATTGATTTCCTTCTACAAACACCCGGCTCCAGACCACATGCCCGGGCTTGCAGATGCCTTTTAGCGTACCGCCTCCCAGGCGAAAGTACATGGGAGGCTGGCGCTCGCTGATCGCTCCTCGATAGCCGCCGGTGAAATGCGAGGCCGGGGCCGCGCCGGAAATTTGAAACAGCCAGACAAAGTCGTCGATGCCGTCTCCGGTGTAGTGCTCTCCCCAGCGAACATCGTGCAGGGTGGTGGCTGGATCGAGGTGCATCGCTGTCCAGACGCGATTTGTCACCAGAGCGTCCAGCCCCGCGCACTCATCCACTTCATTGAAGTGCGGCAGCGGTTTGCCGGCATAGAGTTCCTCGCCTTGCTTGTCGAAGACCGGGGGACGCTCCACATTGTTCAGCAGTCCCTCGACCAGGTCCGAGGCCGGTGCCATGTCCTTCAAGCCCTGCTGGTACTGGATGCCAATCGCATCGCAGCCAAAGTCGTTCGCAATTCGCATTGCCGCGATATACATTTTGCATTGTTCCAGGATCTGCTTGTCTGTCAGGTCGGTCTCTTCGTTCACTCCGGTGACGAAGGTGACCCCATGTTGGTCCAGCCAGTTGCGAACTTTCTGCGCTTCAGCGTCGGGAATCGTGCGCATGGCGGCGACCAGCGCCGACTGGCTCAGCCGCTCTTTGTACACACCCGTGGGGTTCAGCAGATAGTCCTCCACGATGGCGTTGTACATTCCCATGCAGCCTTCATCGAAGACGCCCAGGATGGCTTTCTGCGACTTGAGTTGCTGCGCCAGCGCGGCGCCCAGTTCCTTTTCCGGCTTCGGAAATGAGGACAAATCCAACGCGTGTACATGGCTCAGATCGTGATCGATCTTCCCCTCGCGAAGCCACTGCCGCAAACCCTTGCGAAAGAATTCATCGTCGAAGTCCTTGCTCCAGATTGTGCTGAATTTCACGCCGGCCTTGTGCAGGCTTCCGTTCAGGTTCAGCATTCCCACCAGACCAGGCCATTGTCCCGACCAGTTGGCGATGGTCAAGATGGGGCCGCGATGACCGATCAGGCCCGCGAGGACGTGATTACTGTACTGCCAGACTGCTTCCGCAACTACGAGTGGCGCTTTCGGGTCGATTCCCTCAAAAATATCCATACCCATGCGCTGACTCGAAATAAAGCCGTGCTTCAGATCTTCACGGTAAGGGTGGGCGCGGCGCAGATCGATGCCTTCGGCTTGGAACGCCCCGGTGAGCTTCTTCTCCAGCTGTGCCTGTGCGGGCCAGCAGACTTCGTTGGCGGACTGTCGCAGATCTCCGCTCGCGATGAGCAATACCTCGTTGGTCGCGACAGGTTTCGGGATTTCCAGGATCGGCAGCGCGTAGGTTGACATCAGTTCTCCCATGAATAGTTGTCTACTCATGCTTTAGTTGCGGCCTGTTTTCAGGAGGCCAAGACAAAATTGGGGAAGTCCTCGAACACCCAGTTATTTTTGAGGGTGTGATAGATGACTCCCAGGAAT
>JAJYSV010000038.1 GCA_021793405.1 Acidobacteriota bacterium
CCTGCCCCTGGTCGTGCGCCTCCAACAGCTTTCTTCGCAGATCGTCCGAATACGGTCGCGCCATCTCAGCTCATGTCGCGGATCATCGCCTCCCACTACTCTACACCATCAGACAAAATGCTTTAATGGCCTCATTGTATTGAAATAGCCCGTTGCCAATACCAAGATAAATTCTCGGTAGCGCTTTCGCGCGCCTTATGTCCACTTCGTGCCGCTCCGGTGGCGGCCCAGCGCATAAAGCCGCGCTAAACGGGCCTTCCTGAGTCCGTTCGGGCCAGCGCCGTCTGCGCGCCAAACGATAGTGCGTGTTTGGCACTTGCCGCGCCCACCCTCCAGCCTCCCACCTCCGCTGCCCTCGTTCTGCCTTGGTGTCCGTTTGTCCGGGTTTGTCCGCTGCGCTTTGTGAAGGACAAACCACTCCCAAACGGGACACCAAGGAGAAAAAATGTTATCTACCAACAACAACCGCAGCAGCAACAGCACAGGCACGCCGCGCAATGAAAACGCGACGCAGAAACTCATCCGCGAAAATGTGGACTTCCTCATCGTGCAGCTTGAGGCGGGACGCAGCGATGCACTCACGGCCTATCTCACGGCCATGAGCCACTTTCACAATTACAGTTTCGGCAACATTCTCCAGATCGCACGGCAGAAACCCGATGCAACCCACGTTGCCGGATTGTATGCGTGGAACCAGCTTGGCCGCCGCGTGAAGAAAGGCGAGAAAGGCATCCAGATTCTTGCGCCCATGATCGGCGTCAAGCGCAAGAAAGATGCCGAAGCCGAGCAGGACATCACCAAGCAAAATGTCCCGGTACTGGTTGGCTTTCGCGCCGTGTACGTCTTCGATGTGTCGCAGACCGAAGGCAAAGAGCTTCCCGGCATGGACGGGGTAAAGGGCGAAGTTGGCGAACACCGCGACCGTCTGATTGACTTCATCACCACTCAGGGTATCGAGCTGGAGTTCAACGAGCACATCGCACCAGCAATGGGCATGAGCTACGGCGGCAAGATCGTTCTTTTGCCGGGGCAATCGAAGGCCGAAGAGTTCGCTACCCTTGTGCATGAACTGGCGCACGAAATGTTGCACAAGGCCGAGCGCCGCACCCAGACCACCAAGACCGTCCGCGAGACCGAAGCCGAGGCCATCGCGTTCGTGGTGAGCAAAGCAGTAGGTCTACAGACGGGAACCGCGTCCGCCGATTACATCCAGCTTTACCACGGTAATGCATCGCTCTTGGCGGAAAGCCTTGAGGTCATCCAGAAAGCCTCCGCCGTCATTCTGGCAGCACTGGAGACAAAGCCGGAAGTCGAGGAGCAGCAGCCGCAAGATGCAATGGCAGCCGCCAGTTAGGCTACCGCAACCAATGGGCGGACAGCCAGCGGCTGTCCGCTCTCCCCATCCACGCACGTTCAACTATAGGAGAAGCGCATCATGTCTACATCAATCGCAGCTACCGAATACCGCAACCTGCCACTCGCCGTATTGACCGAATCGAAAACCAACCCGCGCCGCATCTTTGAGGATGCGGCCCTCAAGGAACTGGCCGAGAGCATTCGCAGTCAGGGTGTTCTCTCGCCCTTGCTTGTGCGGCCTTTGAATGAACGCAGCTTCGAGATCGTTGCCGGAGCACGGCGTTACCGCGCCGCGCAACTGGCCGAGTCTGAAACCATACCCGTCCGCATCGTCAACCTTACCGACGCGGAAGCACTGGAGGCGCAGTTGATTGAAAATCTCCAGCGGCGGGACGTGCATCCACTGGAGGAAGCGCAGGGTTTCCGTGCTTTGCTGAATCTCGACGAACCGAAATACTCCATCGAACAGATTGCCGCAAAGACAGGGAAATCGCCAGCGTATTGCGCCCAACGCCTCAAGCTGACGGAGCTTGCTCCGTCAGTGGTCGAGGCATTCTACAAGAATGAGATCGGCGTAGGCCACGCGCTGCTACTGGCAAAACTCCAGCCAGCCGAGCAGGAACAAGCACTCGCCGCTTGCTTCCGCGAGGATTGGGGAGGCGGCAGCAAGAGCAAACGCATCCTGCTGCCCGTCCGCAATCTCCAGCAATGGATCGAACACAACATCCTACTCATACTGAAGGACGCGCCATTCTCGAAAAGTGACGCGACCCTCAACCCGCAGGCTGGCGCTTGTCTGGATTGCCCCAAACGGACGGGACACAACAAGCTGCTATTTGCGGACGTTCAGCAGGATGCTTGCACCGATCCCGCTTGCTACCAGACCAAGGTGGACGCGCATGTTGCGAAGACCCTCGCCGCCAAGCCGAAGCTGGTACAAATCTCCGCTGCCTACGGCCAACCAGCCACAGGCAGTACGGCAATCCCGCGCAACAAGTACATCGAGATCAAGCAGGAGAAGCCGCAAAACAACAAGCAGCGCGATTGGCCGGAGTACAAGACCTGCAAATCCACGATCGAGGCCATCATCACGGAAGGCACGGAGAAAGGCGAACTCCGTAAAATCTGTGCCGACCCAAACTGTCCGATTCACCATCCGAAAAAGCAGAAGCCAACCGCCGATGCCAATGGGAAGATCGAGCAGGAGAAGCAGCGCCGCGAGGAAGCACTGGCCCAGGCAACGGGCTTGCGCGTTCTGAATGCCATCATTGCCGCCGTTCCGGTACGGCTGATGAAACGCGACCTGCTTTTCATCGTGGAGCGCGTCGCAACCATGCTGGACGAACGGCGGCTGGAGGTTGTCGCCCGCAATCGTGGGATCAAGAAGGCAAAGGACAGCGACTCAATTCCGAAACTGCTATCTGCCTACATCCGCAAAGCCGACGAAGGCGAACTCGGACGGCTACTGGTGGAGATGGTCATTCTTCACGCAGCACGGACGCAGCCGAATGCTGGCAACGCGCTCAAGGAAGCAGCCGAGCATTACAAGGTGGACACCGATGCCATTGCCCTCAAGGTGAAACAGGAGTTCACTGCGAAAGCAAAGGCGCAAGCTGCAAAGAAGGTGAATGCGAAAGCACAACTGAAGCCAGCAAAGAAACCCACCGCTGCATAATTCCAGTAATCAATATTGACGGAGCCTGAACCACAGGCTCCGTTTTCTTATGCCAGCCCGTCGATTCCCGCCCTCTTGCGTGCTGCCGCTCCGCGCCCGGTTTTGCCCACGACGGCCAAATGTGAAATTCCCAACCCATGCACGTCTTGTCATACGCAGAAATCTATTGGTTGGGCAAAAAGCAATAAACTACCAGTCAGAGCGCATCGTTGATAGTTCATCAGGGCTGCACCGAAAACTTAAATCTCGCATTCGGCTCACACATCTCAGCACCTTATCCATCAATCGCCTTCAAAGGTTTCCTTGCTCCGTGATAGATACGCAACACGGTCACGGTGCTTTCATCGATGCGGAAAATGATTCGATGAGAAGCATAGATGAGATGCCGCATTTCTTGTTCAAAATATTTCTGTTCGGGAATGATTGAACATCGTCGTGGCAACGTTTCAAGAGAAAGGATCTGATCCACCAGACCATTCCACCACTGTTCGGCGGCCACGGGGTCTTGACGATCATCCCTGATGAAGCAGACATAACCCTCAGCATCGGCCAAAGCGGCTTGGGTAATTTCAACGCTGAATTCCAAGTTTAGCCCCGAGGTTCTTTAGAGCTTTTCGCGCCGGCTGAACGCGGCCTTCTTTCGCATCCTGCAAGCCCACACGAATTGCGGCGACTGTTTCCAGCTCTTCCAGACGGTTGAGCAATTCCTGATAACTGGCAGCATCCTGGACGACGAGTTCCGCTCGACCGTTGACTGTAAGGACGAGGGGAGTTTTGGAACCCTTGATTTTGCCGACATACTCTTTGGCATTTCTCTGGAACTCGGTAACGGAGCGGACCTCACGGAGATCGATCATGGGCACCTCGACATTTATAAAGCATACTATAAGCATAGTATTCAATGCGAGTGGGCGTTCCAGGTCCCAACAAATTGATATTAGTGTGTTGCTCCACGGCCAAGTGGCAGTACCGGTAACTTCGTCAAATCCTTGGTCAAATTGTGCGCCGTAGAGACTCCAAAAACGCCTCTCGGCTCCGCGCTATCCTAAAGAAAACACATGTGCTCCACACCCTACACATCCCCTGTTAACCGAAGGGTTGTAGGTTCGAGTCCTACCTGAGGAGCCAATTCTTTTCTTAGACTTGCGACCCCGCCCCACTCCCCGATGAGCCTCAAAATTACAAGACTGTAGGGACTTTTGTAGGGACTCCCCTTCAAAATGCTGCGTATTTACGGGTAATTCTGAGCACTGTTGTGCCGTTTTTTTTGCTGTGGCAGAGTTCGCAGATTGCGCCGTGGCGTGGTTGCTAGTTGGCCGTGTGGCTCCGTTCTGCAACCCATGTAGGGACTTTTGCAGGGACCCCTCCGCCTGCCCATTCTGTTGGATCGAAGCGTCCGTGCTCATCGGCTTCTTGACAATGGATTCGAGTGCCGTCCGCTTTGCTTCCATGCGAATGTGACTGTAGTGCTTGAGCATCTGCTTCGAGACGTGACCGGCAATATCCATGATTGTCTGGTCGCCCGCGCCGCTCTCCGCCAACTCCGTGATGAGCGTGTGCCGGTTATCGTGAAAGCGTCCGGTTACTTTGGCATTGGCGCGAACATTGGTCCAGGCCGTCTTTAGAGTTGTGACCGGGCGAGTGGGGTCGCTGGGACGCGGCTTTCCAAAGGGAAAGACATACCACTCCGGTTGAATCTCCCCGAATTGATCCGTGTACCATGCAACGTACTCTGTCAATGCTGGGAGCAACGCGGAGTTCAGCGGGATGGTGCGACCTTCTCCGCCCTCCGTTTTACTGCGACCAACGGCCAGAAATTCTTTGCCAAAATTGATTTGTGCCCAGGTCAAAGTCTTAATCTCGGCATCGCGCATCCCGGCATTCAGTGCCAGCGTCAACGCGAGGTAGATGTGCGGGGAGCGAGCTTTGCGTGCCTCTTCGAGCATCCGTTTCTTCTCATCATCGCTATATGTCTTGCCGATGGTATTGCGAACCTTCAGCTTGAGCATCTTTCTTTTGCGCAAGCGCACACGAAGGATGTCGCCCGGTTCTCCTAGGATGCGCAAAAGAAATCCGACTTCTTCATTGATCGTCTTCGGAGATGTCCCTTCATCGAGCCGATCATTCTGATACTTGATGACAGCCGCTTCATTGAAGTCCACCAGCATCTTGCTTCCGAGCAGCCGTTTCAGATGGTCGATTGCATAATCGGCGAACACTGCCGAGTTGGGGAGTCGCAGCTTATAGCCATTGAAGAACTCGTCTGCCACATCGCTGAAAGTGCGGACTCGCTCACGGCGCGTGTCTGTGAAGTTATTGAAGCCCTCTTCCAACTCGCGCCGACGCTTTTGTTCAGCATTTTTTGCAATGGTTTTGGACGGGCTTTTACTCGACTCCTGAATGCGCCGTCCTGCAAACCAAAACTCATACCACCAGATATCGCTGCGACGGAAGAGACTCATACATCCCCCTTCATAACCTAAAATCAGGGCAGTTGTTGCACTTTCAAAACAATCGATCTATGCAGAATTGTTGTCATGATGATCTTCGTGAGTTTAACGCCTTGACGGTTTCTCTTCTTTTGGCAGCAGACACAGCGCACCGCGCGAAGCGAGCGCCTTGTCAAAGGTAACCAGGACACCTTCCGCTGCATGGGCAACAGCAAGCAACCAGGCATCGGCCCAGACTTTGGGTGATGCGGTTCGTCCCGTTGCCGTTTCTCGGAATCGCTTGTCTACCTCTGGCGGTTCCGCGACGAACGTCACGCGGTCGTCATCATACAAGCGGTCGTAGACGCGCCAAGCCTCAGTCATCGTCAGCGGCTTCCCATCCATCACCGCAGCCGTGGTCATCAGACGGAGAAATCCGAGCTGTGTCAGGCGACAAAACGCGATGGACCCGATTTCCTGTTTCCACCAAACCTTTGCAGTGGCGGCGTAAACGTGTTCGGGTGCTGCGATTGCGAGCCAAACGTTAATGTCAGGGAAGCTCAATAAGCTCATAAGCCTCTTCGTTCGTGATACGGATGCGCCGTCCCGCTGGGCGGATCAACGGTTGATCGAGACTGAGCCGCCGACGAGGCCGGGACACTTTGGCTTCTTCCACGACGCGCTCAATCCCGGCAAGAATGAGCTTGCGCGCAGAGCAACCCTTCCGTGCGGCGGCCTCATGGACGCGGCGGTGAAGATCGCGCGGCAGGTCAATCGAGGTGCGGATGGCATTCGGCTCCATATTCCAAATTATGAGCGTAAGACTTAAATAAGTCAATGAGATGATTGCTGGGGTTCTATGGGAGAAAAATCTCCGTTGTCATCCCGACTTGCGGAGCGAAATGCCATGTCTCTCGGACTTCACTCGAATTCGCTGGGTGGGGTCTTCTCCGCCGCTTGGCTGGGCCTGCTCCCACTGAATCAGATCCCCCTCGCCATAGCGAACAAGTGAACCGAATTTCGAGTATTTCGGTCCACGATTCTCCAGTCGCCACCGGCGTAGGGTTTTGAGGCTGATCCTCGTTCGTTCGGCCACCTGGATTTCTGTCAGATATTGTTCGCTCATATCAATTGCAGCCTCCGGTCCGCCGTGCAGAACGCAAAATGCGATGAACCAAACACTCTGCACGTAGGGAAATGCGGGGAGCCTCTGCGTCGCCGAGGCAGGTGAAAAGAACGCAAAGGGCACCTCGCCTATCGAAACTACGCTTGACAATATCGCGATTGTAGACATATTGTCAAGTTGTAATGTTACAGCTATCAGTGGGTAACGAGGTAAAGCGTCCAATGGCCGAAAAGGCACCGCCACCGCAACAGCCGGTGATCTCGATTCGTATCTCAGAAGCACTCCGCTATAGGCTGGAACACCTGAGGAAAATCCTTTCTCTAAAAAGCGGGGAAAGCATTTCGACGTCCGAAGTGGCGAAGCAGCTTCTTGAATCCGCCAGGGACGACCGCCTCGAGTTCGTCAAACTGATCTCCGAGCCGATCAAGTCCCTGCTGAACATCCGCCAGAAAGTGGAAGCGAAGCTCCCGCTGGCTCAAACCGAATGGCTGATAGTGGCCTGGTTCTGCCAGCGCGGAGCAGAGGCATTGTCGGACAACGTACAGAGCCAGATATCGAATGAATCTCTCATCGGCATTCTGGAGGCGTTTCTAGCGGTTTACGGACTGCAAAACGCGAAGCGGACTCCCAGAGATCCGTATTACGTTGCCAATCTTCCGCCGGATGAAGAAGTCTCAAAGAAGAGCTTGCAGGATATTGGAAGCAACGATGTCCGCCGCACCGTTGAGAAGACGATCCTAGCGCTCAGGAACCCGAAGCCAGGGCAATTGAAACCGATTCTTGCCGCGCGGAACCTTTTCTTTGTTCTTGACGAAACCGAGTTCTCGAATATCGAAAAGCTGAACGGAGCGCTCTCGCCGCACTGGCCAGTCTTGTGGCGAGTATGCGCGCGCGGCCACTACTTTGAACGTGGCGAGCCGATCTTCGATGAAAACGCGGCACCGGAGATATTTGACCCGTTTGTAGACCCGCAATTGCCCGCATTTGAGGAAGGCGAATGCAGCATCTTTCTCCCACGCGGACGGCGAGGAGGCTTTGCACTTTGCCTGAACCTGCCGGGAAAGCTTTCGCCGATGTATCCCATGAGCGAATTCGCCATGATCTCCGAATTTCGTGCAATGCTGGAGCGCTTCGATTGGAAACACGACCGCTCCTTCTGGCGTGGATATTATTTCTTCGCTTCTACATCGAAGCTGGAATCCGGAGAGATCGATATTGCATTTCGGGCCAACCACAACGGGATTACGTTCCACCTTGAACGCGGCGCATGGCTGGCGATTCGCAATCTGCTTCGCCGTGCATGGGAGCATCCAGAAGTGTGCCGACTTTGGGACGAGGAGATGCTTCGATATGGCGAGATTTAGAGACCGCGCTGCTGTGCAGCGGATGAACTGTGGACACGTCACCCCCAATTCGGGAACTGTGGAGTGCCCCACGGCGCGGTGACGTTTACGCGCGTCAACGCGCCCTATATCAGAAGTTTAGATTCAGGGCCGATTCCGTCCCGCAACGCGCAGTAGGGGTCGTTTACGTCGGAGCGCTCCGAAGCGCCGCAGACGTAAACACATTGAAAGATCGAGGTTTCGGCCATCGGACGACACGATGAATGAAGGCGCTCTGTGGTGCGCATCGAAGGTGGTTTTCCCATGAATACTCCGCAGATTCAGGCCCCACTCCCCTTCCAGGATTCTTTAGCCAAGGAAGCCAAAGCCGAATTTCGCACCAAGATTGTCTCCATGCGGCTGAGTCCCGCCGAACTGGCTGAGATAGAAACTGCTGCCGAAGGTGCGGGGCAGTCTCTCGCCGAGTGGCAGCGTGAGACGATTCTGCGAGCGGCGCGCCAGCGGCCCGTCGATCCCGTTGAGTTGCTATTGGCCGAGGTTTGGGCACTGCGTTACGCGCTCCTGAACCTGTTTCAGGCAGGCGCTCAAGCGGCTTCGGAAGGTAAACAATTATTGCCCAATTCCATCCTGGAAATCCGCGATCAGGCTGATGCGCGGAAGCTCCAGCAGGCCCGCAAAATGCTTGCCGAATTCCTTGCTTTGGAGGCCAAGGGAAGGGGCAAGTAGCCATGTATCTGATGCCAATTCCGAGGTACATTCGATGGCTCGCAGCCCTTGCCGCGCTGGTTCTCTGCGTCACGTTTTTACTTTGGTCAAGACTGGTTTGGACACCCATCCAACGCTACTACTTTGGAACATATTTGAGGTGTTCCTGGCCGGGAACCGACCACGCTTCATCGTCCGAAATCAGCTGGATAGATAAGACGGCACCGGATGGAAAACAGGAGCTTGCATTGGACGAGGACGTGATTCCAGCCTCGTCGGGAGGCAACCGCCAAATTCCAATGCAACTCTCGTCTGAAGCCCGTCAGTCCGGCTGGATCGGCCTCACGCAGGGACCGGAGGAGCGGCTCCAGAGGGACAAACTCCAAGCGCTTCTTGAGGCGCAGTTCTATAACGGCGAGAGCGTCTGGATGATGCTATTGTTGCCTTTCCTTTGTGGAATCGCGCTGCTCTGTTTTCTGTTCGCTGGAATGGGTTGGTTAGACGGCTGGATAGATTACGCGCCGTGGCGAGTGGAGCCGCTTCCATGGGAGGAACCCACTCCAAGTTCGCTTCAGAAATGGGCGAGAAAGATCGGCAGAATTCGATCCAGACTGTCGGAATTTGTGGAGAAAAAGCCGCGCAAGATTGCGGCGAAGGCACCGCCAGCAGTGTCAACCACCGGCCCCGTAAAGCCACCGGGAAAGCCCCCACAGGCTGCGCTACCGCTGTTTGGGGCAAACGATGGAACTCGCAAGGAAGGTTTTCTCTGGGACCGGACAAAGGAGATTGATTGAATAATTCACGAAAAGGAATCTCCGATTCATTAACCATAGGTGTGGTGATCGTGCCGCCGAACCCTTGAGGATATTCCGCTATGCTCACAATCTCGAAACCAATATCGGCGAGTCAGGCACGTACGTATCACGCGCGAGAGTTTGCATCTCAGAAGCAGAACTATTGGAGCCGTGACCAGCAGGGTCACAGCGAGTGGCAGGGCAGGCTCGCCGAGCAATGGAAGCTCGCGGGAGCAGTCGGGGCAGAACACTTCGCGCGGCTGAGCGAGGGACAGCATCCGCACACCGAAGAACAGCTTGTGCGGCACCAGATTTCGAGAAATTACGAAGGAAAATTTGGCAGAGAGGTGAACAGCGCCGAACATCGCGCCGGATGGGATGCCACATTTTCTGCGCCAAAGTCGGTGTCTCTCACTGCGCTTGTAGGTGGTGATGACCGCGTTCGGGAAGCGCACAGGGAGAGCGTTCGCGTGGCGCTGACGGAGTTGGAGAGATACACGCAGGCTCGGATCGGCAATGTGCATTCCCCGGAGACGACTGGAAAATTCATCGCCGCTACGTTTGAACACGATACTGCCCGGCCAGTCGATGGCTACGCAGCACCACAGCTTCATACCCATGCCGTCATTTTCAATGTGACCGAGCGAGAGAACGGCCAAACACGCGCCCTGCAACCGCACGAGATGTTCGTGTCACAACGCTACGCTACTGCGGTCTACCGATCCGAGTTGGCGTTGCATCTGGAAAGGCTGGGTTATGAACTGGAGCGAGGCAAGCACGGGCAGCCGGAGGTTCGAGGTTATACGAAGGAATATCTGGAGGCTTCCAGTCCGCGACGGGAACAGATCAAGGATCATCTGCGGGAGCAAGGAATGGACGGCGCGGCGGCAGCGCAAATCGCCGCCCACCACACGCGCGACCGCAAGGAACTGCTGTCGCCTGAAGAAGTCCTACATCGGCACCGCGAATTGGCCGTGCAATATGGCCATCAGGCCGACCGGGTCGTTGCACAGGCGCGGGAACATAAGCAATACCAGATGCGTGAACCGCAGATGCAGGCGCAGCGAGCCGTGACTTGGGCACGAGATCATGTCTTCGAGAGATCGGCGGTGCAGGACAGCCGAGCCATTCTTGAAACAGCGTTGGTACGCGGCATGGGAGAAACCACGTATGCCCAGGTCAGGCAGGAGTTAGACCGCAGGATCAGCGCAGGCGAGTTCCGCGAAGTCGCGCACAGCGGCGTAGGCCGACAGTACACGACCGCCGCAATGGCCGGCATGGAGCGCGAGATCGTTGTCAGGATGCAGGAAGGCAATCGGCGGGACTACGGCGATCCCATGCTGGTTTCGCCGCAGGTGCGTATCGCTATCGAGGATCGTCACCTGGAACTGAATCTTTCGCAGCGCCGGGTCGTGGACGAAATCTTTCTTTCGCGTGAAAGGGTCGTGGGCTTGGATGGCATTGCTGGCGCCGGTAAGACGACGGCATTGGCCGTTGTCCGCGAAGGCGCGGAGAGCGATGGCTACAGAGTGGAGGGCTTTGCGCCGACATCGCGTGCGGCGCAGAAACTCGCCGAGTCTGGGATGGAAACATCCACACTGCAAAAGCATCTGGCGCGTGGCCAGCAGCCGGACACCAGCGAGAAGAGGCTCTATGTTCTCGATGAATCCTCGCTGGCATCGACCCGGCAGGTGCATGAATTTCTGAACCGGCTCCATCCTAATGATCGTGTGTTGCTGGTTGGCGACCGGAGGCAACATGAACCGGTCGAGGCTGGTCGGCCCTTCGCGCAACTTCAGGACGCAGGGATGAAAACAGTAAAGCTCGAACAGATTGTGCGCCAGAAAGAGCCGGAACTGAAACAGGTGGTCGAGCAGCTTGCGCGAGGAGAAGTAGAGAAAGCTGTCCAGAGTCTTGACCGACAGGGTCGCGTCCATGAAATTCAGGGCCACGACGACCGCATCACAGCTATCGCCCGCGACTACGCGAAATCGCCGGAGAACGCGCTTGTGGTATCTCCCGACAATCGATCCCGCATGGAGATCAACGAACGCATTCATACGGAATTGCAGAGCCGAGGCATGGTAAGTGCTGATGAACACCGCATCCGAACGCTGCTTCCGCGCCAGGATATGACTGGCGCAGATCGTACCTGGGCCGAGCGATATGCGGTAGGAGACGTGCTTCGGTACTCGCGCACGTCGAAGGAAACGGGAATCGGAAAAGGCGAGTACGCACAGGTGAAAAGCATCGACGCTCCAAATAATCGGCTGACAGTCGAGTTACACAACGGTACGGAGATCAACTATGACCCACGCCGACAGCAGGGAGTTTCCGTTTATCGCGAGGAGATGCGGAGCTTCTCCGTGGGCGACCGCATCCAGTTCACAGCGCCAGTGAACGATCTCAGAGTAGCAAACCGCGAATTGGGCACCATAGAGGGTATCAACAACGACTGGCGATTGAATTTGAAGTTTGACAATGGCCGCGCAATCGAACTTGATCTGCACAGACCACTGCATCTTGACTATGGCTATGCAATGACCAGCCACTCCAGTCAAGGACAAACTGCCGACCGCATCCTGATTCATGTGGATACGGAACTGGGCGCAAAAGACCTGCTGAATGGCCGCATGGCGTATGTGGCCGTCTCACGGGGAGCCTACGATGCTCAGATATACACGAACGACCGCGAGAAACTACCCCAGGCTCTCGGTCATGATGTATCGCGGCAGAGTGCGCATGTACCCGCGATTCAGCAGGAGGCAATGACTCAAAAGATAGAACCACAACCCGCGCACACGAATGAAATTGCTCGCGACTTCGGTTTTGGTCTCTGACGCTGCATTCCTAAATGACATTCCCCGGATAGTCAGAGCGTAGCCGAGGCCCGGCCAGTGTCAAGGCCGCGCTGCGCGCGCCGCATTCGCGGTCGAAGAGCCTTGACACCGGCCTCCCAGCCTCGGCTTATCATTCCAATTATCCGGGGAATGTTATTGTTCAAACCCCGTCAATTGTGGGGCGAGGTGAACATTGTGACTTCATTTCTCATTGGAGCTGGGTTCAATGCCGATGCGGGACGGATCAGAACGCCGTACGACGCGGACTGCTCGTATCCACTCGTCAGTGATGTAGCGCGCCTGTGCTTCGGTCTCGATTCGGTCTCGATCCCGAATGGAAAATCCGTAGAAAATCTCTTTGCTGATGCTCACGAAAATCACGACGACGCTCCCATGAAACGTCTTACCGACAAGGTCATGGAAGCCGATTATTACCTTGGCTCGACACTCGCCGCATCTGAAGAATCGAATTGTTACCGTCGATTCTTTGAAGCATTTCCGGGGTCATCTTTCTTGACATTTAATTACGATTCGCTCCCGGAGATATGTTTGTTTCGCATGAAGCGCTGGTTTCCCGACGATGGATATGGAGTCCCTGTAGAAACGGATGTGGAGATAGAGGGCCTTCTGCCTCCAAATCGAAGGTCGCAGTCAATCGTCTTGCACCTACACGGCAGCTTTTGTCTTCGCAGTTCTGAATTCGAGCTTCATGGGAACCCGAGAGGAGGTACGGGATGGGTTGACCTACTTCCGTCCCCTAAGTTCAAGTTTGACCCAGACAGTCTCAGTGGTGTCTTTTTTCCGTATCGCCGCGTGCTACCGGATGAAGGGTACATGACAACCGATGGTCGTGTGATTGCACCTGTCCCAAATAAAGATCCGCAACTCGCACAGGCGTTTGTTCAGGCTATATATCAAAGAGCATGTGGTGTAGTAAGGAAGTCGGATGTCCTTATATCAATTGGTTACAGCTTCAATGTGCATGATTGCGCGTCGTATGACCCCATTCTGCTTGCACTGGAAAAGTCGCCCAGTAGAAGGTTGGTTGTTGTTTCGCCTGACGCGCAAGGCGCGGCAAGTAGACTTGCAGTTGAATACCGCCACCTTTCGATTACTGCGGTTAATAGGACGTTCAGGCAATGGGCTGACGGGTGTTTTCCCTTTTAAGCAAACAGCCAAGGCGTGTCCGAGGGCAATCCTGGATTAATACTATCCTTCGCACCGTGTTCGCGGAGGCTCAATACAACTTACCTATCGAGTTGGCGATCCACCAAGTTGTGCCTTGTCGACGGGGGAGGGGTGTATAGTAAATTCGTCTCTTACTCACAAATTGGGGATTCCGATGAAGAAATTTGGCCGCCCCTTCGGTATGTTTGCTCTGCTGTTGGCGATACCCTTGATCGCCTTTGTTGCGGCGGAAGGTATTCAGTGGAAATCCGACTCCACTCTTCGTCAGACACTTCTAAAAGAATTTCCGGATAAGGCAGCTACCATCAACAATGTTACGGTGACAAGTCTCTGCGAGAACCCCGATGTGCGTTCAGATCAAGGGTTCAGTGACGTCTGTAGCCAAAATGACAACATCGGATGGATGAAGTCTGGCGCGATTTTTGCGGCATGCTTCGGGATATTGATGGTAGCAATCATCAAGCTGGCGGGAACCGTTGCGCGCAAACGAAGAACTCTCCTTCTGTTGCTATTTGCTCCCGGTCTGCATCTGACCATGCTGGCGACGAGCGCTTTGGCCCTGCTCTATGCAGCACTAGGTATTGCTGCTCTCTACTATGGCGAGTCCGCTCTCATCGGGAGAATCCACATAGGCATCATGCTGGCTTTTGGAATTGGCGCAATCGTTGCCGTTGGTTCTCTGATCCGCGCCCAATTCATTACGGTGCGGAGAGCCAGTACGACGATCATTGGCAAGAAGTTGGAACGCCAGCAGCATATACGTCTTTGGAGTTTTATTGAAACGTTGGCTGATCGGATGGGTGCCGAACGACCTCAGAGCATCGTGGCAGGACTCGAACCAAATTTCTACGTGACTGAAGCAGATGTCATTTGTGTAGACGGAAAGCTGCGTGGCAGAACGATGTACATCTCGTTGCCGCTGTGTCGAATTCTGAATGCAGACGAATTCACCGCTGTCCTTGGTCACGAACTCGGACATTACAAGGGACTCGATACGAAATTCAGCAAGCGTTTTTTCCAATCTATCGAGGCGCTTCCCAAGCAGTCACAAGCATAGCATCTGGTTTCTCTTCAAAAGGGAGCGCAGCCGATTTTGTCCTCCTGCCGGTGTTTCTCATTTTGTCCTTCTTTTTGGATTGTTTTTCTGCCGCTGAAAACGAGATCAGCAGGGATAGAGAACTGGCAGCGGACAATGAGGCGGCCAAGGCTGTTTCGGCAAAGAGCATGGCGACCTCGCTCGTGAAGATCCACGCATTCTCGGCTATCTGGCCCGTGGTGAGGAACCACATGAAGGAAGTGATTGGGGAAGGTCAGATAGTTACAAACGCGAGCCTGTTGTTCGCGAATATCGCGTCCCAGATTTCCGCTGCGGACGCTTTCGGTGATGTTTCGCAGGAAGGGCCAATCCATCCGACCGACACGCATCCTCCGCTCTCTACCAGACTGAGAAGTTTGAATTTCGACCTCACAGACCTAACGACCGATGCGGCAATAACTTCGCCCGAAACCTCTGCCATCCACTTGGTGGATGCTGCTGACGCGTTGGAAGGCGAGTTAAGCGAGATCGTTCAGGCTCTCATGATGAAATCCGGCGAAGCACTACCTCGTACGGAATCAGTAACTGCTGCGGCTACCGCTTAGCTCTTGATGGATTCGCTACACCGCTGGCCGGACAAGCGACATTGGGAGAAGTGCGGATAGAGTGCAATGCGATCACGCTGTTGCTTGTGCGCCACCCCGCCGATCTTCATGATGGAGCCTTCGTGATCCCCGCGCGGCGTAAATTGCGTACAGCAGTGCAGCGCAATTGAATACCGGGATGCTGGGACACGGGCCGTCTGATCTGCAGATTGTGAATCGAATGGAATCTGCCATCGCAACTGGCTACAATGAGCCATTGCCAGAATCTTGCTCTAGCCTACCTCGTAGAGCAAGATTCTGTGCCCAGGAGCCTGAATGCCTGATCCGCGCGAACTGTTGGTCTGTCTGCTGGACTACATCAAAGGGCAGGCCAAGGAGGTCAACCCCAAGGGATACAGTCTTAAGTCTACAAAGGGGTTCATCCGGCAGCGAAACGACATTGCGGGCCTGCCCGGTGTGGAATTCGATATTCGCGTCGCGGGCGATCATGTTTGGTTGAGAGTTCCACGATTGGCGGCTGAACCGCCGCCCGATCCTGCCAAGAGCCATAAAGGGCTGTTCAAAATCAGCCCCGACCCGAATGGCCCCTTGCCGTTGCTTGACGAAGCTGCCTTGAGTCGGAAGGTGAACAAGGCAATTCAATTGCTGAGGGCCGACGGTACACAGACCCCGGAAGACATAGCTCGATTGGAATCCCAGCAAAGAATCGCAGCAGCGCAGGCGCTGGATTCGTACACGACGGTCTGGAAATCATGGGCTGCTGGTGAACGTCCCCGACGTATCACAATTGCACTATACGGCGACCTGTTCACGTTGATGCACCAGATGGAAGCAGAACAGACCAACAAGCCACAGGAGTTGATCTGGGGCGTTGGAGTTTCATCATGGCAGCTTGAGGCCGACCGCGAGCAAATTCCCTTTGAGTATCCACTTCTCACCCAGGTGATGGAAATCGCAATCGACGATCAAACGATGGCGATTGATTTACGTCCTCGTGCAACCGATACCCGCGTAGAACTGGATGCATTTGTCGCATGTCAGATTGTGGGAGCTATCGAAATCGAACGAGCTGCCACCGGCCATCTTGCGAAGCACAAAGACAACCCTGTGACGCCCTTTGATCCTGGAAGCTATACAGATGTCCTGAAACTTATAGCGGGCAACATGGATAGCGAGGGGACATACTGCGAAGTGTTGTCCAAGGACGGGATCGTACCATCGCCGAGTGCGCACTTGGTTGTCACGGACGCTTGGGTGTTGCTCTCGCGTCCTCGCGCGATCAACTATCTGTTTGATGATCTGAAGCGCTTGCAGGAAAAATTAGAGGACGGTTGTCTGATTTACGACGGCCCCCTGGCGCTTGTGACACCACCATCCGACCAACCTATCGAATATGAGCCCATCAGTTTCCGGGGCCTGTCGGGTCGCGGAAATAGCAGCGGCGGCGCTGTTGAAGAACTGTACTTCCCACTTCCCTACAACGACGAGCAGGTGACTATCGTTCAACGACTCAAGCGCGCCGCTGGTGTGACGGTGCAAGGACCGCCCGGCACAGGAAAGACCCATACCATTGCAAACGTGATTTGCCATTACCTTGCGATGGGAAAGCGTGTTCTTGTCACTTCACGAGGGGAAGCAGCGCTTGGTGTTCTACAGGAGAAGATTCCTGAAGAAATTCGCGCCCTGACCGTTGCGTTGCTCACCAGCGACCGCGAGGGAATTCGACAGTTTCAAGGCTCCATTGAGGCCATCCAACATCGCGTATCTCAAATCAACCCGGAACTGACGCGCCAAGAAATTGCGAGAATCCAAAGTTCAATTGATCGCGCCCACTCGGAGTTGATCGTCATTGATCGGAAAGTTGATGAGATTGCGCTTCAGCAGCTCTCTACCATTGAAGTTGACGGCGCACCGATGCGCGCGCAAGCACTCGCCGAATTGGTGCTTTCGGGGCGGGAACGGCATGGATGGTTCGAGGATTCGATAACCCTTGCGCCCGAACATGCTCCTCCACTCTCCTCGGATGAAGCGGGACGTCTCAGAGAAGCCCGTCGGAGGCTTGGGAAAGACCTGGTATATGTCCAGGCTCGTATTCCATCCGCAGATAGCTTCCCTTCGGTATCGGCTCTCGGAGACTTGCATGACGTCTTGGTCAAACGGGAGCGTATTGAAGACGAGGTGCGTAGAGGCGACCTGATACCACTCAAAGCAAATACTCCAGAGGTACTCGACGCAACACGGAAACTGCTTTTGCTCGTGGATGAGATGATCGGATTTTTCGCTGAGTTAGACGAGTGCGGTGACGGCTGGCCCTTTGAGTTGCGCGCCAAGTGTCAGCAAGCATCATTCGCTTCTGAACGTGCCGCCCTCGAATCGTTATTCGATGATCTCGACGCGCTCATTGGCGCACGAGCTGAATTCCTGAAAGCTCCGATTATCTTCCCTGAAGCAGGGCTGAATAATCCGAGAACAGTTGAAGCCGTCGCTCGTGCTGTTGATACCGGGAAACCGTTTGGATTTGTCTCCCTTGGTGCTGCCGAGGCCAAAGAACATATTGCTGCGATTCGTATCGAGGGCCGACCCCCTTCGACTTCAGACGATTGGATGATGGTGCAGAGATGGATTGGACTCCATAAGCAAGTCCTGACTTTCAACACAAGGTGGAACGAACTCCATCAGCTTCTCTCTGTGCCGTCACTAAACGGCGGCATCAGCGGACTTCGGCAGCTTGAGGTCGTTGCAACGACCGCCCGAAAAGCCCACACCTTGGCGACCCATTTCGATGTCCATTTTCTGACAGGGACACGGGATGTTTTTGAACGGATGCCTCAAACATCGCCAAGCGTTACTCGCGCCGATTTGGAATCTGTTCGGCAACAGTTACTGCGGCACCTTACCTTTGCCGAGTTGTCCCGAGCTGCAATGCAATTGAGTGACTTTCAAGAAAAGCTTGCGGGCAAGTCTGGCCCTATATCGGATGCTCTCCGGCTGTTTGTTGAAAATAGCCTTGGCAACAGAGAACTACCGAGAGAACGTGTTTGCGCACAGTACGCGGAACTCCTGGCAGAACTTCGGCGCACTGCTGCGCTAGCCGCCGATCTTTCGTTCGTCCATGATGCAGCACAGAGGCTAGAAGTCTCAGGTGCCCCGAAACTTGCAGGCAGCGTTCGCACGTTGCCGGTAGCCGAGTCGGGCGAAGACACCACGTTCCCGACGACTTGGAGAGATGCCTGGAATTGGGCACGTATGCGGACACACCTCGACATGATTGAGGCGAGGGATGAACTCTTGACCCTTGCTGGGCGCAGACGTGAGGTAGAGACTGGGTTGGCACGTTTCTATCATGAGATGGTTGCCAAGGCAGCTTGGCTAGCAACGAAGAGAAATGCAACGCCAAGAATTCTTCAAGCTTTGGCTGGATATGCCACTGCAATCAGAAGGATCGGTCAAGGAACCGGACCAAACGCGACACGCTATCGCAGAGATGCGCGGGAAATGATGTTCGATGCGGCTGGGGCGGTGCCTTGCTGGATTATGAACCACAACCGCATTTCGGAAGCGATGCCCGCTGACATCGGAGCATTTGACTTGGTAATTGTTGATGAAGCGAGTCAATCCGACCTGTGGGCTTTACCGGCGGTCTTGAGAGGCAAGAAAATTCTCGTGGTTGGAGATGACAAGCAGGTATCTCCAGATGGTGGGTTCATAGATAGCAGCCGGATTCAAGAGCTGCTCGACCGCTTTCTGGTCGATCAACCATATGCAGCGGAAATGACACCAGAGAAGTCGCTTTATGATCTTGCCGCGCGTGTATTTGCCGCAGATCAAGTGATGTTACGAGAGCATTTTCGCTGCGTGCCGCCTATCATTGCCTATTCAAATCGCACGTTCTACCAGAACCAAATTCTGCCGCTACGAATCCCTCGTGCCTCCGAGCGCATTGAGCCGCCACTCGTGGACATTTATGTGGAGGGCGGTGCCAGAGATCATCATGACCGAAATGATTGCGAAGCACAGGCAATTGCCGACGAGATCGCAGCAATTTTGAAGAATGAGAAGTTTACGGGCCGGACAATTGGAGTCGTGTCCCTCCTAGGAACCGATCAAGCAAAATACATTGACTCTGTCGTCAGCCAGAAGTGCGATGCAGCAGAACTGCATCGTCGCAAATTCTTGTGTGGCGATGCACGGGCGTTTCAAGGGAGCGAAAGGCACATCATGTTCCTGTCGCTAGTAGTAGACCCTACCAGTTGCAAAGCGCTTTCAGGAAATATGTTTGATCAGCGATTCAATGTTGCAGCCAGTCGTGCCCAGGATCGAATGTATCTCATTCGCTCTGTCAGGCCATCAGACCTGTCGGACAAAGACCTCAGAATGACGCTGCTGTCCCATTTTGAAAAGCCGCTTGTGATGAATACAGAAGAAATAGAGCGGCTCGTCGATCTCTGTGAGTCTGGCTTTGAGCAGCAGGTTTACACCGAGCTAAGCACGCGCGGGTATCGTGTAATCCCGCAGGTCAAAACCGGAGCGTACCGGATCGATATGGTTGTCGAAGGTGCGAGCGACATTCGTCTGGCGATTGAATGTGATGGCGACGAATATCACGGACCGGATCGCTGGCAACACGACATGAATCGCCAGCGCATTCTTGAACGTGCTGGCTGGGTATTCTGGCGTTGCTTTGCTTCAACATGGACTCTGAAAAAAGACGAAGTTCTGTTTGAGTTGCTTCAACGACTACACGCGATGGGCATCGATCCGCTGGGTGCAGTTGAACGCACAACCAGCTTAGTTGAAAAGCGCACTTGGCGACCATCGTTTGAAGAGAGCGTAGTCGATACAGTCCAGTCGTGATTCACTTAGCTTCTGGAGCGTCTCAGCAATGTCCATGTGCGAGACAATGGCATAACGCTCAAAGCTGTTGTGCGTGCGCCAGCCGCCAATTTTCATGATGACGCCTTCCGCAATATCCGCACGACGCAAGTTGCGGGCGACAGTGAGAAGAAAATTGTGAAGAAACACGAAATGATGTCGCGTGATCGCATTTATAATAAATATTGTATAAACCTCGCTTGCCGAGTAATATCGCAATGATGGTGTCCAGAGAAGAATCGCAACAAGCCGCTGAGGTTCACTTTGAGGGCGATTCCCTGGAGGTACTATCGGCCTTTCCTTCTGCGGTGAAGCAGGCCCTTGGGTTTGCACTCCGCCAGCTTCAGATCGGCAGAGAGCCGACATGCCAGACGCGCAGCATGAGTTCCATCGGCCCCGGCGTGTACGAACTGAAGGAAGCGGATGAACGGACGTGGTATAGGGCCATTTACCTGTCCAAAGTGGGAGACGTCATTCACGTTTTGCACTGCTTCGAGAAAGATAGCCGTAAGACCGACAGACGAGACGTTGCAATTGCGAGCCAGCGATTGAAGCTGGTAAGGCAGAGAATTCAGGAGCAAAGAGCACATGAAAAACACAGCGGGAAATAAGCCAACTCACATCGTTAAAGGAAACATCTTCGATGCGCTGGGATTCTCTGCGTCCGAGACAAGCGCGCTGAAGGTCAAGGCGGAGATTCTGTCCGCCATCCTTGAGCATGTTCGAGCGGAAGGCTACACGCAGGCGCAATTGGTGGACATGCTGGATGAGTACCAGCCGTCTGTGAGCAATCTGCTAAAGGGGAGTATTTCGCAGGTAAGCATAGAGAAGCTTTTGCGCTATGCCGACCGACTGCATTTGCAGACGAGCATCGCAGTGCGGCCCATAGATGGCCGGAGCCGCCGTGTGAGAACCCAGACCACGGCAAGCGCGCGACGCTCAGCGCGAAAGCTGGCAGCGGCAGTTTAGATAGCTTCGAGCTTTTCAACGCATGATCTTGGGGGTCGTAAATTGCTACAAAAACACTGTAGGGACTTTTGTAGGGATAGTGCTAAAAAAAGGCGGGTAAAAGCGGGCAGTCCCTACAGTCTGTCCCGTCAAATGGATCGCTGTAAGCATTTGAAATCAAGCAAGATAGAGCAATGATGGGTAATGCCGCGCAAGGCACATTTCTAGCTGTTAACCGAAGGGTTGTAGGTTCGAGTCCTACCTGAGGAGCCAACACAATCTATTAGTTAGGGCGAACCACTCCAGAACCGCCATCCGGTACCGGGGAATATACAGGGGATCCCGTTGTAATTCCGCCGTTGATACTCTCCACAGCGCCTCGCAGCTCATCCAGAGAAAAGTGTCCATAACGGGCTGCCATTCTCACCATTGTGGCTGGACTACGGCCAGTCGGGCAGGAGCGAGGCCAAGCCGTCGAGCCTGCCGATGGCCTGATTGGCCTGTTCCAGCAGGATCTGAAATCGCGCCAGATCCACCGGCAGCACAGGCGGCAACAGTGGCGGCACGAAAGCTCGAACAGTCTCGCCCTCAAACTGCTTGACGATATAGCGGCCTAGTCGAGCGGACGGATGGTCTCTGGCACGGTATCCTTCCGTTAATTTTCGAGCAACGAAAGAATAGACCATCATCCTTTTGTTGGCAATCGCACAACCAATAATGAGTGTCTCTCCCCAGACTTCGGCGGGTCCACTCGATGCTTATACTGCCAAACCCTGCCCAGATGCCAAATCGTTGATTAACTGAGGCTTGACGTTGATTCTCTGCGTGGTTTCGAGCGCGGAACTTTTCTCCTGAGATCTGGAAACGAGTTCGCCCAGGCGCTCCAAGCTGTTTGTGTAGAGGGTGGCGTCCTGCGAAGCCCTCGATATCGACACATAGGCGAAGCGATCACTGACGAGTTCTGGGTGAATCCCCGTATCGACATGGACGAGCACTCGATCTGCGGTCAGTCCCTGGGCAATATGCGATGTGACGGCATAGCCGTGGTCGAGATGAATGCTGGCACGGCCTTCCGGTGAGAGCGCCTCAACGGTGCCTTGCTCTCGATTGGCGATTCGCTGGCCCTTCAGTGGAGCGTTGAATTGTAGGCGCTCGCCGAGCGACAACTGGATCGTAATGGGCTTGTAGGTGTCTACCCCTTTAAGGCGTGACGTGTCATAGGAGACCTGCACTCCATCTGGTCGGCAGACTGTGATTTGGTGCTGGTCTGGCTGGACGTTGGCCACTTCCGCATAGGTGCCGGCAGCCAGGTTACCCGCATTGCCGTCATCCTTAGCTCCACCGGGAGTAACGGCTGCCCTGTTGACATCTTTCCAATGCAAACAATCTAATCGTCCTGACAAAATACTCTGAGGTGGGCAAAAGAATGACATTTATGAATCGCCGGAAATTTGTACAACTCTCGGGCGGGGCCTGTCTGGCGGGCGGACTCACTCCGGCCGCGGAACCCGTTGTCGCAGAGCCAACCACAGTCACAGCCGACAGCGGTACTTCTCCCAGTCGCATCGGACTCGTTGTCTGGATCGGAGAGGGCCAGTCGATCGATGCGGCGATACGACGCGTGCATCGCCTGGGCCTGCCCACCTGCCAGATCGGCTTCAGGCATCTTACTGCGGAAGTGGCGGCTCCCGTAAAAGAGGCTCTTTCAAAATATGGAGTGGAGGCGACCGCCTTCTCCGAACACGGACCCGGACAGAGACTCTTTGATTTCTATCGGGGTCCGGAAACGATCGGTATCGTACCCCCGACCACTCGTCCGGCGCGCATCGCCAACTTGAAACTGGCGGCCGATGTTGCGGCGCGGTGCGGCATCCCTGCCATCCACACGCACTGCGGCTTCATTCCAGAAAATCCCAACGACCCCCTATACCCGCAGGCGGTCGCCGCCGTCAAAGAGGTGGCGGAGCATTGCCGCGAGCGCGGTACCATATTCCTCTGCGAAACTGGTGAGGAAACCCCCACCACGCTGCTGCGCCTCATTCAGGATGTCGGCACCGGCAACGTCTTCGTGAACCTCGACCTCGCCAACCTCATCCTCTACGGCAAAGGCAACCCGGTGGACGCCATGACAGTTTTTGGCCGCTATGTGCGCGGCGTCCACGCCAAAGACGGCCTCTTCCCCACCGGTACCAGGGAACTGGGCAAACCGGTTCCCTTCGGCCAGGGAGATGTCGATTTCCCCGCCATCATCAAGCGGCTCCGGCAGGTCGGGTACACTGGCTCTCTCACCATAGAAATGGAAACTGAAGGAGGCCAGTCGGATCAGCAGATTCTTCAATCGAAGGCCTTCCTGCAGCGACTCATCCGGAGCAGTTAGAGAGGTTCATCTTCCGATGCCGAAGGGTTGTCCGTTATTCGTCTGCGAGGGTGGGTACCAGGAGAGCCGCGAAGCGAAGCGACGGCGGCTGTTGCAGGTTTTTCAGGCTCCGCTTCGGCCAGCAGCAGGGCAAGGGCGAAGCTACTGACGCCAAGCACGACGGCTGCTTTTCCGAGATGTTCGGCGAAGGTTTCGGCTCCCCACACGATAGCGCCGACTCCAGCCACTAGAAGTATCAGCCATAGAAAAAGCGTCATCGTTTAATTGCCTTCGCCACCAATCAATCATGTGAACGGCGTTCAAACCGGCCGTAGCGCAGAGCCAATGTCGGCAGAACCAATAGATTAAGTGCGGTCGATGTCATCAAGCCTCCAAGAATCACGATAGCCAACGGACCCTCAATTTCCTGTCCGGCATTACCACTTCCGATGGCAAGCGGCAAAAGGCCCAGCGCGGTGACAAGCGCGGTCATAAGGATAGGAGCCAGTCTTTCCGACGCGCCTTGAATAGCCGCTTGATAGCCCCACTCCATGCCCTCCACATCCACCAGGTGCTCGTAATGCGAGATCAGCATGATGGAGTTGCGAAGGGTGATACCAAACAGCGTGACGAAGCCTACCATTGCCCCCAGCGACAGTTCGCCACCTCCCGCGAAGACCGCGAGGACACCACCGACCAGAGCAAAGGGAATGTTCACTAGCACAAGGAGCAGATTCCGCCAGTTCATCAGGACGACTGATAGAAGCAGCACAATGCCCAACGCGGCCAGGAGTGAATGTATGAGGAGATCGCGGCGGGATTGGGCCTGGGCCGCGGCGGTGCCGGTGAATTGCACGTAATTGCCAGGCGCCAGATGCACCTTCGCTGCGATCTGTGCCTGCGCGTTGCGGACAAATGCCTCTGCGTCGCCGCCCGCTACATTGAGCGTGATGGTCTGGACTCGCCGCGCCCCATCATGGAGGATGTTGTACCGCCCGGACTTCTCATCAACGCTGGCAAGTTTGCCGAGCGGGACGTAGATACCGTCAGGGCTTCTGATGGGCAATGCCGCGACGGAGTCCACCCGGTTCCGAAGATCGGGCGGCAAGATCACCGATACGGCGAAGACCCGGTTCCCCTCATAGATGTCTCCGACCTGCTCGCCCTGATAGGCCGTATGAACAGCTTGTAGAACGCTCACCGGATCGAAGCCCCAGTGCAGGAGTTCCGGAGTACGCAGATCGACTGCGATTTCCGGAGTGCCGGGCGGAGATTGCATTTGAACGTCCGTCGCTCCTGGAACTCCGCTCAAGACGCGCGCAACTTGGCTAGCTTCCCGGTCCAGTTCGTCGAGATCGTTGCCATAGATGTTGACGACTGTGGACGCCGTATAGCCGGAGATTGTCTCTTCGATGCGCTCGGTAAGGAAAGTCAGTACAGAAAAACTCTGTCCTGAAAATTGGGAGAGGGTCTTGCGGATCGTGCCGAGATCCGCTTCCTCCTGTTCGCCGCTGACTGGTTTCAGATCGACCTCGATCTCGCTGTAGTGCGGCCCCCAGGTGTCTTCCGATAGTTCGGCGCGGCCCACCCTCTGAGCAACCGACCGCACAAAGGGAAGCTTCAAAAGTGCTGCCGTGACTTCCCGTCCTACGCGCAGCGAATCCTCAAGAGAGGAGCCGGGAACAGATTGCATGTGCACAATGTAATGGCCCTCTCGAAGTTCGGGTAAAAAGGTGGTTGTGAAAAAAGGCAGTGCAGCCACGCCGAGGATCGTCATAACGATCACGGCGCCGATGACCAAGCGCGGCGATTGCTCGATTCGTGCCAGGGCCGCGCAGTACTGCTTCTTTGACCAGATCACGACAGGAGGATCTGTGGCGCGGATTTTGCGATGGCCCAGGAACAGCATGGAGAGTGCCGGAGTGACGGTTAGCGCGACAATCAGCGACGCTAATACGGAGAAGATGTACGCAATGCCTAGCGGAGCGAAGAGCCTTCCAGCCACTCCTGAGAGTGTGAGGACGGGAATAAAGATCAGGATGACGACGAAGGTTGCGTAGACCACCGCACTCCGAACTTCAATCGAAGCATCGAGCACAACGGTAAAAATAGATTGAGGATCGCCGCTGGCCGCATTTTGTCTCAGACGCCGCAGTATGTTTTCCACATCGATCACCGCGTCATCGACCACTTCGCCAATAGCGATCGCAAGTCCGGCAAGAGTGAGGGTGTTCAGCGAATAACCCATATGAACCATTACGGTCACGGCGGCCAGCAGAGAAAGCGGGATCGCAGTGCAGGAAATCGCAGCCGTTCGCAGGTCAAACAGGAAAAGGAAGAGAACGATTACGACGAATACAGCCCCAAGCAACAGAGAATTCCGCACGTTATGTACGGCTGTGTTGATGAAATTGGCCGGACGGAAGAGATCGGTGCGCATGACGATGCCTTGCTGTCGCAACGCTGGGTTCAGTTCACTGAGCGCTTTTTCGACTCGAACCGTAACTTCGGCGGTATTGGAACCGTATTGTCCATCGATCGAGAGAACCACTCCGGTTTTTCCCTCGACCGAAGCCGCGCCAAAGGGCGGCGCTTCGCCATCGACAACATGGGCCACCTGACCTAAGGTTACGTTGGCGCCATTCTGGCGAAGCAGCACGGTCGCGGCAATCTGCTCTGGGGTGAGAGCCTGACCTTCCGATTGCAATATGAGCCGTTGGTTGCCGTTCTCGATGAATCCCGCGCCCAGCACACCTGTGGCTTTTTGCGCCGCAGCAACAACGTCGTTCAGCGATAGGCCATACTGAACCAGCTTTTCCGGCAGGAATTGGACCTGAAGCTGTTTTACTTCACCGCCGAAGACGGAGACGGCTACCACCCCTGGCACTGCAAGTAGTCGAGGACGGATGGTCCAATCCGCAGCCGTTCGCAAATCCATCAAGGATCTGTGCTGCGAGGTAAGTCCAATGACGAGGACTGTCCCGGTCGCAAGCGTCAGCGGCTCCATGACAGGCGCCTGCACTCCGCGTGGAAATTCGCCGGCCAGGGTCGCGAGGCGTTCATTGACCAATTGGCGGTCGAGATAGATATCGGTTCCGCTCTGAAAAGTCGCTTTTATGACCGATAGACCTTGAATCGAGTTCGAGCGCAGCGTGTCGAGTCCAGAGACGCCGTTGATCACATTCTCTATCCGCTGTGTCACCAGAACTTCGACTTGTTCAGGAGAAAGTCCGGGCGCTTCTGTCTGAATTCCTACAAGTGGAGGCGCAAATTCCGGGAATACATCGTACTTCGCTTGTGTGAGCGAGTAGATTCCGTAGCCAAGCAAAGCGATGGCGAGCGCGAGAACCACGCCACGGAAGCGAATCGAGAAGCGAACAATGGCAGTCAACATCCGTTATTTCTCCTGGCTTCCCATCAGTCCTGATCTGCCTGAATCTGAGAACGAAATTCCTCAGAAAGTAGCGTCTGCGCGCCCGCCATAACCACGCGTGCGTTAGGAACAATTCCTTCTGTAATGAACCATCCGCCGGATACAGGGTTCGAGGTCTGTACCGCCGAGCGCACAAATTTTCCGGGGAATTCCTCGACATAACACCAGGCGCTCCCCTGCGACCACACCACCGCGCTTGAAGGAACGATGACTCCACGTTCGAGCGGACCGGAGGGCAGGAATACGCTGAGGTTGATTCCCGGAACGAGTCCCGGATGCGCCGAGACTTCATAGAGAAGGCTCGGCACCTGTAAACGCGGATCGAGCTGAGGCAGGACTGAGACAAACTTTGCTTGCCCGTGGGTACCGTCCGCAAACTGCACGATGGCGTGCTTTGGCTCCTCGAAACGAGTGGCTGTTGTACCCGTTACTTGGAGAAGGAATCTCTGCTGCATTAGCAGAGCATCCAGTTGCGGCGAATTTCCCTCAACCCAGAGGGCAATTACTGGCCCCCAATGGAGCAGCGCGCTTCCATGAAGGATAGTGATGGCCTGCTGCGCATTCTCGACTAAAGCGGCATCGCCTTCGGCAGTGGCATGCGCGGCCTCGACCGCCTTGTCAGAAGCGTTTTTTCCATTTCGATTGAGTTGAAGCAGGCGTTCGTATTCCGCCTGCGATGCCTGTGCATTGGCGCGTGCTCGTATGAGGTCGGTTCGAGGTGTGTTGTAGCTGGCCTTCAAATCGAGCAGTGGCTGAATCTGCACGACGACGCCCGTGGCCTGACTCTCAATTTGCTGTTTGGTTGAGCTTAGAACCACGGTAACGATACCATTGGCCTTTTGCGCCGCAGCGTCGAAGGTGAGAACTGTATGCCCGCTTTCGGATGTGACACGAGATGGGGCCTGTACTGGAGAATCGCTCTGTGCTTCTGCGGCTAGATCTCTTCGTCCTGCGAGAAAACTCCAGATCAGACCGCCCGCAAGGGCGCAAATAATCAGGGAAAAGACGAGAATGCGCACAATCTGTTTCATCGGTCCTCCTGCTATCGCGGTGCGCTCTTTGGAAGCGCGGGTGTTGTTGTGGGACTGATGGGGCGCTGTAAGGCGTCCTCCACCAGTCCAAGCGAGAGTTGCGTCTGGTGCAAAGCGTCCAGCCGTGCGCGTTCCGCTACCGACGTTTGAAGTTCGGCAGCAACGACCGTGAGCTGGTCTGTTTCCCCCAATTGCTGCATCCGCATGGCTGCCTGTTGCTGCTCTTCGAGCTGGTCAGCGGAATGGTCGGCCACTTTCAGAGTCGCGTAGACGGCGGCATATTGGCGCAATGCTTTGTCGGTATCGGCGATCACTGTGCTCTGGACGGCGAGGAGTTGTGCGCCGGCTACTTTGCGCTGAGCTTCCGCTTCAGCGATGGGGCCTTGATTATGATTTCGGAGCGGAAGCACCGTTGACAGCGATAGCGCGATGAAATTCGCGCCTTCTTCGTAGTTGTAGCCGGGTCCGAGATCGATGTCCGGATACTGACGCGCAACCTGAAGCTGCAGCGCGGATTGTGCCGCCCGATACCGCTCCAGAGCGCGCTGCACGTCCAGGCGGTTCCGGACCGCAGTTTCCTGCATCTCTTGAGAAGGAAGCGTGGCAGGAGAAGGCGGCTGATCTGCGCCGGGCCAAACCAGTATTTTCCCGGCCAATCCCGACTCAGGAATCCCAATCGCCGCAGCAAGAGCGGCATGTGTTGTATGCACCCGCCCCTCGGCACCGCTAAGGGTCTGACGGAGCGCCGTCAGCTCGATCCGCGCAGTCGTCACATCGGGTTGTGGAATTTCGCCCGTGCGAAAGCGACTCTCCGTGAGATCCACGTACCTGCTTCGTAGTGCTTCTTCTTTTCGCAGCAGGCCGACTGACTGAACAGCGAACAGATAATCGAGCAGCGCCGAACGGACCCGGCTGCGCACCACCCATGCTGTCTGGGACAGTTGAATTCGGCTTGCAAGGCTCAAGTGTGTGGCATTCGCAATTCGATAGCCCCGTTTCCCGGCGGTCTCAATCGGTAGGGAAAAATTGAACGCCATCGTAAACGGGCCTTGATCGCCAGATTCATATCCGGGTCCTCCACCTATTGATGGATTCGGCTTCATAGCGGCTGTCGTGATGGCGGCGGTTGCCGCTGCCGCATTCGCGCGGGCAACATCCAACTCAGGATTGAAATAAAACGCAGCGAGAGTCAGCGCGTTTAGATTCCAGGTCTCCATCGGCCATGAGGGCGGCTGATAAGCCACGGCCTGCTTCATCCATGAACGCAAATCGGGATCGTCCAGACTGCGGGCATAAAGGCTGGCAGCCTGTGCCGCTGGCAAAATTGGAGCGGCGTGGTACTTGTAGCGTGCGCAGCCCGTGACAAGCGCAAAGGCAAGCAGCACAAATGCTGCAATGTATTTCATGGTCACTCCTGGAGACCTAAGTTTGAGAGGAGCGCAGGCAGGCGTACCGCCGCGTCTGAACTAGAGACAGGAGTGGTTACTAGATTCGGAGAGAGGTCACACTGAGAGGTGGGGAGAAGAGCAGGTGTTCGATCTCGAAATTTTCGTGCTGGAATATCGAGATAAACAATAAACCGAAATTCCCAAATGGAAGCAGTTGGGCTAGCGCCACGCAAAAACTAAATACGCGACGAGCCAGGGCCATAATGCCGACACAAAAGACCAGCACACAACTATGCAGCATCAGCAGACATTCTGGATCGATAAAGAAAGGCTTTGTGTCGTGTATGTCGAAAATTTCTGAAATCAGAGCTCCCGCCATCACCAGAATAAAGGCGACGACCGCGAAACCGAGAATGCGCTTCCAACCCATTGCACTTGAGTTTACAGGGTCAGGTTCAGCGGAGCAATGTCAACGCCTCAGCGCAACGCGTCTGCGGTTCGCCAAGTCGAAAGCTGACTCCCGTGCATATGATGATCGCTATTCCGCCGAAGTACGCGGTGTCGCAGGTGGTGGGGTTTATCAAGGGCAAAAGCGCGATCCACCTGGCACGGGTGTACGGGGAGCGGAAGCAAAACTACGCGGGGCAGAGTTTCTGGGCGCGGGGATATTTCGTGTCGACGGTGGGCCGGGACGAACGGGTCATTCGCGAATACATCCGCAATCAGGAACGCGAAGACCAGCGTCTGGACCAGATGAACATGTGGAAATGGCCTGCCACCGTTAAGGTGGCTCAATCAAACCGGGGCCGCGTTAGCGACCCCGCACCAGCCGCTTTGAGCGGCTCACACAATAAAGCCCCCGGCTCTGCCGGGGGATACTTACACAGTCATAGGTGGTTGCCAGGTCCGGTTCGGCCTTCGCCAATCGATGCCTTCAAGCAGCATCGACAGCTGCGCACGGGTCAGAGATACCTTTCCACTGTCGGCCTGCGTCCACACAAATCGTCCCCGCTCGAGCTTCTTTCGAAAACAGACAAAGGCCGTCGCCGTCGAACCAGAGCAGCTTGATCAGATCGCCGCGCCGGCCACGGAACGCAAACACATGACCGGAGAGTGGCGCCTGTTCGAGGGCCGTCTGTACCAGTGCGCTGAGCCCGGTGAAGTCGGGTAAGAGAGCGTCATTGCTGACGCTCCCTCCCCTAACAACCGGACATGAAAGTTTCCCTTCATCCGGCTCAAGCCATGTGTAAGCCCTTTGGAGTGGAGAGCCGGTCATCAGCGACAGTTTGTCGTATTTTCGAACCTTGGCCCTTTGTGCAAAATACGAGCGCCACCGGGGATCGAAAGGGTTGGCTTCCCCTTTGATCTTTCGGTGTCGTTGTATGGGCGTGTTCCCCGAGCACATGCGAGAACGTGTTCTGCGACTGGAGCAGGCCATCGCCGAGGCGGTGAAGCTGGCATCGTCCGCATTGCAGGAAGTCATCACGGATCTGCAGGCGTTGCGTGGTATCGTGCACATTTCGGCGGTGACGATCGCGGCTGAGTTATGCCAGGTCTCTCGCTGTGCAGGTGCTCGAGAGCTGATGGGTTATTGCGGCGCTGTGCCGAGCGAGAACTCCAGTGGCAAGCGGACCCGCCGCGGCGGCATTACGAAGACGGGCAACGCGCACCTGAGGCGGATCGTCGTCAACGCAGCATGGAGTTATCATCGTCCTCCTGCCATCTGGGCTGGGTTGCGGAAACGACAGCAGAGCGCGTCGGAATAGGCTACAGAGGTTGCGTGGAAGGCACAACACCGGCTGCATAAGCGATGCGCGAGACTGGCGGCCAAGGGCAAAGACAAGAGAAAGATCGTCACAGCGGTGGGCCGCGAACTCCTGGGTTTTATCTGGGCCATAGGTACCAAAGCGGAAGCGACTGTCAGGCAGCGAATAGCAGCTTGAGGAAAAGCAAAAACCTTCCTGAGAAGGAAAAACAAAAGCGAACTCACTGATGAAAATCGTCGTCCAAATCGAGCACAGTGCCAGAAGCAGCCGGAGCAAGCTCGAAGGAGAATCCTCGTTTGGCCTATGCGACAGGCTCAGCCGGACTCGCGATAACAGTCAGAGGCAGCCAGCTCCCGACGGATCAAGATTATGCGGTTTCGACCCGCGAATATCAGACTGATCAATCGTTGCTGAAAACTGCCCCGACTGCTGCTCGCTCTGTCCTCGAAAGACGACGAAACCAACGACAACAAACCCATAGATTGCGCTGGTTGACACGGTCACTCCATGTCAGCCCATTGCACTGGCTGTATGCAGCAACCAACGGCTCTGGTGGCCGGATTTCCAGCAGCGGCGCGTGGACCGAATTGCCGACGGCTTGCCCAAGCGGGCCTGGAAGCGGTGTTCCGCCGGTGCGGGCGCCAAGGGAGAGCGGCTGTACGACTGGGCCCTGCTGCGGAGCGTCTATCTGCCGGACAAGGAAGCAAGGGAGAAAGGCTCTACGACTGGACGCTGATCCAGAGCCGGGAAGAAGACGGCTGGAGTCACGGACTGCTGGTGCGGCGTAGCATGGAAGAGCAGCCCGAGCATGCCTACTACTGGTTTTATGCGCCTGCATGCAAAGCCACGCTGGAAACTCTTGTGCGCGTGGCTGGACAGCGCTGGCAGATCGAGCAAGCCTTCCAGGCGGCCAAGGGCGAGTGTGGACTGGACCACTACGAAGTCCGTCACTGGCAAGGCTGGTACCGCACATCACGTTAGCCATGCTGGCCCACACGGTACTGGTCATTCGCACGCGGAGAAAAAAACTCCCGGCGGGCAGGTTCCGCCCAGCGTTCCCGAACTACGCCACCTGCTCACTCACCTGCTCTGGCGAGGATGGCACGGCGTTGAACATCTTCTCCTCTGGTCCCAATGGCGAAGAAAACATCAATTCCAGGCGCTTCGATGCCACTACCGGAAACGAGGCTCGCCTCTGCCAATCCTTTATCTACTACTGTAGTACTAACCGCCTGTCAGCATGGCCATCGCGTGCGCTCCACTACGGCCGCCGCCCTGGTCAGTGAACTGATCGAGGCCAGAGACGAGAAGAAGCTGCTCCGATTGCAAAAACAACTGGCCAGCTACGAACTGCTGATTGTCGATGAACTGGGTTTCGTGCCCCTGTCGAAGACCGGAGCCGAGCTGCTCTTCGAAGTCTTCAGCCAGCGCTACGAACGCAGTTCCACCCTGGTCACATCCAATCTGCCGTTTCAGGAGTGGACCGAAGTTCTCGGCTCGAAACGGCTGACCGGCGCGCTGCTGGACCGGCTCACTCACCACGTCCACATCCTGGAGATGAACGGCGACAGCTACCGGCTCAAACAGAGCAAACGCAAGCAGAAATCTCAACCCGCCTCCGCTTAAATCACAATCCCAGCCCATCGGCCACACGCCGCGGGGAGGATGGCGTCTTTCGCTACGCTCCAGACGCCATCCTCCCCGCATATCCCTACTGCGCGGTTATCTTCGCTGGCCAACTTTTCCTCTGAAACACTGGCCGGGTTTTACTTTGTTATTGACACCGAGGCGATCACGTTGTCGGCGAAGATGAGTCCGTCAATGTAGATCACCAGCAGCTTCAGGTCGTCGAAGCGCCGGCTGAGCAAGGCTTCCACCTCCGCTTCCGAGGCTTCGATGGCCGCCCGGCTCACCGCCGAGCGCGACACCCCCGCCGTCTCGGCCATCTCCGGAATAACGGAATAACGGCTTTGTAGTTGCCTCGGCGCAACGGGAGCAGCGTGCCTCCATAAAGTATTTCTAAAGGAAGAAGTAGTATGCAGTTCAATCCTGGCTTCAACATCACCTTGAAGCCAAAAAAACTCGAATTCGAATACGGCGATGGCGTCCGCGGTCCTGCACCTGAATTTCGCAGGTTGAATGCAATCCGTCCCAGCCTGAAAGACCCAGGCTGCACAGGCCCGGACCCCGTTTACGGCATCGCCATGGATGTGGGTCGAGAACAAGATTTCCCAATACTGAAAGAACGTATGCTTCTGTTCGGCGCTGTCGCATACGCCAGCGGCCAACTAGGCGAAGAACCCGTGCGCAGCCAGGGGCACGTCCATTCCATCGCTCCTCACTGCGGATGGTCAACACCGGAATGGTTCGAAATATGGGAAGGCACAGCGATTATCTACGCGCAACAACGTACCGAAGATGACCCCGGTATTTGCGTCGCTGTAAAAGCTCGCGTCGGCGAGCAAGTCATAGTTCCTCCCGGCTGGGCCCACTGCGTCATCAATGCCGACTCCCAGAACCGCATGGCCTTTGGCGCGCTCTGTGATCGACAATACGCTTTTGAGTACGCAGCTATCCGGCGCCATCACGGACTCGCCTGGTTTCCTGTTTTTCGCAATGGTGATCGCATCACCTGGGAACGTAACCCACACTACAACCCCAGCAAGCTCGTCGAACGCGTCGCACGCGATTACCCCGAGCTTGTCTGTAGATCTGGCGTACCTCTCTATCAACAGTTCCTGGATAGTCCCGATATGGTCAACTGGGTTTCAAATCCAGCAAGCATGCAACACCTATGGCCTACGTTTATTCCGTAGGCGTTACACACACTTTACTTCGATGCCCTTTGCTTGAAAGGGGGCAATCTGCGCATCCGTTGCCCCACTATCTGTAATCAACAAATCAATCTCATCGATTGCACATATCAGCCACGCAGCTGTCTTTCCCAATTTACTATGATCCGCAACAGCGATTTTCCTCTTGGCTTGAAGGATCATTGCGCGGTTTACCTCGGCCTCCTCCGGATTGTGGCAGGTAGTCCCGTAGCTGCATCGATCGCATTCGCCCCAATAAACACAATATCGACAAACGTCTTCCGCATATTCTCGACGGCATTGGATCCGACCAACGAAAACCAGTCGCCACGCAGATGACCACCGACCATAAAAACGTTAACGTCTTTTCGTTTCGACAGTTCCATGGCTATATTTACCGCGTTGGTAGTCACGCGAATGTCATTGTCGGGAGGAAGGTTGCGAACAACCTCGTTTGTGGTTGTCCCAGGTGTCAAGGCAATCCCGCTTCCTGCGGGAACTAGTGACGCAGCAGCGCGGCCAATGCGCTTCTTTTCCTGCGCAAAACGTTCTATCAGATCTTGGAATGTCGAATCCCTTTTGAACGGTTCATAGAAAAGAGGCTCGATTGAAGCTGCGCCGCCGTGTGTGCGACGCAGCAGCCCGCGCGATTCCAATTGCAGAAGATCGCGACGAATTGTGGCAATGGAAGCATTAAAACGACTACGCAGGCCAAGTACGTTCACCTCACCGGTTTCTTGGAGAGCTTGAATTATCGCTTTTAGTCTGGCAGCTTGTCGGTCAGAACGTGCGGACATGGCAGCCTTAAACTATCACGCCCATTGAACATGTAGGCAGGAGGTTCATATAAAGCGATTGGATTCAATGCAATCAATCACATCTTGTTTTATTTGATCGGGAAGAGAGAAATAACCTTCATCTGCACGCATGGGAGGGTTGCTCTTGTCTACAAGTCCTATCCGTCTGACCTGGCCCGAGTTCCTTCCCAACACGAGTCTAGGCGACACGGATGGCATGACGCGGATTGAGTCCTTCGAGAGCCAACGTGAGGAGCACCGACGACATGCCTAGATTACGAACTCCCAATGGCGCTCCGGTCTGCGAGTTGTAATGTTCACTGATGCCGACCTTCAGCGCGTCATCGAGCAAGCGGCCGGAAAAATTGGCGGCCAAATCCCGGTGTCCGTACTTTGCCAGTCCGGCGATAACCTGATACGACGTGGCAGGCCACACATCTCCGCGCCAAAAGCCGCCACTCCTATATTGATCGCTGCGCGCGTCAACCGTCGGAACCGGTAACGGCGTGTTCCAATGGGGACCTGCCAGCATCTCGGCCATGCGTGTCGCTTGCGCCTTCGTGGGAATGCGCGCGTAGAGTGGCACCATACCACCAACTGTGGCCGTCGAAAGTTTGCGAAGATCTGGACGTCGGACTGCTAGAAAACAGCCTTGCGATTCATCCCACATATAACGTCGCATGGCATTGATCCCTTTGCGCACAAAAGGACGACGACGCGCCGCCAGCGCATGGTCGCCGATAGCCTTCGCCATCTTGATAAGGCTCATCTCTGAAAGCAGCAGGTAAGACGTATTCGCGGGAATATAGATGTTTCCATACCACGGGCCGTTCTCCGGGCCCTTTGCCCGTCCTGGATGAGGAGTCAGCTGCAGTGTGTCCAAATCGACTTCGTTATCGTAGGTTTCAAACCGCGCGTCCTGAATCTTTCCATCGTACGATCCCACAGTAACCAATCCAACATTATCCAGATCGCGCTCGCGCCAGTACCAATCATGGAACGCCTCAAGATGAGGAAGTGCCGTGCGAACAAGCTCCTGATCGCGATTCCGCCGGTAAACACGCTCGACACCCCAGCCGAGAAGCGGCGCCTGCGAATACGCAGGAAATGTCAGCCACCTCTTTCCGTTAAATCCGGGCGGCCCGCTGTCGGGCGCGATGAAGTTCGCAATCATGCCACGGGCGTACTCGGGTTTAGCGTGGCTCCATCGATCCTGAAAATCCCAGAAATTGTCGTAAATGCCGCGAATCAATTCCACCTGCCCGGGCAGAATGGCAAGCAGGTCGGTAATAAAAGTCGTGTCCCATATCCATTGCCCCCGATACCCTCCTCCGGGAGTAAGCCATGCATGACGGAACGGTGGTTCGGCGCTCACGATTCGATCTTCGATACAAAATCGATATACATTCTCGGCAAACCGAAGCATCTCAGGGTTTCTGGGCACAAATGCAGAGCGGACCGCTCGCTCCATTTCTGTTTGCGGCGCCGGATCTGATTCATTTTTCGAACTGCCGGCAGCCCACGACGGCAGATACAACGCAGCCGTAGCTATGCCCAGGGAGACAAGAATGGAGCGGCGGCCATAGAGCATGTTTGTTTCCGCGGAAGCTGAAGAGGGAACGTCCGGCTGCACATCAGGTGTGTCACGTTTCATCGTAGTTTTGTCCGTTGTTGGCATAAATCTGTGGTGCGTACAGCACGCTCAACCACCCATTCTGTCGCACTGGAATTTGTGCTGCGCTGTCGCAACCGTTCAGAATTTTCAAAACCCATGATGACGATGCAGGTGTAAATCATGATTGATACATCTACATTATGCTTGATATAATGATCTTTTCTTCTTAATTTGCTCGGGAATGCCCAATGTGAGCTGCACCAGACTTTCCCATCGATTCGGATTCTCAATGCGCGTGCGATATCTTGGGTGGATTGCGGTTTTGGCGGTCACGCTTCCCGCAACTTTTCCGCTTTTTGCTGCTTCTAAAAGTCTCAGGCCAACCCAGCCATGGATGGACAAGTCTCTCCCCGCCGAGCAGCGGGCAAATTTGCTGCTCCAGGCGATGACGCTCGATGAAAAGATCACAATGGTCCATGGAATGGATCCTCGTCCAAACAACGAGTATGCCGGATATGTCCCGCCAAATCCGCGGCTTTCGATTCCGGCGCTCAAGTTGGCCGACGGCCGCGCCGGGGTGGGCAATCACGCCACCGATGTAACGTTGCTGCCAGCGCCCATTGCTGCTGCAGCAAGTTGGGACACAGCCCTGATGCACAGATATGGTCAGGTGCTCGGCAATGAGGAATGGGGCAAGGGCACCAATGTTGCATTGGGCCCCACCATTGATGTTGTTCGTGTGCCGGAATGGGGGCGGACTTTCGAGACCTTTGGCGAGGACCCATACTTCAACGCTCAAATGGCCGTCGCGGAGATTCATGGCATTCAGAGTCAGGGTCCGATTGCCGACGCCAACATGTACCTGACCATGAACCAAGAAAATAACCGGTTCAAAGAAAACTCAATAGTCGATCCACGAACACTGCATGAAATCTACCTGCCTCCATTCGAGGCAGCGGTCGAACAAGGCCATGTCGGCACCGTGATGTGTGCGTACATCAAAACGAACGGTGTCTACTCCTGCGAAAATCAATATCTGCTGAAAGATTTGCTAAAAGGACGACTAGGATTCTCAGGCTGGGTCATGAGCGACTGGGGTGCAACTCACTCCACCGTTGCCTCTGCCAAGAATGGGCTCGATCAGGAAATGGGCGGCGGCACATACTATAGTCAAGCTTTGAAGGCGGCGGTTGAGAATGGTCAGGTCAGCATGGCTACGCTGAACGAGCACGTGCGCCGCATTCTGGTCACGATGTTTCGTTTTGGGCTGTTCGACAAAGACCAATCTGGAAGCTGGACAACAGACGTGCGCACCGCGGAACATGCCGCTTTCTCCCGTGAGGCTGCGGAGCAAGGGTCGGCATTGCTGAAAAATGAGCATGGGCTGTTGCCGCTTTCCAACGCGTCGTCGATTGCTGTAATTGGGGCCGCGGGCGACTTGAAACCCAAAGCGCAAGGTGGCGGAAGCTCTACGGTAGTCGCGTCTTATATCGTGACTCCGCTTCAAGGCATTCGTAAACATGCAGCAGATGACACGCGGGTTTCCTACGCGGACGGCAGCGATCTTGCCCACGCCATCGCGGTAGCGCGCACCGTGCGCGTGGCAATCGTGTTTGTCAATACAGACGAGGGTGAAGGCCGAGACCGGCCGAATCTCGAATTGCCGGGCAATCAGGATCAACTGATCTCGGCAGTGGCCAGTGCCAATCCAAACACAATTGTCGTTCTCAATACGGGAGGCCCTGTTCTTATGCCATGGATCGGCAAGATCCGTGGACTTATAGAGGCTTGGTATCCGGGGCAAGAAGACGGGAATGCAATTGCGGCTATTTTATATGGAGATGTCGATCCGTCCGGGAAACTCCCGTTGACCTTCCCGCGCACCGCGACGGAGATCCCTACCGCAACCCGCCAGCAATGGCCTGGCATTGACGGAAACTCCACTTACAGCGAAAAATCGGATGTCGGGTACCGCTGGTATGACGCGAACAATGTACGGCCTTTATTTCCCTTCGGTTACGGCTTGTCTTACACCACTTTCAAACTAAGTCAATTTTCAGTAACGCCGAAGAAGATTGATTGGGCGACCAATCCATCCAACAACATTAATGCCGAGTTGGAAGTCACCAACGTAGGCAAGCGGCCCGGAGCCGAGGTCGTCGAGGTCTACGTGGCACAGCCCGAGAAGAATGGCGAACTTCCCCGCCAACTACGTGCTTTCTCAAAAGTATTTTTACAGCCGGGCGAAAGCAAGCACGTCACACTGGCGCTGAATAAACGGTCATTTTCGATCTATGATTCGACCTCACACGCTTGGAAGTTTCCGGATGGAACATACAAAATTCTGGTTGGTACTTCTTCGCGAGATCTGCCGTTGCAGAGCACCGTGGTTATAAGCAGTAGCCCTGTTTCTCATTGATGCCGGTGAGCGTAACCATGGAAGCTACGCTTTCTAATTTTCATCACAGTTTCATCCAGAGAAGGAGCACTCTACTGTGGGATTTGATCGAAGAAATTTTGTGAAGTACCTGTCCGCTGCGTTTGCCGCGCCTGCCGTCGCTTCTGCCTTACCATCCGCGAGCACCAGCGCGCAGTCTCACAAATCCGCCGGCGGCCGACGGCGAGGCTCGCCCAACGTGATTTTCATGATCTGCGACGACCTGGGTTACGGAGATCTTGGCTGCTACGGATCGAAGCTTCCCACCCCTAACCTGGATGCGATGGCGGCAGACGGGCTTCGCTTTACCAGATACAACTCGGCCCATCCAATCTGCTCTGCCTCGC
>JAJYSV010000117.1 GCA_021793405.1 Acidobacteriota bacterium
CTAATCTCCTTCACGAGGTCCTGTGGCCTCATCGCACATATTCAGCCCGCACCCTGCCTGCCCCACAACTCTACTGTGGAGCTTACCGCCTCAGATTCCCGCTGTACTATTCATGCCATCTCCTTCGTGCTGGCTCCGGCTGCTGCTGGCCTTGTTCTGGAATTGAGCGGTGTTGTTCATGCGTTTGTTTTTTGCTTTTTCATGTTTTAGAAAGTTCTGGCCTTTGTTTTTGTTCTTGCTTTTCGTCAAGCCGCCAACCTCAGCTTGCTGGCAGCCTCCGCCTTGATCCCGATGGCCCAGATGAAGCCCAGCAGTTCGCGTCCCACCGCGGTAATGATTTTGCGTTGGTCCTTGCCTGCCGCCAGCCGCATGTAGCGCTTGTGCGGCCGGTGTTGCGCTTTCCAGGCGATCTCTTTGATCTCCTCCGGCACGCCTTCCTGACGCTTGCGCAACGCCGGTCCGACGCCTAGCCGCAGCCGATAACTCCAGGCCGCTTCGATGGCGATCCGTCGCAGATGCGCGTTGCCGGTCTTGGTGATGCTCCCTCGTTGCGTTCGCTGGCCGCTGGAGTTCTCGCTGGACGCTGTAACCCATCAGCTGCGAAGCTCTTTTCCCTCAGCCACCTGCGGCTCAGGCTGACGGCATAGCCGGGCTGGCGTGTGGTTCTGCCGTCCAGGTTGCTGCGGCGTCCCTTGTCGTTCTTCGTAACATGTGGTGTCAGGTCCAACTCCCGCACCGTGCGCGCGAAATCCTTCGTGTCCTAAGCCTTGTCCGCACCCACGGTGATGCGGCGCGAATGCCCCTGTTGCTTTTGCCTGAGCATCAACAGCGCTGCATCGCGCTCGGCATAACCGTCGGCGTGCGTCGCCATCGGCAATCAGACCGTTGCGGTTCTCCACCAGCGCGTGGCCCAGATAACTCAGCTTCGACTCCTTGCCGTAGCTCTTCTTGCACAGCCGCGTATCGGCATCGGTGGTCGATTCATGGGTTTTGTTCGAGCGGCTCTGGCCGTGAAAATCCGTCCCGTCGCCGTCGTCGGAACCGTCTTTCGAGCGAAAACTCTGCTGCGAGGCCCAGGCCTGAATCAGCGTGCCATCCACCGTGAACTGCTCGTCCGACATGAACCGCCTGGCCTGCCGGTTCACTTCCGCAAAGAACTGTTGCGCCACATCGGAGGACAGTAGCCGGTCGCGGTTTTTGGAAAACACCGCATGGTTCCACATCGCATCGTCCATGCCCAGGCCGACACCAGCAGCCGCTCCGAGCCCACCGAGTAAAACACCTGCAACAACAGCGCCCGCAAAATGTACTCCGGCGCAATCGATGGACACCCCGAGTCGGCATACAACGCATCGAACTCCGGGCTCAACCTCCGCTACACCCACGTTCGTCAGCTTGCGAACCGCTCGCAGCGGATGATCCTGAGGCACACGCTGCTCCAACGAAACATAGCTGAACATCCCATCCTGAACTCGCTCGTCTCCACGCATCTCTGTTAGGCCAGCAACACCTTCGCCTCGTCGCAATACGGTACCTATTTCAACAAGTTCCTAGAAGGCTACCTCCGTCGTTTTCATCCCGCGTTGCACTCAGTATGACCCTGGGCGGAAGTAAGGAACCGCTTTGTATCTCAACCACTGGACGCCGTGCTGCCCAAATAATTTGATGACCTTCAACGTCTCATAAATGCTGTTGTTGTTCTTTTGGCGTTGGGTAGTGGGTTCGATTTCAATAGGGAAGTTCAGAGTAAAAGCATGTCGCTGCTTTGACGAGTTACAGATTGAAGTTTGGCGGCGTGGGCGTTTCTTGACGTTTTTTCGATCGCAGGCGTACACTGGGCGTCACTTCATCAGCACTTTTTATTTACATCCGAAAAAGAATTCTCAATCCCAGAGCACATGAATAACGTTGTAATTCAGCAAGGCATGAAAAGAAATCGGCGAGCCTTGTCCATGCAGTCGAAGATTTCCTTCCTTCGCAGGGTCGTCAGGGCGAATCCAACGGAATCCCGAACAGTGATCACCAACATATTTCGCTACCTGATGGTAGCTTGCCTTTGTTCCACGTATCTGGGACTTTCTCCGGCCCGAGGTCAGTCAACGAGCGCTCCAGAGTGGCGGACCAGCAGCTTCGATCCGCAGCGCGATGGATGGCAGAGAAACGAAAGCAAGCTGACACCAGGGAATGCGAAAGACATACGGCTTCTCTGGAAGGTAAAGACCGATAACCAGACGATGGGGATGCATTCGTTTCGGGAGCCGCTGATCATTGCAGGTGTACATACGACGAGCGGCGCCAAGACGCTGGCAATTCTGGCGGGAGCCGCGAATGAAGTTTATGCCATCGATGCTGACAGCGGCACGGTCCTGTGGCAGAAACAGTTGAAATGGGCATCGGACAAACCACAGACCTCGGACATCGACAGCGGTTTTATTTGCTCCAAAGCATTGTCTGCAACGCCTGTGGTTACGCCGGCCGGAGCGGCGAACCGCTTTCTGTATGTGCTGGGCACGGATGGGTATCTGCACACATTGGATCTGTCTACAGGCGATGAAACAAAACCGCCCATGCAGATGCTCCCCGCCGCTTACGGGAAAGCCTACGGGTTAAACCTGAAGGGTAATGTGGTATACACGGTTACGGGACAAGGCTGTTACGGTGTACCCAACAAGTTGTATGCTGTCGATCTAGCCAATGGAAAGTCCTTTTCGTCCCCGGTTCGACAGGGAGGAATCTTCGGGACGGCGGGTCCTTCGATTGGCACGGACGGAACTATTTATTTAGAAACTGGCGACGGCCCCTATAACCCCGCGACTGGGCAGTTATCAACGACTGTGCAGGCTTACACTTCTTCCAACGACGCGTTGACGCTGAAGGACTATTACACGCCGATCAATCATGAATGGTTGACCCGTCGAGATTTGGATATGGATGTTACGCCGGTCGTCTTCTCTTACGAGGGACGGGACCTATTGGTTGGCTCAGGCAAAGAGGGTCGCTATTTTCTGATGGACAGCAAATCCCTGGGCGGACCCAACCACTTTGATCCCTTGTACCGGAGCCCATTGATTTCCAATACCAATGCAAACTTCCAGACCGAAGGTACGTGGGGGAGTCTTGCAAGCTGGAAGGATCAGGCTGGAACGCGGTGGGTGCTGGCACCGATCGGCGGGCCGGTAGCGGTGCCATTTCCGATTACGCACGGGGCAACTCCGAATGGCGGCGTGATCGCCATGAAGTTAACCGACAAGAATGGAAAGATGGAACTGACGCCGGCGTGGCTCTCGCGCGACATGATGACCGCTGAGCCCCCCGTCGTGGCCAACGGTGTGGTATTTGTGCTGGCCGCCGGCGAATTCACCGGGCAGGCGAATGATGTTGACGGGGGACTCTATAGCTGGCAAGAACGGGTGAAACGATCGATTCCAGCGAAGCTCTATGCACTGGATGCAGAAACCGGCAAAGAATTGTATTCGAGTGGGGACCAGGTGACATCCTTCCTGCACCAGGCGGGCATTGCCGTTGCGGGGGGGCGGGTGATTTTTGGCACTTTTGATGGGACGATTTATTGTTTCGGCTTGCCATAGCCCGTCCCCTCCGAGGTCCAGAGCGGACGTAGTCCTATTCGAATGCGAATCGAGGAATGTTGATTGATGCGAAGATTTCTGGATGGGTCACTCACTCTGTGTTTGGTCGCCGCATGTCTGGGGCCGGCGATGGCGCGAGCTCAAGCACGCGGACGCTGGCATGTAGCAGACGGCGACGCTGCGCATAATAGCTGGCAAAAAACAGAATCGAAGATTTCGGCCGAGACCGTAGCCAGTTCGTTCAAGTTGCTGTGGAAGCTCAAGCTCGGAAGCGAGGCCACGCAGACCGGGGGGTTCAGCGAACCCCTTGTCACTCCCAGCATAATTAGTAGTCGTGGGTTTAAGGATATAGCGCTGTGGGGCGACTCGAATTTTTTGTATGCGGTGGATTACGCGCTGGGAACGCTTCTATGGCAAAAGGAATTTAACATCGAGTCTACAGGTTCCACTGGAAGTTGTAGCGGCTCGAATATTCAGATTCTTATGGAGCCGCCGCTTGTCATTCACTTTGGCGCCAGACGCTCCCATGCCAGTTCGAGGTCAGCGCCGGCTCCGACTACTGCGGATCGCTGGATCGGCGCTCCGGCGGCAGGTGGCGGATTTTCCCTGAAGGGAGTCTACGTGCTGACCCGTGACGGATACCTTCATGAACAAATCCTGGCGACGGGTCTGGATTATGCGCCAGCTGTGAAGTTTCTTCCTGTGTCGGCTGGAGATTCATCCGGCCTGAATATGCACGACAAGATCGTGTACACGGAATCGACTCGAGGCTGCGGCAATGCTCCCAATGCGGTCTGGTCCATCGATCTGAACACGCCGGAACATCCTATCGCCAGTTATCAATCTCAGAATGTCCGTCCGGCGGACTTGACGGGACCGGCGATCGGAGCAGACGGCACCCTGTATATCTCCACCGGTGCGGGAACGTCTGATCCATCTACTGGGGTGTATGCCAATAGCATTGTGGCATTGACTGCCAAGGACCTGAAGGTGAAGGATTGGTACACAGCTTCAGATAGCGCGAAAGCACGGATGCTGAATGTCAGTCCGATAGTTCTGAGTTATAAGGATAAGGATTTGGTGGCAGCTGCGGGTAAAAACGGCAGCATTGTTTTATTGGACAGCAAATCGCTGGGTGGAAAGGATCACCACACTCCGCTGGCTGAGACAGGGCAAATTTCCAAAGCCGCAAAGAAGAGCGCATGGGAAGGCCTGGCGAGTTGGCAGGACAACACCGGCGCGCTCTGGGTCTTGGCATCGATCTCGGGGCCTGTACAGCGCGATGTCAAGTTTGCCAGCACCAATGGCGCTGCACCGCATGGCAGCATCGTTGCCTTCAAAATCGAGGACAAGGACGGAAGCACCGTGTTGACGCCGGGCTGGATCTCACGCGACTTGAGGAATCCGGCGCCTCCTGCAATCGTCAATGGGGTCGTATTTGCTCTCGCCGGAGGGGATGCTTCCGATCACGCGATCCTCTATGCATTGGACGCCACGACGGGTAAAGAGCTGTACTCCAGTGGAGACGCAATCGCTACATACACGCATCTCTCCGGCGTGTCGGCAGGCGATGGTCATGTCTTCTTTACAACGCACGATCATACCCTCTACTCATTCGGAATTCCGATGGAGCACTAGAGCAAAAGGAAGAGTCAGTCATGCAAAACCGATCTCAGATACAAGAAGCACTCGACGCAGGCGCGGGAATTTTGCGGTTGGAACCGTGTTGGGTGCCACGCTCCTTCATGATTCCCGGAAAAAGGTTGAAGCTGCACCCGGATGATCTCTATGCATTCGGAGGTCATCGGGGAGGGATTAACGAACGCTGGTTTTCATCGACGACGAAGGCCTCGAACGGGCCGGAGACTCTACCGGATGAGGGACTCAGTTACGTTCGAATCAAGAGCGGCAAAAAATTTCTGCTGAAAGAGGCGGTCGAAACTGCCGGAGACTTGTTGCTCGGCGAAGAGGTAATGCAACGCGAGGGGGGATGGAACCTGCTCTGCAAGTTTTTTGACAATATGGGCCCCATCCCGCACCACATGCACCAGAGCGATGCGTTCGCGAAACTGGTGGGACAGAAGGGAAAACCGGAAGCCTACTACTTCCCGCCGCAATACAACCTGACGCAGAACAACTTTCCCCACACATATATGGGACTTGAGCCGGGAACGACGAAGGAAGATGTCCGGCGATGCCTGGAAAAGTGGAATCAGGGGGACAACGGCATTCTTCTTCATTCGCGCGCCTATCGCCTGGAGCCTGGCACCGGATGGCAGGTCAACCCGGGAATCCTGCACGCACCCGGTTCGCTGGTGACGTATGAACCACAGGTCAACAGTGATGTGTTTGCGATGTTTCAGTCTGAGGTGGAGGGGCGCATTGTGGATTGGAGCCTGATGACGAAGGATGTCAAGACTGAGTTCCATCACGATCTTGACTACCTGGTCAGCATGCTCGATTGGGAGGCCAATGTGAACCCCGAGTTTGCGAAGACGAATAAAACCTTTCCGCGCCCGGCGAAGCCGATTGCAGAAATGGAGGCCGACGGCTATCGCGAACTTTGGATTACGTACGGCACGCCCTATTACTCCGCGAAGGAGCTGACGGTGCTGCCGAAGCGGACTGTGACCATCCGGGATAGCGCGGCGTATGGCGTGATCCTGACCCAGGGCTATGGAGCGATCGGCGGTCAGTCTGTGGCAACACCCTCTATGATTCGGTTCGGCGAAATGACCGAGGATGAGGTATTCGTCACGGCGGAAGTTGCCAAGCAAGGCGTTCGAATCGAAAATCCAAGTGCATCCGACCCGCTCGTTTTCCTAAAGCATTTCGGACCCGGCAATCCGGATGCGAAACCTATGTGTCATGAGTGAGTTGAGGGGATCGTGAGCGCAGTCAATCTACACAAAAGCCCTGCCATCCACAACGCGATGTGGCCCGGCATTGTAGGAAAGGGAGCGGACTCCGAGCCACCTATCGATTTGGAGACCATGCTGAACCTGACGGCGGAGGCCAGGGTGGATGGCATCCGTTTCGATGGAGTCGATCTGTTCCTGTCATCGCCACATACCGACATCGACTCGACTGACTCCGATCTAAAGAGCCTTGCCGACAGTATCGCCAAGCGTCAGCTGGTGGTCGGCTCGCTGGTTGCCCCGGTCTGGCCGCCTGCGGGTGGCGGTTCAGCGATGGGTTCTCAGGATGAAGTTAAGAAGTTTCTGACGCAGGTCCGAAAGGCTTGTGCTATCGGCAAAAAGTTGCGTGACATCGGGATCCGCAGGTATGGAATCGTACGGATCGATTCCGCATCGGGGGTCGCAGACTGGGCCAATGATCCTGCTGGCAACACAAAGCGAATCGCAGAAACGTTTCGTGAAGCCTGCACCATCGCCGAAGACTATGGAGAGCGGCTCGCGGCAGAAGGCGAGATCTGCTGGGGAGGCATGCATAGTTGGAAACGGATGGTCGAACTGCTGGAAATGGTGAACCGTCCCCAGACGCTTGGATTCCAGGCAGATATGGCCCACTCTCTGCTGTACACCCTGGGATATAACGCTCCGGAAGACCGATTGCTGCCGGAGAATTTCGATTGGTCGCAGCAGAATGTCTTGATGGAATCTCTGCAAACAGTGACGAACGCGCTGCGTCCATGGACCATCGACTTTCATGTGGCCCAGAACGATGGCACCGTCAGGGGCTCCGGCTCACATGACAAGACTGGACGCCACTGTCAGGCGAACGACCCCAACGGCAGAATGGACATCGTTGCCGTTGCGGGCCTGTGGATGCGCGACGAAAGCGGAGTTCCCACTCGCGCGTATGAGCATATCTGCTGGGACGGCTGCATGTTTCCCAACGCAACCATGCTGATGCCGGATACGTGGAACAATGTGCTCAGGACAATGATCGCAGTGCGCAATGCCCACGGATGGGATTGAGTTAGGAGAATCGCACATCGTTATGGCGAGGAAAAATCTGAATATCGGCCTGGTCGGGTATGGTTTTATGGCGCGCACTCATTCCAATGCGTACCTTCAGGCGCCGCGATTTTTCGATGTACCGTACCAGCCGATACTCAAGGCCGTCTGCGGGCGCAATGCTGACCGAGCGAAAGGGTTTGCAGAAACCTGGGGCTATCAATCCGTGGAAACGGATTGGCGGACTCTTGTGCAGCGGCGGGATATCGAC
>JAJYSV010000118.1 GCA_021793405.1 Acidobacteriota bacterium
GCGGCTCAAGCCTCGACCATTGCCTGTCTGTCAAATCGCTCGGGTACATGATCCCAAGCTATCGCTCCCGCAACCTCATGCATATTCCATCTGTGGTTCCTCTCCATAGTTTCTGGACAGCTTCTAACAGTCTGAAGGTCCGCGTACCGTCAGCATTTCTTTCAGCGCGTAAGAAAATCGCATCCTCGCGCTTTCTGTTGAAGAAGTCATGTGCGAATTCGTACAGATGCGTTACGTAGAAGATCTTGATACGCTTCTCCAGCAACGCACAGACGATCTGTCTCGCGATCTCCGATCCCTCTCGTTCATTGGTCGCGGCAAATGACTCGTTGAACAGCAGCATTGAGTTCGGCTCGATGTGGTCGACGATCTCGCTCATCCTGGCGAGCTCCTCATCAAGCTTCCCGCTCGTCATCGTAGCATCCTCCTCCCGCTTGTAGTGCGTCAACAGGGTAGGACAGAGTTCAGCGGTGAAGGCCTCAGCCCCAATGAACATGCCGCATTGCATCATCAACTGCGCCAGACCAATGCTGCGCAAAAAACTCGACTTCCTGAGTGTACCCAGTGACGATTCGATCAATTCGATGGAACTGTACAGCAACGAGTCCGGGTAGTTGGACAAGCCCCACCACTGCTTCCTCGCCCGCTCGATTGCCTCCACTATCAGGACGTAGAGATCCCTGACCACCGCAGGGTTCTTCAAGCAATCTTGGACGATTTCCTGCCGATACAGGATTGTGTCGACATCATTCTGGAACCCGGAGAAGATCGCCTTTCGTGCCACGTCGAACAGGAATTCGTCATTGTCCGCCATGGCGCGCAGCAGTGTGTCCAATTCAAGGTCCTGCGTCAGAGCCCGCTCGTTCCATGGCAATGACTGCTTCATGTCGAAATCTCGATCACGGTGCATCAGGAGCGCTTTCATACCTGGATGCGCTCCTTGAGGCAATCGTATGTCACGCGATGCTTCTGGGCGATCGCAAGCGCATATGCCAGTCCATCGGCCGGTCTTCGCACCAATCTAAAGGTCCGAACCGCCGGATTTTCCGGATCGACGAGGCTGACTACGCTGACCGTTTTTTCATCGAATGATGCCAATTCGTCCAAAAAGGTAACGCAGACAACCAACACGTCCAGCGCGGAAAGTCTTGCCATGACATGTTTGCTCAAATAGATCGCGTCATTGAGCGTTGTTGAGGAGAAAATCTCGTTCATGACGATGAGACTGCTCGACGTCGCTTCGTCGAGTATCCCGCGAATCCGAACCAGATCGTCTTGCAGCTTGCCGCGGAGGTTTGTGATGTCCTCTTCCCGTTCAAAGTGCGTGAAGAGACGGTCGAACAGAAAGAGCCGTGTCCGTGCCCGGAACCATGCAACCCAGACTGGCAAGATAATGCAATTGCCCAAACATGCGAGCGAAGGTCGTCTTGCCGCCCTGGTTCGGACCGGAAACGACGAAGATGCGCTCCGGTCCGCTTAAAGAGAAATCGTTGCAGACGATGCCAGCGCCCTCGCCGATGAGTTTATCGGCTAGCGCGAGGTCGAAGGCATTGGCGCCGCTGACCACCTTGGAGGTTTGCGAGAGCGCCGGCAGGCAGAAGCTCAGGCCGAGGCGCCGGAACTTTTCGATATACGTGAGATAGGCAACATAGAACTGTATCTCACAGTCGAAGCGCGAAATACTTTTGTCAAGATACTCCGCGTGCGACGCGCAAAAAAATCTCGAGGGCGCGGAACGTCTCGGGGAATAGCAACGCTAGGCTTGTATGTATACCCGATCCAGCACCTGCGCCTGGATATGGTTCATGCCCGTCCGGTTCCGGGGTTTGATCGAGTAATCGCGCACGGTCCCGCTTCTGAATTTCTCAAATGTTTCCTCGACATCGGCGCTGTAATCGCTCGCTCCGTCGTAGTGGCGGACCGTGACGCCTCCGTCCTTGATGCGCAGGCAGTACCGGATGGCGGACAGGTCCGACTTCAACTTTGTAGCTTCCGTCAGGAGGTCGCGAAAGGAGACCGATGCCACGTACTCCATCAGATATTCCCGGAACGCTCTCATGCCTCGCGATTTTGCGTTGAGCAAACACACGTCCAGAGAAAGACGCTCAACCGCCTCACAATAGATTTCGACCGCATCCAGAAACCATCTTTCCGTCGCCTGCTTGCTGTCGCGCTTCTTCGCATGATCGAGGCGATCGCGCATTGCACGCATCTGTCCGGAGAACGTCCTGACAGCTTGCATCAGGCATTTATCTTCGAGATCGCGCATTACTTGCTGCCGATATTCGATCGCGTCGAGATTGTTCAGAGGCGTGTAATAAAAGGCCAAGAGTTCATAATCTTTCCAATCGGCAGTGACGGCGTCGATGAGTTGATCCAGGTTCAAATCACCGAAAAAAGCAGGCGCTTCTGGTGTCTCGCCGTTTCGGCTGTCGTTAGATCCTTCAAAAAGTATGCTGGAAAAAGTCATAGCTCTTGAGCGAAGTTGCTCCATGCTGCAAACTTCATTTGGTCTATATTGTCTTTTGGGAATCGTAGCCCGGACGACATGACTCCGCGACAAGAATCCCTTGTCAGGAGTCATCATCTGTCCGGCCTATGGGGGACAGCGGTTAAGGCCGAACTCCTTGGCCTATCACAATGGTACTTCCATTGCGAGAATAGTCAATTCTCCAGGAAGGGCTTCAGATCATCCATCAATTAGCCGACTTACTTTCATTGCGAACCATGAAAAGTAGAGGAATCGCCGCAAGCTCGACGATAACGCAGAAAGCGATGACCGCTGGAATCGAGTGGTCATATAGGACCCCGATAATTGCGCTTCCCACAAACCAGGACAATCCATAGGTCCCGGTAAACAGGCCGTAAGCAGATGGCCTGCGATTCGCGGGCACCATCGTGGCTACCGCCGCGGGAATAATCGATTCGTGCACTCCCATCCCCAGCCCCCAGACCGCAGCCCCGATGAGCGCCAGCCAGAAGCCTCCCAGAAAGACCAGCGGCGCAAACAACGCCGAAATCAAAGTCAACGGGATAAGGACAGCGATCCCAAAGCTGTCAAAGAGCTTGCCGAACACAAGCGATCCCGTCCCACTTACTGCCATTGCAATGGAGTAAAAGATGGGAACCCAAGTCTTCGTTGCGACACCGTCTTTCACGAAGTGATAAGCAATCAGTTGAAAATCCGCAAAGCCCGCTGCGACCAAGGCAGCCGCCGCCAAATAGATCCAGAATGAGCGCGGGAGACCTTTCGCCTGTATATGCTGCGTCTTCGCTTCGAGGTCCTCAGGACGTGGATACACAAACCTGGCTATCAGCAGGAGAATGATGGTGATGACTGCGGGGATCAGGAGCGTCCCAAATGCCAGGCGGTAGTCTCCTCGACGAGCCAGGATGAAGGCGACCATGAGAGGTCCGAAGAGCGCTCCAAACTGATCCAGCGCTTCATGCACTCCGAAACCCCAACCCATTCCCATTTCTTTGGCGGCGTGGGACAACATGACGTCGCGGGGAGGGTTTCGAATCGCTTTGCCAATCCGCTCCAGCAAAATCAGGCAAACCGCAATCTGCCAGTTTCCGGCAAGTGCGAGCAACGGAACCGCGGCCATCTGTACGATGTATCCGATAATGGTGATCGGCCAAAACTCCCCTGTCCGCTCACTTAAACGCCCGGAGAAAAACCTCAAACCGTATCCCAGCAGTTCGCCGAAACCAGCCGCCATGCTCACTACCGCTCCGCTGGCCCCGAGCACCAGGAGAAATGGCCCGGTAATTGCTCGGGACCCTTCATAGGTGAAGTCGGCAAAAAAGCTGACGACTCCAATCATGAGGACAAACTTGAGCGCAGTCTTTCGCTTTGCAATGCTGGCAAGCGTCTCTTTTTGCAGGCCTGCGTCTTCTGTCGGACCCATCGAGGCACCCCTTTCAAGTCGATTCTGCAGGAGTCATGATTCTATTCAAAGAAGGCAGTTGATGGAGGATCCCATCTTCATGCCTACCTGCATTGTCCGTATTCGCTTGGAGCAAGATGCCCCAAATGCAGCATGGCGACAGCCTACCCTTGGATGCGAGTCGATTTGCTCGCGTTCTTCGTGGCCTTCCGGTCCGCCTTACTTCCCTTCTGCGCGAGTGGGAATTGATCCGAGCTTGCACCTCATCATTCCGTGTGTTACACCTTGATTGGCGAAGGAATCCGCCATAAATGCCCTCCGAAATGGAGCGGCTGATGACTCCTACGATGGTGTAGGGGTCTTTCTATTTGCTCCTGCACCACCATGCTGGAAGGGGCAATGTGATGGACTATCTTGATCTTCCCATTGGCGATAAGGTCCCAGATATCGTCACCGCCGTCGTTGAGATCCCTCTCGATGGCGTCAACAAATATGAATACGATAAGACGCTGCAGGTCTTCCGGCTGGATCGAAATCTGCATTCGCCCGTCCACTATCCCGGGGACTACGGCTTCATTCCACAAACCATCGCCGAGGACGGCGACCCCCTCGATATTTTAATTCTGGGAGACGCGCCGACCTTTCCCGGGTGCGTGTTCAGCCGATCCCGCCAAAGCAGCGATCCTTGACGACGCAATCGGACTTGAGCCACGCTTGGAACGGAACGCGCCATGCGGCGGGGTCACCCGCTGGCATCGGCAGCAGTTCCGGCGCGGTAACAATCTGCGCGTTACGTTGGCGAAGCCACTGCTCCGCCATTTGCGTGAAAGTGTTCAATGGCCCCCCTTTCCGTGTTGCGACATAAGCGACATATGCGACAAAAGCCCTTGAGTCCTACCTTCGGTCGCTTTTGTCGCTTCGGTCGCAATGCTCCACACTTCAATTGACCGGCCTTCCGTGATGACCATGCGGCTGGCCGCTGTTCCAAGGGTTTTAAGCAACGCCAATGCCTGTTCAATTCTGTTGCTTAATTCGTGCCGCTTGAATAGGTCACGAATGCCAGTCCTGCTCAACCCTTCCGCTCCGGCACCTTCCAAGGCATCGCGGATGCGGTCCGCAACGGCATCTCCAGTGGCATTGCCAAAGATGAATCGAGCGGATGCGAAACAGTAATCCCATAGGGCGAGCGCGGCGGTCAAGTGCTCCACGCGAACAGTTTCGGCTTGGTCGAGCACGGCATAAATACCGCTTAGCCTCAATACTTGCGCTTCGGCTCGCGCAGTTGCAGCACCAAGCAATCCCGGCAGCCCAGCACTTAACTTTGGATAGACCGCAGCCCATAACTGGCGTGTAGCATCGTCCCGGCGCAGTTCACGCGGCCCGCTGCGCGCCCATTCCACGACACCGAAGATGCTCCGCGAGAGTTCCACCATAACTTCGCCGGACATTGTGCCACCCTCCGGCAGACACTTGCTGCGCCTGACGCAAACAAACAAGAGTCGATTGGCAAACCCGTTATGCGATTCCGTTTCGTTCAGGTATTTCAGCAGTTCAGGTCGCGTGACGTGGCCGATCATGCTGATATGTGCGCCAGTTGCTTTCAAGGGATTGTGCTTGACCAATGTGCGAAGTTTTCCGCTGTCCCATGCGTCTCGAAGCGTGGGACTAAGCGTGTTACCTTCACGCCCCATGATTTTAAGGACAGAGGCAAACTCACCTTGGACAATGAGCAGTCGCCTGTCCGGGGATGTTTCGCCATCCGGGGCGTCTCTCACCTCGTTGATAAGGCCTTCGCTACTAGACAGACCCGTCGTCACTCGATTATCAGCCCATTCTCCATCTACGCGGTCAAAGAGGCGGCGGATATGTTCCCAACTTGTGCCCTTGCGTGCTTTGCTGGTTTCACCGATCAGAAGACAGAAAAGGTTGAACCCATGCTGCGAAGACTCTACGCGGCAATGCGGGCCAGGGCCGATCAAGTTCCCGGCGGCAACCAGAAATTGCATGAGGATGGCCGCTGGGTCAGCTTCGCTGTTCGGCTCGAAAGCGCGGACTACATCTCCGGCCAAGCCGTGCAATGCCGGTTCCGGCAGTGTTGGCCATGTTGCATCCTGCGAAATAAGGGGTTCCGGTTCCTGCTCTCGCTCTTGCGCGGGAACCCACTTCCCCGGCCCTGTGCAGCGCGCCTCCACCAGCCCGGCAAAAGCTTCGGCGGTCATTACTGCCCATCCTGAAGGCGCGGGCGTGTGCCCTCTGCAAGGACGCGGCGAACTTCTGTTAGCGGAATTAGCAATCTTTTTCCTACTTTGGTTGAGGCAATCTTCCCTTTGTAGGCGTAGGAACGCCACGTCCAACGGCTCATTCCACTGAGGGTTTCAGCTTCGGTCACACTCAAAAATTCCTTTTCAACGCTGTAATGAATCGGCATTTGCAGGAACCTCCTAATCTGTCTTTAAGCGTAGGCGCACTTGTTCGCATAGTCGATATTATTTAGTGTCACTTTGTACAAGTTGGGCGCTATAATAAATCCATGCCACGGGGAAAAGTTAAAGATCGGGAGTTCTTTGGATCATGGGTTGACGACAGCGGCCAGCGCCACAGACTCAAGCTATTAACGGCAAACCCGGCCACAATCGAGGATTTGGAGTTCATTTGCGCTGTATTGAACAAAACACAAGGGGCAGAGGAAACCTCCCGCAAGCTGACCCAGCTAGTTACAGAATGGCAAGAATCCGGGCCAAACTTGGCAAAGATGATGGCCGCCAATTTACCGCTGTGGCATACCTTGGCAAATTCATGTCATGCAGCATGGACGATAACCAAGACGGGGGGAGCGTACATTCACCTTGAGCCGGGAATCGCGCTACCCAAATACGGGCACAGTCGCACCAGGGCTGAAGAGAAGGAAGCGCAAGCGGTAATCCTGTTCTACTTACTCACTCTCGGACCTTGGGAAAAGCTAGGCGGGCCTTGCCCGCGATGCGGCAAATACTTCATAAAGAAACGGGCGAATCACAAAATCTACTGCGGACGAAGATGCGGCAGTCTCGCCAGTGCCAAAGTTTCCACGCGCAAAAAGCTAAATGAAGATATTGCAGGCAAGGTACTTCGAGCGAGAACGGAAATTCAGGAATGGGATGTTCTAAAGAGGCACCCTGCTATTGACTGGAAACAGTGGGTACACAAAAGAGAACCGGATATATCCCCAAAGTGGTTGACCAGGGCAGTTAACAATTACGAGAAATACAAGCTAGGGCCGCCAAAGAAAGAGGGACACCATGCCACGCGGAAAAACTAAAGATCGTGACGGCATCTACACGCGCAAAGATCGTCCGGGATGGTGGGCATCGTGGATTGACGCATCGGGGAAGCGCCACCAGCGGAAACTTGAGGCGCACACGCTGCCACAGGCACGGGCATTGCTGGCTGCTGAACGTGCCCGCGTAGAGATGAACCAAACCCTAGGATATGCCCAGCCGGGGCCGGAGACGTTCTCAGAGGCCGCTGCTCGATTCCTTGGATACCAGAAACGGCGCATCGCATCTACTCCAGCGAAGGGCAAGATATCGCAAGATGAATATGTCCGACAGCAAGGCATTCTCGCGCTGCATCTGGTTCCGTACTTTGGATCGATGAAGATGGCCGCCATCCGGCGCAAAGACGTGAATGCGTACATCGATCTCCGCATGGGGAAGGTCTCGGATGGTTCGATCATCAAGGAAATAAACGTGCTCAAGCGCCTCTTTAAAGCATTTTCACAGTTGCTATAGAGTGCCGAAGCGGGTTCTGAACCATGCCTCGGCGTTTTCCGGAGAGAGTTGCGGCAGCAACTGGGAAATTGCTTGCTCCAGTGCTTCTTTGGTGCGAGC
>JAJYSV010000039.1 GCA_021793405.1 Acidobacteriota bacterium
GTCGAAGCCAAAACTTTCGACCCAGAACTCGCTGCTTCGGAGAGACCAGTTTGTCAGCGGAAATACTGCGCGTACATCCGGATGAGCCCGAACCGGAAAAGATCGAATATATAGTTCGCTGCCTGCAGAAGGGTAGTGTGGTCGGTATGCCGACGGACACGTTTTATGGACTGGCCGTGGATCCGGTCAATCTGCACGCCGTCGAACTGATCTATGACATCAAGATGCGGCTGCGGCATAAGCCTCTTTCTTTGTTGCTGGCCGATGTCGCGCAGGCGTATGAGATTGCGCGGAGCCTGGATTCGCAATTCGACCGGCTGGCAGAACGCTTTTGGCCCGGACCGCTCACCGTGATTGTGCGGGCGGGGACCCGGTTGCCCTTGCGAGTTACCGCCAACACTGGAAATGTAGCCTTGCGTGTGCCCGATGCGGCTATCCCGCGCGCGGTAGTGCGACTGCTGGGACTTCCGGTGACGGCCACCTCCGCGAATGCATTCGGCGCGCCGGAGTGCACACATGCTTTAGGAGTTCGAGATCAACTCGGCGATCGCCTCCCCCTGATCGTCGACGGCGGCCCGACGGCGCGAAGTCTTCCGACAACGATCGTCGATCTCTCGGCTGGGCCGGGAACCTGGCAAATACTGCGTGAGGGTGCGATTCCGACGCACGAGATCGCTCTCGCGCTGCAATAGAGCGGATTTCCTCTTGGTGTTATCTTCCGAAGCAGAACGAGGAGCGGTTCGCCGCAACGAGCCGCGCGAAGGCTGCCGACTTCGATACCACCTATAAAAAATCGACTCCAGCGGGGCAAAATGCGCGACATGCGAACCCGAGAACAGTCCGGGACGGAAGCGGATGGCCGAGGCAGAACACACGAAATTGTTCGCCGGATTCTGCGAGGTATTGTCGCGATTGCTCTACTGGCTGGCTGCGCCTGGTTCTGGTGGCTGTTTCTCCAGATTCGCCGGACTTCGTATGAAGACCAGTCCGCCCACGCCGATGCAATTGCGGTCTTCGGTGCGGCGGAATACAACGGGCGCGCTTCGCCAGTGCTGATCGCGCGACTGGAGCACGCCCTGGATCTCTATCGGCGCGGACTGGCGCCGCTGCTCATTTCCCTGGGAGGCGGCGCCGACCCGCTATATAGCGAGGGTGCAGTGGGGCGGGATTTTTTTCTGATCCATGGTGTGCCGGACCGCAGCATCATCGCGGAAACCAGCAGCAGCGATACAGAAGAATCCGTGAACCGGCTGGCGGCGATTGCCCGGGAGAATCATCTGCGGACGATTTTGGTAGTGAGTGATGGGACACATCTGTTTCGGATCCAGCAGTTGTGTCAGGCCCAGGGTTTGCATGTTCTGCTCTCTCCGCGAGAGACAGGCAAATCGGTCAGCAGGCTGGATATGGCCGAACGCTATGCGCACGAGATGGCCGGCTATACCTTGTGGCGCCTGCATCTGCATTGATGGGCGAGCTTTGAGCCGCATTGTCAGTGTCGATAACGCAAGCTTCGGTCGTACCCGCAGGAAATCCGCGCCGCGTCCGCGAGAACAGCGTCGCTGATTTACAATCAGTGACAGCTTCAGTTGACTGCTGGGAACTACGGGGTATTCAAGAGTGTTGTCAGTTTTTGGGCGTAGAAGCCCTTGGGGACTAGTGGCATCGGGTCTTCTATTTGCCTCGATCGTTGGCTGCGGAGACCTCTACCGCCCGGTCGTAACGAGCGTACCTCCGGTACAGCCCTCGGCCCAGCCGACTAAGTATGCGGTCGTCACAACATGTGGCAATAACACCAATGCGTCCGCGATTACGATCGACCAGGTCTGCGCCAATAGCACCGTGCCGGGACTGGCTTCTGTCGTGGACTTCGCCGGTGATTCCCTGACGGTGCGGTTAAATCTAGGCAACGGACCGCGTTGGGCCATAATCGCGCCCAACAGCTACGGCACTGCAGGCTATGTCTACACCACCAACGCGGATGGAACCATCAGCTCGTTTTATATAACGACGCAAGTGGAGACCAACAACGTATTTACCAGCACATTGTTGAAGAACGCGGCACCAAACACGATGTTGTCGACCACCAAATATCTATATGTCTCGCAACCGGGGCGGGATTCAATCGGAGTGATGCAATCATCCAATGGACTTCAGGCACCTGGCGTCTTTCTTGAAATTCCTCTCATAGATCCAAGAAATCCGGCTGCGGCGCAACATCCAGTCAATCTGGTAGGCAACCCGAACGCACAGCGAGTCTATGCCATCAGCTATGCCGCCAGCCAGAGAAACAGTGATGGAAGCTGTTCCACATCCGGCTCCGGCGGTACCGCGACCGGCATTGAAACATCGACCAACACTCCTTCCTCCGCTCTGCCATTGGGAGTCTGTCCGATTTACGGCGTTATGAGTTTAGATGACCGGCGGACCTTCATCCTGAATCAAGGCAGCGGGACGGTGAGCGTGATCGATAGCGCGCAAAACCAAATTGATACCAACCCGAATCTGGCAAACGGTCAAACAGGTATACCCGTGGGCCAGATTCCAGTGGGACAGGACCCCGTCTGGGCTGATATCTATAACAATGGAGCGATCCTTGCCGTTGCTAATGAGCAGCCGAACGCGGCGACGGGTACGCTCACGCTGATCAATATCAGTGTGGATTCGTTTGGCAACGACAGCCCCAACTTCGGGAAGATCATTGCCACTGTACCCGTGGGCAACGATCCGGACTCGGTCTCGATCCTGCAGGACGGCACACGAGCCTATGTAGCGAACCATGGGGATGGCACAGTCAGCGTGGTCAGTTTGATCAGCAACACGGTGACCAAGACGGTCTCCTTGCCGCAGGAGCCATGCTCGGAGAGCAACCCGAGTGTCCTTTGCACGATTCATCCGATTTCCATCGCCGCAACGGTCGGAACGCCGACAGGCAAGGTATACGTGGTCTCCCCGGACACCAATATTCTGACCATTATCGACACGGTTGACGATACGATCGGCGCCAATTTACCGCTTACGGGAAATGGCATTCAGGTGCGCCTAACATCTCCTTAACTCCTGAAATGATGCAAGCTTGCGAAAACCATCAACAGCCGGTTTGACGAAGGGTCCGTTCGCACGCGGAATGTGAACAGACTCTGGAACGGGGCATGGATGAAGCTTCGCCTGGACAAGCTGCTGGTAGACCGAGGTCTTGCGTCGACCCGCACGCGCGCACAGGAGCGCATCGCTGCCGGCCAGATCGCAGTGGATGGCGCCGTCGTCACCAAAGCTGGCTTTCTGGTCGATTCTCAACAGACAGTTCAAACGCTCGGGGAAGATTTTGGGTATGTGAGCCGCGGTGGGATCAAGCTGGCTGCGGCACTGGATGCCTGGGGGATTGAGGTCGCCGGAGGTATTTGCATGGATGTCGGCATTTCCACGGGAGGATTCAGCGACTGTCTGCTGCAGCGGGGAGCGGCGTACATCGTCGGTATCGACAGCGGCCACGGCCAGCTGGCGGAGAGACTTCGCTCCGACTCGCGCCTGCTGTTGCTGGAGGGCACCAATGCGCGCCATCTGACCGCGGAGATGCTGCCGAGGGGGATTTGCTTTTTCGCGGTCGATGTTTCTTTTATTGCCGCTTCGCTGGTGCTGCCGGCGGTGATTGCCGCAGCTTTTCCTCCGCGGGAGACAGCTTCAGACGTTTCCAGCCGCGAGGCGGTGGTTTTGGCCAAGCCGCAGTTTGAAGCAGGCAGGGAATTCGTGGGCAAACATGGGATTGTGCGTAGCACCATCGCGCATCAGCGCGCCATCGACAGAGTCCGGCAGACACTGAACGCTCATGGTGCGGTGGAGACCAAAGTGATGGACTCACCCATACCCGGAGGGGATGGAAATCGTGAGTTTTTGGTATACGCTCGGTTCTGAGGAGAACTCATGCGATCGATCGCAATCATTTCCAAGCCGCAAAAACCGGAGTTGGCAACGATTCTTCCGGAACTAATGGTCTGGTTGAAACAGCGTGGCTATATACCCATTCTGGATCCAATCAGCGCTGGTTACACGGGGTCCGCAGAAGTGGTGCCGCGACACTTGATGCATGAGTGCGAGCCGAAACTGGTGATCGTCTTGGGAGGGGATGGCACCTTGCTGGCTGCGGCAAGGGCGTTCGCGCGTACGCAGACGCCCATCCTCAGCGTCAACCTGGGCTCGCTCGGTTTTTTGGCGGAAGTGCCGCTGTCCGAGCTCTTCACCACATTAGAATCCTGGCGTGAGAATGGTTGCGCCATTGATGAACGCGCCATGCTGCATGCCGAAGTCCGGCGCGGAGGCCTTGTCCACCACGAATTCGAAGCCTTGAACGACGTCGTCATCACCAAAGGAACCATCGCACGCATGGTCAGTATCCTGGTGAAGGCTGGCGACCAGACGGTCGCCCAGTTCAGCGCGGACGGCGTGATTGTGGCGACGCCAACCGGTTCGACGGCGTACAACCTGGCCGCCAACGGTCCCATTCTTGCGCCCGATATCGACGGGATGATTATTACCGCTGTATGCCCGCACCAACTGACGGTGCGACCGCTGGTGGTGCGCGGGGATGCAAAGCTCACGCTGAGTATCGAAGGAATTCCGGAGCAGATTTATCTGACCGTCGACGGTCAGGAGGCAATCGAATTGAAACTGGGCGACGAACTGCATTGTTGCCGGTCTCTCTATACCATTCGCCTGATCCGCAGGAGCGGAAACAGCTTTTTCGATGTGTTGCGCGCCAAGCTGAAGTGGGGCGAGCGATAACGCATCTGTGGCGCACTGGATAGCTTTTCTACCAGGTCACTTGGACAACTCGTCGAGCAGGATTCTCGCCTTATTCGCCAGCGTCTGAGCGCCGACCAAGTCATTCATATTCAATGCTTGATTGGCTTGCGCCAGAAACGAACGAACCTGCGCAACGGTGTCCTTATGCTCGGCTTGCTGATTCGGCGAAAGTCTTTTCAGAAGGCCTTCGGTGTTTTCGATGAGATGTTGAGTTTGTGCAGTCTGGTCCGGATTGGCTGTAGAGTCATTGGCGGAGAGCTTGCCCACCAGAGTGCTGCTGCTGGCAGATTCAGCCGGTGGTGCGCTAGATTCATTGCCAGAAGAAGGCCGCGATTCGCTTGTCGCAGGCTCACCCTCCGGTTTATGCGTGGCGTGACGACGGCGGGTCCGGGCTTTCTTTTTGGGCGTTTCGGCGGGAGCGAGCGGCGGCACGGAAGGTTGCTCCGGCTCGGGCGTGGCCAGTTGCACCGTTTGCAGGGTCAGAGGAGGCATGGGCGGGAGGGTACTGATAATGGGAGCCTGGGCTTGCGGAGGTGGCAATACTGGCTCAGGCCTGCGATGGCAGCCGGAGACCGTGAACGTTAGCAGAAATAAGACAAAAGATAGGCGCCAGTACCGCATTCTTCCCCTGCATTCCTTTAACGCGTAAATCCAGGTCCGTACATGTACCAGCTGAGTAATATCCAGCGAATTTAGCTAGCGCTTGTGCTTGCAATCGGTTTCGGCTCTGGCATCGAAGCTACAGGAAGCCGGAGCGTAAACTGCGTGCCCACGTCCACCTCAGATTCTACTTGAACAGAACCGTTGTGGAGTTGCAGTATACGATACGTCATCGCGAGGCCAATCCCTGTTCCATCCCGTTTCGTTGTGAAATAAAGATTGAAGATGCGGCTGAGAATTTCCCGCGGAATGCCACAACCCTGATCGCGGATGCGCAAAGTTGCTTCGTGGCCGTGCTGCCGCAGTTCCACGTGCAGTTCACCCCCGTTCGTCATGGATTGCGCTCCGTTGAGCAGCACATTCAGCAGCGCCTGCTGGATCATATCTGCATCCACCCGAACATATACAGGGATACTCGGCATCAAGCTAACCACATGGACGGCGCGTTGCTCCAGATCAGGCTCCGCCAGCGTCAGTACGGAGGTAACGATGGAGCGCAGGTCGTGCATGCCAAGGTCCAGTTCCACGGGCCGCGAAAAGTCGATCAAGGTCTGGACCACGCGGTCGAGACGCCGGATCTCGTTCTGAATGACATCGACATGACGTTCAGCGGTGCTATCGTGTCTCGCCAGCTTTTCGCGGAGTAGTTCCAGGTGCACCACGATCGCATTGATCGGGTTTTTTACCTCGTGACCCACGCCGGAGGTCAGCCGGCCCAGGTCCGCAAGGCGCCGCGAGACCTCCAGTTCATTCTCAATTTGGCGCATGGATTCGCTGTCGTGCAGGGTCAGCAGAGCGCCCAGCGTATCGGAGGGTGTGGTCGGATCTTCACTATGAATAAAGTCCAGGGAAACCTGAATGCGGCGGCCGGTTTCGGTAATGACCTCTTCCTGCATCAGGATGACCCGGGCATTGAAGGCACGGCGAACAACCTGGCCGAGAGTCGATTGGCGATCGAAGATGTCATGCAGTTCGACCCCGAGCATCTGTTGCCGGGTGAGCCCGAGAAAATGCTCCACGGAATCGCTGACCATAACGACGCGGGCATCCTGGGTGAACAGCATGACGCCATCCTGCAGGTTCTCGAGCACCTGGTCAAGATTTTCTTTAAGCGCCGTAAATACTTCCTCGACACTGCGCATGCGCTGGCCGATGCGCTCAATTTTGCTGGATACGCGGGAAATTTCGTCTGTTTTGGAAGATGGAAGTGCGGGCTCAGATGCCGATTGCGGCTCCGCCAGCATGAATTGATCCAGCCGATCACTGATGACCTGCAGCGGATGCAGCGCCATATTGGAGAGAAATGCCGCCAGCAGAATGCTGAGCAGCACGGACAGGATGGCAATGATCAGCTCCGCTCGCAGCCAGGGCGCCAACTGACTGCGGAGAAATGTCGTTCGTACTCCCACGCGAATGGTGAGAAACGGAGCGCCGTTGCGGTCCAGCCCGGCATCGACCGCATAAACGGCAGGAGGACCGAATACGATGCGAAACTTATGCCATGCATTTTGTTGCTGCAATGAAATAAAACTTGGTTCGCGGGGCAGAGTATTTCCTTGAACCGTGGGATCTGTGCTGAGCAGAATCTTGCCGTGACTGTCGGCGATATTGATGTCGTATATCGTGGGCTCGTAGCGGATGAAAGAAGTCAACATCAGCTGGATTGCGGCATCCTGCTGGACGGCGCGGGTTACGGCTTCGTCGAGCGCGTTGGGATCGTTGGGAGGCAATGGAACGTGGGGGAGGCCATGCTCGAGGGCGGCCCGCACCGCCAGCATGACCTGATTGGCGGCGATCTCCGTATGCAGGTAACTCTGCTGGATGCGCTCCGACAGCAATTGCGACAAATAAAGCGCGGACAATAACACCACACTGGCAAAAACCATGCCGGTGATTGCCAGTACGAGTTTGACGCGGATTCTCATCGCAGATGTCGGGTCACGGAAGAGTTCTCGGGCGTGGGTTGGCGGTATTCGATACAGCCCTAAATCCGACGCAGAGCTTTTCTACGCGCGAACCGCTGGGTTGGTCGAATCCGCCCGACGCTCAGTCACTCGACGCTACCGAACTTCCATATTCCTTGAGTTTATTGTGCAGCGTTTTTAGACTGATACCAAGAATTTCCGCGGCACGAGTCTTGTTATTTCCCGTCGACTCCAGTGTCCGCAGAATCAGCCGTCTCTCCGCCTCATCGACAGTTGTTCCAACAGGCATCTGAACCTGATGGGAATCGCTGACGCTGGCAATGTGGGCCGAACCGAAGCCGGGAGGTAAATGTTGCCGGCCCAAAATCCCGCTGCCGCATAGCACCACAGCCCGTTCCAAGACGTTGCGAAGCTCGCGGACATTTCCCGGCCAATCGTAGGCTTGGAATTGCTGCAACAGGTCGGGTTCAATGCCGGTAACTTGGCACCCGTGGCGTTCATTCATGGTGCTAATCAGAGCGTCGGCAATCAACGGAATGTCTTCCCGATGCTGACGAAGAGGCGGCATATCAATGTTAAATACGTTCAGCCGATAGAACAGGTCGTTGCGCAGATGACCGTCGGCGATCGCGGTTGCAGGATCCTTGTTGGTCGCCGCCAGCACCCGTACATTGATCTGCGTTTCAATTTTGCTGCCCAGTCGCCGGAGCGTGCGATCTTCCAGCACTCGGAGCAGCTTGGCCTGGGTTGCGATGGGCATTTCGCCAATCTCATCGAGCAGTAAGGTGCCTTCCTCCGCCAGTTCGAAACAGCCAGCCCTGCGTTCGACCGCGCCAGTGAAAGCGCCCCGTTCGTGACCGAAAATTTCGCTTTCAATTAGAGTTTCCGGAATGGCCGCGCAGTTGACGGCAATGAACGGCTTGCTACTTCGTCCGCTGAGCTCATGCAGGGTTCGCGCCACCACTTCTTTCCCGGTTCCACTCTCTCCCGTAATCAACACGGATACGTTGTTGGGCGCGATGCGTTCGATCAGGCGAAAAATCTCCTGCATGGGCGCCGATTTTCCGACCAGAGACCCAAGTACTCCTGTTTCCTGCACCTTGCGGCGCACTATTTCGATCTCACGCTCTGCAAGCTGTTGCGAACCGGCGCTAGCCAGCAGCCTCTTCAGGCGGATGGGGTCGACTGGCTTCTGTAGGTAATCGAAGGCGCCCAGCTTCATGGACTCAACCGCGCTCTCGATGCTGCCCTGTGCGGTCAGCATAATCACGGCAAGCTTTTCTTCCATCTTGACCAGCTGAGACAGCAGAGTCAGGCCATCCATGCGTGGCATCTTCAGATCGGAGACCAGAATGGTAGGATGCCAGTCCTGGATTCGTTCCAACGCTTCAATGCCATCTTCGGCCATGGCCGTGGAGTAACCCCAGCCCGAGATCAGCTCGGCCAGGCCCATGCGGGCATTGGTTTCATCTTCGACAATGAGGACTTTTTGATTCATATAGGGAAGTGGCTTCGTTGCGGTAGTCCCGGGGCGACTGCCACTTGGCGAGTGCTGGCCGTCGATCCTACGAGGATACCTAGTCTACCCTGTTTGTACCATGGAGGGCGGTTTGACGCTTCCCTACCGTCGCTGCCAACGGCCCGTGCCAACATGTATTCTTGAATAGCCTATGGACCTTGAGATTTCGATCCAGAGTTTCCAGGAGAAACTGAAAGACCTTCTGTCCAGTGCCGATGCGGATCAGTTTTGTTTGCTGGATGTGCGCGAGTCATGGGAGGTGGGCCTCTGTGCCTTTCCAGGTTCTCGGCTGATTCCCATGGGAGACCTGCCATCGCGCGCGCATAAGGAGCTGGATCCGGACGCGCATATTGTGGTGGTTTGCCATTATGGTCAGCGCTCGCTCAGTGTGGCGGCTTGGCTCCGCGAGCAGGGCTTTGAACAGGCGCAGTCGCTCGCCGGCGGAATCGATGCCTGGGCGAGAATGATGGACCCGACCATGGCCCGGTACTAAGGTAGGGTCCGCCGAGAAAGTTTGAATTCTGAGGAATGCCCATGCCTACCGAAGCTCTCCAGTTCGCACGCCAGAATCAAAGCCGGTTTCTCGATCAGCTGAAGGATTTGTTGCGGATTCCTTCCATCTCGACCTTGCCGGAGCATCGTGGAGACGTGCGCCGGGCAGCCGAGTTTCTAGCGGCGGAACTGAATCGAATCGGCATGGAAAATGTCCAGCTGATTGAAACCAGCGGCCATCCGCTGGTCTATGCCGATTGGCTGCATGCGGATGGCAAGTCGACTTGCCTATGCTATGGCCACTACGACGTGCAGCCTCCTGACCCGCTGGAGGAATGGATCAGCCCTCCCTTTGAACCAACAGAACGCAACGGAAACATCTATGCCCGTGGCGCAGTCGATGACAAGGGCCAGATGTATATGCACGTCAAGGCGCTGGAAAGCCTGTTGCATGGGCATGACGGCAAATTGCCGCTGAATGTGCGGTTGATTCTGGAAGGCGAGGAAGAGGTGGGCGGCGAGGGGATTGCCCAGTTTGTGCGTGAGCATCCGGAGCGCTTGCGAGCCGATTTTTCTCTGGTTTCCGATACGGAAATGTTTGCGCCCGATCTTCCCACTCTTTGCGTTGGCTTGCGCGGCATGATCTACACCGAGATCGAGGCACACGGAGCGGCCACGGACCTGCACTCCGGCATATACGGCGGCGCCGCGCCAAACCCATTTTTCGCGCTATGCCAGGTTCTGGCGCAGTTGAAGGACGCGAACGGACACATCTTGATTCCAGGGGTGTACGACGAGGTAGTTCCGCCTTCCGCAGAAGAGTTGAAAGCGTGGGCATCGCTGCCGTTCAGCGAAGAGGAATTCCTGCGCAACGAAGTTGGTTCATCCGCGTTGACCGGCGAACTAGAATATTCCGTCCTGGAGCGCCTCTGGGCGCGTCCCACGCTGGAGATTCACGGCATGCCGGGCGGATTCATTGGCGCGGGCGCGAAGACCGTGATTCCGGCAAAGGCGATCGCGAAAGTGTCCATGCGCCTGGTTCCGGAGATGAAGCCAGAAAAGATTTTCAATCTCTACAAACAGTATGTCGAGTCACTCTGCCCTAGCGGAATCTCGCTCGACGTTCGCCTGATCCATTCCGGCGATGCGATTGTCATTGGCGTGGATAATCCATACATCGAAGCCGCAACCGCCGCATTGCATCAGGTCTTCGGAAAAGACACGGTCTTTATCCGCTCCGGCGGTTCCATTCCTATTGTTGGTGACTTCGAGCGCAATCTGAAGATTCCTTCGATCATGATGGGTTTCGGACTGCCCGATGACAATCTTCATGCTCCCAACGAAAAGTTCTGCATTGCGAATTTCCATCGCGGCATCGAATCGTTGATCTGCTTCTTTGAGACACTTGGCGCAGAAGGGCACGGAGAGGCGTAGTGCAACAGGGGCCGCGCCTCTCGGGTTGCAAACTGGATCCGAGATGAAGGAAGCAAGCGAGAAAATCTCAGGTTTTGTGCTGGCGGGCGGCCGCAGCACGCGATTGGGTCAGGATAAAGCTCTGTTGCCTTGGTTGAGTGAAGGAAATTGTAAAAAAAACGGGCGAACCTTGCTGGATCACGCGATCGCTCGACTCAGGCTCATCTGCGATACGGTTTCGATTTGTGCCGATCGCGACGATCTCCGTCGACCCGAACCGTTGATTTCAGATGCACTGCCAGACAGCGGACCGTTGGGCGGAATCGTGGCTGCGCTGGAACAATCGCTGACCGAGTGGAACATGTTTCTCGCCATCGATCTGCCGCTGTTGCCGGTAAAGGTTTTCGAGGCGCTGGTGGCCCGCGTGCAAATGGAAGAACAGAGCGCACGCGCTGCCGATCCACCCGCGCAGGATCGACTCGCCTGCTTCCTTCCGCAGTTGGATGGCCTGCCGCAGCCCCTCTGCGGGCTTTACCACCGCGCTCTCGCTCCGGGACTGCGCCGAGCGCTGGAACAGGGGAAGAGAAAGATCATGATCGCGCTCAAGGAGTCCATTCGCGACTCCGGGACCACGATGGAATTTCAGCCACAAAGGTGCTCATTCCGCATCGACTTGTGGGATGCGGCGGGTTTTGCCGCGAGTACGAAGACCTGGTCCTCGCTGTCGGCCAGCGACTGGTTCCTGAATATCAATACACCAGAGGAGTTGCAACGGGCGCAAGATTTGATGTCCGCATAGCTTCTACCGGGCGGAGAATTTGGAGCAATCCATTTCAACTTCGGCTATCTTCTAAGGAATGGGAGAGAGTCCGGCCGCATTCATCCAGCCCTTCATCGCCTTCGAACATGTATGCAAGCGATTCGGCGAAAATGTCGTGCTCGATGATGTCAGCTTTTTCGTGCTGCCTGGGGAGACGCTGTGCATTATTGGGCGAAGCGGCGTAGGCAAGTCAGTTTCGCTGGAAATCATCATGGGATTTCTCAAGCCCGATGCGGGCCGTATTGTGGTCAAGGGCGAGGACGTTACAGATTTCACAGAGACCCAGCTGGAAGCCGTTCGACGCAGGGTGACGATGGTCTTCCAAAGCGGGGCATTGTTCGATTCCTTGACGGTGTTCGAGAACGTTGCCTTTCCGCTGCGGCAGAAGGGAGAGCTGAGCGAGGACCAGATCGACCAAATCGTGAATGGATTGCTGGGAATGGTTGGCGTGAGTGAAATGGCCCACAATTTGCCGTCTGACCTTTCCACAGGGATGAGGCGGGCTGTTGCGATCGGGCGCGCATTGGCGGCCCAGCCGGAGGCAATACTGTACGACGAGCCAACCACGATGGTCGACCCTTTAATGGCGCACCTGATGGGAAATCTGATCCAGAAGGTAAAATTCCAACTGCATCTGACAAGTATTGTTGTAACCCACGATATGGAGTTTGCCGAGAAACTGGCGGATCGTGTCCTGTTTTTGCATGAAGGCAAGGCACACTTTTTTGGTTCGGTGGCAGAGCTCCGCCAGACATCCGACCCGATCCTGCAGGAATTTTTGCGGCTCGACCAGCGTACTCTTCCGAATCCAGCACTTTGGAAATAGAACAAGAATCGAGGCAACCTGGTCTCTAACTCGTTTCTTTGCCGCAGGTTTGTATCGAGGTTCCTTCTGACGCCGTGGATCGTATTTTCATTGCAATCTGCCTGCTGAGCATCTACCATTGTGGAAAACGCTGGTCGTAAATTGTCACTGCTATCGGGGAAGTAGCATCTAACCCACCAGTCGTGACATGTTGAAGGTTCCTGGAACTGTGCACAGCCAGATTTTTTCTGGCTCCAATTTATGGGGATAAGTGTAGAGTTGTTTCTGTTCGGTTTCTTCGCAGGCAAGTGACCACTACGATGGCCATGACCTGTTGACTTTATTCTTGAGAATCCTTTGGAATTCCTTCTGCCGGTTGTGACGACTCACAAACTCGAGTAGAGAAGACACAGAATGGCTTCCCCAGATCTAAGTCATTGGTTTCCGGCTCGAAGTTCGGACAATTTTGTCGAATTGCGCACGCGGGTAGGCGGAATCGGTCCCGCAGGTCGCAGTCCGTCCCGCACGGTGACGCTGCTGTGGATGGCGCTCGACGTTCTTACGGTTGTCCTCGCGGCTACCTTGGCCACCCACCTACGCAAAACGGACATACTCTCGTACTTCGACAGCCGCGCGCCGCTTGCGGCAAACCCCTCTTCCTTCCTGCTCTATCTTGCGGGCTTTTCGATCATTCTTATCCTGGTGAGCCGGGCCCAAGGACTCTATGGACCTCTGCGGGCATTCAGTGGGTTACGAGAACAGCGGCTGACGGTGCAGACGTGCTTCACCGCGAGCCTCATTCTTGCGGGCGCTCTGTATTTCGGACGCGCCGATACGATTTCCCGCGCCGTCGTGATCGGCACTTTGGTGGGGACAACGTTATTTCTATGCGTTCGACGGGCGGTCTGGCGCCTGACGCTGTACAAGCGCTATGAAAAGGGTCTCGATACCAGGAATGTTCTGGTCATTGGGATTGGTTCTTTGGGACTTGCGATTCGCAGTCATTTACAGCGAATCCGTCATCTTGGCTTCACGTTCAAGGGATTTGTGCGAACCGGGCACGAAGGCAGCGATGCTGCAAATCTCCACGTGAACTCTGTCGGACACGACCAGTCGCTGGAGATTCTGGGGGATTTGTCGGAGCTGGGAGATCTGATTCGGCGTCATTTCATCGATGAGATTTTTGTGACCGGCCCCTGCGAACGCGGGGTGGTCAAGCGGCTCATTGCGCAGGCCGATGTCTGGGGCGTTGATGTGCGCGTGATTCCCGATCTGTATGACGGCCTCGCATGGAGCGCGCCGATTGAGTATGTGGGCCAATTTCCCACCATGCCACTGCATTGCCATCACATTCCCGTTGTCGGCCAGCTATTGAAACGATGCCTGGACGTGGTTGTCTCCGCATGTGCGCTGCTTGTGCTTAGTCCGCTGTTGCTATTGATCATTGTGGCGATACGCCTGGATTCGCCGGGGCCGATCTTTTATGGTGCCGAACGGATTGGCATCAAAGGGCGCAGGTTTTGCTGTTGGAAATTTCGAACCATGGTGGTGAATGCCGACAGCCTGCGTGAGCAGTTCAACCATAAGAATGAACGTGACGGAGTACTGTTCAAAATGAGCGGCGACCCTCGGGTCACCCGCCTGGGCCGGATTTTGCGCAAGTATTCGCTGGATGAGCTTCCTCAGTTTGTCAATGTCCTGGCCGGCCATATGAGCGTGGTTGGTCCACGGCCGCCGCTGGCAGGAGAGGTTCGCCTGTATGAATTGCGGCACCTGCGCCGGCTGGAGGTATTGCCAGGAATCACTGGCCTCTGGCAGGTACAAGCGCGGCAGGACCCTTCGTTCGATCAATATATTTCGCTCGATACCGCATATGTCGACAATTGGAGCCTATGGCTCGACCTCAAAATCATGACCCGCACCGTGGGCGTAGTTCTCAGCGGAACCGGAACTTAGCCATCCCTGCGGCGAAGCCTGGGCGGACTGCTTCCGCAGGTATCTTGTGCCAGCGGACTGCAGACCAGTAACTCCCAGGATGGCTGTATGTTTGTTTCTGCCATTTCCGCTGGTTACACTAGATGAGTGAAGCTCGCCCTGGCCCAGATCAATCCGACCATCGGAGATTTCCTGGGAAATATCCGCAAGATCGTCGAGTTAAGCCTGGTAAGCGATCAACAGGGTGCCGACATGGTCGTCTTTCCCGAGATGGCTGTCTGCGGCTACCCCCCCGCCGATCTGCTCGAAAAAACATCGTTTCTGGCGCGCGCCGAGGATGCACTGGCAGAGATTGCCGTCTCGGTCACAGCGCAACGTTCGATCACGATCGTCTGCGGATGCCCGACGCCAGCCCCCGCAAATTCCGGCAAGCGAGTGATGAACTCCGCAGTGGTACTGCGCAACGGGCGGGTTGAGTTCGTTCAGTCCAAAATGTTGTTGCCATACTATGACGTGTTCGATGAGCAGAGATACTTTGCGCCTGCTCCGACCCAGGTCTTGTACGAACTAGCCGGTGAGCGCATCGCGATCACCATCTGCGAAGATGCGTGGAACGACAAGAATTTCTGGCCGCAGCGTTTGTATCCAGTCGATCCGGTCGAAAATCTCATGCATCAGGGCGCGACCCTCATCGTCAATCTATCGGCGTCACCCTACTACCGCGACAAGAGAGCTACGCGGCGCGCCATGTTGGCGGCCATCGCCCGACGCCATCATGTTCCGGTCGCCATGGTTAATCAGGTGGGCGGCAACGACAGCCTGATCTTCGATGGCAGCAGCCTTGTTCTGGACGCAGAGGGACGCTTGATCGCGCAGGCCGGCTCCTTTCGGGAAGACATTATTTTCGTCGAGCTTCCGTCTGCTTCCGCCGCCGCGTGCCGAGCGGACGAAGAGGAAGATATAGCCGTATTTCAAGGGCTCGTCCTGGGGACGCGGGATTACGTGCGGAAGTGCGGATTTTCGAAGGCCATCGTCGGCCTGAGCGGAGGCATTGATTCAGCGCTGGTGGCGGTGATTGCGACCGAAGCCCTGGGGGCGGAGAACGTTCTGGGCGTCGGAATGCCCAGCGAATATTCCTCTGCTGGGTCAATCGATGACGCACAGCAGTTGGCGCGAAATCTTGGCATCCAGTGGGAATTGATTCCGATCCGCGACATTTTTCAGGAGGATCTACGCGCGCTGGCTCCCATTCTCAAAGACCGACCGCCAGATGTTACAGAAGAAAATCTGCAGTCGCGAATTCGAGGAACCCTGCTGATGGCCTTGTCAAACAAGTTGGGCGCGCTGGTGCTGACGACGGGCAATAAGTCGGAGATGTCGACCGGGTACTGTACTCTATACGGAGACATGGTGGGGGCTCTCGCGGTCATCGGAGATGTGTACAAAACCTGCGTCTATCGGCTGGCGCGATACGCCAATCGGTGCCGGGAAATCATTCCAGAAAGCACATTGATAAAACCGCCATCGGCGGAACTGCGACCGGGCCAGCGGGATACCGATTCTTTGCCGCCGTATGACGTGCTCGATCCAATTCTTGAGGCATACGTGGAGAGGTACGAAACGGCGGAGGAAATTGTACAATCGAGCATATTGCCTCTGGATATTGCATTGGTTCGAAACATCCTGCGCATGGTCGAGCGCAGCGAATATAAGCGCCAGCAGGCGGCGCCTATCTTGAAAGTGACGCAAAAATCCTTTGGAGTCGGTCGCCGGTTTCCCATCGCGGTCAAAGTGCAAGTTTAAGAAAATGATTTTCATGTTCGAGGTATATCCGTGAAACTGAAGTTATTGTTTTTGTCGATCATCGCAATGGCGATGGTCCAGGGTGCGGCGGCAGCCATCGCTCAGCCCACCCAGCAGAGATCACAGGCACCCGCTTCGTCAGAGTCGGCCGCGCCTCCACCGTTGCCCCTGAACAACATTACGCCGCCGGATAAGATTCAATTTCCTCCCGCGAATCCGAAGGACTTCACCGCGCCCGCTCCTACGACACAGGAAGTCAATGCATTTCTGAAGCAGGTCTGGGGCTATGACCCGAATAGAGTTTGGCAGGTCATGGGGATTCAAACCACAGAGGCTCCAAACGTCAGTCGCGTCACGATTCTGGTGGGCGAGCAGGGCGTTTCCCGCGGTCCAGCTCCGACGATATTTTTTGTGACACCCGACGGCAATCACGCTATTTCGGGCACGTCTGTTGTTGCATTTGGAGCTCATCCCTTCGCCGCAGTGCAGCAAAAACTGGAGCAAGGCGCGGTTGGCCCCTATCGGGGATCGAGTTCCAAGAGTCTGATGCTAGTGGAATTTGCCGACCTGCAGTGCCCGGACTGCAAAGCGGCAGCCGGTACGATGGACAAGCTGGTTCAGGATTTTCCTAACGCGCGTGTCGTCTTTCAGTACTTCCCATTGACCACGATCCATCCGCAAGCCGAGAAGGCCGCGGAGTACGGTGTGTGCGTGGCTCAGGAAAAGGGAAACGCCGCATTTTTTCAGTATGTACAGGCGGTCTTCGATACGCAGGATGCTCTGAGGACCGATGCAGACGGAACTCTCAATGCCGCCGTCGCCAAGGCCGGAGCGAACGCGTCGCAGGTGGCCGCTTGCGCCTCCACGCCTGCGGCTGCGAATGCTGTTGCCGCTTCTGTGAGACTTGGCAACGAGGTTGGCGTGGACCAGACGCCCACCCTGTTCGTCAACGGCCGGCCGGTGCCGATCACTGCGCTTCCTTACACCTCGTTGAAGCAGATCGTTGCCTACGATGCGCCGGGAGGCGATGCGCCAACGGCTGCGGCAGCAACGGAGACGCACTAAGTTTTGATTTCTGAACCCAACTCACCTGAAAAGACAAAGAGCAGGCTCGTTCGAGCGCCTGCTCTTTGTCTTTTGCAATGAAGGTAAAGATCAGCTTTTCACCAGCCCGGATGGGGGACGATCCGCCGGAGCGGCAGCCCACTCCTTGTTCGGCTTGCTGCCCATGCGAAAATGCAGTTCGCCCCCGGCCAGAATATCGGCATGGGTAAACCACGAACGCGTCAATTCCTTGCCGTTCAACTGCGCGCTTTGAATGAACATGTTCTCCTGCGAGTTATTGTCAGCAACGATTGCGAACGTCGTCCCTTTGTCTGGATTGCGGATCCTGGCGCGATTCACCAGTGGACTGCCGATGACATACACTCCCGACGCGGCGTTGACCGGATAGAAGCCCAGTGCCGCGAAAACAAACCAGCTCGACAGCTGGCCGCAATCATCGTTGCCGGGGATACCTTCTGGCGTGTTGTTGTAGAGCGCCGCCGCCTTGCGAACCCACTGCTGTGTCTTCCACGCCGCGCCGGCAAACGGATACAGATAGGGAATATGGTTGCTGGGCTCGTTGCCTTGGGCGTCCTGCCCCACCATTCCGGAGACGTCTGGTGGCGAGTCGAGCACGTTGGAGGGAGCGGCAAACAGGGCATCCAGTTTGGCGATAAACTGCTGGTCTCCGCCGTAAAGATCGATCAAGCCCTGTACATCCTGCATGACGTTGAACGTGGCCTGCCAGGCATCGGATTCGGTGTAATCGTCAAAGGTTTCCTGGTCAGGGCGGAACGGCTCCCGCCAGGCGCCGTCTTCCGTCTTGCCCCGCATAAAGCCAGTTTTGGGATCAAAGATGTTCTTGTAGTTCTGCGCCAGCTTATAAAACATGGTTGCGTCGTCCTGCTTGCCCAGTAGCTCGGCCATCGCTCCCACGCACCAGTAGTCGTAGGAGAAATCCATGGTGCGAGACACGGATTGATTGCGCGGGCCCGTAGGCACGTAGCCATAATGGCGGAATTGCTCCTGCAATTTCCGATTGCCGTTTGCTGTCGCGCCGACGAGGGCAGTGTCCCGCATGGCGGCGTAGGCGGCCGGCACGTCATAGTCACGGAGTCCCCGCACATAGGCACCGAGGATCATGCCCGCGGAATGGAACCCAGTCATGCTCCAGGTTTCATTTCCCCACAATGGCCACATCGGCAACGTGTTCTGGTCAAGCTCCCGATAATCGGCCAACAGCGTGCGGATGATGTCATTGGTCCGACGCGGCTGCATCAGCATAATGAAAGGAAATTCGCCGCGATAAATGTCCCAGATGGAGAGCGCCGTGTATTTGGTAAATCCAGGGTTCGGATGATTCTGATGATCCTGCCCCCGGTAGGTTCCATCCACATCGTTATATGTGATTGGCGCGACTAGCCCGTGGTATGCACCGGTATAGAACGTCTGGCTCAGCGCGGTGTCCGGAAGCTCGGCGTCTAAAACAGTCAAGGCACGGCTCCAGACCTGCTCTGTCTGGTGAGCCACCCCGTCAAAATCCCAATGCGGAATCTCGGCCGCCAGATTTTTTCTCGCTCCGTCGATACTGGTGCCGGAGATGCCGACGCGAATCACGAGTGGATTCGATCCAGTAGCATGGCTGAAGATCGCCTTGACGTGCTCGCCTGACAATTTGTCTCCCGCCGAGGCAGAGCGAACATTGCCGTCTACCTGGACCTGCACCGAAGCGGCTGGGTGTGAAAACTCCATGACGAAATAGAGCTGCTTATCCTTCGCCCATCCATGCGTCGAGCGGCTGCCACTGATGCGCGAAGCGGTCTCAACATTCAATTCCGCATGGTAGACCTTGCTGCCTACGCTATGGACCAGGTCCACCATCACTCCCTGGTGCGTCTGGGCCGGCAATGTGGGATAACGATACCGGTGCATCCCGCAGCGCGTTGTCGCGGTCAGTTCCGCCTGCACATCGGGTGTGTCCAGGTGCACGCCGTAATAGCCTGCGCGGACTTTTTCACTCTGGTGGGAAAAGAAAGAGCGGTAGCCTAGTTCCGATCCGCTGAAAACCCAACCGGAATTCAATCCAAGCGCCTCGATCTGTCCCTGGGCCTCCTCTCCTGGAATGCCGGGCTCCCAGCCCCAATTCCGTCCTTCGACCACCGGCATCACCAGGACATCGCCCAGCTCGCCGCCCCCCGTCCCTTGAACGTGAGTATGGGTGAAACCCTGAATGACATTGTCGGGATAGTGATAGCCCGAACAATGATTCCACCGATATACATCCCACTTTTCATTCCACTTCGGCTCCGGCGCCCCGCTGGAATCCGGACTCAGTTGCACCAATCCAAACGGCGCCACAGCTCCGGGAAACATGTGTCCTCGCCAGCCCGTGCCGATGATCGGCAGCACATCATGGACGGAGTCCCGACCCGATGCCTTTCGTCCCAGCGGCATTGTTTGTGCCATCGCAGCATCACTTGCCTCCAACACGCCGTAGGCGGGAAGCACCGAGCCCACCGCTGCCGCCGCGCTCGCTTTCAAGAAATCGCGTCTTTGTAACTTCCACAGTTCTCGATTCATTCCGAAATCCCTCAGGTGGCATTATAGTTCTATGATTCCTACCTCAGATGTTGGCGACATCGTGAGCGTTCCGAATTCCGCGCGATCGACCGCGCCCCAGCGGTTGACGATGAGATCTTGTGCGAACGCAGAAAACCCATCCTCAGATGTTCTAAGGATGGGTTCGTGGTCGAACTGGATCGATTAGAAAACGCCGCGTTCTTACAGCTTCTCGTGAAACTCGCAAGCGGAGCAGGAGATATACACTCCGCCCGGCACGCCGCGCTCCCGGTCCTTCACTCGTTTCACAATCCGGGTCGGTTTCGAGCACTTGGGGCAATCCGTGCTCTTAGTGGTGTCCATTTCCTTTTTACGGTCGCCCGTCTTTGCAATCTTAGCCATAATGTTTCCTGTCTCCTTCAGCTTAGGGATCCGCCGGACTGAATCATTCAGTCGCTGCTACTCAAACGGTTCGCTTCGGCATGACGCCGAAATCAAATGCGAATGAAAAACAGATCGGTGGGAATGTCGGCCCTGAAACGAGCCAGAGCAGTCGCGGATCGCCTACGAACACTAGTTTACACGAAGTTGTCCGCGCAAACGCCCTAGGAAGTGCGCTCGTCGAGAGGACTCCACGACTCTAGGGTTGCTGCTTTGCATCGCTATCGGATGGGCGCGTGAACGGAATTGACGAAGCCTGGTCTGTTGAATTCTGTGGCGCTGGACTTTTTGCCACACTTAACGGAGCGATCTGGACCAGGCCTGCAGTCGGCGCAGTCTCTGCGGGTGCGGATGCGGCCGGAGGCGGGGGAGCAGGATGCATGGGATGGCTAAGATCGACGGGGATGCCAGCGGGCTTGAGTTCCGGCTGACTATATTTCCATGCCAAGTCGCGGGTCATCCAGATCAGGATGTAGAGCCCAATCCATAACACGATCAAGGCCACCATGCTGGCTTCCGGCCCGTACTCACCGCCCGTTAGCCAAGTGGGTCCATCGACGTAGGTGTGGATCACGCTCGACGCTTGACGGCTGCCAGCGAGTGGTTGGCCGAAAAGGACGGCGATACTCGCGACCCAGGCGAAATGCAATCCCCAACTCAGCCAGAGGGCATGGGTTCGCAGATAAGCGACAGACAGCACAACGGCTGCCAATGCGCTCGCCCATACGGCAGTCGGCGTTGCGCCGGGTACCTTCAAACACAGCACGGCAAAGAATGTTCCGGAAAGAATGGTGGCGGTGAACGGACCCGTGGTTTCGATCAACTTTTGAAAAGGATATCCGCGGAAAGCAATCTCGCCCGCGAGTGCGCCTGCGGCTAGAGCCAGCGCTTGCAGAACCAGGAGCTGCCACGCATGAAATGAGGTCCAAAGTTGCACATAAAACGTGCCGGCCAGCGCGGCGACGAGGATCACTACGGTGACCATGCCCCAACCCAACGCGGCACCCATTGCAAACTCACGGACATCTCCTGGCCGCCGAGCCAGTCCCATGGCGCGGAGCGGCTCACGCTTGCGATCCCAGGCCAATTCCATGTACCCGAAGCCTACGATCAGGATGAAAATCGCAAACAAGTTTCGAATCAAAGGAAAGGCTTCGTCTCGGCTAAAACCGCGGGCAGCGATACGGGCCAGATAATAGGCAACGGCGATCCACGCGACTCCCAGAAGAAACCGAAGAAAGGCGCGCCCTCGTCCCGGACCGCGAAGCAAGCTCATAGAGATACTCCGCCGGGCGGAACCAGCGAGGGACCTTTGCTGCTTCGTGCGAGCACGCGGACACAGGCTTCGAGGTCGGGTCTCGCCCTTCCCATCACGGTCTGCGTCGTGTTTATGAGACCGCTTCTGAGCACCGCTTATCCTTCGGTATAAAATCGCGCCATGTTGCGGAACTTGGAGATCCGATCGCGCACCAGCTCGTCGATCGAAAGCAGTTTCACTTGACTCAACTGGAGCTGCAGCGCATCGTCCAGCAACCTGGCTGCCTGCTCCGGGTCATTCTGCGCGCCGCCTGGGGGCTCCGGCACGACAACGTCGATACAGCCTAACCGCAAGACGTTTTCGGAGTTGGTCCGCAATGCCTCGGCCGCGAGGGCGCGTTTGCTGGCATCTCGCCACATGATGGAAGCGCAAGCCTCGGGGGAAATTACCGAATAAACGGAGTTCTCCAGCATCAGTACGCGATCAGCGACGGCCAACGCCAGCGCCCCGCCCGATCCGCCTTCGCCGGTGATTGTGGCAAGAATGGGGACACGCAGACGGGCCATCTCTCGCAGGTTACGGGCAATGGCTTCCGCCTGTCCTCGCTCTTCCGCGCCCAATCCTGGATTCGCGCCGATCAAATCGATGAATGTAAACACGGGACGGGAAAATTTTTCGGCTAGCTTCATGGCCCGAAGCGCCTTGCGGTACCCCTCAGGATTGGGCATGCCGAAATTGCGCTGGACCTTCTCCTTGGTGGTGCGGCCCTTGACGTTGGCGATCACCAGAACCTGCTCACCATGAAAACGGGCCATGCCGCAAGCCATCGCAAGATCGTCGCCAAAGGCACGATCGCCGTGAATCTCGCTAAAGTCAGTAAATAACGACTCGATAAATTCCATCGGATAAGGACGCTTCGGATGCCGCGCCAACTCCGTCTTCTGCCATGCCACACTCAGGGTTTCGGCTGGCGTTTCTGTCGGGTTGTCTGCTAAGTTCTCTGCCGTCATGGTAGAACTTCGATTCTAGCGGCCTGAAGCGTTCTCGCACAACTATGCGGATTGGATTCCAAATCCCGGCATAGCGGGGTCGAGTCTGGCCAGCCACAATATTTTTCATTTCAACACGTGCAAAGAATGTCCGCAGCCAAGTTATCTCAGCGCAACATGCGACCGCTATGGGAGAAATTCCGGCCACTCCCGACCATTCTGCCATGCAAGACTATAGAAGAAATGATGGACACGGAACAGCCTGAAACGCCCAGTGTGAATCCTACAGGTGCAGCAAGTCTTCCATTTATTGGAATGTTGGAGGGAAAAGCCCTACATGTCGCATGCTTTTCGTCCCTTTCTTCATTTTCTCTTTGATCTTGGATACTTTGGCCCGTTCGTCCTGGGGATCCTGGATTCTTCGTTTCTGGTGCTGCCATTCGGAAACGATCTGCTAGTGGTCGGTCTGATCGCGCACCACCATGCCGGATTTCTCCTTTATGTTCTCTCTGCCGCGTTTGGGTCTACCGTGGGAGTACTGTTGTTAGCCAGCGTGGCGCGGAAATTCGGCGAGGAAGGGATTCGAAAAGTAGCGGGTCAAAAACAGTTCGACAGACTCAAGAAAAAAATTGGTGAACGTTCCGGAGTGGCGGTCGCCATCGGGTGTCTCGCTCCTCCGCCGTTTCCGTTCACCATGGTGATTGCCGCCACGAGCGCGCTGGGTTATTCATTGTGGCGTGTGGCGGGGATCAATTTTGTCTCTCGGGCTGTCCGATTTTCCGTGCTTGGGTTGCTAGCGATCAGGTTCGGCACAGTCATTTTGCGCATAGGGAAGTCCCCGGTATTCGTTTGGAGCGTGATCGCCTTCATCGCCCTGTGCCTGATTGCCAGCGCGTTTTCTATTTGGCACTGGGTCCGGTCGACACGACCCGAGAAACAACATGCCCACGTCGGCGGCACCGGAGCCAAGCATAAATGATCCGAAGGGAAACACAGGAGTCTGACGCACGAATCCTCGGCGTGGCCGCTACTGGTTGACGGCGCTCGACAGAAATCCACCGTCCACGACGAGAATCTCGCCCGTGACAAAGGAAGCTGCGTCGGAAGCGAGGTAAATGGCCGCGCCTACCAGTTCCTCGACCTTGCCAAATCGCCCCATGGGAGTTCGCAGGAGCAATTCCTTTCCACGGCCGGAGCTATCGAGCAATTCCGTATTGAGTGCGGTGCGGAAAACTCCGGGAGCGATCGCATTGACCGTTACGCCATGGCGTGCCCACTCGATTGCAAGGGATTTTGTCAGCGATGCTACCGCCGCCTTGCTGGCGGAATAGGCCGCGACTTCGTAGAAGGCCACAAAGCTGGTGAGAGAGGCGATATTGATGATGCGGCCGTAGCCGCGCGCCACCATGTGCCGGCCAAACACCTGACAGGAGCGAAGGGTGCCCGTCAGGTTCGTGTCGAGAATGTTCCACCACAGGGCTTCATCCATCTCCAGGGTGGGAACTCGCTGGGTGATTCCTGCGCAATTCACGAGGATATCCACCTCGCCGAGCGCGGATATTGTTTTTTCTAAAACTTTTTCCAGAGAGCCGCGATCACTTACATCGGAGGTGAGAGCGAGCGAACGTCGTCCCAAAGATTCAATCCGCGTCGTGATTTCGCTGACATGGTCCGCACGGCGGGAAGTGGCCACCACATCGGCTCCCGCCTCGGCGAGCCCCAGCGCAAGCGCCCTGCCAATCCCCGAAGTTCCTCCAACCACCACGGCAACTTTGCCGGCGACATCCAATCCTTTGATTCCCTCGCTCCCCATTCGAATCCTATGTCTCCCGCAACAGAATATCGCCTTCGGGGGAACAATTCCCGAATCATCAGCGAGGAAAGCTGTGACCTTCGTCCTCGCCACCTTTGACTTGGCCATATTCCAGCAGGGTGACGATCAAAACGCCTCCAGTAATGTTGCCTAGCACCGCGGGCAGCAACCATGCAAAATATTGCGAGGCTGCAACCTGATGCTGGAGAACGGCGGCAAGGATTTCGCCGCTGCTGGCAATGCAGTGCGCAAAGCGGCCCAGTCCAACCATGAATGTGAGCAGCCAAATCAGCATGACCGATCCTGTAATGGAGTGGCTCCCGCTGACCAACCACGCCACCAGCGCAATAATCCAGCCGCCGATCACCGCGCTCCAGAAAATGTTTCCCCCACTTACATTTACAGCTTCTTTGCCGAATACCACCATAGCGCTGACATACTCCGGGCGGAGGGCTCCCGTACGCACCGCCAACACTGCAAATAAAAATGCTCCCAGCAGATTGCTGGGCAAGACGATGGCCCAGAGCCTGAGAGTGGTCCAAAGATGTCGGCGTTCAGCAAACATCAAAGCAACGGGATAGAGAGTATTTTCAGTAAACAACTGCGCTCTGCCGACGATGACGGCAATGAAACCCATGGGATAGAAGAGTTGCGCGATGAATCTGGAGGTTGTGCTGGGACCCAACGCTCCCACGACAATGGAAACACTGAGCGCGGTAAGCCCCATCGTAATTCCGCCCGCCAGGCCGGAGATGGCGAGCGCGATCGCCGGTCGGTCCAGTTCATGCCGCGCGTTGCGCGAGACCTGCTCGTAGATTTCATCCGCCGTTGGCCGATCCAGATTGAGCTGCGCTGCCTCGAGTAGCGGTTCCGGAGGAGGCTCGGGGCGGCTTTTCTTGCGCAATTTGCTGAATGGCACGTTGGCTCCGGTTGGTTGTGCTTGGAATCTACGCCGATACCCAGGCACGTCCGATTCACCTATACAGTGGATGCAATTTCACCGTTTCTTACGCAGAAAAAAGATTGACCTGAGTCGGATCTTCCCCATAGACGCGCTTCGCAGGTTTAGATGCAGATCTTTTGAGTGAGCGCCTACACATATTGGCCATATAACGGGAAAGAGTCGCCGCGCAAATATCAAGCTGGCGGAGGCCTTACTATGGATGGGGAGACTTCTCAGCCATGTTGCATCCACATCGACTCTTTCCCGCCGATCCATCCACCCGCGCGATTGCCAGTCGGCTGTACGCGGGAGTGAAGGATTTACCCATCCTGAGTCCCCACGGCCACACGGAAGCCAGGTGGTTTGCGGAGGACAAACCTTTCCCCGATCCAGCGACTCTTCTCATCCAACCGGACCACTATGTCTTCCGAATGCTGTACAGTCAAGGGATTCCGCTGGAGCATCTTGGAATTGGAGAGCATCCGATCGCGAACCCCCGAGGTGTGTGGCATCTGTTTGCCAAGCACTACTATTTGTTCCGCGGCACGCCAACGCGGCTGTGGCTGAACCATTGCTTTCGGGAAGTATTTGGTCTGACGGTTCCATTGTCAGAAGAAACAGCGGATGTGTATTACGATGCGATCCAGGAAAAACTGGGAAAGCCTGAGTTTCGGCCGCGCTCTCTGTTTGAACGCTTTGGCATCGAAGTGCTGGCAACGACGAACTCTCCGCTGGATCCCTTGACGCATCATCTAGCGTTGCGAAAGTTGGGCTGGCAAGGGAAAGTGATTCCGACTTTTCGTCCTGACTCCGTCGTTGATCCAGACTTTGATGGATTCAAAGAGAATATTGAGCGATTGGGCGCATTGACGGGAGAAGATACTTCTCAATGGCTCGGCTATCTGGCCGCGTTGCGCGCTACTCGTGCGCGCTTTCGCGAATTGGGTTGCACCGCGACCGATCACGGCCATCCCACGCCCGCGACAGCCGACTTAGACGCCGAGAGCGCATCCAAGCTGTACGATCGAGTTTTCTCCGGCTCCTCCACCATCGCCGACAGAGAGATGTTTCGGGCGCAGATGCTGACCGAGATGGCGCTGATGAGTCTCGACGATGGCCTGGTGATGCAGATCCATCCAGGAAGTCTGCGCAACCACAATGAAACCATCTATCGTCGCTTTGGCCGCGACATGGGCGCGGATATCCCCACGCAGACGGACTATGTACACAATCTACAACCCCTACTGCGGCGGGTTGGCAACGAGCCAGAGTTAACCATCATCCTTTTCACGCTCGACGAGTCGGCGTACGGCCGGGAACTTGCGCCTCTGGCTGGGCATTATCCATGCTTGAAGTTAGGACCGCCGTGGTGGTTTTATGACAGCCCGGAGGGAATGCGCCGCTTCCGTGAGTACATCACCGAGACTGCTGGCTTTTACAACACGGTGGGATTCAACGACGACACGCGCGCTTTTTTGTCGATTCCGGGGCGTCATGATGTGGCACGTCGAGTCGACTGCGGGTATCTGGCAAGGCTGGTTGCGGAGCATCAGATGGAAGAGGACGAAGCGCATGAAGTGGCGCTCGACCTGACGTATCGGTTGGCGAAGTCTGCTTATAGGCTATAGATCAGTTCAGAGATTTTTGGGTTGTAGAAGGCAGAAGACAGGCGCGGTCAGACTTCGCTGCCCTTAACACGCGATCATCGCCAATTTTCGCAAGCGCAAGCGTAATCGGTACGTCTCATCTTTGTGACACGCCAGGCAGAGTGTGCGAATGTTTCCCAGATCGCATTCGCCGCCTCCTTCACAAACTGGAACAATATGGTCCGCGTCCCATAGACTTTTCCGGTTCACCGATCGAATGCCCCAATATTCCAGCATGGCTTTTCTATTGGCTCCACGAGCGCGCTTGAGACGGTGGAACGCTTCGACAGAGTCGATATGGCAGAGGGAGCAAAACCCTCGGTCACGCGCGAAGACCTGTTGACGAAGATAGCCCGGGTCGGTACGCAATCGCCATTCATGTACGCACCATTCGGAACAAAACGTCTGCCGTCGACCGCGTACTTCCAGGGCACACCAACGACAGAGCGTGCGTCCACTGGGGCCTCTCGGTAGTTGGGCACGGACGGCGCGGCCGCCCGGCATGGTTCGCTGCTTGCTCATCGATATGGTCGCTCGCGGGATTCTCTTCCTGTTAAGCGCGGCCGAGAATCAGGGCCACTGTATAGGAGGAAAATCCCTTCCTGTAGTTTGCAAGCGGGCGCAGCGGGTTGCAAGAACTCGTGATGGTTTGTATCCAGTTGATCATCATCCCCTACTTGCCGTCGGCTAGGACGAGGCGTCCGAAGTTCTCCGGAACATGGAATGTCTTACTCATGGTGGGCTGCCATGTAAGGGATGTTTGATCGCCCTGCGGTCCCTGCACTCTGAAGAGGTTGGCTCGAAATGTCGTGCCGGAGCGAGGAGTTTGCAGTAACTTGAAACCCTGAAGCCAGCCTTAATTTTGGCGGCCGCGACCCACTCCTCGATTTCAACCCAGACCCGATCATCCTTCACGGTGCCGGTGACTTGGTGCAACGGAATCTTCGCCCTCTTCATGACGTTGGCAATCTCCGGAAGCGGACATGCGGAACAATACTCCAGCCAGCGCCCCGTCATGGCGGTGCGGTTTTGAAGCTTACTAAGCGCGGTATAGTCCATCGCCGCATCCGGCTGTAATTTCAGTAGAATTACCGGCACGCCGGCCCGTTGCACAAGCGGCAGAACGATACTGCTAACCGCATAGGTTGTTACATAAATAAAAAGCAGATCGATGTTTTCGCTGCGAAATTGATGGCCTGCCTTGAGCCCGCGCGCAGGTTTATCAATCAAACCTAGATTGACAAGATTTACCCCTGGATAGCTTAGTCTGGTTGCAACCTCTCGAAGATGATCTTCCAGTCGTGATTTAAGATTTTCGAACTGTCCCCAATATGCTTGGAGCCCTATGCCGCACAGACCAACTTGCAGATTCTCAGTTTGCTTCATGGGGCCAGGTCCTCCTGTTGTTTCACGCACGACGTAATTGACGCGATCATTCCTGGTTGCTGTGGGACGCATGTGCGGAGGCGTTTCGCGCCCGCCACAGCGCGCCCAGTGCAGGGTCGACAGTTTGCGAAAGAAATTGTGCGGCAGGATTCACTCTTTTAACGCCCGCACCCAGCCGACCACGCTGGGAATCGCGATGCCAGACAGTCCAACGCATGTGCCGATGATGGAGTCGAGTGTGACGCCGGACTGCGTCGCGATAGAGGACAAGATCGCTTCCAGATTTGTGTCCGCACTCGCTTCATCCACGCGCGTGATTTTGATGGAGCCGGCTTGCGCGCGGGCTAGCACATCACTTCCTGTACCCAGCACGCACTGTGTTTTTGTCGCGCCTGCATCGATCCCGAGAAAGAACTCCATTCGCTTAATTCTTTTGTTGGTGTGTGGGCTGGTTGGCGCCTGTGTGGTTGTGCGACGGCAGCAACTGCCAGATAGCAGGATCTTCTTCGCCGAGCACCCAGGAGCAGAAACCTTCCAGGCCGTCCTGCTTCACCAGATCGTAGCGCGCTGCGAAGGCGCGCGAATCCGTGTAGAAAACCCACTCTCGATCCTGGGCGCGATAGAAGTAGAACCACGCCGTCTTATCGTCAGGGTCCCAATGCAGCTTGGCGTTATAGGCGTGTGCCAGTTGCAACGCGGCTGGCCCACCGATGTATTCGGCAGAGTTGTTCGGTATGTTCTTGCCGCCGGGCGGCGCTCCGGCAAACCAATGATAGCCGTAGACTGCTATGCCGAGTGAGAGCTTGTTTTTGGGAACGACGGTCAGCGCGTACTTTACGTTTTCGAGCACCCATGGATACCCCGCGACCGGCCCGGGCGGCGTGTAGCGCGTGTGCTGATCGTAGGTCATCAGGCAGATCAAGTCCGCCGACTGTGCCAGCGCTTTCAGATCGTAGGCGCCACGCCAGTCGCGATACATCCACGCACTGTACGCGGTCTCGCCTGGGTAACCGGGGGCGTTGGGTACGGTGGCGATGGAAAGTTGGTAGCCCGCGGCGTGCAGCGCGGCCGCAGTTTCCGCTACTGTTTGCGAGAGGGCGTCGCTATCCCGCCAACTAATGTCTTCAAAATCGAACTGGATGCCAAGGTAGCCATTCTGTCGGCACTCACGCACCAGGGCTTGCTCCATGGCATGACGGGCCGCCGCATCGTTAAAAAATTGATGGTACTGCTCCGGTCCCATGCCGCTACCGCCAATGATCGGCATCACAGGGACGTGGTGTTCGCGCGCGACCTGTATGACTTGGGGATTGGAGCCGCCCCAGACCAGGCCATGCACGTCCACGGAGTACCAGGCGGGCACCAGAATGTCGATTTTGTCGGCATGGTCGAGGAACGACTGCACAGACGGCGCGGAGGTCGTCATGTAAAACAACGCTTTCGGTTGTGCCTGTAGGAGTGATGGACTGATCGCAAGCAACAGCAGAATACAAAAGGTGCGCATTTGAGGATCCCCTTGGTTCGTACGAAGGATGCCAGCTTTGTGCTGATTTCCGCTTCCTGGTTGGCAGCCCACGATTCTATCTGGAATTTTGGCGTACTGTGATTGATGCACTGTCTGTGCCTGGAAACCCATGAGGGAATTCCATGACGATAACATGCCGGTATTTTGGTTAGAGCTTTCGCAGCAAGATGGTTCCACTCTGAGCACAATGCAGACGGCCTTCGACGATGACCTTTTGACCGATGCTGGGCATAGTAAGGATCAGAACATCGTTGGACCCGGTGAGGTGCCGGACAAGTTTGGGTTCCGGTACGCCATCGAGCAGCAGGACTGCGTGGTCAATCGGGTTCACGCATCCGCCCCATCCCGCCTGCGGAACGAAGCGCAGCCGATATTGCGTGGCGGCACCGATCTTGTCGGATATGTCCACATGGAAGCTGTAGTGGTTCCAGGTTCCAACTTCATCGTAGGCCCATGCCGTCGCGGGAGCGTCCCAGGTTGCAGGCGGCGGAGTTCGAGTGTTGAACACGGCGATGCGCCGAATCTCCGGTCGCGCCGCGCTTTCAGTAGTCACCAGCCTCACCGCGTCGACCCGCGTTGGCGCAACAGGCTGAATCCTTTTGTGCCCGATCGCCGTGCCGGTGCCGAGCGTCACCCACGTCTCCTCGTGGCGAGCCTCTATTCTGTAACTCCGCACGCGTTCTCCTAACGAGCAGTTTTCTTCGATGATGACGGTATCAACACGGGCAGTGGATGGCAGCGGCAAGGAAACGATAGCGCCAGAGCCGGAGGTCTCTGCGAGGCTCTGGTTGAATCTACGCCGAATCTCCTCGCCAAACTGCCGGACGCGGACAACGTCTGGCGCCGGTATAAGTCCAGTCGTGTCCGGCGGAAGATTTAACAGCAGTTGAGCACCTCGTCCAATTGAGCGGTAATAGATATCCAGCAGCGCATCGAGTTTGAGGAGGCGGAGCTGCTTTTCTTCACTCCAAAACCAGTTCGGACGCAGGATGGAAACATCCACTTCATTCGGCATCCAGACCGTACCGTTGGGATCTCCGTTCAGCGCGGTCGCGATGCCGGTCTTCGCATCTGCGGCGGAGATGGAGTTCCACGCAGGATAGGGAACGAAGCCATTTTCATTGCCGGCCCAGCGGATGGTCGCATGCGGCCCTTGGAAGATCATGGCATGTTGCGCATAGCGCTCAAGAATATCTCCGACGGAAATTACATTCGAGCCGTCAAACCATATTTCCACCATAGGGCCATAGCGTGAGAGCACCTCGGTCAGTTGGCGGCGATAGACCGCATTGTAGATTCGCTGCTGCGCGGGCGTCTTGCAGAGGCCGCCGACTTCTGCACCGAATGTAGCGTCACGCGGTGAGACGTAGACGCCCAGCTTTAATCCAAATTTTCGACACGAGGCTGAGACGTCGGCCAGGACGTCGCCATGCCCGCCGCGCCAAGGTGTGTTGCCGATGCTGTATCTCGTAGTCTCAGTCTGCCACATGCAGAAACCGCCGGAATGCTTCGCCACGAACACGATATATTTCGCGCCCAGATCCACTGCAGTGGAGGCCCATTGATCCGTATTCAGCAATGTAGGGTTGATCGCCGACAGCGGAGTGGACAAATTGTCCTGTTCAACTCCTTGCCATGTGTTAGGCGCGAAATGGACGAACATTCCCATTTCCAAATCCTGCCAAGCCAACTGGTCGGGGGTCGGTAACGCGAGACGCAGGTGAGTATCCGAATCCGCGATAGCGGCGGCCAGTTCGGCGGTGGCGTTTCTCGTAGTGGAAAACGCGGCGGTCATGCCGGCCAGAGTAGCGAGAAAGGTTCGACGGTCCATTTCTTTATTCCACATGGAATTGCGGCGCGAAAAAGACGCGACGCATTTTGTCGGGTCATCCGATCTCCCAAAGGATACAGTAGATGTCGGAATGCATTCGCAATATCGCGTCGAGAACACCTCGCACCACTCCCGGCGGCCACAATGGGGTTTGTGCTTTTGACGTGGCTGATGCCAACATCTTTCGGTCGACCGAACGGCACCGGCAGTTCCTGTTGCGGTGTACAGTGAAAGCGACCCGACAGGCCGCGAAGGCATATCTACTCGAATCAACTTTGAGTCTGGATTCCTTCTGTATTTTGCGGAATCCAGCCATTTGGAAAACGGGATTCAGTGATGATGGTTTTAGAGCATCTGATCGAGACTTCGAATGGAAAGATACGCATCAATGGTGGGCGGCGGCATTCGCCAGGAGAACATCCAGGAAATTGCGCTACGCACAGGCGCAACGGAATTTCACTCTTCTCTGCGGACGAGAACGGACAGTCTGATGGCATTCCGAAATCACGCACTGAAATTGGGCTCAGTAGGCGATGAATTTGCGCGCTTTGTTGTTCTCGAGAAAAGTGTACGTGGTCTGCGCGACGCGTTGGACAAGATTGCAGACGGGACTTCAGAAGGATTGCCCAATTAAAAGTTCTTTGCCCCGGCGGAAGAATCACGGTGGTTTCTGCGTCAGTATCTTCCACGGTCGTGAGCGTCTGAACGCCAGACGGTCTTGCAGCAAGGCCTAGGAGAACCGCGTCTTTTTCCAAAGCCAATATCCTCCACCCAGAAATGTCAGGAGGAGAATTGCAAGCAGGCCATCGGCCCAGGCCATATTCATCGGGACGGTGGGACGGCTGGCTCCGCGGGCCAGCACAACGAAAATGCAACACGCAGTCAGAATGATGGCATAGTCCCACCAGCCCCGGCGTATCCCGGGTGTATCTTTCGTGTCCGTGCCTGTTTGCGCCTGGAAGACGCGGGTATGATCGAGGGAATACCGATCGCATTCGCGCGTGATGGCACGATCGGTTGAAGCGTGTTCTGCGCTGCTGGCTGCCGAGGTACTGATTCCCAGTGCGCCGAGCAGCATCAGCAACGATCCCGCAACGACGATCACGTGATGCGATGCATCGGTGGAGGCCAACTCGCCGAAGACCAGTGCGCCCCAGATGAGGCCCCATAATTGATTTGTGTTGGAAAGGGGGATCGCCCGACCAATTCCTATGTATTTTGTGGAATAGTGTTGAAACAGGTCGCCGATAACCCAGCAGAAGCCGCCCAAAAAGAGCCAGAAGACGGCGGAATGTGCCCTCCGCAATTCAGTAACCAGGGGATGGATCCCTCCGCGCAGGCTGACTGCGAGCAGCAACATGGTCACCAACTCGCCTACGGTGAAAACGGTGACGAAGGAAAGGGGATTCATGCCGCTTAGATAAGCTTTGCGGTATGGGACATACATGGTGCCCCACATCAGGCTGGCACAAAGAGCGGCGAGGATGCCCTGACGGGCGTGGGCGGGAGCGATCAGGGAGCCGTGCATGGAACTGTAAGCCAGCATCAGGGCGGCGATCAAAATTGCCAATGTGCCACCCAGGACCTTCAGCCAGTTTCTGATACTTGCTCCGCGCAATTCATTGAATAGTAGCCATCCCCAGAAGATTCCTACCAGGCAATTCGTATTCCAGAGGGGGAAGGCAATGGCCAGGCCTACGTCGCGGATGGCGAACACAGTTAAGGTGTTGGCAATCGCCCAGAGAGCGCCAGCCAGGATACCCCACACAATCAGGTGCCTGTTTTCCCGTACGTCGGCAAAGACATACTTGCTTCCCTTGAGCAGGGAAGGAATCGTCCATTGCTCGACGAATACACCCGCCACCATGCATAGAGAGATTGCAATGGGAGAAATGGTTGTGCTGGCGAGCTTCGCGGGAACTTCCGCGCCTCCCAACCATGCCCCTGCGGCCAGACCGCAGACGACACCGACGCCATGCATCGAATGCGCTGGAGAGGAAGCTGTTTTCTTTGCAACTGTCGGCAAGCAACTTCTCCCTAGCGTAGATACAGCAGCACGGCAATTCCAAAAAGAAGCACGACCACAGGAATCCAGAAATGACTATCGGTGAGAATTGCTTTCCACATGATGCCCTTTCCGGATGGTTTCGTGCATGTCCATCCTACTTGACTCTAAACTTGCCCGGCAGAAAAATTATCCGGATGGGTTAGGACGAAAGGTTCTACCTAACGACCGATACTCGAGAGGTGCGTCGAACGCGAGGCTCTGAGAGACTTCCTGTTATAAGATCGGATCGCGGATCTTTTGGCATCTTTTTGAAAGCGGGAATTCTTCGGTGGGAAATTGCTGGCTTTGGAGTGATTTGTGAAGTTGAGGTGGATCGGGATTACTCTGTTCCTTTCTCTGGCTCTCAACTGCATCTGTCGGCTGAGTTATGCCGACTCCGTCAAGCCCGATCTCGTATTGCAAGGCACGATCACACACGCACAGAACCAAACCTACGTTCAGGTACCGTTCAATATCCCTCCAGGTGTTTTTCGCCTGACGGTGACGTTTCAATACACGGGCAAGGAGCAGGGAACCAGACTTGATCTTGGTATTTTTGATCCTGATCGATTCCGCGGAGCCAGCGGCGGAAACAAATCCAGCTTCACCATTAGCGAAACCGATGCGACTCCTTCCTATTTGCCCGGACCCATCATAGCCGGACGATGGTTTCTTTTAATCGCTGTGCCAAACATCCGACCGAACGTTGTCGCTCACTACACGGCCGACATCGTCTTTGAAACCAAGCCGCAAATCGAATCCTTCTCGAATGGCCCGCTGCGCGACGGGCCAGCCTGGTATCGCGGTGACTTGCACATGCACACTGGACATAGTGACGGCACGTGTCCTAGCCAGACCGGCAAATCCGTTCCGTGCCCCGTGTTTGTCACTGCGGAGGCAGCCATGCGCCGCGGCCTGGATTTTATTGCAATCACGGATCACAACACTGTCTCCCAATATGACGCGATACGGGAGTTGCAACCTTATTTCGATACGTTGCTCTTCATCCCGGGTCGCGAAATCACGACGTTCTGGGGGCATGCGAATGCCTTCGGCATTACCAGATTCGTCAACTATCGCGTTGGCAGCCCGGGCGTGCCCAACATCAATGCCGTAGCCCGGCAAATCAATCGGTTGGGCGGAATCATTTCCATCAATCACCCCAATGATCCCACTGGAGAAGATTGTCTCGGCTGCGGCTGGACTCCCAATCCACCTGCCGATCTGCATCTGTTTTCCGCCATCGAAGCGGTGAACGGTGGGGCCTTGCGAGGGCCCAATTCTGGCGTCAGCTTTTGGGAGAGGCAGTTGGACGACGGGTATAGAATTCCGGCCATCGGCGGCAGCGACAACCATCACCCAGCATGGCCGCTCGATCATGCTGACTCTGTAGGGATTCCAACGACCGTCGTATATGCGCAAAATCTGTCGATGCAGGCGATTCTCGATGGAATCCGCGCGGGTCACGTATTTATTGATCTAACCGGCTCCCGCAACCGGATACTGGAAATGACGGCTTCCGCGCCGGGACAAGCAACTGCCGTGATGGGCGATGCGCTGCACGCGGCTTCCGGTGCTGATCTTCAGTTGACCGTGCATATCGTGGGATGTTCGGGCTGGATCTTGAAAATATCGGACAACGATCACGGAGATTCAGCGCTTTCGCCCCAGCCTGTTTCCCAGCAAGATGCGATCCTGCACTTTACATGGCGCAGCGACGGTAAACGGCATTGGCTGCTGCCGCAAGTGGAAACGCATCAAGGGAAACTTGAGGTTCTTGGCAATCCAATTTATGTGAACTATTCCGGAAAGAATGACGAGACGGTTCGCGCAACAAACGGCAAGTGAAGGAGTCCTAGCATCGTGTCAAGAAAGATTGTTTCGATCAGTCTGTTGACGTTGTCCAGTTTGTTTTTCGCTTCTAGCGGCGTGTGCCAGCGCACGGCGATTCGGCCGGGAACCCGCACGTTGATGGATGCGCACAATTGCTATCCCTATGGCGATTGGTGGGCCGATCGGATCAATCGCGCCCTCTCCGCCGGTACCCCTCTTGCCATCGAACAGGACTTGAGTTGGTATACCGATCCGAAGACGGGAAAATCGTGGTCGGTCGTGGCGCACGCGACGCCGCTCACCGGGCATGAACCTACGCTGCAAACCTATTTCTTTGATCGCATCCGCCCCATCGCGGAGCGCGCATTACGCGAGAATCACCAAGCGCAGTGGCCGCTGATCACGCTGAATCTGGACTTCAAAGATAACAAGCCTGAACATATCGCCTATATTTGGGCCGTCCTGAAGCATTATCAAGCCTGGCTTACAACAGCACCGCGCACGGCGAATATCCATGACGTTCAGCCGTTGCACCTTGGGCCCATCCTGGTTCTTACGGGCGATTCCGATGTACAGCAAAAGGTGTTCTACGACCAGATCCCCGTGGGCGGACGTCTACTCGTATTTGGCGCCGTTCACACCAATACGCAGGATCCAATGGCTGCCCCCGATGTGCTGGAACCTGAACCCGCTGACAATTATCGTCGCTGGTGGAACAATCCATGGGACGTTGTGGAGCAGGGTGGGCAGACGAAAGCAGGAGACTGGACCGATACGGACTTCGCGCGACTAAAGTCGCTGGTCCACCACGCCCACGCCAATGGCTTATGGATTCGCTTCTACACACTTGATGGAGCGACTACTCCCGAGCTGAGTTGTCGCGGCTGGTTCCCCTCCTATAACTTCGGTTCGGTTGCGCGAGCCAAACAAAGGTGGCGTGCGGCGTATCTGGCGAAGGTAGACTACCTGGCCAGCGACGAATACGAGCTTGTCTCCAACTATCTACAACGTCTTCAGGCCAGCAGCGCGCCCTCATCCAACTAGGCAATGGGCGTGCCTGTTCGGCTGACTTGGCATCCGGCGTGCTTTTGGAGATATCTGGCAAGCGTTCGACTCTGGATTTCGCGCTCACCGCGGTGTTGGCGGTACTGCTCAGGGATGGCCGTGGTCCTGTTGGCCTCATCATCGATTCTTGCGTAGGCTCGCGTACTACGGCATCGTCTGCGCGGTGTGCGCCTGCAACCACGTTCGCACCCGCTCCTGTACTTGGGACGGTTCCTCTGCAGTCAGATTCGAAGCGACTGCATCCCGAGCTTTGCCAAGGCCTTCCTGCTTGCCCTCTTCGACCTTGCCCTGTGCCGCAAGGTCAATCCAGAAATAGGCATGCGCGTAATCCAGCTTCACGCCTTGGCCTGTGGCGTATGCGATGCCAAGGTTGTATTGCGCCTAGACATTTCCCTGCAGGGCAGCCTTGCGAAAAAATGCAGCCGCCCTCACGTCATCTTGCGGAACACATTCGCCATGGTGCAGGAGCAGAGCTACTCCACTGGCGGATCGGGCCCGCGCGAACATTTCATTGTGCCTGGCAGCGGGCAACTCGGCGAGAGTCTCAACGGCATTCGCGCCAGCTTTGAAACACCCTGCGGCGCCTATGCTCACTTCAAAATTACGCAATATCTGCTGCGGATCACCCGCGATTCCCGCTATGGCGACAGCATGGAACGGGTGATGTACGACACTGTGTTCGGTGCGAAACCCATTCAGCCCGACGGATCGGCCTTCTACTACTCCGACTACACGTTTAACGCGTCGAAAGGCTACTTTCACTCCAAGTGGCCGTGCTGTTTGGGAACGTTGCCGCAGATTGCAGTAGATTACCGCATATTCCATGGAACAGATCACCAATTACCCATACGACAGCCACATCCGCTTCCAATTAACGGCTTCTACTCCAGCAACGTTTTCCATCTTCCTGCGAATACCGCAATGGGACAGCAAAGCGTCGATGACTGTGAATGGAATGCTGGGTTCGAGGAAGTTGATGCCCGGATCTTTCGCGGAGATTCGCCGCCTATGGAGGAATGGCGATCACATGGAGTTAGACCTGCCGCTGGTCAATCGTCTGGAGGCAGTGGATGCACAACATCCGGACATTGTGGCTCTGGTTAACGGGTCACTCGTGCGGATGGCATCGAGATCTGACGCGCGGGAAGCGGCTCCGGAGTTACCGCAGGAACCATTCACGCGCGCGGTGCTACTCTCCGCAAAGCAAATATCGACTCAGTCCGATCAGTGGACGGCTGGGACTGGGGCCGGCATTCTGCGGCTGAAACCATTCCTGGATATTCAGGATGAGAAATTCACGACCTAATCTGAGGTCATTGCCGACCTGATTGGCCAGGCGCGGATGTTCTCCGGTTGCAGCGCGAACCTATCGACTACTCCGACGGACCGCCCGGAAGTCGATGATTCCAATATTCGCTTATTGTTGCGGAAAACCTCGTTTTCCAGATGGAAGGCAGGGCAAACGCATCTTAATTCTTGAGCAGACGGAGCAGGTAGTCATTGTCCCAACCGGCTTTGAGGCGTTTTCCGTGGATGCCGCGTTTTGAAGTCTTGTCTTGTTTGAGCAGATTGAGAGCGAT
>JAJYSV010000040.1 GCA_021793405.1 Acidobacteriota bacterium
GGCTCGCACCAAGGAAGCACTGGAGGAAGCCATTTCCGAGTTGCTGCCGCAACTCTCTCCGGGGAACGCCGAGGCTTGGTTCAGAACTCGCTTCGGTACTCTATAGCAACTGTGAAAATGCTCTAGAGCGGATTTACAGATACTGGGATCAAAATGGAAGGAGTCATTCTGAGCGCAGCGAAGAATCCAGAGGGGCGATTGCAGCGTTTACGATGCGGGTATCGTCGCGATTTTTCGCCACGAATGACCATACAAACTGTAAATCAGCTATAGCAGCAGCCGCAAGGATTTCCCCGCCAAGCTGCCTGGCCCTCTTTGAGCAGAAATGGGATGGCGGCCAATGCCGCGATGGAATCGAACCATGCGATATGAAAGGTGGCGTTGAGCGAGAGTCCAACCAAGGCAATTAACGCTAGATATGCACATGTAGCCGACTGCGCCGCATCCGCTGCCAAGGCAGAGTTGTTTCTTCGCCGTGCTTCCCGGCGCTTCAGTCCAGCCAGGATTGGCATTGCGAAAAGGGCGGCGATGGTGATACCGATTCCTGTCCGACTGGTCTCAGGTCGTAGATGCAGGGCCAGCGATAGAGCTGCAATCAGCAATACGACCATTGCAAGAAGAAAGAGGAGTGCCCCAGCAGTGCGGCCAGCCGTCCGTTCCGAAATCGAGACTCGCGGTACGAACTGCAAGAGCACAACACTTGCAGAGAACAATTCAACAATGCTGTCGGAGCCGAAGGCAAGCATTGCCGGACTATGGGATTCCACTGCGGCGTAGAGTGAGACTGCGGTTTCCACCAGCATCCATCCCAGCGTAATCCCTTGTAGCCAGAAGACCGCAGTGGCGGGACGGTGCACTGAGGCGCACACCTGAGCTTCAGGAAGCGGAGCGCGAATTTGAAACAATCCAGGCATGCGGTTTTCTACAGAATAATCTCTTACAAACTATCCAATCTGGCCGTTCTATAACCAGCTTCCAGCTTGTCCGATGAATTGAGTGCCTCACACGGGCGTATGGATACAAGCACGGCACATAGCCCGAACTATATGCCAACCATGTTCGTCAGATCCCTTATCGAAAGGCTCGCCGGTATGATCGATGGCGTTGGTCACATGGGCCACCACGCCGACGTTTGCGTGACGCCCTTGTGCGAAAGCAAACAGTGAAGCCGCTTGCATCTCGACGGCCAAGGCCCCATTGGCTGCATGCTCCCTCAGTTCCTCCGCAGTTTCACGATAAGGAGCGTCCGTTGTCCAAACAAGCCCTTGCGAAACTGGAAGTCCTAGCGCTTGCAGACCTTTGTAAAGACTGGCCGCCAGCTTATTGGGGGCTGCAACGTAATCTGCCGCGGGCAGATAGTGATATGAAGTTCCTTCATCCCGAATGGCGCTGGTTGCGACCACAAGACTCGGCACGGGAAGAGCAGGACTGACCCGGCCTGCGGAAGTGAGGCCGAGAAGAACACGAGCGCCGGAGACGTAAAGCTGCTCGGCAACCAGCACCGCATAGGGGCCGCCGATGGTCCGGGCCACGATGCCACATTCCGTTCCGTCGATCTCAAAGGAATACATGGTTGTGTGAAAGCACGCCCAGGCTGGATACGGGTGGGCCATGCCTGTCTTTACGAGCCAGTCGGTAAGATCACCATCGAAGTCGAGGACACATATCTCTGGTACGCTTGCGGTTTCGATTCCGCGTTCGGCGCGAACAGCCTCCACGAGTGCTTCCGGCCTGAAAGCGCTGGGCGATGCAAGCCGGTGACGGAACAGCGGGAAATGTTTATCCATATTCACGTTTATACCAAGCCGTTTGACTTATATTCAAGTCAATGATTGACTAATTGATTATGAGGAACTCGAGGCTGATAAGCCGCCAGTGCAAGGTATCTGGAATAAGAATCCTGTGCGTTTTGGCCGGTTTTTTGTTCATTCATCTCTCAGTGCGGCCAGCATACTCGCAAGCGAAAACGGCGGTCCCGCCTGACGGTACTGCAATCCCTGTCTCCTTTACCCATACGATCGATGCCCGGAAGGAAAAGCAGGGGAATCGAATTATTGCAAAAACTATGCAAGTTGTTCTTTATGGTCCTGTCGAAAGCATTGACAAGGGATCACTGGTGCTTGGTCATGTCGTCGATGTTTCGTACACAGGGAAAGACGGGCCATCCACGATAACGATCAAGTTCGACCGGATTGTCGATAAACACCGGACTGTGCCGATATGCGCCTCCGTGCGGGCCATGGCAAACTCCATCGCGGCAAACGATGCCACTGCGGAATCGACTTCGCTCGACTCCGGTTCACCCATGGGCACCACCCTTGTCGGAGGCGATCATCTGTGGCTTGGAGGCAAGAAGGTTTACGCAACAGATCACGATATTGTTGGAATCCGGGACCGTTTCGGAATATTTTCTCGGCTAGAACCAGCCGAATCAAACGATGGAACATCTGCTGCGTGCGGTGGAATCCCTACCTTGCAGTCGGTCGCAATCTTCTCTTCCGGAGCATGTGGCCTCTATGGATTTCCCGAAACACAAATGAGCGCCGCAGGCAATACAACCCCTCGCGGAGAGATAAAGCTTGAGTCAAATCGATATCCGGTGGAGATTTCTTCTGGAAGTGCCGCACTTTTGCAGATCGTCAGATGTGACGCATCGCGATAGTTCCATGCTAGCTGGCGAGACTCCCATGGAGTTTCCTGTCTTCCTCCCACAGATGAACCCTATTTACATCCTTTACATCGGAGCATGGAATGCAATTGTGGTTGCCTAATTTAAAAGTCTGTAGCGGATTTTTGCTTGTTGGTTTTGCGTTTTCCGCAGCACGCTTTGCTTTGGCCTCGCCTGCTACCTTTATTACGGCGCTGCCAGTCGCTGAGAACCAAACACTGACTCGTTTTAATTGGGACCCCATCTTTAGCGGTCAGGATCTAACTAACTTCCAGTTCCCATTTGACATTGCTTATGGCTTGAATGCGCGATGGACTCTTTTTGCCACGTTGAATCCCATGTATAACTCCATCCAGACGCAAACACCCTCTGGCCAGAGCAACATCAGTTCTGGCGGTTTGGGAGACACGCTTGTGTTTGCCCGTTACACATTATTCAGCCGCGATACATCGAAATCGACATTGCGCATTGCTCCAGTGGCAGGCTTGTATTTACCCAGCGGCAGCAATGCACTCAGCGATTCCAATGGACTCTTGCCAGCGCCGATACAAACCGGCTCCGGCAGCGTGGCTCCTTATGGAGGTGTGGCATTTGGCTGGAACGGCCCAGCGTACGGGCTTGCCGCAGACAGCACCTTTCGCCACAATCCCATTACAAGCACGGGCATCAACCCCGGCGACCAATTCCGCGTGGACGGGCAGGCAGAGCTGCGATTATATCCCTTGACTTTGCCCGAAATCGGTCTGCCGAAAGAGCTATGGATCTCGATCGAAGAAAATTACCAGCACAATTCTCTTTCCCACATCGACGGCCAGGTCTCGCCCGGCTCTGGCGGTTTGAGTTTCTATCAGGATGCGGTTCTTGAATATGCAACATTGCACTACGAGATCGGTGCGGGCATACAGCTTCCAGTCGTACAAGATTTGAATGGCCCGAACGATGTGCGGGAAAAGCGTCAACTGTTATTTTTTACCGAATACTATCTCTCCGGTTTCAAAAGGCACAAACAATGACGGTCTGTACAGGGAGTTTATATCGCGTTTTGGCACTCTTGCTGCTCCTTAGCGTGTCGTGTGTCGCCGACTCTCAAACATCGAAATCTTCGCAGGATGCATCGTGGCAACGTGTCACAGCGCATCTGAATGGGGTATTTTCTCCTCGTGGGTTCTTCAATATTCTGGTCAGGCTCTACTCGCTGCCGACTTTGGAGAGCGCGCAGTTCAATCTGCGGCAGTCCTCCATCATTCTGGATTTTCCTCCGGGCACTCCTCCAATAACCAGCGACCAAATTCAACGCATCGAGAAGGACGCTGGGTATCGCCCCGGTCAAGTCGAGATTCAGCAAATTCCGGTGCGCAGTTTTGCCGAGAGCGGTCCGGGATGGACAAAGATAAAGCATCCACAGTCGAAATACGCTGTCATCCGCTGGTTGAAACAAAACTTTTAGCGCGGGGAACAAACCAGTTTCGACAAACTTTTGACTGATATTCAAGTATGTGTTTGAATATGTGAGCATGAAGAACTTAACCAAGCGAGCATTCAAGACTGAGCTGTTTGAGGAATTCGCGCGCATCGGTAAAGCGCTTTCGAGTGGCCGTCGGCTAGAGCTTATCGAGCTTCTCGCCCAGAGCGAGAGGACCGTCGAGGAGCTTGCTGCGGAAACTGGCATGTCGATCGCCAATGCTTCGCAGCATCTCCAGGTACTTCGGAGTGCGCGTCTTGTGGATGTGCGCCGCCAAGGAACCTATGCCTGGTATCGCTTGAGCGATGAGCATGTGCTGAGATTGTGGCTGAGCCTGCGTGAGGTCGGCGAAATGCAGCTTGCTGAAATCGAGCGTATTGTCGAGGACTTCTTCAAAGACCGCAAGGACATGGAAGCAACCACCTGTGAGGATTTACTGAAACATCTCAAAACAGGAAGCGTGGTCGTGCTTGATGTTCGTCCAGAGCAGGAATACAGCGCGGGGCACATCCGGGGCGCACGGTCGATCCCAGTGAATGAACTGGAAGCACGATTGAAGGAAATTCCTAAAAAGAAAACCATCGTGGCGTACTGTCGCGGCCCCTACTGTGTTCTTGCTGACGAGGCTGTCGCCATCCTGCGAGCCAAGGGTTTTAACGCGCTCCGTTTCAAAGGCGGGTTCCCGGACTGGAAAGCGCGAGGGCTGCCCGTGGAACGCGCGATCCCTCCTTGAAGCAGGAGAAAGATCCGAGTCAATGAGGTAGGGCGGGTGAGCATGGACAAAAAGCGAGTCGTGGTGGTGGGTGGGTCATTTGGTGGAATCAACGCGGCCTATGAGCTTCGTAGGAGGCTTCCGCGAGATGCCGAGATCACGGTGATCTCACGGGACGCGGCATTTACGTTCATGCCTTCGCTGCTGTGGGTCATCATGGGATGGCGCGATCCATCGCGACTACAGGTTCCTCTGGATGGGCCGCTCCAACGTCGGCGGACACGTTTTGTGCAGGATGAAGTGAAGGAACTCGACCCTAAACGGGGAGAGGTCCGAACGTCTTCGGCGAAATTCCCATACGATGCCCTCATTCTCTGTCCAGGAGCGGACCTGGATTATGCAGCGGTCCCCGGTCTTGATCCGAAGTATGGGCACATCCATTCCACCTTTACGGCCGATGAAGCTGTCCAGGCGCGCGATTCTCTGGCGAAGGTGCTGGCATCGGATTCAGGACGCATCGTGATCGGCGCGGTGGCGGGAGCAAGTTGCATCGGCCCGGCATACGAGTTGGTGATGATGATCGACACGGTGCTGAAACGGGCAAAGAAGCGTCATCGCTTCTCGCTTGCCTTCGTGACGCCGGAACCATTTTTGGGTCACTTCGGCGTCGGCGGCATTGGCGCATCTCCTCGCATGATTCAGGACGAGTTTGCTGAGCGGGACATTAACTCTACCGTAAATGCCAAAATCGTCGAGGCGCGACCAAACAGCCTTACGTTGGCGGGCAACACAGAACTGCCGTTTGATTTCTCGCTTGTGGTCCCGGCGTTTCTCGGCAGCCCATTCGTCCGCGCGGTCGAGGGTCTGGGCAATGCGAAGGGATTTATTCCCGTAACGCCGCACTTGTCCAGCGCAAAATTCGAAAACATCTACGCCGCCGGCGTCGCGGTTGCGATTGCTCCGCCTGGAGTGACCCCGGTGCCCGTTGCCGTTCCGAAAACTGGCCACCTGAGCGAATTGATGGCCCGGATTGCCGCGCGCAATGTTGCGGCGGAGTTCGCTGGCGGCAAAAAACTGAATGGTCTTACGCTGCCTATGACCTGCATCGCGGATGCGGGCGACACGGCGTTCTATTTGTCCGCAGAACCATTCCTGCCCCCGCGCAACAAGATCGTCGCAAAACGCGCCAAGTGGGCGAGGTACTTGAAAATCGCTTTTGAACGGTACTACCTGGCCAAGATCCGGCATGATTTGCCGTCGGTCCACTTTGGGTGGTAGGCCGGTTGCGACACACAAGGAACAGTATGCGCATCTACCTTGATTTCAATGCGAGTACGCCGGTAGCGCCCGAGGTTGCCGCTGCAATGCAGGCGATGCTGGATAGGCCGTTCGGGAACCCGTCGAGCGATCACTGGGCAGGAAAGCCCGCGCGGGAGGCCGTTGAGAAGGCGCGGGCACAGCTCGCCCACCTTCTGGGGTGCGACGCCTGCGAGGTTGTCTTCACCAGCGGTGGAAGCGAAGCGAACAATCACGCATTAAAGGGAATCTTCTTCGCCAGACCAACTGCGCACTTCCACATCATCACGACGCAGGTCGAGCACCCTGCGGTCATCCATCCCTGCCGCTTTCTGGAACGGCTCGGGGCGAAGGTTACCTGGCTGCCGGTGGATGCCTTCGGTCGCGTCGATCCAGAAGATGTGCGGCGCGCGGTGACGCAGGCCACGGTCCTGATTTCCGTAATGCACGCCAATAACGAAGTTGGCACCATCCAACCCATTGCGGAGATCGGTCAAATCGCTCGCGAGCACGGAATCGTGTTCCATACCGATGCCGCCCAGTCCGTGGGAAAGATTCCAACAAAGGTTGGAGAGCTGGGTATCGATCTCTTGTCTGTGGCGGGCCACAAACTCTACGGTCCAAAAGGCGTGGGAGCGCTCTATGTCCGTGCCGGTATGCAACTGGAGCCGCTCATCCACGGCGCGGGGCATGAAGCGGGCCGCCGCGCGGGTACGGAGAGCGTTCTGCTCGATGTAGGTCTTGGCGCGGCTTGCGAACTGACCGAATCATGGATCGGCAGGCAGTCAATCCGGGAACTGAGAGACCTGTTCTGGCGCCGGTTGACCGAGGAGTTCGACGGCAGCGTAGTTCTCAATGGGCATCCGACGGACCGTTTGCCGAACACTCTGAACGTTAGTTTCCCCGGCAAGGTTGGGGCGGAGATTCTGCACGCCTTGGATGGGGTGGCTGCCTCAACGGGTTCGGCCTGCCACTCCGGTTTGATCGAGCTATCACCCGTCCTGAAGGCGATGAGGGTTCCTGCGGAGACCGGTATGGGCGCGATTCGGTTCAGCCTGGGTCGCACGACGACCGAGGAGGAAATCGAAGTCGTTGTGAGGCGACTGAAAGAGATTCTTGGCTAATAACCTCAACCATGCGAAAGGAAACCTATGAATTATCTTCTGATTCTCAATGATCCTCCATACGGTACCGAGCGTAGTTACAATGGCCTTCGACTGGCGAATGAACTGGCCAAAGACGAGAAAAATACCGTTAAGGTGTTCCTAATCGGAGATGCGGCGGCTTGTGGAGTTGCGGGGCAGACGACGCCCAACGGATATTACAACATCGAGCGAATGTTGAAAATCCTTGCATTGAAGCACTGCGGGATCGGCGTTTGCGGGAGTTGCATGGATGCGCGGGGCATCAAACCCGAAGCAATCATGGAAGGCGCTCACCGGAGCACCATGAGCGAGTTGACCGGCTGGACACAGGAAGCGGATAAAGTCATTGTTTTCTGACTTTTTTGGCGTCGACACGGCGATGGTTTATCCGACATTCCTGGCTGCCATTAACGATGTCGCGCAGGCAGCATGGGTAGGGCCGCGATGACGAGGTCCGCCGAGTTGTATCGCCACGGCCATTTATCAGTCTGAGCTGACTTACCGGCTTTGCCAGCTTGGCTACAAGATCATTGCCGGGCGCAGCGGCGCACCGGAAATCAAGGGCTACACTCAGGAGTACCTCGACGCATCGAGTCCGCGCAGTCAGCAGATTCGCGAGTATCTTGAGCGCACGGGCCGCTCGGGCAGCGAGTCCGCAGAGATTGCAGCGCACGCAACGCGCGACTGCGAGGGAATCCATTCGCTTGCCGAAGTGATGGTCGCGCATCGCAGACTCGCCGCCGAGTCCGGCCACCAAGACGAGGCCGTCGTTCGCGCCGCATATGTACGAATGCACCAGAAAGAACACGGTATTTGGCTGGAACGCACTCAAGAGCGGGTTCGCGAATCCATCACCTTTGCGCACGACAAGAATTTCGAGCGCGAGGCTGCGGTCAATGCGCGGCTGTTCGTCCGCGATGCCCTGCGCCGTGGCATGGGCGAGATCACTTACACCCAGATCCGTCCACATGTGGGAAGTCGTATTGCACCGGCAGAATTCCTTCCGAAAGGTACTACGTCAGTAAGGATTGAACATCCTCATCTCGCCATGAGAATTTTCGAACCAGCACCGCCCGAATTTCTGCGGTAATTTGATCGTAATACGCGATCTCGTAGGATACGAATGCGCGTTCGATAGCAGCTAGCGGAGTTCCGCCGAATTGAAACACTTAGACCCAGACGCCGGAATCGAAGAGGACAACCACGCTTCAGCTTTTCTCTTTCCGCGAGAACTCGGAGCGAATCTCGTCGACGAGGCGCTCCACGTCACCCTCCCGATACTTCTTCGGAGCACGCACAGCCGCACCATTGCGTGCCGCAAAGAGTTTGCGCTGAATACGCTCAAGCCGGTAGGTGCGAAATGCCTCACGGAACAACTCGCTGATGTTCCGGCTTTCCTGTTTCGCAACTTGCTCAACCTGTTGGGCAAGATCTTCTGGAAAACTGATCGTGAAGACTCGCGATGTTCGGAATTTAGATATACCCATCCCCATATTTTTACATAATATGATGTTGTCGTACTCGTCCGGATGGAGTGCATTCTGGTGGATCCAGGCCCACAAATAATTCATCATATCAGCCATGAACTCATGGCTGATTGAAAATGGCAATACCGATTGGATTGCCAATGCCAATGATCTGTCTTGATGCAAGGATTCCGGAAGCTGCTAGACTCTAATGTGCATCTGTCATATTTGATGCACAAGGCGAAGGGGTTCGCCTAAAGTGCTGCTCAATCCTTGATTGAAATGGATGGGCGGATGATGACCCCTGACGAGGTTTCGTCGGGGAGTCTCCTGCCCTCACGAAATCCTCGGCAAAAAAATCTGGATGAACACATGCGCAGAAGATGCAGCGTTTGTGTGCCATAGCCCAGGGGGTTTTGTGAAAATCGTCATCGTTTCGGATATTCATGCCAATCTAGCCGCTCTGAATGCACTTCCCGAGAGAGATTTCGACCAACTCTGGTGTATCGGAGACTTGGTGGACTATGGACCAAGACCCCACGAGGCCGTCGAGTGGGTGAGGCACAACGCTGCCATTACTGTTCGCGGCAATCATGACCATGCAGCCGGGTTCTCCGTGGATCCCCAGTGTTCCGCGCCCTTCAGGCGGCTTGCGACTGAGACATTGAGATACACGCAAAAAGTCTGCACTGAGCGAGACCTGAATTTTCTGCGAAATCTTCCTACTCACCGTGAGATCGCGGTGAACTCGACCAGCTTTTATCTGGTCCACTCCAGCCCTACAGGTCCGCTATTCGGATATTGTCCTGAGTATTCTGAGCGTTGGCCGAAGGAAGCTGAGTGGTCCAACGCCGACGTGCTCATTGTCGGTCACACACACACGCCCTTCATTCGAACCGTCGGTAAGACGACCGTCGTAAATCCCGGCAGTCTCGGTCAACCAAAGACGGGACGCCCTTTGGCGTGTTATGCGCTTTGGGAAGATGGCCGGATCTCCCTCAAGGAATACGCATACCCCGTAGACGAAACCATTCTGCAGATCCGTAAAATGCCAATCCCCCGCGTCGATCAGGACGCATTGATCGCCGTGCTTCAGACCGGCGAGCTTCCGTCCGACGATTACTCAAAAGCGGCAGCGATTGGCTTGTGAGTTGGATTTCCCAGCAAGAACGATTTTTTGGGGGGAAGAAAATGATCGAATCCATTGAGGCACAAAGAACAACTTTATTCGGCGCGCTGTTTCAGGGTTATGATGGGCCTGCTTTCGCCATCCGGTTGTGGGATGGCTGGCATTGGTACTCGTCAGGAGACGAAAAGCCTGTTTGCACAATCGTTCTAAGGCATTCGACGATATTCGCGTCGTTCATCGCAGAGCCAAACGAAATTACGTTGGGGGAAGCATTCATCCAAGACGATATAGATATCGAAGGAGATATCTTTTCGGCCTTTTCTATCGCTGAACATATCCTGAATCGTCCGCGCTCGCGGAGGCAGCAGATACTGGAGAAAATCGCCGGGACGTTCTTTGGTTTGAACCAGTGGTTCAGGCATGGAGCGCGGCATTCCCGGCGAAGAGATCGCTCCTCGATTTCGCACCACTACGATCAACCGGTTGAATTCTACGCGCCTTGGCTGGGCGATTCCCTCGCATATTCCTGCGCGTACTTTCGGGACGGGAACGACCCTCTGGATGATGCACAAGAACAAAAGCTCGAACTGATCTGCCAGAAGCTGCGGCTGCAACCGCGTGAGCAGTTCCTGGATATCGGATGCGGGTGGGGAAGCCTCATCCTGCACGCCGCCAGCAAGCACCGCGTCTTCGCTCAAGGAATTACGATAAGCCGGGAACAGGCCGAGGTGGCAAAGCTCCGAATTGAGCGAGCCAGATTGAACCAATCCTGTGCAGTGGAGCTGCAGGACTACCGCGAGTTGGAGAAAATTGACAAATTGTTCGACAAGGTTGCCAGCGTTGGCATGTTCGAGCACGTCGGCCTGAAAAACCTGCCGCAATATTTCAAGATTGTGCAGCGGATTCTGAAACCTGGCGGTGTCTTTCTCAATCACGGCATTGCACGCTCTTATTCATCTCCAACCAGAAAAAATTCTTTCATCAATCGGTATGTGTTTCCCGATGGCGAGCTCGTGCCCCTTTGCGAGGCACTTGAGGCCGCGGAATCTCAGGGTCTGGAGGTGCGGGATGTTGAGAACCTACGGGAACACTATGAACTCACCCTGCGCCGCTGGGTCGAGGGGCTGCGGCAAAACGCCGACACAGTCTTGCGGCATGTGCCTGAGGTCGCGTATCGCGTCTGGCTTTTGTATATGGCCGGTTCGGCGGCTGCCTTCCGCAGAGGGGACATTGGCGTGTATCAGGTCCTGCTTAGCCGCCCCGACCGAGGGGCCAGTTATCTCCCTCTTACGCGCGAAGATTGGTACTCCAGCAGTTCCTGTCCCCAGAAGGTGGAAGTGTGACGAATCCGTTGACAGAAATGTCTGGGCAGCAGATCGACCGGCTGATCGGCGCGCTTGATTCATTAAAGGACGGCGATCTGGCGGTTGACATGCTTATCGCGTGTGGAGAGCGTGCCATCCCTTCTCTTGAACTCCTTCTCCTCAAAGGCCCTCCGAGGACAATCTCGTTGCCCCGCTGTCGTGCTGCGCGAGTGCTGGGTGAGCTGGGGGTGCGCTCTGTGCTTCTCTCGTATTTCCAGGAATATGAGCGCCCCTTGGATGCGGCCGTCCTGTTCGCGGAGGATGCGGTCAGAAGCGCGGTAGCTCGTGAGCTTGTGCGCTGGAAATCAGACGAGGTTTTCCACGTCTTGCTCGACGCAGCCAGACAGCGCGTCACCGCAGGGTTGGTTCTCGCGTTGGGTGAATTCCATCGACCCGAGAGCATTCCATTGCTGGTCGAGGTCCTGGAAGACGATCTGTGCAGAGATGAGGCCATGGAAAGCTTGCGGATGATTCCCGACGCCGCCCGGCAATACGGCATCCTCGCGATTCTTGGATTCATCGATGTGCAGCTCGAAGGCCGCTCCGCGCTGGTACGACGACGCGCGGTGCTTCAACTTCTGGCTCAATTAGGCGTTGCTTCGGGCGATTGGGAAGGCCTGCGCACGATTTTATGGGAAGACGATCCGGGCACGGTGATTGCCGCTGTACAACTCGGTTTCATGGCTGCGCCGGAATCAGACTGGCCACAGATCGCGGCTGCTCTACTCAGAGTTGCCGACAAACTCAACTGGGTTCAGGAGGCAGACGCCTTGCAATTGCTGGACGCCCACCCCGGTGTTGCACGCGAAGGTGCTCTGCAAATCGCAAAGCATCGCTCCGAAAGCGGCGAACATCCGAACTGGATGTCCCCACTCTGGAGAATATTGCGACATGTGCTGGGCGAGGAGTTGGACAACGGAAGTACGACGGAGCCATGAATGCTCAGGATCGACTGTCGTTGGAATTCCAAGATTTTCTCCTCAAGGCGAGTGCGCCATCAGAGAAAACAATAGAGCAGAATCAAACGCACCCGCAGTAGTTCAGATCGTGGAATTGAGCTTTCCTCATGGACCTTAAAGAGTACGAACAAGAGAAATTTGCAATCGCCGATATCATCCGTTCCGCGCAGGCCATCGACACGAAAGATGATGCCTTGCGTTCCGACTGCCGGGATCTTCTGACACGTCTAGCCGAGGACAGGTTTAATTTGCTGGTGGTTGGCAGGTTCAGCCGCGGTAAGTCGACGCTGATGAACGCGCTCCTGGGCGGGGACCACCTACCAACTGGAATTGTTCCTCTCACCTCAGTGATCACAACTGTTCGATATGGCAGCCAAAAGCAAGTTGTGCTTAACTTCAACGATTCTGGCCTGCGCCGCAAGGTGCCGTTTTCGCAACTGGCCGAATATGTGACCCAGCAATCGAACCCCGGAAATATCAAACATGTCGCGTATGCCGAAATTGAGTTGCCAGTCGAGATGTTGCGCCGCGGCTTTTTCTTCGTCGACAGTCCGGGACTGGGTTCATCGATTCCAGAAAATACACAGACGACAGAGCAATTCCTGCCCGAGGCGGATGCCTTCGTTCTGGTAACGAGCTACGAAAGCCCGCTGTCGGAAGAAGAAGACCGTATCCTGCATCGAATACGGCTAACGAACAAGAGGCTCTTCGTCGTGCTGAACAAACAGGACACAGTTACCGCAGAAGAACGAAGTCAAGCCTTCAAGTTTGTATCGGAGCGCCTAGAACGTTTTTCATTTTCGGAGACACCTCGCATCTTTTCCATTTCCGCGCGAGAGGCGCTTGACGCGAAACAGTCGGAAAACGAAGATAGCCTGAAAGAAAGTGGACTCCGATCGCTGGAAGAGGAACTGCTGCGGTTTCTCACCGAAGAACGCGCTCAATCGTTTCTTTCCAATATGTACGGACGGACCACGACGTTTCTTACTTCAAGATTGCGATTGGAGAGCGAGCATGAACGTGAAGAAGCATACAACACGCTCCTCGGGAGACTGCGAGACCTGCGAGAGAAGAGCCTTGGCCCAGAGGCCCAATCGGAGGGGGCTGTCGGTATTGGCCAGGAGAGCAGCGTACCAGTCGCTACGCTACAGATCGAGAAGCGTACAGGGTGCTGGATTTGTGGATCGGTGCTGGACGCGATCTTTCGATTTCTGGGGCAGTATCAGTACGATTTGACCATCAATCCAGAAACGCAGCGGGAACATGCCAGAAGAGGCGGATTCTGTTCTCTGCATACCTGGCAGTACGAGAATATTTCGTCACCATACGGAGTATGTACAGCCTACCCGGAACTTGCGCATCGTATCGCCGGGGAACTGGAGCGACTCGCCAAGGAAGCATCCCATCCCAACGGGGCTCTTGAAAACGTCAAGTGGCTGCTGGCCACTGCCGACACCTGTCGAGTCTGCGAGGTCCGCCTTGAGGCGGAAAGAAAGGCCGTCGAAACCGCCACAGATGCCGCACGTGATGCAGATGGAACTGAAGGCAAGCATTTGCAAGCCTGCTGTCTTCCTCATCTAGTTTTGGTTGTAGAGTCGCTTGGAACGGGTCGACCGGCCCAAAATCTTCTTCTCGCTCATGCAAAACTCCTGGAACGCACTGCAGAGGATCTGCAACGGTATGCGCTGCGACATGACGCGCTGCGTCGTTATCTGACGAGCGAGGAAGAGCGCCAGGCTTCCCAGTTGGCTCTGTTGTTGCTCGCGGGTCACCGTAGCGTCGGCGCGCCCTGGGCGGTCGAATTCATCGCTTTCTGATGCCTACTTCTCGCAGGTGCAATATGCTTCCTCTAGTTCGGGATAGGCAGCCAGCCAGCGATGGAGGCTGACCAGGTGGCTGTTTTCGAGCGCGGCGCGCAGCCTTGGGTTCTTCAGTCCCCTGCGTAAAATTGCGCCGATCACCTCATCCTCATCGCCCATTTCAAAGCAGCACTGAAAGGCTCCTTCGTTTGCTACGCGATCACGCAAAATGTTTGCGATAGCGTAGCGCACTCGATAAGCGTGTGCGTGGGGATCGTAGACCTTTGGTAGATACATGCAAACCTCAAGGTAGATGGCACAACTTCTCTGGCCATTCATGTTGGGTATCGACAACTCCCTCAAACCTTCATCGAAGCTCTTCGCCCGTTAGCGACGACCCATGAGGTAATCGAGATAAAGGACATGGGCCTTGATCTGGTCATCCAGTCTGTATCGCGGCAGGTGGGCCATTCTCACCATGTGGAGGATGGCGGCTGGATTCCCGTCACTCCACTCGACGAACATGTGCAACGCAGATTCCAGATTGGACGCCCATAGCTGGCCCTTCTCTGCCTCGCGATGCGCGAATTCGATTGCAATGTGCTGCGGCCAGTTTTTCAATTCAATGCGTTCCGACTTATCCGCGCACAGCGGTTGCAGGGTGCCAATATCTTCCATGTGCGGAGAACGGGATGCAAGAATCACAGGCGTGCGTCCGTAGTGGTGGAGATCTTTAATTAAGCCCGTGACCACACGGGACGGGCCGTTGAGTTGGTCTAGCACCATCAGGAATGGCTGTGTGTCGAGAGCGCGCTGCGCGACGCCCTTTAGCGAAGTCGTGGACAGCGTGTTGAAATTCGCTGGGATTCTCGCTGCTCTCGCGGCTGAATGCAGGGCGTCGAGTAATGCAAGGAGAAACTCTCGCGGCGATCGGATTTGCGCTATATAGAGTGCAAGCGGTTGGTTCTCGACGAAGGTGTGCAATAACCTCGATTTGCCCACGCCTTCGGGCCCGAACACCAGCAAGGATTTTCGTGCTTTTACCTGATTGCGAAGCCAGGTCAACTCCTCCTCGCGCGCCACACGACTCAGATATTCACTAGTGGGCTCGTGTTGCACAGAAAAAGAAGCGATCACTGCGGGACCTCTTTCTGGCGAGGCTAGCTGGTTTTGTTTTCAAGATAGCGTTGATGGCTAGATCGGATGACCTCGTGCGCTGTTTCTCGGTCCTTCCAGCCCAACACCTGAGTCCGCTTATGTTCCAGGTCTTTGTAAATCGAAAAGAAGTGTTCCACTTCCAGCAGAATTTGTTGCTGGATATCTTTGTAGCTTTGGATGCTACTGAACCGAGGATTGCCGGTTGCGCAGGCCAGAACCTTCTCGTCTAGTACCCCCTGATCCATCATCTGAAACAGACCCACAGGGCGTGCGGCGAACACACAGCCTGGAAAAGTCGGCGCGTCCCCCAGAATTAAAATATCGAGGGGGTCGCCATCCTCGGCAATGGTCTGTGGAATGAAGCCGTAGTCCCCTGGATAGTGGACAGGCGAATGTAGATTTCGATCCAGCCGGAAGACGTGCAGCGTCTTGTCGTATTCATATTTGTTGACGCCATCGAGAGGAATCTCAACGACGGCGGTGACGATGTCTGGGACCTTATCGCCAATGGGAAGATCAAGATAGTCCATCACATTGCCCCTTCCAGCGCTGTGGTGCAGGAGCAAATAGAAAGACCCCTACACCATCGTAGGAGTCATCAGCCGCTCCATCTCGGAGGGCAATTATGGCGGATTCCTTCGCCAATCAAGGTGTACCACACGTAATGGAGAGGCGCAAGCTCGGACCGACCCTGCAAATACGATGAGGTTTTAGCAGACTTCGTTGTCGTCGGGCATAGGGATATCAGCTGCGTCGGGCGTTGGCTTGAGGGCTCTACGTCTGAGACACTAGAACCTCAAAGGCTTCGGTCCTGGTCGTCCACGACGACCGTCCTAAGCAATAGCATACGATTTACCGGCGATGGAATCCGCCATAATCGCCTCTGTTGTACAAGGCTGATGACTCCTACCGAATCTACCTGAAGGGGATTTCGATGGAACCAACAAAAGGGGCAGGCCTGCAACCGACGGCACCTGACAACGGCACAAAACGCCGTAGGGCACTGAAATTTGTGCTCATGATTGGCGCGGTCAGCTTCTTCGCCGATTTTACCTACGAGGGGTCAAGGTCAATCACAGGCCCGTTCCTCCAGACACTTGGGGCAACAGGCGCAATCGTCGGAATTGTTGCGGGCCTTGGAGAGTTGCTCGGATACGGACTGCGGTTTTTTTCCGGACGCCTCAGCGAGCGAACAAAAGAGTTCTGGCCCATCACCTTTGTTGGGTACATCGTCCAAATGGCCGCAGTACCGCTGCTTGCTCTTGCCGGCAATTGGAAGATTGCCGCGCTGCTGATTCTGCTGGAGAGGACCGGGAAAGCGATTCGGAATCCTCCCCGCGATGTGATGCTGTCTCATGCGGCAAAGGAAATGGGTTTTGGCTGGGGCTTCGGGATTCATGAGGCGCTCGATCAATCGGGAGCGCTAATTGGCCCGTTACTTGTGGCGCTGATCCTGGCCCATCGTGGATATTACCAACTGGCCTTTGGCACGCTGCTTGTTCCCGCCATCATGGCTGTGCTGCTACTCTCGATTGCGAGATTCCTGTATCCTCGTCCAGAAGACTTGGAACCAGTACCCCAGAACATGCAAGCTGCTGGCTTGTCCCGCCGGTTCTGGATCTACCTGATCGCGGCGGCACTGGTAGCCGCCGGCTTCGCTGACTTCCAATTGATCTCCTTCCATTTCCAGCAAGCAGCTATCGTGAAGACGCTCTGGATTCCAATCTTTTACTCAGTCGCGATGGCTGTCAGCGGCGTTGGATCGCTCGTTTTTGGCAGGCTGTTTGACCGCTTTGGCATCTCTGTTCTCATACCCCTCACAGTGCTTTCCGCGTGCTTTGCGCCACTGGTCTTCCTGGGCGGATTCTGGCTGGCGCTCGTCGGCGCCGCGTTGTGGGGGCTAGGAATGGGCGTGCATGAATCGATTATTCCAGCTGCGGTCGCGACGATCGTTCCTGCAAGCCGGCGGCCATCTGCTTACGGATTGTTTACCGGTGCATATGGTCTGGCGTGGTTCCTGGGAAGCGCAATCATGGGTATTTTGTACGACCACTCCATTCCGGCGGTGATCGCTTTCTGCGTCATCGTCGAACTTGCCGCGATTCCTCTACTTTTTAAGGTCCGTAAATCGAAGTAAGTGTGCGAATCAATGAAGTACCTGAAGACATTCCTGCTCGGTGTTACTTTGGCAAGCGCGGCTTCCCTGCCATGCGATGCATAGACAGTGTTGACTATTCTCGCCGGCGAAGTACCATTGTAATAGGCCAAGGAGTTCGGCCTTAACCGCTGTCCCTCATAGGTCGGACAGATGATGACTCCTGACAAGGGATTCTTGTCGCGGAGTCATGTCATCCGCGCTGCGATTCCCAAAAGACAATATAGACCGAATGGAGTTTGCGGCATGGGGCAAATTCGCTGAATAGCCATGACTTTTTCCAGCATCCTTTTTGAAAGACCAGACGACGACCGAAGCGGCGAGACACCCGAAGCGCCTGCTTTTTTAGGTGATTTGAATCTGGATCAACTCATCGACGTCGTCACTGCCGATTGGAAAGACTATGAACTCTTGCCCTTTTATTACACGCCTCTGAACGATCTCGAAGCGATCGAATATCGGCAGCAGGTGATGCGCGATCTGGGAGACGAGGGCCTGATGCAAGCTGTCAGGACGTTCTCCCAACAGATGCGTGCAATGCGCGATCACCTCGATCATGCGAAGAAGCGCGACAGCAAGCAGGCGACGGAAAGATGGTTTCTGGATTCGGTCGAAATCTATTGTGAGGCGGTTGAGCATCTTTCTCTGGAAGTGCATTTGCTCAACGCAAAATCGCGGGGTCTGACAGCGTTCCGCGAATATCTGATGGAGTACGCGGCATCGGTCTCCTTTCGCGACCTCCAGACGGAAGCTGCGAAGTTGAAGTCGGACCTGTCCGCCATCCGGTACTGCCTTCGTATCAAGGACGGAGGTGTCACGGTTCGCCACTACGACGGAGCAAGCGATTACAGCGCCGATGTCGAGGAAACATTCGAGAAATTCAGAAGTGGGACCGTGCGCGATTACTCGATCAAACCCCGGAATCGGACGGGCATGAACCATATCCAGGCACAGGTGCTGGATCGGGTAGCGTTGCTATTCCCCGAGACGTTTCTCGCCCTCGAGACTTTTTGCGCGTCGCACGCTGAATATCTCGACGAAAGAATTTCTCGCTTTGACCGTGAGATACAGTTCTATGCAGCTTACCTTACCTACATCGACGAGTTCCGGAGCGCTGGCTTGAACTTCTGCCTGCCGGCGCTCTCCCGGACCTCCAAGGCGGTCAGCGTCCGTGATGCCTTCGACCTCGCGCTGGCCGATAAGCTCATCCGCGAAGGTAGTGGCGTCGTCTGCAACGATTTCTCTTTAAGCGGACCAGAGCGCATCTTCGTCGTTTCCGGTCCGAACCAGGGTGGCAAGACGACGTTCGCTCGCATGTTTGGCCAATTGCATTATCTTGCTAGCCTCGGTTGTCCGGTTCCGGGCTCAGAGGCACGGCTCTTTCTTTTCGACCGCCTCTTCACGCACTTTGAACGGGAAGAGGACATCACGAATCTCCGCGGCAAGTTGCAGGACGATCTGCTTCGGATTCGCGAGATCCTCGACGAAGCGACGCCGAGCAGCCTCATCGTCATGAACGAGATTTTCTCCTCCACAACGCTCAAGGACGCAATCTACTTGAGCAAACATGTCATGGCGAGACTTTCCGCGTTGGACGTGCTGGTTGTCTGCGTTACCTTTCTGGACGAATTGGCATCGTTCGATGAAAAAACGGTCAGCATCGTCAGCTTGGTCGATCCGGAAAATCCGGCGGTTCGGACCTTTAAATTGGAACGAAGACCGGCCGATGGACTGGCGTATGCGCTTGCGATCGCCCAGAAGTATCGCGTAACGTACGACAGTCTCAAGGAGCGCATCCAGGTATGAAAGCGCTCCTGATGCACCGCGACCTAGATTTCAACATGAAGGAGTCATTGCCGTGGAACGAGCGGGCGCTGACGCAGGACCTCGAAGTGGTCACGCTGCTGCACGCCATGGCGGACCATGACGACTTCCTGTTCGACGTGGCACGGAAGGTGGTCTTTTCCGGGTTCCAGAACGATGTCGACACAATCCTGTATCGGCAGGAAGTAGTGCAGGATTGCTTGAAGAACCCTGCGGTGGTCAGGGATCTTTACGTCCTGATAGTGGAGGCAATCGAGCGGGCGAGGAAGCAGTGGTGGGGCTTGTCCAACTACCCGGACTCGTTGCTGTATAGCTCCATCGAATTGATCGAATCGTCACTGGGTACACTTAGGAAGCTGAGGAGCATCGCCGAAGAGCTATCCGAAAGATTCGCCTCGAAGGCTTTCACAACGCTATTCGCCATGCTCCGCACGGAATTGGACGATGACTACTTGGTCCGTATCCAGCACCATCTGACAGCATTGAAATTCCGCAAGGGCGTATTGCTCAGCGCGGAACTGGGCGAGGGTAACGAAGGCGCAAACTATATGTTGTGCCAGACTCGCGACGATAGGCCGAACTGGTTCGAGCGAATGCTTGGTAAAGGCCCTCCAGCCTATACCTTCCATATCGACGATCGCGACGAGACTGGGGCCCGGATTCTTTCGGACATGCGGTACCTGGGTATCAGCCGAGTTGCGATTGCGCTCGCCGAATCCGCCGATCACGTTTTGAGCTTCTTCAAGATGCTGCGAGCGGAGTTGGCCTTTTATGTCGGCTGCCTGAATTTGTACGATCGGCTGGCAGCCAAGAAAGAGCCGATATGCTTCCCCACGCCAACACCCGCAGGCGAACGCAGGCTCCAACTTTCCGGGCTTTATGATGTTTGTCTGGCGCTTCACATGGAGGACCGAGTGGTTGGCAACGTAGTCGAGGCCGACGGCAAGGGCCTTATCATCGTCACCGGCGCCAACCAGGGCGGTAAGTCGAGCTTTCTGCGCAGCATCGGTCTGGCGCAGCTGATGATGCAATGCGGCATGTTCGTTGGGGCTGAGGCTTTCACCGCGGAACTCTGTCCTGCTCTGTTCACTCACTACAAGCGGGAGGAGGACGCCACAATGAAGAGTGGAAAGTTCGATGAAGAACTCGCCAGAATGAGCGAGATCGCCGACCACATTGGGCCGAACTCGATGCTGCTGTTCAACGAGTCATTTGCTGCGACAAATGAACGAGAGGGATCGGAGATCGCCAAACAGATCGTATCCGCATTGCTGGAGAAGCGCATCAAGATCTTCTACGTGACGCACTTGTACGAATTCGCCCACGGCTTCTTCAACAAAAAGCGTGAGGATGCGATCTTCTTACGCGCGGAACGAAATGTTGACGGTACGCGCACCTTCCGGCTGCTCGAAGGCGAGCCACCGGAGACCGTGTATGGCGAAGACTTGTATCGTCTGATATTCGGCTCGGATGATGGACCCAGTGCAGCCAGAGCGTAGATGATCGCACATGCCATTCCCAGGTTCTAACACTTCGCGACGATGGCTTCATGCAACGGATGGCCGCTCCAGACCGGCTAGCGAATTCCGCTGAACGGGATTAGACGAGCGCTGAAACGTCCCGTTCCAATCGATTGAGCCGTTCAACTGCCGACTGCACGGCGGGAGTTCCTTCTTCTTTGACTTTCCGCGCCCGGTCAAGTGCTTGTTCTGCAATGCGACTGACTTCATGCAGCAGCTTGCGAATCTCGGCCTGCAGGCGCGCGCGGCTATCCTGAATGCGATTGAGGACATCGTTTTGTACGCGCGCGGTATTAATTTCCAATAGGTGCTGCAGAAATTCTTTAGCTTCGTTCGTGATAACTTTGCGCGCTCCCACAAGCGGCAAAAAGATATCAGCGAGCCAGCGTAGCGGCGATGCAGGTTGCGCAATTTCGATGAAGTCCAGGAATGTGAACCTGGAACGAACGCGGAAACCTTTCTCCGGATCGAGCGCATGGGGCATCCGCGTCAATTCACTGAGGCCCGCATCCGCCAGCTTTGTCAGAAAACCATTCCCCATCTCCACAAATCGAAGGGCCGCGGCACTATATTGGCGCTCGCCTTCTTCCTGTTCAGGTTTGAGCCAGGGCATAACCTTGCGGCGCGAAATTTCTTGCGCGAGATGCATCACTCGGCGCCGATAGTTTGGGCCAAAAACGAGGCGCACGGACAGTAGAGCATCGCCAAACTCAGCTTCAGATTCGCACCATGCGGAACCGAAGAATTGCTTGCGCCTGTCACCAAAGAGGTCCGAAATCCGATGCTGCTCCGCCATAAACAGGTAATCCAGTTCGCGCATGGAGCGCTCAGCCTCGCCGATGGTTTCCTTCATGAGCTCGATGCGCCGTTCGGATTCTTCGATTGGCCTCTGAAGCGCGTCCCGGTCCTCACCGATAATTGCCAGCAGTTGCTCACTTAAGCGCTGGAGACCTCGGTCGCAAGCGGTGCGAACGAGATTCCTGCCTGAGTCTTCAACGAGGCGATGCAAACTCGCCAGCAGTTTTTCCCAATCCCGTAGCGGACCGCGCTTCTCCATCCGTTCGGAAGCGCTAACCTCAAAAACCTCGCCCATCGGGCGATGCAGCCGCTTTTCCAGAATCGCGCGCGTAAACTTAACAGCCGCCGCACGCTCCGGATCGCTGGTGCGGTCGGCCTTGTTGACAATCAGGATTAAATCTTGAACCTGGGTACCGATGGATTCCACCAGCGCCAACTCCTCGCCCGCAATCGGCGGATCGGCTCCAACCACAACCAATGCTGCACCAATGTGAGGAATGAACGCCTGCGTGGTTGCTGTATTTCCGGTGAAAATTGAGCCCAAACCCGGTGTGTCCACAAAACACATGCCGGAGGACAACAATGGGCTGGGCACGAATACTTCCGCTCCGTCCACGCCCTTCTTGTTTTCTGGGTTGAGTTCTTCGGTCACGTATTCCTTCAAGTCGGACATGGCAATGTCCCGCCAGGCTCCGTCTCGCATGCGCACGCGTGCTTGCAGTTCCTCGCCAAAACGAATCACGGTGGGCACCGCCGTGACCGGAACAAACCCGGTCGGGACAACCGCGTGGCCAACCAGAGCATTGAGCAAGGTGGATTTGCCTCGCTTAAACTGACCGACACAAGCTACATAGAAACGTCCTTCAGAAACTCGCGCTGCGAGCTCACGCGCTTCCTCGGCGACAGGTTCAGCCCCGAGTTCCTGAGCCAGATCGGAAAGTCGCAACAGACGGGAGGCACCATCCACAGGCACGGGTGTCTCGGTCGGAAGGCTGCCGAAATCTTGCACGGTCGAACCGCTGTTATATTCCCGCATCTGCTTTCATCCTTGCGACCGAATACCTTCCTGATGAGAGTAGCGGATAACCTCCACGCGAGACATTGCGATCAGACCTTCTTCGACCATTGCATCCAGATGCGGAATGAGCTTGGCAATCTGCTCCTCGGTGTCGATGATGCTCACCATGATGGGAGCGTCTTTGGAAAGGGTCCAATGGCTGGCATGATGGATTCTGGTGCTGGTTCCATATCCCTCGATGCCCCTGTAGATCGTGGCGCCCGCAATGCCCAACTCTCTGCACTTGGCGAAAATCGCCTCATGCAATGGTTTGCCCTGCCACTTGTCATCTTCACCAAAATGTATCCGCAACATACGCGCTTGAAACTGTTCTTTCATGACCTATCCTCCGCTCATACCGCGCCTTGATTCGTATCCAGCGCGCGATAGGAGTACTTGATGATGTCTACATCCGACAGAACGACCAATCCCTCCTGCACCATTTGTTCGACGATGGGCAGGAAGGATTGCAGCTTCTCTTCCGTATCGATCACCGAAAGCATGATGGGGCAGTCATGCGACAGATGCAAGGGCTTATCTTTGTGGACTCGTCGGTGCGCGCCATATCCAAGAATGCCTCGATAGACGGTGACGCCGGCAATGTCGTTGGCCCGCATCGCTTCGACGAGTGCCTTGTGGAGTGGCTTGTCCTTCCATTGGTCAGCTTCGCCAATGTAGATGCGCATCAGCCTGGCTCTGCCCTCGATCTTCAGGTGTGCTGGAAGTACGGGACTCTTTTGCTTCGAGGTTTGGGCAGGCTTGGCCACCGTAGTCTCTTGCACTTCGATCATGCCGCTGCCAGCCATTTCCTCCAGCTTTCCGAGGAGTTCATCCACCTTTTCCCGCGATTCGATAAATTCAATCTTCATAGGAAGGTGGTCTGAGATTTCGACGAAACTCGCGGAATGGATGTGATGGTCCGCGCCAAACCCGGCTACCCCCTTCAGCACGGTTGCGCCGGAAACTCCCCGATAGAAGAGAAAGTCGAGGATGCTTGAGTACGTCGAAACTCCATGATGGGTCGATCCCTCACTCAGATAGATCGAGACCTTGACTGCCTTGCCCGCTTGCAACATGAATCCTCCTTTATCCGCGTAGCCCGCGCTGGGCAACGAGAAACTCGGCAGTTCGGCCGAGCGATCCCCAGCCAGCTCTGTCTGCTTCCGGTTCTTTGCTGAGTTGCAACAACTCCTGCGCCAGCCGCTCGCGATGACTCTCGATGATGGCGTCAATCCGGGTGGCAAGAACGATCGGAACTTTTCGCCGCAATTGTATCCCGTGCGGGATGCAGAGTACCGGCTCCGTTCTCAGCCAGCGAGAGACATCTTCCCGCGCAAGACAACTCACAAACTCCCGGATACACCGCTCCTCCTCCGCGAGAATTTCCCGGCAGATGTCACATCCAGAGTCTTCGTTGGAGACCGCAGCAGGTTCTTCGAGCAGTTTGAGGAAAACGTGCGCGGCGGATGGAGCGTCCTGAACCGCGGCAAGGCCCCATGCGTGAAAATTGCACAGGCGGTGGATTTCCTTTTCCCGGTGGTTCTGGAGACGCGCCGTCTGAAATTCTTTCAGAAAGCGACAGAAGGGACAGCCATGCTCCGGAAGCACCTGCAGAATCGATTGATGAATGACGAGTTGTTTGTGGGTCCTCATGAGATCATCTCCGCGAGAAGGATGCCGCACCATATGGCCACAAGGCCAAGAAATAGGCTGCCAAATGCATAAAGGGCCGCCATGGAAAAGTCTCCGTTACGCAGTATGGAGACAGTCTCCCACTCATATGAGGAAAACGTACTGTAAGCACCAACAAAGCCGATCGGCACCAGGAACCTCCACGCAGGATTCAGGTCCGTTCGCTTGGCCAGAAACGTCAGAGAGAAGCCGATGATCACACAAGCCGTGATGTTGATGACAAACGTCCCAAAAGGGAACTTTGTTCCCAGCCTGCTGGCGACCGCCGAACCAACCCAGAATCTTGCGATAGCACCAAGTGATCCGCCTACCGCAATATACATATATTTCGACAAAACCCATGCCTCCCTATCAAAGCTTTTGCATAACTTCAGAACTCTCGCCTGCCTCCCAGTTCTTCAGGCGCGCCAGGTCGTCTTCCAGTTGCGGCGCATCGATCGCGTCCTTCGAAGTCCCCGCGATCCTATGCAACTGGACACGATAGGCATCGGCGTAGGAATTTACCAGGAACTCCATCTTGCTGGCGAACTGCTGGTTCCACTGCGACAGCGCGCGACCGTACAGGTGAAGTTCCTGTTGCAGCAATTCGCCGATACTTTGCCGCAGGCTGTTTCTGATTTTGGCGCGGACCAGGCTATCTCCCAGAAACATCCAATGGCTTGTGTCGATGTCCTTCGGTAGCGCCGCCAGCTCAAAGCGAGGCATATCGCGCAAGAGAATCTCCAGGTCATCCTGGGCAGGCACGTCGGTCCGCCCCATCTCCTGCGCCACGCTCAGCAATGTGTCGATGGCGCGCCGACTTACCCAGCCGACACTTCCAATGGATCGCTCCAGGTCTTGCCGAACAGCATCGTGGATCCATTCTGAGAGTTGGAAGGAAGTGACGCGGGCCTTGGAATGAGTTCGCATCCATCGCAGCGCGGTATCCGCTACCTGGCTCAGGACCGCCTCCGGCGACTCCGCGAGTTTGAGAAAGGCATAGTTGAGAGTGGTGCGCTGCTCCCCAATCATGCCGGTCACATGGCGCAATCGCTCCTCCAGACCCTGCGCATCGGTTGGAAGATTGTGCCCTCCCCGTTTTTTGCGGTCGAGATTCGTCTCCAGCGCCGCAATCACCGAGTCGCGCAAGGTCCCGATCTTTCTTGCGACGGAGCCGTTCCGGAGACTGCGTGCCTGATCGAATCGGGGAAGCAACTCCCGCTCAAAGAAATAATCGAGCAGGATGGAATGGCTCGAAAGCGAGCTGACAGGATGGACGTTCATTTCCAGGCCCAACTCGTGTTGCAGCTGTTTCTGAATGTAGCCGACAACCTGGTGCAGATCTCCTTCCCCGAGCAGGTCTGCCTTGCTGAGTAGAACGATGGCGGGGATTCCCGCTTCATACAGCAGGCGCAGAGTTCCGATGTCTTCGTCGTTGAACGTAGCCCCTGCATCGATCAAGAGCAGCGCAAGGTCGCATGTGGGAAGATAGGCCAGAGTTTCCGCTCCACCCCGCCTCGCCAGGGAGCCGAGTCCCGGCGTATCCACCAGCACGATGCCATGCCGGAGGCGTGGCGAAGGGACCTCAACCACCACTCGCACGACATTTCTCAGGTTGCCGGGGTTCTCTTGTTCCGTGACCAGGCCCGGTAGGTCCTCGACCTTGACGATCTCATTTCTGCCGTCGCCATAGGTCACCGCCCCTCGCAAGGATGTCCCGTAGCGCAATTTGGTGGGCACCGCCGTGATGGGGTTGATGCCGACGGGAAGAACATCCGTGCCGAGCAGCGCATTCAGCAGAGAAGATTTGCCGCTGCTGACTCGACCGAACAGGGCCACTTCCAAATCGTTGTCCTCCAGGCGTGACGCAAGCGAATCGATGCGCGATCGGAATTCCACTAGGCCTTGACGGGTGACGATCTGCTCCATGAGTCGCAACAGGTCCACATCGCACCCGGTTTCCTCCAGTTTCCGGAGGCGCGCCTCCAGGTTGGTACCCAACTCCTGGCGGACATAGCGTTCCATGCCTGCGACCAGGGAGCGAAGCTCGTAGACCACTCCATTGAGTTCGCTTACCGCATCCTCCGGGACAGCGCCATAGCCACGCATGTAACCGGGCTTCAGTTCCTCGACCGCGATGTCGACAAAAGCCAGGTCTGTCATCACCGCGCGTGTCGCTGGAATTTCCGGCGAGTTTGGTCTCATGTGCTGCCAGGCCAGCGTACGCAGCAGTTGCGAACGCAGGCGGCGGATGTGGTCCTCAATCGCGCGGGTCTGCGCGGGTGTGATGTCCACGACGTAGCGGGGAAATGGAGATGGAGACGTCGCCGCATGAAGAACGTGTTCAACGTCGCTCAGAAGCTTGTCGATATATTGGCAAGTGACTCTGAGATGTCTCTGCTGGGGATCATTTAACTCCCCGGGGTGTCGGTTCATGGTGAGATCGGGTATGGGTTCGGGCATGACTCCTCCAAGTATTTGCAGCTTCGAGGAGTCATCTGCCCAGTTGAGCGGTTTGCGGTGGACTCCAACACCTACTGCGATTTGCTATGCCTTCACCGACGTCTGCCAGCGGTCGTAGATGGTGGTGCCTGCGTAGCGGGCCTTGGTTCCGAGTTCGCGTTCGATCTCCAGAAAACGGTTGTACTTTGCGATGCGTTCGCCGCGACTGGTCGAGCCGGTCTTGATCTGACCCATACCCGCAGCCACCGCCAGGTCCGCGATGCTGGTGTCATCGGTCTCGCCCGAGCGGTGAGAGATGACCGCGCCGTAGCCGTTCGCGCGAGCAATCTCAATGCATTCGAGCGTCTCCGTCAACGTGCCGATCTGGTTCAACTTGATCAGGATGGCATTGGCGATGCCGTCTTTGATTCCCTGACGAAAGAGGGTTGGATTGGTGACAAAATTGTCGTCGCCGATCAATTGGATTCTGTCTCCCAGGGTTTTGGTCAGTTGCTGCCAGCCGGAGTGATCGTCTTCGGCAACCCCATCTTCGAGGGCCCATATCTCGGGATACCTATCAAGCAAGATTTTCCAGAAGTCGACCATCTGTGCCGGCGACTTCCTGCTTTGGTCTGACTTCTCGAAGACATACGCTCCATCTTCAAAAAACTCGCTGGTAGCCGGGTCCAGGACGATGACGAGGTCCTTGCCAGGCTTATAGCCGGCCTTATGAATTGCTTCGAGAATCAGTTCGATGGGCTCTTCGTTGGACTTCAATTGCGGCGCGAATCCGCCTTCGTCTCCGACCCCTGTGCTGTAGCCTTTCTTGTGCAGCACGGCTTTTAGAGCATGAAAGGTCTCGGCGGCTGCGCGCAGTCCCTCGCTGTAGCGAGGCGCGCCGACTGGTGAAATCATGAACTCCTGAAAATCCACGTTGCTGTCGGCGTGACTTCCACCATTCAGCACGTTGAACCATGGCGCCGGAATTAGATTGGTAGCCTCGTTCCCCAGACTGGCATAAAACGGGAGTCCTCGGTCTTCCGCCGAAGCTCGTGCAACGGCGAGCGACACTCCCAGAATTGCGTTGGCTCCCAGGCGCGCCTTGTTCGGCGTCCCATCCAGTTCGCACAGTTTCTTGTCCAATGCCTTTTGATCGTTGGCGTCGAACCCATGCACTGCTTTTTGGATTTCACCTGTTACGTGGTTTCTTGCGTTCAGTACGCCCTTACCGCCGTACCGTGCCTTGTCGCCATCCCGCAGTTCTACAGCTTCGCGTTTGCCGGTCGATGCTCCGGAAGGAACCTTTGCCATTGCTTTCACACCGTTCGACAATGTTGCCGCGACTGCGAGAGTCGGATTCCCTCGGGAATCGAGGATTTCAAGAGCTTCAAGTTTTGCAATCTCAGACATAATGAGTACGCTTTCCCGACACGAGGTCGTTGGTTGTAAGCCATTCCACAATACGCAATGGAGCGGATGATGAACGCCACGGCGCAATGCCATGGACTCCGTTCCGAAAAGGAGGAAGTTCGATCGCAGTTTGCGCGCGAGGGATCGCGTCCACGATCGCGTCAAGCGCGAAACCGCAGCACAAAGCCGAGAGAACCCACCTATAGTTCATGGATTCAAAAACCCCAATTCACTCGTATTCAGGGAAAACGCCGGGACACAACTCCGCGACAGGATTCCCTGTCAGGAGTCATCATCTGTCCGGCCTATTGGATTGGACAGCGGTTAAAGGTGAACTCCCTCACCTAACCAACCCTTACTTGTATTCCATTGGTACCGCCGCTGTCAACACTCACTACTGAAAGGCATGGCATTACGAGTTCCCTACGGTCATAATGGTCGAACGTCAATGCGGCCAACTTTTGCGATCTTGACAAACCGGCAGCGAGGATCGAAGATTCATTTACAAACAATTTGTACCTGGTGATGAAGTCCACCGTTAACCGCCTTCATGGCTGATGACTCCTACCCTAACGGGGAACTATGCCATGAAGAAAGTCCCGCCCCTCTCGCGCCATCCGCACAGAAGTTCTGTCCCAGGAGATTTCCCACATCACCGCAAGCGCAGGAGAGCCGCGTGATTCTCTCCGATGTCCTCCTGCAGATCCTTCAAGTCCTTTGCGTGTTGTTGCTGGCTCCGCTGCTGCAAGGCTTCATTCTCAAGGTAGAAGAGCGCGTGCAGCGCAGCCGCGGACCAAGTCTTTTCCAGCCGTATCGAGACCTGTGGAAGCTCTTCCATAAGGAATCCGTCGCGCCTGAATCGGCATCGTGGATTTACTTCACCGCCCCGATTGTCGCCTTCACTGCGATGTTGACCGTGCCGATTCTGATTCCAGTTCTCACCGATCGGCCGCTACCGCTGTCCGATATGGGAGACATGCTCGGTGGCGGAATGATCCTGACGCTGGGGTCGTTCGCTATTATCCTGGCCGGACTCGACACAGGGAATGTGTATGGCGGCATCGGATCGAGCAGGGCGGTCATGCTGGCGATTTTGGCAGAACCGACCCTGATCCTGGTGCTGGTCGGAATTAGCCTGCTGGCCAAGGCCATGCTGCCCTTCGTCGTCAATCATTTGTTGCTTGGCAGTCTCTCTATCTACTGGAGCCCCGCACATTTGTTCCTGATCCTGGCTTTCCTGTCACTGCTTCTGGTAGAGACGGACCGGCTGCCAGTGCATTCGAGCACGCACCTGGAAATCTACATGATCGACGAGGCCCGCATCCTCGAATACTCCGGACCGCTGCTCGCTTTGCTGAAGTGGGCTTCGATGATGAAGCAGGTGATCCTCTACACGATCTTTTGCAACGTGTTTCTGCTTCCCTGGGGAATGTCGCAGGTCGGCACGCCGCTCGGTGAACTTGGTTCCCTTGCAAGTTTAACCATCAAGTTTCTGCTGGTGGCGTTGACCGTTGTCGTGGTCGAAACAGTGCAGTCGCGCCTTCGCTTCTATCGCTATCAGGAGCCGCTGGCGGCAGGATTTTTGTTCGCCGTGCTTGCCATCGTGTCCAGTCAATTGCTATGAGGAGCGTCAAATGTTTCTCGCGCATGTGAATTCACTGCAGGCATCGATCTTCAGCTCGCTCGCGATTTTGAGCCTGCTGCTGGCGTTTGTCATGCTCGGTTCGCATTGGCTACGGAATTATGTCTATGCCTTCGCTGCAGAGTCCTGGCTGATTGCGGTTCTGTCCGCTGCGGTTGGATACTTCGGAGGATACCCGGAACTCTACGCCATCGCTTTCCTGACTGCGATCTTTCGCGGACTCGTGCTGCCGTATCTGCTGATGCGCATCATCGACCGTTTGCATGTTAAACGCGAGGTGCACGCGATTCTTCAACCGAGTTCGAGCCTGGTGGTGGGCGCTCTGCTCGTGATGTTCGCCTTTGTCATCGCCAACCATATGAATCGCCAGGCGCCTCCCGCCGGCTATGTTGTCGTGCTGGCATTGACCATCATGATCTCAATGAAGTTTCTGGGATTCCTGATGCTCTCCGTGCGCAACGAGGCTGTCAGTCAAATCCTCGCTCTTCTCGTTCTGGAAAACGGCATCTTTCTGGGGTCTCAGATTCTCGTCCCTGGAATGCCGATGCTGATCGAGATTGTGATTCTCTTCGACCTCCTGATCGTGGTGGCGTGCTTCGGAATGCTGGTGCGCTTTCTCCTGGTCCATGCAGGCACAACAAGCAGCCGCGAACTCAAGCGGCTGGTGGGTTAAGGGACGATGGTACAAGACCTGGTCATCATCCTTTTCTGTGCTCCCCTGGCAGCGGCGCTCCTGTCGTTTGGATCGCGCCACTCCCGCGCCGCCGAGTATGGCACCGTGGTTGCCGCAAGCGCAGACTTTGTCGTCAGCATTCTTCTGCTGGTGGCCACGCTGCGCCATGGTTCAACTCTGTGGTGGCGGGCCTATATCCAGATCGATGCCCTCGGCGCGTGGGTCATTCTTTGTATCTCCATCGTGTATGCGCTTTCGTCCATCTATGCCGTCGGGTACATGCGATTGCTCGACGAGGAAGAACGGCTTCCTCTGTTCTATGGATTGTTCTCCGGCTTCGCCTTCACCATGCTGGCAGCCTGCGTCATGAACAACGCGGGAGTGTTCTGGATCGCCATCGAATTGACGACGCTAATCAGCACCTTTCTGGTGGGCTTTGAACGTGAGGCCGAGAGCACGGAAGCAGCATGGAAGTACATCGTCGTTGTTTCTAGCGGCATCAGCTTGGCCCTGCTCGGCACGGTCTTGTTTTATTGGGGCGGATCGTTCGTCCTCGGACCGACCTATGCCATGACCTGGACCGCTCTTCATCATTCGGCCTCTCAGGTGTATCCACCTCTCTTGACGGTTTCCTTTTTGCTGGTGCTGGTGGGTTATGGCACCAAAGCGGGATTGGCCCCGATGCACACCTGGCTGCCGGATGCGCACAGCGAATCGCCCGCACCGGTCTCCGCAATGCTGTCGGGCGCACTATTGAATGCCTCGATGCTCGGCATCGCGCGATTCCTGGGAGTCGTCAGCGGCACTTCCACCAGCAGGCTTGCACATACCGCTGTAGTCTGCTTCGGTATCTTCTCCTTTGTCATCGCTTCCCTGTTCATCGTGAGGCAAACAGGGATCAAGCGGCTGATGGCCTACTCCAGCGTCGAACATATCGGCGTTCAGGCGCTTGGCCTGGGCTTTGGCGGCGTTCTCGGCATCGCGGGCGCGCTCTACCACATGCTCAATCATTCCCTGAATAAGTCTCTGATGTTCTTCGGTGCCGGGAATGCCATGCGCGCCTATGGCTCGAAGGAGATCACGGACATCCGCGATGTACTTAGGACCTTTCCGGTCACAGGAATCCTGTGGCTGCTGGGCGCTGTGGGCATTGCGGGCGCCCCGCCCTTTGCTCTTTTCCTGAGTGAGTTCACCATTCTTCGTGCAGGGATTGCGGGTCCCTATCGCTGGGCTGTCGTCTTGTTCGTGATTTTCTTGGTCGTGGTGTTTATCGGATTTCTTTCCCATTTTCGCGCGATGTACTTTGACGAAACCGAAAACCCACCTATGCCACGAATCCTGCCCGGCCTCGTGTGGCGGGCCCTCCCCATGTGGCTGTCATTTCTCCCCGTGCTGGTTCTTGGGCTGTGGTGGCCGCACGTTCTATGGAACGCCTTCACAACCATCTCGGCTGAAATCATGGGGGGCGCGCGATAAAAGGTGCGATTGAGCGCGTATTGCGTCCCGAGGAGATACCGCAGGCGTGCGACGATCTCATGAAGGCTGGCGGACGCCTGCAAATGGCCTATGCCTGGTTCCCCGCGCCCGGCCAATCCGTGGAGGTTGCGTACCTGGCGGCCACTGCTCCCCATGAACCCTTCGTCTTTCTACGCTGCTCACTGCCTGCGGACTCGCCCCATCTCCAGTCGCTTGCCCCTCAGGTTCCTCTGCTGGGCTGGTATGAACGCGAAATTCAGGAACTGTGCGGAGTCACATTCGACGGACATCCCGAGCCCAGGCCGCTGGTCTTGCACGAGGGCGCGCATCCCACCATGCCGCCGCTCGATCCCCGGTACCAGCCGGACGAAATGATGCCCTTCACTTCTGAACCCTGGGACCGTCCTCCGGTCGAAGGCGACGACGTGCAGACATTGCCGTTCGGCCCGGTGCGGGCCGATGTGCTGGAATCTGCGCAGATCTTCTTCTACTACATTGGGGAAGCGATTCTCCATTGTCATCCTCGTTTGTTCTTCAAGCATCGCGGAATGGAAAAGCGATTTGAAGGGACCTTGCCCTCGCTCGGTGTCGTATTGGCGGAACTAATTTCAGGCGTTGACAGCATCGCCCACTCGTTGGCCTACTGCCAGGCAATCGAGGCAGCCTGCGGATGCGAGATACCGGAGCGCGCTCGCTATCTTCGTACCGTTCTGGCGGAACTGGAGCGCCTCTACAATCATCTCCACTATTTCGGCCATCTCTGCCACACAACCACGTTGAAAGTAGGCGAAGCGCAAGGAAAGCTGCTCGCGGAACAATCGAAACAGATCAACGGGATACTTACTGGCAGCCGTTTTCTACGTGGCATTCTCAAGCCGGGCGGACTGCGCCGCGACCTCGACCTGAGCACGTTGCCAGAAATGTTGAACAGGTTGCAGCCGGAGATCACCACCTACCTCAGGTCGATGGAAGAGACCAATAGTCACCTCGATCGATTGATTACCACCGGTCATCTGCCGCTGCAAACGGCCTACGATCAGGGCGCAACCGGGCCCGTCAAGCGCGCCTCTGGAATCGGCCGCGACCTTCGCGGCGACCACCCCTACGCAGCCTATGACCGGCTCACGATGAACATACCGGTGCGGACTGAAGGGGACGCGCACGCTCGCGTGCAAATTCGGATGGAAGAGATTCATGAGAGCCTCTCCCTGATCGCCCGCGCCGCGAAGGATGTCCCGGAGGGCCCGGTCTCTTCCGAAATTAGCAATGTTTCCGGTGGCGAAGGTTTGGGTTGGTGCGAAGGCGCGAGAGGCTCGACGTATTACTGCGTGCATCTCGACAACGCGGGCCGGTTGGCGCGGGTCAAAATCAAATCGCCCTCATTCTCAAACTGGCGTGTATTTCCATTGACCGTACACGACACCAACATGATGGACTACGCCATCAATGAAGCAAGTTTTGGCCTGACGATGGCTGGCTGTGACCGATAGGGCGAAGGAGTAGTTATGCCAGTGTGGACACTGTATGGAATCCGCCGTGGAATCGCGACAACTTCGTGGCCGGAGAAGGAGGGGCCGACCCAGCCAGGAGTGCTCGGACTGCCGCACTACCACGCCGACCGCTGTCAGGATAACTGTCGCGCATGCGCCGATGTTTGCCTCCCAGGCGCGCTCTCGTTCGAATCGTGTGAGGCGGAGGAGCGGCTAGCTCTTGACTACGGCAAGTGCATCGGCTGCCAGCTCTGTACGGAGGCCTGCCCCAACGATGCGCTGACAAAATCCAACGACTGGGCCTTTGGCGTCCGCAACCGCGACGATCTGATCTGGACGGAAGCGCTCCAGTCTCCTCCGGCTGAGGAAGTGACCAGGAAAATCCAGAAATATTTTGGCCGCAGTCTCCATGTCCGCCATGTAGACGCCGGTTCCTGCAACGGATGCGAGTCCGAGTTGCAGGCATTGAACAACCCGTATTACAACCTGCACCGGCTGGGCATCTTCTTCACGCCTTCACCACGCTTCGCGGATTTGCTACTCGTGACCGGCCCGGTCACCTATGCCATGCAAGGTCCGCTGAGGGAGACCTATAACGCCATGCCGGAGCCGCGCTGGGTGATGGCAATGGGGGCCTGCGCCGTTTCCGGCGGTGCCAGCGGTGGAGGATATAGCTGCGGACACGGCGTAGAGGAATTCCTGCCGGTAGACATTTATGTGCCCGGTTGTCCTCCAAACCCGGCAGCGATGATTCACGCGCTGTTATTGCTGCTCAATCGTGCGAGTCAGCATGTTCAAGGAGGCCAAGTTGCTCACTGATGCCCTCTTGCTGATGGCGCTGCTGTGGCTGATTTCCGTCGGTGTCGCGCTGATCGATCCGCGCGGCACGATGGCCCGCGCGGGAATTGTTCTTGGCTGCGCCGTTGGCATCGCCGCCTGCTTGATCGGTATGCCCGGCGAATCGAGCACACTATCGCTGGGAATTCGTTTGAGCGACACGCCGGTCCAGTTCAAGCTGACCGCGGCAGCTCTTTGGTTGATGTTTTTTGGGCTTCTACCGGCCATATTTGCCGCCGGGTTAGGTACAAACGCGACCTCGTTCCGAGGGAGAAGATGCTGGTACGCGGGCCTCGGCCTTACCCTGCTGGGAGCAATCGGCGTGTTCGGGCTCCAAGACGCGATGTCCTTTCTGATCGCGTGGGAGACGATGAGCATCGGCGGGGCCGTCATGATTTTTGGCGACGGACATTCGGAACGTCCGGGCACCCCGGTTCTGTTCATGCTCGGGTTGCTTGAGGTGGGAGCTGTGGCAATCTTGCTGGCCCTGCTGCTGCTGGGCAACCAGGCTGGGTCGTGTTCCTTTGCAGGTTTTCATGTAGCAAACGCTGTCGCAACCCCCTTGTCTTTTCTTCTTGGACTGTTATTGCTTATCGGGTTTGGAGCGAAACTGGGCATCCTCCCGTTCTACGAATGGTTTCCCGCAGCGTACGGTTCTGGCAGCGGTGCAACCGGAGTCGTCTTTTCCGGCATCGTTCTGAATGCCGCTTTCTATGCGCTTGCCCGTGGCGTGATCGAGTGGCTGCCGCGCTCTGGCACGTGGACGACGAGTGCCGCTGGGATCATGATTTTAGCCGGAGTGCTGACCGCGATTCTGTCGATCTTCAACGCCTTCCAGGAGGAAGACTGGCGGCGGATGTTGAGTCTCTCGTCGGCGGAAAACGCAGGCGTCGCCGTGGCGGTGCTGGGTGTTTCGTGGTTGCTGCTCGCCAGCGGACTCCCTACGCAGGCAGCGCTGGCATGGATCGTTTGCCTGCTGCATCTGGCCGCCCATAGCCTTGCCAAAGGGACCCTGTTCCTCACAGCCGACGGCGTCGATTCCATGAACGGCAGCTACACCATTGTGCAGCGAGGCTTGTTGCGAAACAATCCCGCCGTTCTTGGCATTGGCGCACTGTTCGCTGCAATGAGTCTGGCGGCACTGCCTCCCATGGCCGGCTTCGTTAGCGAATGGTACATATTCCAAACTCTGTTTCATGGAATGCAGGTGAATGGACTGCCTGCAAGGCTGACCATGACGCTGGCGGCCGCGGGTCTGGCACTCGTCGTTGCTGTAGCCCTGGCAACGTTTGCGAAGCTGTTTGGCATTGGCCTGCTCGGCGATGGCCACGTTCATACGCGACGTTTTGCTCGGGTTCGAACAGCGGCCATCTTTATTCTTGGATCCTCTGTGCTCGTTCTCGCCGTGGGGATGCCGTGGTGGTTGCATGCGTTGGGGCCAGCGAGCCAGGCCATCTTCGGTGTCAATGCAGCGGCACAAATGCGGGACGGATGGTTGCTCGTCCCGCTCAGCAACAAATTTGCCTTTATCTCGCCGACAAAAATGCTGGTGGTGTGTCCTCTGCTGGCGCTCATTCCGATTGCGTTGCTACTGATAGGCAGGCGGGCGTTTCACGTTCGTCGTGTGCCAGTTTGGTCGGGCGGACGCCGGGAAGATGCGCGAGAGATTGCCACCACATCCCTGGCATTTTCCAACGCGCTGCGCACATTCTATGGATTCATCTATGGCCCAACGCACAATCTGGAGCGCGAGTATGACCACGGACCGTATTTCGTAAAGAGGCTCATCTTCAATCAGGAAGTGGCGCCCATCTTTGGCCCGTACCTCTTCTCGCCGTTGGTAAAAGCTATGCGCAGGGTCGCTGAAACAGTCAGCAAGCTGCAATCCGGCTACCTGAACCTTTATAACGCCCTGATCGGGATGCTCTTAGTGCTGATTCTTGCATTGGCGTTGTTTTACAAATAGTGAAGATGGCAAACCGACGATTGGAAATGTCTTCGGAAGTCGTAAGGTCGCAATCGCGCTGAACCACGTTGTGGCGCACTAGATTGTTGACAACGCCTGAGAACTCCGTGAAGGTGCAGATTCTAGCGAGCCAGTCGGGTCGGGAGAACATGACGCTCTCGTGGGCGAGAGCAACCTTGAGGGCAGGGAGAGGGGCAGGCAAAAATGGGACTATCCGAAAAGGCTGTTACGAAGCTTTTGAACTTAATTGGTTGAAATGAGAAGATGCCCTCTCGGGAGCGAGGGCACCACGTTTAGGTAACGCTTTTTCCCGGTGATTCTGGACGATCTGATTCTATCGATCGTGTGTGACGGGTGGCGTCCTCTAGCGTCTTCTGGATGCGCTGAATAGTAAGCGCCCGATTCTTGCCGTCTGGACATGGTGCTTGATCTGACCCACGATGACTTTGTGTGCGACGTGGTCGAAGTTGGCACGCTAGGTAGTTCCGCGAAACGGGTTCATCGCACGGCGAGGAGAAGCGTAGCAGAAGACGTAATGAGCGCCGCGGATTGCTAGGTTTGGCGCATACCCGATACAACTATGGCCTGAATGCTGACCTCAATTCGACTAATAGAGCGAACTGGGAGGAAAACGGTAAGCCCCGAATGCGGACCCCACCCGCAGGTCTTGCTTCTGGAGGGTACTTCGATGCGATTCCCTCACTTCAGCATAGAGATATTGATGGCAGTCGTTGTTACAGCCGAAAAGAAAAGCGTGACCCGTGCGGGCAAGGAATTGGGACTATCGCCCTCCGGCGTGACTAAAAGGCTCAAAATTGCAGAGCGGATTGCCAAGACAAAGCTATTTCACACCACTGAAGAAGGACTCACCTTGACCGAAGTGGGAGAACTTCTGTATTCCGAGGCGAAAAAATCCATAGAGCGCGCCTTGCTTGCCGAGGAGAAGGTTGCGGCGTACCTGATGCTGAAGGAACGTCACCTTCTGGTGGGCCATTCCACCTACCTGCCATCTCGCCTGATGGACATTCTGATCCACTTCCGTTTCGATGGCACCCCGGCGGTCGAGATCGAACATCAGCCAGGGCTGACGGCTTCCATCGTCCACCAAGTTCTGGATGGAAAACTGCATGCCGGGTTCGGTTTTCTCCCGCAGCAACATCCGGAGCTTACCGTGCGCCAGTTATTCGAGGAACCGTTGGTCGCGTGCATTCCTCTGGGTCATCCCATGAGCACCAAACACACAATTTACCCGCAAGACATCCAAAGCCAACCGTTTATCGCCATAGGTCGAGGGCCAATGCCTGTCTTGCATGAAGAGATTGAGAATTTCTTTCTTGGCTTCGGCGTACATCTGAATGTGGTTGCGGATGCATTTGCACCGCTGGAAGCGTTAGCCTATGTAGAGCAAAAGATCGGCATCTGCCTGCTCGCTCAATCCGCTGTGGTCTCGCGGTCGGGCATTGCGACCAAACCGCTTTCCAATCGAGTTCTGACCAGAAAATGCGGATACTTCCTACGGGAAGACAGCGATCATGAGCTTATCCGGGAGTTCAGTGCCCAGGTCTGGAAGAAAACTGAAGGATTACGGCGCAGGCCGTAAATGGAAGGTCAATCTTCATCGTTAAGAAAATAATCGAGGGGTTTGGAGTAGATTTTCGCGAGTTGCAAAAATTCGATCACATCGACTCGACGCTCGCCGGTCTCGCACTTGGACAGAAACGAGTGCGCCATGTGCATCTTCTCCGATACGT
>JAJYSV010000007.1 GCA_021793405.1 Acidobacteriota bacterium
CCACCGTTTGGTGATGCAGCGTGAATCTACCAGAACTCTGGTCCTCAACCCCTCTGGAAAGACAAGCGATGCAGCCGCACCGCCCGGGTTATTTGCGCCTTGACAAAGCCTTCGTCCTTATCGAGGGGCACCCGGCTGTGTCAGAATCCCTACATAACTTCAGAAAGAGTTCTGTGGATATTTAAATAGTCCTTATGAAGAATATGAAGAAGACGTTCGCCATCATTCTAATTGTTCTGTTCGCCTTAATAATCATGGGGCAGAGCTATCAGGTGAGCAAGACCCCGTATCTCAAGCAGGGTGATCGGGCCGGATTCTTGGGTGAGATCTTCGACTATTTACTGCCGTACGTCGGACTGTACTACAGCACAAAGTGGCTCATGAAATTGTCGGGGCACACCCACAAAGTTGGGCGGCAAACATGGGCGGCCATTTTGTTTTGGTATTCAATTCTCGCCGTGTTAATTGGCCTGATGATTCTCGTGTACGAGAGGAACGTGTTTGGCTTGATTTCGAGCGGCGTCATGGTTCTTATTTGGTCCCTCTCTGCCTATGCTTGTAGGCGCTGGCAGCAACGTCTTCGGATAGCAGATCGATCGCAAAGTATCTGCGATTGAAGAATGGTGCCCCATTCAAGCCTTCTTTTGGCTTGAGTGGGGGAAGTACCCGACGGCCTTTTCTGCCCCCGCTGCGTTATACTTCAGGTGCGATGGCCCTGCTCGACAAGACGTTTTACATCGAAACCTTCGGCTGCCAGATGAACGTCCATGACTCGGAAAAAGTCATCGGCACGCTGGTGCGGGAAGGCTATCGCCAGGTCGAAACTGAGGTCGACGCGGCGCTGATTCTGTACAACACCTGCTCCATTCGCGATAAGGCGGAGCAGAAGGTCTTCAACCGCCTGAACGACTACAAGGCGCTCCACAAACAAGGGAAGCGCTTCGGCGTGCTGGGCTGCGTGGCGCAGCAGGAGGGCGAAAAGATCTTCGAGCGCGCCCCCTATGTGTCGCTGGTCGCCGGGTCGGCCTCCTATCGCAAATTGCCGGAAATGCTGGTGCAACTGGAAGCTGGCAACAACCGCATCACGGGCCTCGACGACCGGCAGACCGATGAGACCTTCGAGACGGAATTTACCGCGCGCAGCAACAAGCATCGCGGATACATCACCATTATTGAAGGCTGCGATAAGTTTTGTTCCTATTGCGTAGTGCCGTACACGCGCGGGAAAGAGCGGAGCCGGACGTCTGACTCCGTGCTGGCCGAGGCGCGGCAGATGGCCGACTCTGGCTATACGGACATCCAGTTGCTAGGGCAGAACGTAAACTCATATCGCGATCCCTCCGGCAAGATGAGTTTTGCGGATTTGCTGACTGCTGTCGGTCAGGTTGCAGGAATTCGACGGGTTCGCTTCACGACTTCCCACCCACGCGACTTTACCCGCGATATTGTGGAAGCCATCGATGCTGTGCCGACCCTTTGCAACCACGTTCATCTACCGGTGCAGAGCGGGTCATCGCGCGTGTTGCAGCGGATGCAGCGGGAGTATACCCGGGAATGGTATTTGGAGCGAATTGCCTGGATTCGGGCGGCGCGACGCCCCATTAGCCTGACGACGGACATTATCGTTGGGTTTCCTGGCGAAACCGAAGAGGATTTCGACGAGACGCTCAGCTTGCTGGCGCAGGTGGGCTACGATGCCGTGTTTGCCTTCCAATACTCTCCGCGGCGAAATACGCCCGCCATTTCCCTGGAAGACAGCATTCCAGTGGACGTAAAGAGTCGAAGGCTACAGACTCTTCTCGAACGCCAAAGGGAGATTCAAAGGGTTATATACAGCAAACATATTGGAGAGATAATTGAAGTAATGGTTGAAGGGGAGAGGGCTTCCCGTGGCCAGGTTTCCGGACGCAGTTCGCAAAATAAGGTGGTGAACTTTACCGTGGATTCTCCCATTTTGCCCGCAAGCGGAACATATTTGGATGTTCGCATTACCCAGAGTTTTCCGAACAGCCTGCTAGGCGAGGCTCTCGTTGCCAGTTATTCATCCACAGATATCACGCGAGAGGAAGTTCGAGTCGTATGAGCACACCTCCCCAACCCGGCGCAGGTGAAGTGCAGGCGGACGAAATGGAAGTGAAGATTCGCGGCCTCATGATGGACCCGGTTACCAACATGCCCATGGTGGTGTTGAAGGACATTCAGAGCGATGCTCTGGTGCCCATATGGGTTGGAATCTTTGAGGCCAACGCCATCGCCCTGGAGATTGAAAAGACTGCGATGCCACGCCCGATGACTCACGATCTTCTGGCCAACCTGATCCGCACGCTGGATGGGGAAGTGCGCCGCGTGGTGATTACGGAGCTGAAAGACGACGTGTTTTACGCGCTGATCTGGATGGAACAGGGCGGAGAACTGATCAGCCTGGATGCGCGGCCATCCGATGCACTGGCCCTGGCACTGCGCACGGATTGCCCGATCTTCCTTTCGGCCCAGGTTCTGCGCACCACGCGGATGGCAAATGCGGGCGTGGAGAATTTCTCTACCGAGGAACTGCGTCGCTGGCTGGAAAATTTGAACGATGAAGATCTCGGCCGCTACAAAATGTAGCGATCGGCCCTTCGATGCGCCGGTTTTCCTGTAAGATTTCGGCCATGTCGCCATCATCAAGCAGGTTCTGGAAGAAGGCAGCGTTCCAGACAATCGCGCGCGCGGAACAACTTTTGCGCGGCAAACATCGATTCTCAGCAGCAGATCTATCCCAGATTCCAAATTTTCTGGTTTTGCAGCAGGAATCCCAGCTGGGCAGTGTGGTGCATGCGACGCCGTTATACGAGGCGCTGAAATGCGCTGTCCCCGATGCTCATATCACGGTTGCGGCCTCTCCGATGGCTGCCGCAGTTCTGCAACGTAATCCCCATATCGACCGCAGCGTCGTCACGCCCAATCCGTTTGCGGATTTTCGCGAGGCAGCGAGAGTGCTGCGAGCGTTATTTCAGTCCCAGCCAGACGGTCCGCAGTGCATGGTCACCACCATCGGGAACCAGCGCACGCGCCTGGCGATGCTTGGCCTGTTCGCGGGAGATGCGATACGAATCGGCTACACGCTGGCGCCGGAACTGTACGATGTGCCACTTTGCTTCGATCCGGAACGGGGCCAAATTGAGGGCAATCTCGACATTGTGCGCCGACTCGGACACGATGTCGGATTCTACGAACCCCGTGTTTTCTTTACGCAACGCGATGCCGAACGGGCAGCGCAGCATCTAGAATCGCTGGGGGCGCCGCTCAGTGTGCCTCGCGTGGCGTACGTTACGCAAAACAGCGGGGGGCAGCGCAACCAATGGAGCGCGGAGCGTTTTCAGCAGGTGGTCTCCATCCTGTCGCAACAAAGGCAAGCTGTGCCAATTTTTCTGGGGACGGCGGGTGAAGCTTCGACTATTGAAGCATTGCGGCGAGACTTGCCGGATCCAGGGATTTCGCTGGCTGGAAGAACGACCATTTCAGAGCTTGCGGCCGTATTGGCGCAATGCGACCTGGTCGTGAGCCTGGATACGGGCACTTTTCACGTGGCGCGCGCGGTTGGCTTGCCGGGCGTCGTGATTTCGCAGGCGTGGAAAAGTCCGCTGGAGTGGTTGCCGGTCCATCATCCTCGCTACCGAGTGATGCGCGGGCCTACAATCTCCGAGGCTCCGCCCGATTATTGGATCGAAGAGGTCAGTGCGGACCAAGTGCTCAAGGCTGCGACCGAGTTGATGGCCAGTTACCCGGCCGACCCCGCGCATCGAATGGAACGCCTGCAACATTCGCTTCGATGACAGTTCCGAAGCCTCACTCTGCGACAATACCGTTGTGCGATTGCGACGGATATGCACTTCCAGCACTGTCTTCGTGGTTTGCTGCAAATCTCGGCGGGGCCGCTTGCGCCCGCGGCGTAGCGTGGGCGACCTAACATGGGCATACTGACGCGCATTCTCAAAGTGATGGCAGCGCTGATGACTTCCAACGTGGTCAATCTGATCACAAAGTTATTGCTGCCGCCCGTCTTTCTTTATCGATATGGCACCACGCTGTACGGAGAATGGATTGCGCTGTCTGGCGCAGTGGCGTATCTCAGCACGCTCAACTTCGGCATCCAGACCTACGTTACACAGGACCTGACGGTTCGCTATCAACGGCACGAATTGGGGCGCTATCACCTGCAGCAGTCTACTTCGCTGCGCGTACTGCTGGGCATTCTCGGCAGTGCGGCGGTGGTATGCCTGGTCGTTTTCGCGCTCCCGGTTCAGCATTGGCTGCGATTGACGCTCTCTCAGCAGGTCACTTCCCTGACACTCTATCTGCTGGCCCTGCAAGTTTTGCTGGGAGTACTCTTCGGCTACTTTACTGGAATGTTTATAATCTTGAGCCGCGCCCACACAGGCGTGTTATGGGTGAACGGGCTACGGCTAGCTATGGTGCTGTTCACTTCCGCGGGCGCGTGGATGCGCTGGTCATTTCCCACGTTGGCAGGATTGCAAGTCACCGTGTACGTTCTGGGAATTCTGCTGGTTCTGCTGCATATTCGCGGCGTCGCGCCCGAGATATTTCCCAAGATTGGCTTGTTTGATCGGAATGCGGTACGCGCCATCCTGGGGCCGAGCAGCTACTTCGGCCTGATTAGCATGAGCACGTTTCTCTCCTACGAAGTTCCAGTGCTGATCTTGCAGCGCGAAGCGGGGCCATTCGTCGTGGTTGCGTTTACGGTGATGCGGACTATCTTCTCCATGTGCCGGCAGATGCTGAATGCGCCGACGCAGGCCATGGGCGCGGAAATTACACGGCTGTTTGGAAGACAGGAGTGGCGTGAACTGACCGCTGTCTACACGTATTCGGAACGCCTTATTTTCTCTGCGATTCCGACGGTCAACCTTGGCGTGTTGGTTGTCTCGCCCATGCTGCTGACGATCTGGCTGCACAAACCGAATCTGTTTGCCGTGTTCCCTTACGCGATGATGGCGGCAATTTCCATGATCTTGAGCGCCAAGGAGCACAAATTCCAGTTTCAATTTTCGACGAATACGCATGAGAAACTAGCGCGCATTATGTTTTTTAGTTATGTGGCGCTGACGATCCTGGCTGTTCCCATGGTGCAGTGGCTGGGGGAAATTGGATTTCTGTACGCATGGTTCGCCGTGGAGCTATTCCAGATCTTTCGTATTATCGGGCTGAACCAGGAGTTGTTCGCGCATACGGGCGAGCATCGTCTTATCTATGTCTACCGGCTCATCGCCCTGTGCGGCATCGGGCTGCTGATTTCGGGCGGCATTCTGTCCCGCACCTACCAATACGCGTACCGATGGCAGTTGGTCGTCGGCTTCGGCGTCAGTTTCGCAACGGCAGCGGCCGCATTCTTCCTGTTCGATATGCGAATCATCGTGAAAAAGCTTTTCGAGCGAATGAGGGTTAGACAGCTCAGGGCTGAGTGAGAAGCGATTTCGCTCCGCTACTGAGCCAGAGAACAAGCCGGGTGGCCGGTACTCGATGGATCTCAATATCCGTGCGTTCGTTCAAATATCGGACGACACCTCGCCAGGCTGGTGAATAATCATCCCAGACGATCGCCCCAACTGAGCCGCTGACGATATTGAAGGCCGCTTGGGTGTCATTGGCTACGTAGTCGTAGGAGTGAGCGCCGTCCACGTAGACCAGATCGAAAGTCTTTCCAAGCGCGGAAAAATCAAACCGTGCCGAATCGCCCTCATGCTGGGTAATTCGTGAACCTTCGGGCTTGTCCTCGAAGACTCGCCGCCGCCGCCGCAACGGCATATAGCCTTTGTCATCTCGCTCAAAATCCAATGCAGGAAGATCGCCTGCCGGAAGATCCAAGGTATCGATCGTTAGCGTGGGCAGGTTCATCGCCAGGGTAAATGCAGTGACGCCAGTAAACGTTCCAATCTCAAAAACTGTATGTGCATGGAGCGCTTTCGCTAGCAACACCAGAAAAGAGAGGCCATCCACGGTCTGCGTCCCATTCCCAAGCAACGCTCTTGGGGGCAGCGTCAGCGGCGCGGTTTCGAGTTTTTGCAAGAGCGCGTTGGACGCCTGCGGTATCGGCGAAGTACTGAGGAACTCTCGATAAAAGAATTGGTCAGCCGCATTTCGAACGGCGCTGGAGAAATCGGGAAATGACGACGTAGCATAGCGGTACGTCGAATGTAGCTTACGGAATTTTCTAAGCATGTGGATTTCGACCCTGACACGATAGCAATGTTGAGTGGGGGTTTGTCCTTCTGACCGCATTTTACTACCCTGAAATTTGTGCCCGCGAAGGGGCGTGCCGAGGGAGAGTCGCAACGTCCCGGCGATTTATGAGCCCGCGCGTCTCACGTCGGCAAGGATTTGATCCAGCGTCTTCGAGTAAAGCTGGTACGCTCCGTCGTCTTCAATCTGTTGCAGAGCGTGCAACGCACTGGTGCTCAGCCTATGGCGCAAGTCGGGGGACGTATAGAGGCGCTGAATGGCGTGGGCGAGGCTTTCAGCGTCTTGCGCTGGGACGACGATCAGGTCTTGGTCGGGTGTGAAGAGCTCGGCAGCGCCGCAATGCGTAGTTGTAACTGTGGGCAGCCCGTGCGCCATCGCTTCCAGCAGGGCCATGCCAAATCCATCGTCAATCGTAGGGAAAACAAAAGCGTCACAGCGACGATAGAATTCGCTCATATTTTCGACATACTTGACCACTTCCACGTTTGGCAGCTTGCTCAGCAAATCCCGCAATGCAGGAAATCTTTCGAGATGGGCATCCGTGCGAAGAAGCAATTTCGCATTCGGCGGCTGTAGCCGCTCCCACGCCTGCAGCAGATAGAGAAAACCTTTGCGCAGCGGTTGTCCGCCGACGGTGCCGAATGTGAAGGGTCGGTCGCGGAATGTCTCCGTTGCATAAGAGGGACCGGAGGTAGGGGAAATGATGACTTGTTCCTGCGGCACTCGTCCAAAGAGTGGCGCGATGAATATCTTCGACTGTAACTCGGAAGGAAAGGACGCCCGGGAGTAGCTGGACGGGACCAGGATAACGTCGGCCTCGTCATATTCGGCAAGCTGGCGAGCGCGAAACCAGGGTGGCTCGGCTCGATAGTGAACTCGGAGGCGGGTGCACTCTTCACGTAGCATGGTCTGCTGAGCATCCACGTGTGGACAGGCGCGGTCAAGGACAAAACATGCGCCGCGGCACCGCGCGGCGCGCGCAGACGCTAGCGATCCTGACGCCCAGCCCCAGAAGAGATCGAATCGGTCGTTTCTAGACTCCATCTGCATTGCCACAAGATGGTCATAGATGGCAGTATCGATGCGTTGCCAGGGACGTGGAAGCTGCACGCCAGTCAGGAAATGAAGGGACGAGACGAGTTGAGGGGCCCATCGGAGAGCAACACCGGGTGCAAGATCTCGAAAGCGAGAGCGATACGCCGCCGTAAATATGGTGACGTCCATTCCGCGCTTAGACAGCAGATTCGCGGGCAGGACGACGTGGGCGGGGCGGCCCGTAGAGAATGCAATTCTCATAGAACGTTGGATGTAGCTTAGAGCATTTCTCTGAATCCTGTGGGTAAGGGTCGCTTTTTTCGGGGCGGCCATTCTTGCAGCCAGAGCCGAAACAGCTGAAATGCGGCATTCCATATAAAATGCAAAACGAGGTTTGAATTTGTCTTTGGACGATCCCGAGAATATGGAACACACAAAACCCGAAGGCGCGAAGCCTGCGTCTACCCCTTTCACGGTCTCTACCTGGGTCCGCGATTTTCTCTTTGCCATTGCGATTTCTTTTCTCATCATCACCTTCCTCTACCAGCCGGTGCGGGTGGAAGGCACCAGCATGATGCCGGAATTGCAGGATCAAGAACGGCTATTTATCAACAAGTTCGAGTATCGTTTTGAGCCGATCCACCGTGGCGATGTTGTCGTATTTCACTATCCTCTGGATCCCTCCAAGAGCTACATCAAGCGCGTGATTGCAGTGCCAGGAGACAATCTGTATATCGACGGAGGCCAGGTCTATGTCAATGGAAAGGCGCTGAAGGAACGCTATGTGCCGATGCGCTTTCGAGACGAACGCTCCTATCCCGATACGGTTTTGTCGGCAAACGAATATTTCGTGATGGGGGATCATCGCCTGATCTCGAGCGACAGCCGGGATTTTGGTCCAGTGAATCGCGGGTTGATTTATGGCAAAGCATCCTTCGTGTATTGGCCTGCGGACGACATGGGCGTGGTGCGGTAGGGAACGGGCCTGAAGGCAATCCGAATAGACGCCCGATCTTCCACAGAGTGACGTCCAAGAATCTGTTAGACTTAATAAAATCCACTCCGCGGAGACAGGATGCAGGCCATACTTGCGCTCGAAGATGGGCGTATCTTTCAGGGCCGCGGCTACGGGGCCAAGGCAGAGTGCTACGGCGAAGTCGTTTTCAATACTTCGCTATCCGGCTATCAGGAAATTTTCACCGACCCGTCCTATGCGGGTCAGATTGTTGTCCTGACCAATCCTCAAATCGGGAATTACGGCACAAATAATGCGGATGATGAAGCGAACCGGCCGTATATCGAGGGCCTGGTCACCCGTGAATTTTCGCCGGTCAGTTCCAATTGGCGCTCGCAGTTGGTGGCGGATGAATACCTGGAACGGTTCAACATTCCTGTCATCTCCGAGATTGATACGCGCGCTCTGGTGCGCCATCTGCGCACCTATGGGGTAATGCGGGGCGTGATCTCGTCGCTGGAAACCAATCCAGAAGTGCTGATCGAGAAGGCGCGTTCCATTCGCAAGATGGACGGAACCGACCTGGCCAGCGTGGTCACGACCAAGGTTCGCTATGAATGGGACAGGACAGACCCGCAGAACGCGAATGAAGATCCGTTGGCGATAGGCCCGGCTGCACCCATGCCGGAGCCGAATCTCCACGTGGTTGCGTATGACTATGGAATCAAACGCAACATCCTGCGCATGCTGACGCAGGGGGGCTGCCGCGTTACGGTGGTTCCAGCGACGACCTCCGCCGAAGATGTGCTGGCGCTGAACCCGGATGGCGTGTTCCTGTCGAACGGGCCGGGCGATCCCGAGCCGGTGAAATATGCGCAGGAAAATATTCGCAGGCTGATGGGGAAGACTCCCGTGTTTGGAATTTGTCTGGGACATCAGTTGATTGGGTTGGCGCTGGGCGGTAAAACCTACAAGCTGAAATTTGGCCACCATGGTGGGAACCATCCGGTACAGCAGACGCAGTCCGGCAAGGTGGAGATTACGGCGCACAACCACAACTATGCTGTCGATCCAGACTCGCTGAAACAGAGCGAAGTGGATTTAACGCACATCGACCTGAACGACAACACGCTGGAAGGCTTGCGCCATCGCAGCCTGCCGCTGTTCAGCGTGCAATACCATCCGGAAGCCAGCCCCGGCCCCCACGATTCGCATTACCTCTTCCAGGACTTTCGCAAGATGATGGAGGAGTGGAAGAAGTGAGGACGAACGGCTTTGCTAACGAGTAATCACCACCAGGAATGCCGCAATGTTTCGAAGACTCGCGGCTTCAACAGGGCCGTATTCGAATGAAGCCGTAAGAGCATAGGTTGGAGTTAGATGCCACGCAGAAATGACATAACGAAAATCCTAGTCATCGGCTCTGGGCCCATTGTGATTGGCCAGTCGGCGGAGTTTGATTACTCCGGTACGCAGGCATGCAAAGCCTTGCGCGCCGACGACTATGAAGTGGTGCTGGTGAACTCCAACCCAGCCACCATCATGACCGATCCGGACTTGGCGGACCGCACTTACATTGAGCCGCTGACACTGGAGTATCTGGAAGAAATTATCCGCATTGAAACGGAAATGCTGACGAACGCCAACCGCACCGGCGTGTTTGCGCTGCTGCCGACGGTCGGTGGTCAGACCGCGCTGAATCTTGCCGTGGAGCTGGCCGATTCCGGCGTCTTGGATAAATACAAAGTCGAGTTGATCGGCGCGAAACTGGAAGCCATTAAAAAGGCCGAAGACCGGCTACTGTTCAAGGACGCAATGCGTCGCATTGGTTTGGATGTTCCGCGGTCGGCGCTGGTGAACAATCTCCGCGATGGATTGGAATTTGCCGGAAAGATTGGATTCCCCGTCATTATTCGGCCCTCGTTTACTCTGGGCGGCTCCGGCGGCGGTCTTGCCTACAATCGCGAAGAGCTTATGGAGATTCTTTCTCGGGGACTCGATCTTTCGCCGGTGCATGAATGCCTAATCGAAGAGTCTGTACTGGGTTGGAAAGAGTACGAGTTGGAGGTGATGCGCGATCTGGCCGACAACGTCATCATCATCTGCTCGATTGAAAACGTCGATCCCATGGGAGTGCATACGGGAGACTCCATCACGGTGGCGCCGGCGCAGACGCTAACCGACCGCGAGTACCAGGCGATGCGGGATGCGGCGATCAAAGTCATCCGCGAGATTGGAGTCGAAACCGGCGGTTCCAACGTGCAGTTTGGCGTACATCCATCGACCGGCCGTCTGGTCGTGATTGAGATGAATCCGCGTGTTTCGCGGTCCTCGGCACTGGCTTCGAAGGCCACGGGATTCCCGATTGCGAAGATTGCGGCGCGTCTCGCCGTAGGTTACACGCTGGATGAAATCCCCAACGACATTACGAAAAAGACTCCTTCCTGCTTTGAGCCGACAATCGACTACGTTGTCGTGAAAATTCCAAAGTGGCAGTTCGAGAAATTTCCGGGAACCGACGAAGGCCTCGGGCCGCAGATGAAATCTGTGGGCGAGGTTATGGCCATCGGCAGAACCTTCAAGGAATCGTTGATGAAGGCGATGCGCTCGCTGGAGACCGGCAAATCCATTGGCTCGGAAGTGATCGAGCCGCGGCGGTTGACGCAGCGGTTGGTCACACCTCATCCCGATCGGCTGGCCTACATTCGCTACGCGTTTCGTAGTGGTCACTCGGTGCGCGAAGTTGCGTGGATGACTTCGATGGACCCATGGTTTTTGCAGCAGATCAAAGAGATCACCGATTGTTTGGGAGAGTTGGGCGAAACAAGATACGACACGATTGCGCCCGAGTTGCTGCGCAAAGTGAAGCGTATGGGCATCTCCGATGCACGCCTTGCCGCTGTGTGGGGAATCGATGGGCCGGAGGCAGTCGGGAAAATCCGAGAACTGCGATTGAAGCATAAGCTGCGGCCGGTGTACAAACTGGTCGATACGTGCGCGGCGGAATTTGAAAGTTTTACGCCCTATTTTTACTCCTGTTACGACGAGGAAGATGAAGCCACCCCCACCCAGAAGAAGAAAGTCATCATCCTGGGCAGCGGCCCGAATCGTATTGGGCAGGGAATTGAGTTCGACTATTGCTGTTGCCATGCCGCGTTTGCGCTGAAAGAAGATGGTTACGAGACCATCATGGTCAACTGCAATCCAGAAACGGTGTCGACAGATTATGACACCAGCGACCGGCTGTATTTTGAGCCGCTGACGTTTGAAGACGTGCTGGAAGTGTACGAGCACGAAGCCGCCTCTGGCGCGCCGATTGGGATGATCGTGCAGTTCGGCGGTCAAACTCCGCTGAATCTCGCCCTGCCGCTGAAGGCCGCCGGCGTGCCGATTATCGGCACGTCGCCGGAGTCAATTGATTTGGCGGAAGATCGCAAGCGCTTCGGCAAGCTGCTTGACGATCTGAAGATTGCGCAGCCGCCCGGCGCACTGGCCACCAGCGTGGAAGAGGCTGTCGCCGGAGCGCGGCGCGTTGGATACCCTGTGCTGGTGCGACCTTCGTATGTACTGGGTGGGCGCGCCATGGTGATCGCGTACGACGACGCAGCTGTCATGCATTACATGCGGGAGGCAGTGGAATATTCGCAGCAGCGACCGGTGCTGATCGACCACTTTTTGGAAGATGCAATCGAGGTGGACGTCGACGCCCTGGCGGATGGGGATGACGTGGTGATTGCCGGCATCATGCAACACATTGAGGAGGCAGGCATCCACTCCGGAGACTCGTCGTGCGTCATGCCGAGTGTCGATCTCTCGGACCAGGTTCTGACAACAATTCGTGCGCATACGCACAAGCTGGCACGGGCCTTGAATGTGATTGGTCTGGTGAATATTCAGTTCGCGGTGCAGCGCGAGAATGTTTTCGTAATTGAGGTCAATCCGCGCGCATCGCGCACCGTACCGTATGTTTCGAAGGCCACCGGAATCCCGCTGGCGAAGATTGCCGCGCGGCTGATGACGGGCCGCAAGCTGCGTGAATTTCTTCCCGATTCGATTGATCGCGAAGCGGTCCTTGAAACGGGACCACATTATTTCGTGAAGTCGCCCGTGTTTGCGTGGAACAAATTCCCCGGCGTCGATACCGTTCTTGGCCCGGAGATGAAATCGACCGGGGAAGTGATGGGCGTCGCAGACAGCTTCGGCGAGGCGTTCGCCAAGGCACAGATTTCGGCAGGGCAAAAGCTGCCTGTGAAAGGGACGATATTTTTGAGCGTGAACGACCACGACAAGCCTGCGGTCGCCGACCTGGCGCTACAGTTTGTCGAACTTGGGTTCAAGTTGGTTGCAACCCACGGAACTGCCGATGTGCTGGAACAGGCCGGGTTTGTAGTCGAGCGCGTATACAAAGTAAAAGAAGGCAGACCCAACGTGGTCGATCTGATCAAGGGAGATCGGATTCAGCTGATCATCAACACGCCGCGCGGACAGGACACGTTTTTCGACGAGAAGGCAATTCGCCGGGCTGCCGTGACCCAACGGATTCCCACAATCACCACGATTGGCGCCGCGCGCGCTGCCGCAGGTGGCATCGCTGCGATCCAGCAACAGGAAATCTCTGTGACCGCCCTGCAGCACTACCACGCTGCGCGAATCGCCGCCAAGGTTTAGAGCGGCGACCTTACCGCCGCTTTCGCCGCAGCCCGACTCCGCAATCACGATTCCGCAATCAAAAGTGTCAGAGCATTTTCACTATTACTTTGAACACTCCCGAAGTGATGCAGAGGTCGCAACGCAGGCGCCCCTTTGCATCACCGACCGTTGCATTTGCTGGGAATTGCTGCCTTAATGAATCGCGCGCCGCGTCTGCGGATCGGATTGCGGTCGGCATTCAGCCTACACCGCGCGGAGGAGACGCGCAGGCAGGAAGATCAACGCGGCGACCAATGCCAGCGCGCCATGCACGGCGATCCCCATTATCCGAAAGGGCAGCAGAATCAGCCACACAATTGGATACAACACCAGGGCGAAAAGAGCCAGCGGCCAGCATAGTATCAGTAACACGCACCATAATAAAAACTTCAACATAGACCCTCGATTCCGAGCCGATCGGCGGGCTCCAGCGTTAGAAACGGCGGAAACCATCGAAGAAAATATTCGCGCTTATCGCGCCCCATCTCTTTAAGACATTACGCAAGTGTGGGGCGAAAAGTTCCAACGACCGAGAATACTTCGTCCTACAATATCCACATGCTACTCGAAGGGATTTTGCCGCCCATTACGACGCCGTTTTATCCAGACGGATCGCTGTACCTGCGCAAGTTGGAACATAATGTCGCGCTCTATTCCCGAACGCAACTGGCCGGTATGGTGGTGCTGGGCTCCACTGGAGAGGCAATCATGCTGAGTCCGGAAGAGCAGCGGGAGGTGCTGGGCACGGCGATTGCGGCGGCGGCGCCGGAGAAGGTGATGGTTGCGGGCGTGGGTCAGGAAAGCGTGCGGCAAACCCTAGCGATGGCGGAAACGGCTGCGGCGCTCAAGTACGACGCTGTCCTGGTACGCACGCCGTTTTTCTACCGGGGACAATTGCATCGTACCGACGGCCCGCAAATTGAGATGCTGACGTACTATCGTACCGTCGCGGACCATTCTCCTCTGCCCGTAGTGCTGTACAGCGTCCCGGTCTTTACGCGGTATGACCTGCCGGTGGAGGTGATCGCGGAACTGGCGCAGCATCCCAACATCATCGGAATCAAGGACTCCAGCGGAGTGGTCGAACGGATCGCAGCTATCGTGAAGGCGACGGAATTTGTGAAGCGGACAGTGACGGTCACGCCCACGTTTGCCGCAGTAACCGAGCGAATGCTTGCGTCCCGACCGAGCAATTCCGCGACACGGTTTGTTGCAGCCGAGCAGCTGGAGCAGGGGAATTCCGCGCTTGCCGTTGCCGCTGCCCCATCCGCAATGAAAACACGGCAGAAGGAAGTCGGATTTACGGTGCTCACCGGCGGAGCCAGCACCATGCACGCAGCGTTGCGCGAAGGAGCTTCCGGCGCAGTGATCGCCTTTGCCGTGTGCGCACCCCAGTGCTGCTCAGAAATATGGACGGCCTGGAAAGAAGGTGACCAGGGGTTGGCCGAAGAAAAGCAGGAGCGTATTCGCCAAGCGTCCATCATAGTGGGCTCGCAGATGGGTATTCCGGGATTGAAATTTGCCTGTGATTTAAATGGCTATTACGGCGGCCGGGCGCGCCTGCCGCTGCTGCCGCTGACTGCGCAGCAGCAGCAGGAAGTGACGAAGCTGATGACCGATATCCGCTATTGAGAAAGTAGAAGATACATTCGGACACGCTGGATAGCGCCGGATTCGGCCCTATTCGTCGCCGCGTATCACGAACTCCGGATAGGCTCCTCCGCCAAGTTCATACAAGTCCATACCCTGCCGTTCGCCGCGACGTTCGACCCGCTGTGAATCGATGCGGTTGAGCAGCCAGTTCAGTCCATACACCATGGGCAGGATAAAGCCGAGAAGTGTGGCGATTCCCACTACCTGCGCAAGAAATTGTCCGGAATTACCAAAAGCGCCGAGCTGGAGTGGAGCGATGCCGTCCCGGATGTGCGGGAAAATACCGACCGCGAGCAACCCCCAAATACCCGCAACAGCGTGGACGGAAATCGCGCCGCCGGGATCGTCCATGGCCAGATGTACTTCGAGGACTTCCACTGCGGCCGTTACCAGGATTCCAGCAACCAGTCCGACCAGAATTGCCTCCAGGGGAGTTACAAAGCAGCAGATGGCGCTGCTGGCGACCAGCCCGCCGAGCCATCCATTGGCGCAGAGCGATGCATCCGGTTTTCCAAAACGGATGTGAGTAACCGCAACCGCGGCGAGGCACGACGCGGAAGCCGACAACAGCGTGGTAGCCGCGATGAGTGGGATATGAGAGATCGGCGCTCCGATAAAGAGCATGGCACCCGCGGAGTTCAGCGCGATCCAGCCCGGCACAATTAAGGCGCAGCCAAACAGGACATAGACCATGTTGTGCCCTGGAATGGCGGCAATGCCACCCTCCGCAGGATATTTTCCACGACGGGGTCCCAGAATCCACATAATCGCCAAGGCAGACAATCCTCCCAGGGCTTGAATCGTGCCGGCTCCTCCGGCATCGAGGAAACCATGCCCCAGATGAAAATCGCTCCCCAGTTGGGCCAGCCATCCGCCACCCCAGACCCAGTGTGCGAATAACGGATAGCTCCAGCCTGCCAGCAGCACGGTAGAGATGCAGGTGGAGCGCATCCGCCACCGGTCCGCGCCTGTGCTGATCGGAATCAGCGCAGCAATGCCAACCGTGAAGATTTGGAGGAGCATGGCCAGAGTCGTGGGCGAATCGTTCCATTCGAACCCACGCATCAAGAAGGGTTCGTTCGCTAACCAGTTCCACGATGTTCCACCCAGAACAAATTGGTGAGCTGGACAGCCAGGGAAACCCTCCCAGGAGAATCCTACGAGAGCATAGACGATGGCGGCGATCGCCATCGCGGCGAGAGAGGATAGCATGGCGTGCGCTGCGCCGCGGGCGCGACCAAAGCCGGTATTGATCAGCGCAAGCCCAACCGCAGCAAGCGGAACCAGAACGATCAGAAGGCTGCAGGTGGAAAGCATCGCAGGATCTGCACTCATTGGAGATATCACTCGGATGACTCCCTTGCGACCCGAGCAGCGCGGAAACATAGCCCTAGCCCGATCCCCTCCATGCTTACGCCCGCAAAGACGAAGATCGCTCGGGAAGCGGTTTGTGGAAACAGCACCACTGCGGAGATGACAATCAGCCATCCCGCTGGGAGCAGGAAGAAACCAGCCAGTTTCATTTGGAATCCTCACACCGGTACATGGAGCACAGCTTGGGGGGCGCCATCCCACTCGACCCCTGGGCGCGAAGGAAGCTCTTCAGCGGAACTCTAGAGATTGCGCCGGTAACTGCATTCCAGCATATACGCAAGGCGCCAGGGGGCGAATAGCTATTCTGCGGCTTTCTGCATCCGAGGTCGCTGATTCTATCCGCCATGAAGGCCGAACGTGACCGGGGACCGAATTACTTCCGAGGTCAAGATAAAGAAAACCTATGCGGAGAATAAAGCGAATCTATTTCTCATTGCGATGATGAGGACGTAGTCTATAAAGAAATGGGAGTAGAATTCCCGAGGTTGTGGCAGTGTATCCAAAGCTCCAAATTACAAATTCAAACTTTGACTTGAAATCCATTCAATAGGAGAAGGTATGTCAAGCGAATTGCGGGATTTTCTTGCGCTCTCGTACGGGGAGCTGGAGGACTTGAATCTGGAGGCCAAGGAGCAGCGCAGGAACCGCGTCGCGGCCCACAAGATCCAGGAACAGCGGATCAAGTACCTGACGGACGAAAAGCGCATCAAGGCGGTGACCGTGCTGTTCAGCGACCTGGAAGGCCGCTTGCACATGCTCGATTACGACAAGAAGTTCCTGGTGAAAAGCTGGGACAACCTGACGTTCGACGGCTCCTCCATTCGCGGCTTTACCGCGCAGCGGGAGAGCGACTTGCGGCTGGGCATCGACTGGAGCGCGTTCTACTGGGCGCCCGCCGATGTATTCGGCAACGGCAAAGTGTTGGTGTTCGGAGAGGTCATCGATAAGGAGGGCGGCCCGTATTCTGGTGACCTCCGCAGCGTATTGAAGCAATACTCCGACGGGCAATACAAATCCAACGGCTACACCCTGAACGCGGCCAACGAGATTGAAGGCTTCCTGTTCGCTGGCGTGGACGCGGAACGGCGCTATCACGAGACGGGCAAGTTTGAGTATGTGAACACGGGCGGCTACTACCACTCACTGCCGGGCGATCCATTGCGCAAGTTCATCGACACGGTGGCCGAGGTGCAGCGGTCGATGGGCTTCGAGAACGAGAAGGACCACCCCGAGGTGGCGCCGTCGCAGTTTGAGATCAATTACGGCTACGGCGAGGTAGTGGCGGCCGCCGACCAGATCCAGCTCTACAAGCTCATCTGCCGGCAGGTGGCGACGAACCTCGGCTACACGGCGTCGTTCCTGCCCAAGCCGGTGGTGGGCGTCAACGGCAGCGGCATGCACACCAACGTCTCGGTCTCCAAGGACAGCACCAACCTGTTCTGGGACCCGAAGGGCGAGGAGAAGTTGAGCAAGTTTGGCTGGACTTTCCTCGACCGGATTCTGACCCACGGCCTGGATCTTTGCCTGACCTTCAACTCCAGCGTGAACGCCTACCGCCGTCTCGATCCGCACTATGAAGCGCCGAACCAGTTGCGGGCGTCAGCGGTGGACCGGGGGGCCATGGTGCGGGTCCCGATCGGCAATCACCGCAGCATGCGCATCGAGGTGCGAGCAGTGGCTCCCGATGCGAATCCGTACCTCGTGCTCTACTCGATCTTCAAGACGGGCCTGGACGGCGAAATCTCGAAAATAGACAACCTGCGCCAAGCGGAACGCTATCTTCCGGACAATATCTACACGGCGATCGAGGATTTCCGCGATGCCGCGTGGACGACCACGCTGTTGGGCGCGGACGTCAAGGGCCGGTATGCGGACCTGAAGCAGGCTGCCGCCGACCGTTGCGCGCGATTGCTGGGCACGATTGTTAAAGCGCCTGAGGTCCAATACCATCACGACGTCTACAACCAGTACCTCTGGAACATGTTCTAGAGATAGCCGACAGAGATTCATCTCTCAAGCAAACGGCATGGCCAATGGCCATGCCGTTTGCTTGTGGATTGTTGAATCGTTATTGTTTTCTTCGAAACCGCTCCTTGTCGTTCGAAGTGCCGGATCATTTCGTCTGCTGACGAGTGCCGCAGTAAAGACCTCCGGCCGCTTCGAGTGAAGAAAGCGACTATCGAATTTCGGCTTCGGCTCTTAGAACATGAACCCAGCTTCAATTATTCCGCGGACCTGGGTGGCATTGGTACCGCTAGAGCCAAACACATCTCCTGCCGTAGTGTCCATCGCGTGGACTGCGGAAAACTCGGCGCGAGCGAAAAACGCATTGTCCTGATATGTGGGTGTCAGCGTCATCGACCATGCGTCACTTCCTGTTCCGTACATCAGATTGACGGACCCGTCGCTGGTGCTGCCTGTGCTGGCAAGGTATTCGCCCCGCGCCGCGAGCGTAACGTGGGGGGTAAAGGTGTAAGTCCCCAAAACCGCGCCTCCGATTGTCGACGTTGCGTGCCCTACCCCAATGTCCGTGTTCATCGGCACATGGGTGATCTGGATATACGGTTCGAGAATCCACTTCTTGGCCGTGTGGGTATAAATAACGTTGTAGATGGAACTATTGTTTTGATAGAGCGGCGTAGCGACGCTCGAATAGCCGGTCTTTCCATAATTTCCGCCGCCGACAAACTCCACGCTATTCGCCGCATTCGCTGTGTATGTGAACAGACCCGTGATCCAGTTATATCGATTGGAATAAAAGCCGTCGTTCCAAGTCAGTGAACTGCTGATCTTGCCCTTGCTGTAGTTCACCTGCAGGCCGCGATTGACGGCGTTTTCCTGGTTCCACAGGAGGCCACGTTCAATGTTCATGTTTTCAAAGGTGAATGTATCCTCAGCGCCAATCAGTGTCGGCAATTTCCCGGCTAGGTACGAAAAACTACCCTTCGGGGCAAGTTTTATGTACCCCTGCGGGAGTGCGCCGTAAAAGTCCGTAACAGTATCGCGGGTGGAAAGAAACGGCGTGCCGAGCGCAGGAAGGTTATATGCGCCACCCTGCAAATAATACTGCACCAGGCCACTGGTCTTTTGGACAAAGACCTGAGCGTTGCTTACATCCGCGTACTTCAAATGATCGCTCAAGCTATGGTTGTCCTGCACATACACAAAGCCACTGAGGATTCCGGTAACTTGCAATTTTCCGAAGTACCGGCCCGCATCGAACGTTGCAGGAGAAGCAGTGCTGAGCGGGCCAATCATGGCTGGCATGGCCAGGGGCGCTGCTGCCGGTGCTCCTGCCGGAGGCGGCGGAGGTGGAGGTGGAGTCGGCGCTGGTGTAGTTTGTGCCTGGGCCCCTGCGGATAAAACGCAGCAGAGAAAAAGTCCGGTAATCCTGTGCAGTACGCTTTTGCTTGTCAATGAATCCTCCATGAAATGTGTCATGCCAACTGGTTGGAATTTTTGCGTGAACACTGGCTGCCATCCAGATGAGAAGTAGTAGTCTTAGGAACGCAAATTAGTCATGAGGAATCCATAAAGAAATTTCGCCCGGCGGAAGTTTCTTGGCCTCTTTGCAGGCTGCCTCGAAGTTTTTAGGAAATTGCTTGAAATTTCAGATGAAGTTATGCAAACTTTAGGAAAGGTCTGATACAGTAAATATTTTTTCCTCAAAAAACTTGGCCCACGCGGTCGAGTCCGGAGCCGGGCAGCATCGTTCGCCGCTAATATCCAGGATTGGCGCACCCCCGTGCATCCAGTATTCCCTTTGAAAACTGTGACAGGAATTCAACGAGACGAATTGGAGAGGTGGCCTTTCATGCAAGCCAAACGTTTTCTGGCGTGGGAGTCGCAGGCTGCCCGGTTCCACTCTTTCCCATGGGCTTCCCGAATCGTGCGCGAAAGGATGTCGTGCAATGAGTGATAAGCTGTACGAATTCATTCAACACATCACCCAGTTGAACTTGCATCGTGAGCCGGGCCAGCAAATTGCTGCATTGATCCAGTCTACCTTTGCAATGGACGCGGTGGCCCTGTTCGACGCCGATCTGCAGACGATCTACCAGGCAGGAGACTGGTTTGCGGGCATGGAGAACGTGGTCCGCAACATCTACTTCTTTGAGAGTGTGGCGGATGACCCCGAAACCGGTCTGGTCCGCAGAGTATTACGTATTGGCAATCTGGCAGTTGGAGCGCTTCTAATGCGCGGCGAAATCTGCCCACACGTCAGCACCGCGATCGCATGTCTGGTCGCGATTACTTTCGACCGCTACCATTCCCATGCCAATGTGAGCCGTACTGAAAGCGCTCGTCAGACGGAACAAATGCGGACCACGGTTCTAGACAGCCTAGCCCATGCGTACAAAACACCGCTGACCGCAATCCGCGCAGCCAGCACGGGACTGAACGAAATGGGCAATCTTACCCCGGCACAATCCGAACTGGTCCAACTTATCGACGAGCAGTCTGGCGCACTGAACGAACTGACTACACGTCTTCTGAAAACCGCGCGGCTCGAGGCGCACGATCTGACGCTGCGGAAGGAAACGGTGGCCGTTGCGCCTCTCATCGAGGACGTGGTGGCCACCTTCCGCGCCGAGCTGGCAAATACTCCTGTGAACATTACCGTGCCGCGCGAAGACATATCGATCTACTGCGACCGCGATCTTCTCGCTGCTCTGCTAACGCAGTATATCGACAACGCAGGAAAGTACTCGAGCGCAGGTTCGCCAATTACGATTCAGGTCTCGGAGCGTCCAGGCGAAATGGTTTTCTCGGTCCACAACATCGGCCCTGTCATCAGGCCGGCCGATTGCGAGCGGATCTTCGATCGCTATTTTCGCTGCGCCAGTTCGCTCGGCAAGACATCGGGTACTGGGATTGGCCTTTCTGTGGCGAAACGCGCCGCACAGGCGCACGGAGGTGACGTCTGGCTGACAAGCGACATTGAAAGAGGAACCACTTTTTTTGCCTCTCTACTGGTTGCATCGGAAGGAGTGCGTATCCATGAGTGAATCTCCAATCCGCGTGTTGCTGGTTGACGATGAAGTGGCGATCCGGCGTGCCTTGCGTACCCCTCTGAACGAACTGGGTTTCGAGACTGTGGAAGTATCGCGCGGCGAAGAGGCCTTGCTTCTGGCCCGCGCCGAGAGCTTTCATGTCGTTCTTCTGGACATTCAGATGCCTGGCATTGGCGGCATGAAGACGCTGGTTCGTCTACGCGCCATGGCGCCGCGCCTGCCGATCCTGATGCTGACTGTCCAGGATTGCGAGGAGCAAAAAGTGGAAGCCCTGGAGTGTGGCGCCGACGACTACATTACCAAGCCGTTCAGTATTCGCGAATGCATCGCCCGCATCCGATCCGCAGTACGCCGGGCACAGACTCCGGAGCGGGCGGAGGATGCTCCCCTGCAGATCGGCGATATTCAGATGTTCCCAGCGCGACGCGCCGTCAGCAAAGCCGGCCGCTCCATCCATCTCACCAAGAAGGAGTATGACATCCTTCACTACTTGATGACGCACGCCGGACGAGCTGTCACCTACGGAAAGCTGCTCAGCTCAGTCTGGGGGATTGAGTATCGGACCGAGGTCGATTATCTGCGCACGTTTGTCCGGCAGCTGCGCAAGAAAATTGAGGATGATCCTTCCAATCCAAAATACCTGCTTACCGACCCTTATGTAGGCTATCGGTTTGCGGAATTGCCCTTCATCGAGGAAGCTGCGGTTCCTCTCGCGACCGCGGAACCCGCGCCCGGATTCCACCAGTAGCGGCAAGCTGTGTTATACGGTGCTGCAACGCGGCAATTCGATCTTCGCGCGCCGCGGGACTGAGGGCAGATCCGCCGCGGGGAGGTAACGAAGCGGATGCAGGAGACTTTGATCTTGAATGCCCGGTGGTCAAAATAGCTGGGAAATTCCGCGCTTTATCGCTATGCTCATAACGGACGTCCCACCCCTTATGAGAAGAACTGCATTCGGCACACTCATTTCAGAAGCGGTCGCAGTCTTCATCATCATCGCTTTTGGAGATTCCACCGCCGCCATGTATTCGCTGTATACGCCCAGCCCCTATAAAAATGCCTATTGGGGCGTCTGCATCGCGTGGGGCCTGGCGGTCACGATCGCTATCTACGCAACCGGTTCCGTCAGCGGATGCCACGCGAACCCGGCGGTAACGATCGCACTTGCCCTCTACCGAAAATTCTCATGGCGTAAGGTTTTGCCGTATTTTGCCGCTCAAGTTGTCGGCGGATTTCTCGGAGCGATTGTTGTCTATGCGCTCTTCTATCCGGTCATCGATTACGCAAATACGGCCAGCCATCTGACCCGTGCGGCAGGCGGCAATGCGGCTGTTTTCTTCACCCATCCAGGACTTGCCGTCACTCCTCTGCACGCCTTCAGCGATGAGATCATCTTGACCGCGTTTCTTATCTTCGGTATCTTCGCCATCACCGAGCAATACAACGAAATGGCTCCAGGCGCGAATTCGGGAGCCTTGATCATAGGGTTTCTTGTAGCGACAATTGGGGCGTCTATGGGATATCTGGAAGCGTTCGCCATCAATCCGGCGCGCGATTTCGGTCCCAGACTTTTTTGCTTTTTTGCCGGATGGGGGAGATCAGCCCTTCCTTCTCCAGATCATTACTGGTGGGTGCCCATTGTCGGCCCGCTTTTCGGCGGTGTTCTTGGTGGCGGGGCGTACCAACTGCTGATTCATCCATATCTGCCGGCACGGATTCGGTCGGTGAGTGCGTCGGGCGCGGAATCAGCCAGCGTTTAAGCTCATCGCACTCCCCCCCAAAAGCGAAGGGAAGCGTGACTTTAAGTTGCTCAAGATTGGAAACAAAACAGCAATCTGATTCACTTAAACCTTGTGTAATAAGTTGTTAACTAGATAATCCTCGCGTAAATCTAGAGGTGTGAACGATGGAGCTAGCCAGTAGGGTCTGCCTGAGCACAAGCACAATGGTAATCACCTCAATTAAAACTAGGATGCCGGATTTTATCGGGATGGAAGGAAGCTTCAAAGTATGCAAAAGTCTGCGCAATAGCTTCGTTTTGCAGTAGCACGTTCGGAAGGCAAACCCAATGGAAGCTCATTTATGGGGAACTTGCAGCATGTTTGGGGGGAACGGCGCAATCGACCGCAAATGGCCATGAACATGCATATTCTATTTTGCCAGTCCAGTCGTGCCGGTCCTGCGAGGTTCGTACTATGCAGAAACAGAGATCGCAATTTGTCATTTTCAGGCCGAGACCAGCGGCCTCTTTTCGTGTGTTTTGCTTTCCGCACGCCGGCGGCGCTCCGATTGCCTTCTTTCCATGGGCAGAGTGGTTCAGCGAAGACATTGAATGCGTATGCCTGCAGTATCGAGGCAGAGCGCAGCGGATCAGAGAAAAGCCTTTAACGTCAATCGGAGAATTTGTTAGCGAGATCAGCGAGGATCTGGCTGCACTGTCAGACACGCCGTTCGCGTTTTACGGACATAGTTTCGGCGGTATTGTGGCGTTTGAGTTGGCCAGACAACTTCGGCGTTCCGGACGACCAGGACCGTCCCACCTATTTGTAGGAGCGACGCGTCCTCCTCACCTGGAGTCACCATTTTCGCCCATCCATGCGCTTGCGAAAGAGGACTTTATCGCAAACGTGCAGTCTCGATATGGCGGGATTCCCTCGGTAATTCTTGAAGATGCAGAGGTGATGAAGATGTTTCTGCCTGCAATGCGGGGCGACTTTACAGCTTATGAATCATATAGATATGAGCCTGGACCCCCGCTCGACATTCCGATTACCGCTTTCGGCGGAGCGCAAGACAAGGCTGTGGAACCTGAATGCCTCTACGAATGGGAATTGCATACCCAAGCTGTTTTTGCTAGCAACATTCTACCGGGCGACCATTTTTTCTCTCTGACAAGTGGTAAAGAGCTGGTTCGCACAATCGAAGCCCGTTTTGTTGCAGGTAGGAGTGAACGGAACGCCACCTTCGCGGGTTGAAAGTGCAGAGGGCTGATGAAAAGCGAAAGAACAAGCCAGGAAAGACAAGATCGGCAGTCAACCCAGAAGACGTTGGACCGCGATCCCATCGCGATTGTCGGGATCGGTTGCCGGTATCCCGGCGCGTCGAATCCTGAGGAGCTTTGGCGGAACCTGCTGGCCGGCACGGAATCCGTTGGGCCCTACCCGGGAGGGCGTTTTGCCGAGTTGGATCGGCTATATGAACAAGTCCGGAGCAAACACGCTCGGCTGTTTACCGACCGCGGCGGTTTTCTGCCCGACATTGCTGGCTTCGATTCACAGTTCTTTGAGATTTCCCCGCGGGAGTCGATCTATATCGATCCCCAGCATCGTCTGCTGCTGGAAGTTGCCTGGGAGGCCCTCGAAGACGCCGGCCAGACTCGGGAAACGTATGAAAATTCAGCCACGGGTGTGTACCTGGGGCTATGGACGAACGAGTACGAGTCACGATTGTATGAATCCGCCAGCGAAGGAGATTTTTATTCTGTAACTGGGTGCGGCCGTGCTTCGGCGTCAGGGCGGCTGTCGTTCACGTTTGGTTTTCAAGGGCCAAGCGTGACCATCGACACGGCCTGTTCTTCCTCGCTCGTGGCAGCGCATATGGCCTGTCAAAGCCTATGGGCTGGCGATATCGATATGGCGCTGGCTGGCGGAGCCAATCTCATCCTGGGCGCGGAGATTTCCGAGTTGTTTACCAAAGCCAACATGCTCTCGCCCGAGGGGAGCTGCAAGTTCGGAGATGAGTCGGCGAGCGGATTTGTGCGCAGTGAAGGCGCAGGCATTGTAGTTTTGAAAAGGCTGGCGCGCGCCGTTGCGGACAACGATCCCATTTACGCAGTCATTCGCGGCAGCGCAGTGAACAATGACGGACGTAGCAGTGGACTGCTGGTAACGCCCAGCCGCAGCGCGCAGCAGGAGTTGCTGCGCGCCGCCTGGAAATCCGCTGGCATCGAGCCGAAAGACATCTCCTACATCGAAATGCATGGCACGGGAACCAGTGTCGGTGATCCTGTCGAAGTTTCAGCGGTTGGCACCGCTTTGGCGGAGGCAGGCGTCACCGAGCCCTGTGCACTGGGATCCCTCAAGACGAATATCGGCCATACAGAATCTGCCGCCGGTGTAGCCGGACTCGTCAAGGCGGCGTTGACTCTGAAATATCGCACGATCCCCCCGAGTCTTCACTTCCATGTTCCAAATCCTAAGGTAGCGTGGGACAAGCTTCCTGTGCGGGTTGTAACGGAAACAGTGCGGTTGCCGCAGACAACTGACTTGAGCCTGGCAGGGGTTAGCTCTTTTGGTATCACGGGGACGAATGCACACCTGGTTCTTGAAGAAGTGCGCCAGCCAGAGAATACTTTTCAGGGAAGTGGCCCTTATCTGCTGACGGTTTCGGCCCGCAGTCCGGAGGCCTTGGATTCGCTGTTGCGGGAGCATCTCGATGAGATGCGCGCAGCCGGCCCGGAGTATCCCATTCGCGACGTCTGTTATACGGCGAGTGTCCGGCGCACCCACCACGAATGCCGGGCCGCGATCATCGCTGAGAATATGACAGAATTCGAGGGGAACCTGGCTGCGGCCATTGCCAGGGAAGACAGCGATGGAGTTGTTTTCGGTCGTGCAAGCTCGACCCAGCAACCAACGGAGAACACCATCGTATTTGTTGCTCCTGGCCAGGGTTCGCAATGGCTGGGGATGGTCGGTGAACTTTTCGACCGCAATCCGGTATTTCGCCAGGCTTTCGAGCAATGCAACGCCGCCATCCACGCGGAAACGGGCTGGAGCTTGATTGATCGCGTCATAGGCGAGGATGCGGAGCGATACCTGACACAAATCGATGTGATACAATCGGCCCTATTTGCCATGAGCGTTGCTCTTGCCGCCGTGTGGCGATCCTGGGGGATTGTCCCGAGTGCAGTCGTAGGTCACAGCATGGGTGAGGTTGCGGCAGCCCACATCGCCGGAATTCTTGATTTACAGGATGCTGTTGCCGTGATCTGCCGACGCAGCCAGTTGATGAAGACACTCACCAGCGCAGGCAGCATGGCGACCGTTGAGCTTCCCATGGCCGATGTCGAACTGCTGCTCGCATCTGTCGATGAGGTTTCCGTGGCAGCCAGCAATGGCCCTCACACCACCGTGATTTCCGGAGACACAAAGGCGATTGAGTCGATGTTGCGAGATCTAACCGCGAAGGACATCTATTGTCGGCAGATCAAAGTGGACGTGGCGTCGCATAGCGCCCAGGTCGATCCAATTCTGCCGGACCTTTTGGTCGCGCTATCGGGCGTTCGCCCTCACCCTGCCGAAATCCAGATGCTGTCTACGGTTACCAGCGAGTACGCGCAGAAAGCGGGCGATTCGCCCGGCGACGCAGGAACCCGCTTGGATGCCGACTACTGGGTCGAGAATCTGCGCCGCAGTGTTCTGTTCGCCCCAGCGATCAAGCAACTGTGCGCTGACGGCAAGGATGTCTTTATTGAACTTAGCCCGCATCCGATTCTGCTTCCGTCCATTGAATCGTCCGCGCGAGCGATCAATCCCCGCGCTGTTGCGGTGGCTTCGCTGCGCCGCGAAAAACCGGCTTGCGCAACCATGCTGGCCGGATTGTCGGCGCTGTACGCGGCGGGACGCCAGATCGACTGGCGGCGGCTCTATCCGGATCAAGCTCGTTGTGTGCGGTTGCCACAGTATCCGTTTCAGCGCGAGCGTTGCTGGCCGGAGCCGGGCGACCCGGCGCGCGGGAAGTATGCATGGCATACCAGCCAGACCAGTCCACTGCTCGGCCACAGATTTGAATCTTCGCTCGATCCCAATGCAATGCTTTGGGAAACTGATTTGCAACTCGCAAGCATTCGCTATCTCAACGACCATCGTGTCCTGCGCTCCGCTGTGTTTCCAGCGTCTGGTCATGTCGATATGGCTTTATCCGCTGCCAAGGAGATGTTCCCCGACCAGGTTTTTGAGGTCAGGAATGCGGTCTTTGCGAGTGCCGCGTACATTCCCGAGCAGGGAGCGAAAACGTTTCAATTGGCGCTCACTCCGGACGGAAATGGTGCATACTCCTTTGCCATTCGAAGTCGGGGGGATCAAGGGGAAGCCGCGTGGCCCGTGCGCTCCCACGGCATCCTCCAGCCAGTTCAATCTGAGACCGCCCCTCCTGAAACCATCTCTTTGGCCGCTTTACAGGCTCAATATACGACTCACCGGGACGCGCAAGATCACTATGCCAGAACGACCCGATGCGGGCTGCAATATGGCCCCGCCTTTCAGTTGGTGCAGGAAGCCTGGGTCGGCGACCTCGCGAGTCTATGCAGATTGCGAGCCGACGTGTCGGACGGAGATCAGGATGTGATCCATCCCGCGATTCTCGACGCTTGTTTCCAGGCCATGACCCATGTGAGGCCAGAGCGGGACGCATTCAAAGCGGAAGACACATATTTACCGGTTGCGATCGAGAGGGTCTGCATCTACGGTCCAATTCCTGACCACGGTGATCTGTACGCGCAAGCTATGCTTGTGAGCGCCGATCCTCTGAATGGAACGTTCCGCACGGACTTGCGTTTGCTTGATCCTGTAGGCAACGTGCTGGTGGATGTCACAGGAATCGAAGTCAAGAAGGTCACCGAGCACAACGTGGCCACCACCGAGCCGCTCTACGCGCTGCAATGGGTGGAAGAAAAACAGACCGGAACCGCAGGCCAGGCAGCCGAAGCGAGCACCTTGCTGCTACCCAAGGCGTCGGCTGAAAACTGGATGATCTTCGCCGATAACACTGGAATTGCGGAGGCGATGAAAACGTCGCTCGAATTTATCGGTGGACGCTGCACGCTGATCAGACCTGGTTCGAAGTTCAGAAGGATTGACGATTCGGAATTTGAGGTAAGTCTGGATGTTCACGATCTGAAGCGGCTGTTCGAGGATGCGGCCATCGGCGCCGGCACGCCTACCGCCGTGGTTCACCTGTGGTCGCTCGATCATGCTGCGGTCGCAGCCTATAAAGCAGAAGATCTTCTTCAAGCCCAAGCTAGGGGGAGCCAATATATCCCCGGAATTGTGCAGGCAATAACGGCCGCGAATTGGGAGAATCCGCCGCGCCTTTGGCTAGTGACGGCAGGCGTGATGATGGTGGATAACAGCACCGATTTGCCCCGGATTGAGAGCGCACCAATGTGGGGAATTGGCCGGAGCGTGGACCGGGAACACCCGGAGTTATGCACCACGCTGGTCGACTTGAGCTTGACGCCAGATCCGCTGGAAGCCCGCGCTTTAGCGCTACAAATTTGCACCAGAGGGCAAAACGATTGGATTGCGCTGCGCGGAAACCTGAAATATGTTGGGCGGCTCACACGTTATTCCCCGATGGTTCCGGAAGTAAAAGCGGAGCAGCTTGGAGATGGAGAAGACTATCGCATTGAGATTTCGGCAACCGGTATTTTCGACAACGTCGAGTTGCGCGCTCGCGAGCATTCTTCGCCGAAGGCGGGTGAAATTGCCGTGGAAGTGGTGGAAGCTGGTCTGAACTTCAGCGACGTGACTAAAGTGATGGGTCTCTATCCTGGACTGGTTCCGGGCGATCCCATCCCCCTGGGGAATGAAGGTGTGGGAAGGGTGGTTGCTGTCGGCGAAGGCGTGACGGAGTTCCAGGTTGGCGATGAGGTCATCGCCATTACTCCATCCATGCGGACAACCGGAATGATGGCATCCACAGTTTCGGTGCCTGTCGAGTTGGCTCTGCATAAACCGGTTGGGTTGACGGTCGAAGAAGCTGCGACGGTCGCGGTGGTTTATCTGACGGCTTATTGGTCGCTCGTGGAGCAAGCCCGTATCCGCGCGGGAGAGTGGGTATTGATTCATGCTGGGGCCGGCGGAGTCGGACTGGCCGCCATCGAAATCGCCAAATGGTCGAAGGCGAACATTATCGCCACGGTGGGCTCCAGGGAGAAGGAAGATTATCTGAGGTCTCTCGGAGTCCAGCACGTGCTCAACTCGAGATCGCTTACCTTTGCCGACGGCGTGATGGAAATTACGGAAGGACGAGGCGTCGATATCGTTCTGAATTCTCTTGCCGGAGAGTTTCTTTCGAAAGGCCTGGAGGTGCTGGCGCCATACGGACGGTTTATTGAAATGGGCAAGCGGGATATTTACGAAGACAAGCCTGTAGGTCTCAAGGTGTTTCGCAACAACATTTCTTTCCATGTGGTCGATGTGGCCGCCGCCGTCGAAGACAGGCGCGCATATGTCGGGGAGTTGCTGGGCGAAGTGATGCGTCACATTGAAAGCGGCGACTGGCAGCCGTTGCCCGTGCAGTCTTTCTCCGCCGCCGATCCCAGCGTTCCATTCCGCTTTATGGCGCAGGCGCGCCACATTGGAAAAATTTCCATCCGCATGGATCGGGATGTTCGAGTTCTTCCCGCAAAAGACAAACCGCTGTTTTCCGCGAAGGCCAGCTATCTCATTACCGGAGGTCTTGGAGGCGTAGCCCTCACGGTGGCGGAGTGGATGGCAGAAAACGGTGCGGGTCATCTGGTCCTGATGTCGCGTCGTGGTCCGTCCACGGAATCCTCGGAAGCGATCCGAAGGATCGAGGAACGCGGAGCAAAGGTGGTCATGCTCCAAGGCGATATCACGCAGGAATCCGATCTGACGAAAGCGCTGGAAACGATTCGAACAAATCTGCCTACACTCAAGGGAGTGATGCATGCCGCCGCGGTGGTGGACGATGCATTGATCGCGGATGTATCCGCGGGTCGATTTGTACCGGTGATGGCACCAAAAATAATCGGGACGTGGAATTTGCATCGGGCAACGCTCGATGAGAATTTAGATTTCTTCGTCATGTTTTCTTCCATCGCCGCTGTTCATCCACAACCTGGAATGGGCAGTTATGCGGCAGGAAACGCATTCCTGGATACGTTCGCGCACTACCGGCGAGCCCTGGGCCTGCCAGCCACCTCAGTAAACTGGGGCGGCTGGGACCGGATCGGGCTGGCACGAGCAGCTGGAACAGAACGCAGCATTGAAGGATATGAACTGCAGGGAATGAGGAATTTTTCGGGATCGGAGGCGCTTGCCGCTCTCGGACGCGTGCTCGAAACCAATCCAGTGCAGGTCATTGCCGTTCCATTCGATTGGGAAAAATTTGCTGCGTTCCACGGACCGAACGGAGCTCCACCGGCTTTCTCCGCCCTGTCGCGCATTTCTGTCGCGACCGAGACCTCCAGTCGCTCAGAGATTTTAGATCAGCTAATTGAAGCCGATTCGATTCCGCAGCGCCAGGAATTGCTCGAAACCTATTTGCAGGAAGTGTTGGGCCGAGTGTTAAAACTGGCGACGCGAAAGATCGATCGGGAGCGTCCTCTGGGAAGCATGGGCCTGGACTCGTTGATGGGGCTGGAATTTGTTCGCCGGCTCAGCAACACACTCCAAATCGCCGTGCCGGCCACCGTGGTTTTCAACTACCCGACCATTCAGCAGATGGCTTCTCACCTTCTGCGCAGATTGCAGTTGGCTGCTTCGGAAGATTCGAGCACGCCCGCGGAAAAACCTGCCGGCACGCCTGTGCTGAATGGCAAAGACAGCCGGGTAGATGGCCTTTCCGATGGCTTGACGGAACAAGACGCGTTGCACGCCCTGATGGGTAATGGGCAGAGGAGTTCCTGATGCCTGCTTCCGATAAGCCCCGCATCTCCCCGGCAAAGCTCGCGCTCGCTGTTCGGCGGCTGCGAGCTGAGAAGGAAGATCTCGATCTGATCGCCTCCGACCCGATCGCCGTGGTTGGGATGGGATGCCGCTTTCCGGGTGGAGGCAATTCTCCAGAAGAATTTTGGACAGCTCTCAAGGAAGGATGCGACGGCGTCAGCGAAGTTCCTGAGGGACGCTGGAAAGACGCTGCCGAGCTTCCGCTCCAACTCCGAAGAGGAGCCTACTTACCAGAGATTGACGGATTCGACGCTGCGTTTTTCGGCATTTCACCACGCGAGGCGCAACTGATGGACCCACAGCAGCGATTGCTGCTGGAAGTGACATGGGAAGCGTTATGGGATGCTGGGATTGATCCCGCGAGTCTCGCCGGCACGGATGCCGGAGCATTCATCGCCATTTACAACAGCGATTACGCGCGGCTCCATTTCCGCGACACCTCAGCCCTGACTGCGCACGGAGGGATCGGCAGCGCGCATAGTGTTGCGGCTGGGCGGCTATCATTTTTGCTCAATCTAAAAGGACCGAGTCTGGCCATCGATAGCGCGTGTTCTTCCTCGCTGGTTGCCACCCATCTCGCCTGCCAAAGCCTGCGCAGCCGGGAGTGTGGTCTTGCCATTGTAGGTGCGAGCAGTCTCAAAACGCTTTCCGATGAAGTGATCGTATTTTCAAAGTGGGGAATGCTGGCGAGCGACGGAAAGTGCAAGGCATTCGATGCCAGCGCCGACGGTTTTGTGCCGGGAGAAGGCAGCGGCGTCGTCATTTTGAAGCGGCTTTCGGACGCGCTTCAGGATGGGGACCGCGTCCGCGCCGTGATTCGCGGCACGGCCGTGAACCACGATGGGAAAACAACCGTGCTGACCGCGCCGAACGGCCTGGCGCAGGAAGCCCTCTTTCGCGCGGCGCTGAGCAATGCCATGCTTGCGCCCGGCGACATCAGCTACATTGAAACGCACGGCACCGGTACCTCGCTTGGCGACCCCATCGAGATCGAGGCCGTCAGCGCAGTGTACGGACAGCCGGGTACGGGAGCGCCACCTTGCATACTGGGCGCTGTGAAAACAAACTTGGGCCATCTCGAGGCAGCGGCGGGAATCGCCGGAATCATCAAAACAGTGCTGTGCCTTGAGCACGGAGAAATCCCGCGAAATTTGCACTTCCACCGGTTGAATCCGGAGATTTCTCTCACTGGTACGCGCCTGAAGATATCAGCGGAAAACACGCCATGGGCCCGCGGCGAAAAACCGCGAACCGCCGGTGTCAGCTCGTTCGGTTTGGGGGGCACGAATGGCCATGTAATTTTGGAAGAAGCACCCCTGCTTCCAACACAGAACGCCGCCAGCGGCCGCACAATTCCGCTGCCAGCCTACGCGTGGAAACGCGAGCGATTCTGGCTGGCTGAAGTTCTCACCGCGAAGCGGATCGATCAAGAGGCCACCCCCGCACGTGTTCCCGCCGATGGGCTTGTCCACCCGTTGCTGGGAAAACAAATTGAATCTGTCTTCATTCAGGGTAAGCTTTTTGAATCGGAACTCGACACATTCGCCGATTCTTACCTGGCGGATCACACCTTGGGGTACCGGCCTATTCTTCCGTTCGCGGCATTTCTGGAAATCGCGGCGGCGGCGCTTCGGCAAATAGACAAGTCCGGCAGCTCGATCCGCAATCTTGTAGTCCGTGATCCACTCTTTCTATCTTCCGGCGGTTGCCGACTGCAAGTGCTGGTTACCGACGGCTCTATCGAGATGGCCAGCGTTAGCGGGACCCGCTGGACAACGCACACCAAAGGCTCGGTTCAGCCATCGGACAGGGGAATACCTATCGTCGATCTGGCCGGTCTGCAGGCAAGCTGCCAGAAAGAAATTTCTGCAAACGATATCTATGACATTTTGGAGCGCACGGGCCTTCGCTATGGAACGGCCTTCCGAACGATTCAGGCGGTGTGGTCCGGCAAGGGCGAATCACTTGCGCGCCTGCGCTTGTCGGAAGAGGCGGCAAGAGATGCGCAGCAGTACGGACTGCATCCCACGTTGCTCGATGGTTGTTTGCAGACCGTTATCGCCGCGCGAGAGGAATCGAACGCCGACTTATTTCTGCCCATCAGTGTCGATCATTTCGAGTTGCTTCAGACGGGCAAGACCGAAGTCTGGGTCCACGTAAAGGTTGTCGCTTCCAGCGCAGAGGCATTTTCCGCCGATATTGTCGTGATGGACGCCTCCGGCAGCGTCGTAGCGCGGCTCGTCGGTTTTCAAGCAAAGCGCGCGAACGCAGTCACGTTGAACCAGGCACCTTCCAGCGATTCGGCTCCAATGTATGAGTTGGCGTGGCGCCCCGCACCGCTGGCGGCTGGAGTTAGGTCTTCCCGATCCGGCGAGCACTGGCTGCTGATCGAGTCGCAGGAAGGAAGTTGCAGCCATCTGGTGGATCTGCTGGAGCAACAGGGTGGCAAGTGCGACGTGCTTGTTCGCGGCGCACAATCTCTTCACTCCATAATCGCCAAGGTTGCATGGTCGGGAATCGTATATGACGCGCGCGGAAGTGAAAATCCCGGGGATGCTTCCGAGTGGACTCACCCGGAAAAGAATGACGTAGAGTTTGTTCTGGAGTTTGTAAAGTTTCTGGGAATTCCAAACGACGCAGTCGCTCCAAGGATTTGGATCGTATCTTCCGCTTCTGCGGCGGTGTTGCCATCGGAGAGTGTATCGATTGCGCAATCGCCTCTGTGGGGATTGGCGCGCACGCTGATGCTGGAGCATCCAGAGACTTCGCCGGTTCTGATCGATGTCGGATCGGAGATGGGTACCGTAGGCGCATCGCAAGAGATAGCGGAGATGGTGGCTGCTGAGATGGCTGCCAATGGTCCAGAAGCGATGGTCGCCTTCCGGCACGGGACCCGTTACATAGCTCGGCTGATCCCGGATCTTCAGCGCCCAGAAGCTGCACAAAGGCTAAGAATCGATCCGTCGGGCCGTCTGGAAGACCTACGCATCGAAGCGACAAAACGGAAAGAGCCACAACCGCACGAAGTCGAAATCGAGGTGCGCGCATCGGGCCTGAATTTCCGCGATGTACTGACGGCGCTGGCCATGTTTCCAGCCCGCACTGCGACGCCAGGCGCTGAGTGTGCCGGCACGATTGTGAGGGTAGGTTCCGAGGTTCGCGGCTTGCAGGTCGGCGATGCCGTTCTCGCCTTCGCGCCAGCCAGCCTGCAAACCTTCGTCAACCTACCGGCAGATTTCGTGACGAGAAAGCCGGCGGCCTTGGCCTTCGCCGAGGCAGCTGGAATTCCAATTGCGTTTTTGACCGCGGAGTATGGCCTGCATCGGTTGGCCAACCTCTTCGCTGGACAACGTATTCTGATTCATGCCGCCGCCGGTGGATTGGGATTGGCCGCCGTCCAGTTGGCGATGCGTGCGGGTGCAGAAGTATTTGCCACCGCCGGCCATCCAGACAAGAGGGCGTTTCTGGCAAAGCTGGGGGTGGAGCATATCTTCGACTCGCGCTCACTCTCATTTCGTGACGAAGTATTGCGGGTGACCGGAGGAGTGGGTGTCGATGTGGTGCTGAACTCACTTGCCGGGGAGTTTATTCGCGCCAGTCTCGATGTCGTGGCCGAAGGCGGTTGTTTTCTCGAAGTGGGCAAGCGCGATCTGTGGAGCGCTGAAGAAGTGGCAGCACTTGGAAAGCATATTCGCTATTTTCCATTCGACCTGGGCGAAGTGGCAACGGATGATCCGAAGCTGATTGCGAAGATGTTGAGTGAGTTGATGGGGCGTTTCTCAACCGGTGAACTGCAGCCATTGCCAACCACGCTCTATTCCATTGAAGACGCGGCGCAGGCCTTCCGCACCATGGCTCAGGCCCGCCAGATTGGGAAGATCGTGCTGGGGTTCGATAGCGCAAACCGAGGCCAGACTGTTCGCGACGCAGTATCGGATGGCACCGTATTGATTACAGGCGGCCTGGGAGCATTAGGCTCGCAGTTGGCACGATGGCTGGCAGGACAAGGAGCCAAGCACATCGTTCTCGCGGGCAGAAGCGCGGATGATAGCGGAGAAAACTCGGCTGTCGTAGAGCTGCGCAACCAAGGTGTGGATGTCACGATCGAGCGCGTCGATGTAGCATCATCCTCCCAATTGCAGCGACTTCTCGATGATATTCGTGCTGCGCGACCGCCGCTGCGCGCCGTGTTTCATGCCGCCGGCGTCCTGCACGATTCTGTGTTGGGCAAAGAGTCATGGGACTCCTACTGCGAAACCACGGCGCCGAAGATTCAAGGAGCGTGGAATCTCGATCGGCTAACTCAGCACGACCCGATCCGGCTTATGGTGTTTTTCTCTTCGGCGGCATCTGTCCTTGGTTCGCCTGGGCAAGGAAGCTATGCCGCGGGCAACGCATTTCTCGACGCGCTGGCGCATCATCGCTCCAGCCGGGGGCTGGCGACGCTCAGCGTGAACTGGGGAGCGTGGGCGTCGTCGGGAATGGCTGCACGCCTGACACCGGAGCAATCCGCCCGATGGACTCGGCAAGGAGTAATCCCTATGGAGCCTCGCGCTGCATTGGCGGCACTCCAGACGGCTATCGAAGCAGGTCGTTCGCAGGTCGCGGTGATGGATCTGGATTGGGAACAATTTCTCAGCGCCGGTCCAGCGCGACGAGATGTCGCCTTTTTCTCCGAACTTCAGTCGTTCGAACGCGAGCACAGAGAACAGCACCGGAGTGACCATGTTCAACCGGCTCGCAGGATCGTCGAGGAGCTGCGCTCCGCTCCAGAATTCGAACGGAAATTTCTTTTGTCTACGCACATAAAAATATGCGCGCGTCGAGTGCTGGGGTTGCGGGAATCGGCGCCCATTACGGATAGCGTTGCATTGCAGGATGTTGGATTGGACTCTTTGATGGCCCTCGAAATGCGGAATGATCTCTCGCAGTCTTTGGGCATAACGCTGGCAGCGGGTCTGCTATTCGACCATCCGTCCATCGAAGAACTCACCCAGCATTTACTTGGAATTTTGGCGCCATCCATAGAATCTGTCGCCGCAACCACAGTGCCGGACGATGCAACCGGCGCAACGATCGAGTTGCAATCCATAAGTGACGCAGAGGCGGAACTGCTCCTGATTCAAGAGCTCGATCGAGCCGGAAGGGAAAAAGCGAATGCCTGATTCCATTTCCGATCGCAACAACAGTTCTCCGGAACTGTCGCCCGTCAAGCGGGCACTGCATGAAATTCGCGCCTTGCGCGCCCGGGTAAACGAACTTGAGTCGGCGCAACATGAGCCGATTGCAATCATTGGCACCGGGCTAAGATTTCCCGGGGGTGTGATCGATGAGTCATCATTTTGGAAGTTGCTTGCCGAAGGATGCGACGCGATTACTGAAATTCCGCGCGACCGATGGGACTGGCGCGCGTACTTCAACGCCGATCCAGACGCTCCCGGCGCGATGGTTACGCAGCATGGCGGATTTGTTGCTGGAGTCGATCGCTTCGATGCTGCGTTCTTCGGCATCTCTCCGCGCGAAGCCATAGCCATGGATCCCCAGCATCGCCTTGCTCTGGAAGTTGGTTGGGAAGCACTCGAGAATGCCGGGTACAGTCCCGCCGTGCTTCAGGACACGCCGACGGGGGTGTTCCTCGGTATAGGCAATCACGATTATGGCCGTTCTGCACTAGCAGATATTGAGCACATCGATGCGTACACTGGCTCCGGCAATTCTCCCGCCATGGTTGCGGGGCGCCTCTCGTATGTATTGGGTCTGCACGGGCCGTCGTTGGCCGTCGATACTTCCTGTTCGTCTTCGTTGGTTGCGGTCCATCTTGCCTGTCAGAGCCTGCGGGCAGGGGAGTGCAAATTTGCGCTGGCGGGTGGAGTGAATCTCATTCTGTCGCCCGATTCGAATATTGCACTATCGAAGGCGCACATGATGGCGCGCGACGGGCATTGCAAGACTTTCGATGAAGCAGCAGATGGTTATGTGCGCGGCGAGGGCTGCGGAATCGTCGTGTTAAGAAAATTGTCCGACGCACTCGCCGATGGTGATCGCATCCTCGCGGTCATTCGAGGATCTGCCGTGAACCACGATGGGCGCAGCGGAGGGTTGACCGCGCCCAATGGTCCAGCGCAGGCGGCGGTAATTCGCTCCGCACTCGAAGTCGCGCAGGTAAACGCGGCAGAGATTGGATATCAAGAAACCCACGGCACCGGCACGGCATTGGGCGATCCCATTGAAGTGGAAACGCTCGCGTCCGTAATGGGCAGCGGACGGGCCGCTGATACTCCAGTGGCGATCGGCTCGGTGAAGACAAACATCGGACACCTGGAAGCGGCCAGCGGTATAGCGGGCCTGATGAAAGCTGTGCTTGCGCTCCAGCATCATGCCATTCCGCCGAGCCTGCACCTGAAGCAAAAAAGTTCTCACATCGATTGGGATCGCCTACCGGTTGTGGTGCCGACCGAGATTGCCGAATGGAAGCCCCTGAACGGCCATCGATACGCCGGTGTCAGCTCGTTTGGATTCAGCGGAACAAATGCACACATCGTGCTGGAAGAGGCTCCAAAGCTGGTACGTGTCGCGAGCGTCGGCGAATGTCCAAAACATATCCTTACCATTTCCGCAAGATCGCAGGAAGCCCTCGACAGTCTCCGGGTACAGTACGCGGCTGCTCTCCGTGCATCTTCCGCAGATGCATTGCCGAACCTTTGTTTCACAGCCAATTCCGGACGCACGCACTTTGCTCATCGCATGGCTGTTATAGCAGAGACTGCCGAACAGATGGCAACAGCATTGGAGCAGGATCAGAATGTTCGATCATCCGCATGTATATTTACCGGAATTGCCGAAGACGGCGATGCGGGCCGGATCTGTTTTTTATGTACGGGGCAGGGGAGCCAGTATGTAGGGATGGGTCAGGAACTGTATGCAAGCTCGGAGGTATTTCGCGCGGCGATCGAGCGATGCGCGGCGGGGTGGAAAGAAGAGACAGGCGAGTCGCTGATCGAGGTGCTGTACCCGCAGGAAGGCGAGGTCAACAGAGCGAACGCCGAGAGCCGAATGAAGCAGGCGCGGTACGCGCAGGCGGCATTGTTTGCCTTGGAGTATGCGCTGGCGGAGTTATGGCGCAGTTGGGGGATCGAGCCGAGCGTGGTGCTGGGCCACAGCCTGGGAGAATATGTCGCAGCGGTGATTGCAGGCGTGTTCAGCGTGGAGGATGGACTGCGGTTGGTATGCGCGCGGGCGCGGCTGATGGACACGTTGACAGAACCGGGAGCGATGCGATCGATAGGAGCGACCGCGGAGCGGGTGCGGCAAGAGATTGCAGGGCTGGAATCGGAAGTAGGGATTGGAGTCATCAACGGGGCGGAGACGGTGGTGCTGTCGGGGCTGGCCGAGACGGTGGAGAGGGTGGCGAAGAAACTCGAAGCAGAGGGTATTCGGACGCGGCCGCTGGAGGTGACGCATGCCTTTCACTCACCGTTGCTGGAGCCGATCCTCAACGAGTTTGAATCCTGTGCGGGGAAGGTGCAGTATCATGCGCCGCGCATTCGCATCATCTCGAATCTGACGGGAAAGGCGGCGCGAGCCGAAGAGATTACGACGGCGCAATACTGGCGGGAGCATATGCGCCGGACGGTGCAATTCGATGCCGGCCTGAAGACCGCGCTCGAAACCGGCTGCCAGACCCTGCTCGAAATCGGCCCCCAGCCCCATTTGAAGGCCCTCGCGGTGCGCTCGGATGCATCTCTGGAATCACGCATCAAGATCTCACTACGACGGCAGAAAAATGACTGGGATCAAATGCTGGAGACACTTGCCACGTTGTATGTCGAGGGAGAAGCGGTTAATTGGCGCGGCTTCGAAAGGGGTCATCGCCGCACCCGCATGGCACTTCCCACCTATCCATTTGAGCGCCAGCGGTACTGGCTCGCTTCGGAGGACGGAGACGTTTCCCTCCGGAAATGGCAGTGCGCCACGGGGGCGGCATTGTCACAGTCGAGACTCGTGCCGATCGGCTTGAAGGTCGAATCGTTCGCCGCTAAATGGATGGCCCTCGAACGATTGACGATTGCGGAGATCCTCCGAGCACTGCGAGGTCTCGGCGCCTTCGCTACGGCCGGCACCTCCCATGACGCGAAATCACTTACCGCCAGCTGCGGAATTGTGCCGGCGCATGTGAAATTGATGGGCCGTTGGCTGCGCTTATTGTGTGAAGCGGGGTATCTGGAACGAGATGGCTCGCGGTTCTGGAATCTCGCTGCGCTGCCCGATGGGGACATGGACCAAGCCTGGCGGGATGCAGAACAATGCTTGGGCGACGATCCGTTTCTGCTGGAATATCTTCGCAACTGCTCGAAGCATCTCCGCGGAGTTTTGCTCGGCACAACCAGTCCGCTTGAAACGTTATTTCCCGCCGAATCGCCACAACTGGCGCAGAACCTCTATGAGAATTCCATCGGGGCGCGGTATGCCAACTTGATCGTAGCGGCGGCGGTGCAGGCTATCGCCAACTCCGCTTCCGCAAAGCACCGACTGCAAATCCTCGAGGTCGGCGGAGGCACTGGAGCAACCACTTCTACCATTCTTCCCATGCTGTCCCCCGATCGCGCCTCCTACCATTTCACGGAGGTCTCCGAAGTGTTTCTGCAGCGGGCCAGCGCGCGGTTTGCTACGTATCCATTTGTCCGCTACGGCTTGCTGGACATCGAAAACGAAGATCACCTCGCCCGGCATCGCGGTTTGTTCGATGTTGTGATCGCAGCCAACGTGGTTCATGCCACGCGGGACCTGCGCGCCACACTGTCTGGAATTGCGAGTCTGCTAACGCCCGGCGGAGTCATGGTGCTGCTGGAAACGACACAACAATTTGCATGGCATGACATCACTACCGGATTGATTGAAGGCTGGCAAAAATCGGAAGATGATCTGCGCGCGGGCGCGCCACTGCTCGGAGTGGCGGAATGGACGTCCGCACTGCAGGCTGCGGGATTGGTCGAGATCGTTTCCGCGCCGGAGCCAGAATCTGCCGCCGGGATCATTGGATTGCATGTGATTTTAGCCAGAGGCTCCAACGCGGGCAGCGGGGTACTTGCAGAGGCAACCGGGACATCGAATTCCGTGTATCTGCCCCACGACAGCGCGTCGGCATACAACCCCGCTATAGACGCAGCGGCGACAAACGCGAGTGAGGCTTCAGCAATTGCTGCCGTGCTGCAAGACGCGCCCCTGTCGGAACGTCGCGCCCTGTTGCTCGATGTTGTTCTGAAGGAGATTGCTCAGGTGCTCCGGCTCGGAGCGGACGCTAAGCCCAGAAAACGCGACAGACTGATGGATCTGGGCATGGATTCTTTGATGGCGGTCGAACTGCGAAACCGGCTATCTAATTTGCTGGGCGTGGACAGTCTTCCCGCGACATTGATTTTCGATTATCCCACGCCGGATGCGGTTGCGGGCTATCTCCTCGGCAGATTGCAGGACGAGACCGTATCGGACGGCGAGACATCTTCCTCGTTGCCTGTCGCCCCGGAAAGACTGCTGACCGCGGAAGAAGTCGACAAATTGTCGGAAGAAGATGTAGCGGCGTTGCTACGGAGCCGGCTGGCTTGATGAAAGTTTGTTCGTACCATGGATGAGGCAAAGAAATCGACGGAAGGATCGGCGCTTCTCAAGCAGGCCTTTCTCGCGGTCCAGGAGATGCAGGCGAAGCTGGAGGCGGCGGAGCTGCGCTCTCGCGAGCCCATTGCGATCATCGGCCTGGGATGTAGATTTCCAGGCGCAGTGGTCAATGGCGACACCTTTTGGGATCTGCTTCGGGAGGGTCGCGATGCGATTTCGCTGGTTCCACCCGATCGCTGGGATGCCGACGCATATTATGATCCCGATCCCGATCAGCCCGGCAAAATGGTGACGCGCTGGGGCGGATTTCTCGATCAAATCGATCAATTCGATGCAAAGTTTTTTGAGATTGCACCCCGAGAAGCGGCCAGCATGGATCCGCAGCAGCGGCTTGCGTTGGAAGTCGCCTGGGAAACATTGGAGAACGCTGGGGTTGCTCCAACGGATTTACGCGGCACAAAAACCGGGGTCTTTTTGGGCATCGCCAGCAACGATTATAGCCAGCTCTTTGCGCAGACTGGCGATCCTGAAGCGATGGATGCGCATTACGCTTCGGGTATTGCGCACAGCATTGCGTCAGGGCGTATTTCCTACCTTCTTGGACTGGAAGGTCCCAGTATCTCTTTAGACACAGCTTGCTCGTCGTCGCTGGTTGCGGTTCATCTGGCCTGTGAGAGCCTGCGCGCGGGTGACTGCAGTCTTGCTCTGGCAGGCGGCGTGAATGCGATGCTGGCTCCCGAAACGACTGCTCTCCTGTCGCGTGTCCGCATGCTCTCGCCAGGTGGCCGCTGCAAAGCGTTTGATGAAAGCGCGGACGGGTTTGTTCGGGGCGAAGGCTGCGGCTTCGTGGCGCTGAAAACCCTGTCCCAGGCGCAGGTCGATGGCGATCGCATCTTGGCGGTGATTCGCGGCACAGCCATCAATCAAGACGGCGCGAGTAGCAGTCTGACTGCTCCCAATGGTCCATCGCAGGTAACCCTGATGCGACAGGCCCTTGCAACTGCCGGACTCCGGCCCGCAGATGTCTCCTATGTCGAAGCCCACGGGACAGGAACCGCATTGGGTGATCCGATCGAGCTTCAGGCCCTGGGAGCCGTCTATGGGGCGGCGCGTCCGCAGGACCGGCCTCTTCATGTGGGTTCGCTCAAAACGAATCTAGGCCATCTGGAGGCAGCGGCAGGCATCGCGGGACTCATCAAGACGGTCCTTGCACTCGACCATGCCCAGATTCCTCCGCACCTCCATCTCAAGCAGCCGACTTCGCACGTGCGATGGGATGATTTGAGGCTCACGGTTCCGGGGCAATTGATCGACTGGGAGACAGACGGGCAGGAGCGCATCGCGGCCGTCAGTTCGTTCGGATTCAGCGGCACCAACGCGCACATTATCGTGGCCGCAGGTTTGCCAGACAACACTCCCCGCAGCAATACCGGCTGGCCGGTGCAGGTACTTGCGCTATCGGCAAAGTGCAATTCGGCGCTCAAGCAGTTGACGGAGCAGTATCGCGCAGTTCTTGAACAAGCGCCCCCAACCGACCTGCGCGATGTTTGTTTTACCGCGAATACTGGCCGGTCACACTTTCCTCATCGCGCATGTTTCCTCGCCGCCGATGCTGAGCAGATAAGGCAACAGCTCGCAGCTTTTCAGAATCCGGCCGTACCGGTCGCCACTGCGGCGGGCCGGATCTGTTTTTTATGTACGGGGCAGGGGAGCCAGTATGTAGGGATGGGGCAGGAGCTATATGCAAGCTCGGCGGTATTTCGCGCGGCGATCGAGCGATGCGCGGCGGCGTGGAAAGAAGAGACAGGGGAGTGGCTGATCGAGGTGCTGTACCCGCAGGAAGGCGAGGTCAACAGAGCGAACGCCGAGAGCCGAATGAAGCAGGCGCGGTACGCGCAGGCGGCATTGTTTGCCTTGGAGTATGCGCTGGCGGAGTTATGGCGCAGTTGGGGGATCGAGCCGAGCGTGGTGCTGGGCCACAGCCTGGGAGAATATGTCGCAGCGGTGATTGCAGGCGTGTTCAGCGTGGAGGATGGACTGCGGTTGGTATGCGCGCGGGCGCGGCTGATGGACACGTTGACAGAACCGGGAGCGATGCGATCGATAGGAGCGACCGCGGAGCGGGTGCGGCAAGAGATTGCAGGGCTGGAATCGGAAGTAGGGATTGGAGTCATCAACGGGGCGGAGACGGTGGTGCTGTCGGGGCTGGCCGAGACGGTGGAGAGGGTGGCGAAGAAACTCGAAGCAGAGGGTATTCGGACGCGGCCGCTGGAGGTGACGCATGCCTTTCACTCACCGTTGCTGGAGCCGATCCTCAACGAGTTTGAATCCTGTGCGGGGAAGGTGCAGTATCATGCGCCGCGCATTCGCATCATCTCGAATCTGACGGGAAAGGCGGCGCGAGCCGAAGAGATTACGACGGCGCAATACTGGCGGGAGCATATGCGCCGGACGGTGCAATTCGATGCTGGCCTGAAGACCGCGCTCGAAACCGGCTGCCAGACCCTGCTCGAAATCGGCCCCCAGCCCCATTTGCTGAGTCTCGGCAAGTCGGCTCACAACGCTCCCGATTGCTTCTGGTTGCCGTCGGTCCGCAAGGGGCGCAATCCGTGGCTTGACCTTCTCAGCTCGGTCAAGACCCTCTATGAGCTAGGAGCGGAAATCAACTGGAAAGCTCTTTACGGAAAGTCCGGCCGTCCCATCGCGCTACCGACGTATCCGTTCGAGCGCCAACGTCATTGGTTCCCGATGAAGCCAGAAAGGATTTCCGCATCTCTTCCGCTCTGCTCCGCCGGAAACCATCCACTGCTGGGTGCGCGCGTCAACTCGCCTCTTGCGGAAATTCAGTTTGCATCGCAGATCCGTCCCGATCATCCATCGTACCTTGGCGACCATGTTGTAGCAGGGCAACGTGTAGTTCCGGCAGCGGCATACCTGGACATGGCGTTGAGTGCCGCCAAGGCGGCTGGTCTGGCTGCACCCGGCGAATCGTCATCTGTGAGGGCAGTCGCTTTCCTACAGCCCTGCATATTTGATGAGCCACGAAATCTGCAATGCGTGCTTCGCAGCCAGGAAAGGGGCCACTCATTTGCGATCTATAGTTGCGCCGCCGAAACGGAGGCAGAAGACGATGCGACCGGGCCGCAGTGGGTCCTGCACGCAACCGGGGAGTTATCGTCGGATCCGCGTGGCCAATCCATGCAGGAGAATCTCGAAGCAATTCGCAAGCGTTGTGGCGAAGAAAAAGACTCCAATACTTTCTATCGCGCGTTTGACGAACTTGGCGTGCGTTTTGGCGTCAGTTTCCGTCCTGTGACCCGCGTGTTTCTTGGCGCTAATGAAGCCCTTGTAGAGTTTGCGCTCCCGCCCGACATAGACGCAGCTCCCTATCAGATTCATCCCATCGCGTTGGACGCCTGTTTTCAGGCTGTCGCAGCGATTCTGTCACCATCTGCGGATAGTCGCGGCGCCATCTATCTTCCTGCGGCGCTGGAAGAACTTCGCATCACCGGTGATCCACGAACGGTGGCACTCGCCCATGCCCGGGTGCGGCGTGGGAGTCCAGACGAAAGTGGCCTGCCCGTCACTGCGGATGTGTACGGATTCGATCCATCCGGCCACCTTCTTGTGTCCGCGACCGGCTTGATGCTTCGCCCCTTCGATCGGGAAGCTCAGGAGTGGTCGGGTTCCAATTCAATTTCCGAATCGATCTATGAAGTCGTTTGGATCCCCGTAGAAGGAGCTGCTCAGGCTGTTTTCAATCCGAGCAATATAGACGCGCAACCGTCGGCGCCTGACGCCGCGAGGACTGCAATGAACGCAATTCACGGCACCTGCGTGCTCGCTGGGGCTGGGGATGAGGCATGGACTTCCAGCCTGACGCACGTACTCAGGCGCGATGGCATTTCCTGTGCGACCATGCAGCCAGGCGAGGCTGAAACAAAACTTGCTGCGATCGGGAATGAGATGGCGTCCCCCATCAGCGATCTCATATACCTGGCCACGCCTGCGTCAGATATCTCGCAGATCGAGCCGGCAGACGGGATGAAGATCGAAGCGCAGATCCTGGGGGAGTGCTTGCGAATCGTCCAAGCGCTGTTGGCCTTGGATTTGAAAACGACTCCGAGACTTTGGATTGTCACCAGGGGAGCTCAAGGTCCAGCGGTATCGAATGTCCTGCAGTCCACTGTCTGGGGATTTGGCCGTTCCGTTGCCGCGGAATATCCGGAAATGCGCGTCGTGCGGATCGACCTCGACCCCTCACGCGAGACCACAGGTGAAGAACTACTAAGGCTGGTGCAGGCAAAGCAATCGTTGCCTGAGATTGCGTCAGAAGATGAGCTGGCATGGCGCGGGAATGAAATCTATGTCCCGAGACTCAGGCCCATTGCATCCCTCTCATCGACACCGGAGCGAGATTGCAGCGCGGAAGAACCGAATGAGCAGCTTGCCCTCGTCTCAGTCGGCACTCTGGATGGAATTGAATTGATCCCGACGGGCCGCCGCAGCCCGGAACCTGGAGAAATCGAAATCCGAGTGCATGCCGCTGGATTGAATTTTCGCGATGTCCTGAATGTGCTCGGAATGTACAAGGGAAAAAGCGGGCCGCTCGGAGGAGAATGTGCCGGAACAGTCGTTCGAGTCGGTTCGGGAGTGAAGGCCTTTCGGCCAGGGGATCAAGTCGTCGCTCTCGGCCAGGGCTGCTTTGCGAGATTCGTAACCGCACGCGCAAATATGGCGTGGCGAAAACCTGCAAATCTTAGCTTCGAGGCCGCCGTAACCATTCCAGTCGCATTCCTGACGGCGAAATACGCGTTGGAGACCTTGGCCGGCATACGGTCGGGCGACCGCGTATTGATTCATGCCGGTGCGGGCGGAGTCGGTCTAGCCGCAATTCAGATTGCGCAGAAGGCGGGCGCTACCGTTTTTGCCACTGCGGGAAGCGCGGAAAAGCGAGCCTACCTTGCATCCATCGATGTGGGGCATGTCATGGATTCGAGATCAATCGAGTTCGCACGTGAGATTCGCGAGATCACGCACGGACGAGGAGTGGATATTGTTCTGAATTCACTGAGCGGACAATTCATCGATGCGGGACTGGAGATATTAGCGCCCGGCGGACGTTTTATAGAAATGGGAGTTGCGGACCTTCGGTCGCAGGAATCCGTGGCGAAGGTTCGTCCGGATGTGACCTACACTCCGTTCAACCTGGCGCCGGCGCTCGAGAGCGGCGACAGTTTTGTTCGCGAAACTTTGACGGCCATCTTCGATCAATTCCAGTCCAGCACGCTGCATCCCTTGCCGCAGAAAACCTTTCCCTTGGAAAAGGCGCAGGAATCATTTCGATATATGGCGCAGGCGCGACATATCGGCAGAGTAGTTCTTTGCCCCGCTTTGAATCTCAATTTGGCCAGCATCCGCCCAGACGGCGCATACCTGGTAACGGGTGGACTGGCCGGAATCGGCTTGTCGATCGCGGAGTGGCTCAGTCAGCGCAGCGCGGGCCAAGTCATCGTATTGGGACGAAGTGCGCCCAGCGCCGATGCAGCGAAGGTGTTCGACAGAATGCGTTCTGCCGGCACGGGCGTGAGCATTTGCCAAGGCGATGTTTCGAAGGAAGCCGATGTGGCGGCTGCTCTCCACTATGCAGACAAATTTCCACTCTTGGGGGTCTTTCATTGCGCCGGTGTTCTCGATGACGGAGCATTATTGCAGCAAGACTGGGACAGGTTTGAACGCGTCTTATCTCCCAAGCTGGAAGGTGTATGCCACCTGCATCATCTCACCGCCGGCAAGCGCCTGGATCATTTCGTACTGTTTTCGTCGATAGCCTCGATATTCGGTTCGGAAGGACAAGCCAATCACGCCGCTGCCAATGCTTTCCTCGATGCCATGGCTCAATATCGGAATGCGCACGGACTGCCCGCGCTGAGTATCAACTGGGGACCGTGGAGTGAGACCGGAGCCGCAGTGCGCCATCGCGTGGTGCAGCGAAAATCGAGAATGGGTGTCGGCGGTATCTGCACGAGCGGTGGCCTGCAAGTGCTCGAGATGCTGATGGCTGATGGTCGCGCTCAGGCAATTGTTGCGCCGATCGACTGGAAGCAATACTTTGCCAACCGCAGTATTGAATCCGATGGGGATTTGAATCGCCCACTCCTGCGTGAATTGCGGGTCGCGTATGAAGCGAAAAGCGCGACCCCGGCAGCGCAGAAGAAAAAGCATCCATCCTGGCGGCCACAATTGGAAGCGGCTGCTCCAGCCCAGCGGACGCGAATATTAATGGACCTGATTGCGGAGCGCGTCAAGGCTACTTTGGGAATCCATAGCACTCAGGAAATCGATCCAAGTCAACCCTTACAGGAGCTTGGGCTGGACTCTCTGCTATCGATTGAGCTTCGCAATTCGCTGGGAGCATGTCTGGGCCAGAGTCTCCCGGCTACTTTGTTGTTCAACTATCCCACGCTCAATGCTTTGGCTGGATTCATTTCTCGCGAGGCGCTCGGGGACGCACCGGAAACAACAGTGGCCAGGAAATCTGAATTGGCGCCCACAAGGCTTGTCGAAGACATCGAAGCGCTTTCCGATGACGAAGTAGATCGGCTGCTGAGCGCGCGAGCGGCAGGGGGCGTGCGATGAGCGATTTTCTCGACAGAATTTCGAAGCTTTCGCCACAGCGCCTCGCGTTATTGGCTGACGAGTTGAACGAACGCGTGCAGGCCGCTGAAAAACAACGAAGAGTTCCGCTCGCTGTTATAGGGATGGGCTGCAGATTTCCTGGCGGAGTGCATGATCCGGAGCAATTCTGGGGGCTATTGAGCGAAGGGGTCGATGCGATCAGCGAGGTGCCCGCGTCGCGTTGGGACACGCAGGAATTCTACGATCGCAATCCAGCGACGCCGGGGAAAATGACGACGCGCTGGGGCGGTTTTATTGACGAACCGGATCAATTCGATCCAAAGTTTTTTGGGATTGCGCCCACCGAAGCCATAAGTATGGATCCGCAGCAGCGCTTGTTGCTGGAAACTTCGTGGGAAGCGCTGGAACATGCCGGCATTGCGCCCTCGCGCCTGGGGGGTACCAAGACAGGGGTTTTCGTCGGCATTTGTAATGGGGATTACAGTCAAGTGGCCCTCAGTTCGCCACGGGAGAAAATCTCACCATACTTTGCGCCCGGACTTTCCCATGCAGTGGCCGCAGGCCGCATCTCGTATGTGCTTGGGTTTCAGGGCCCCAGCCTGGCGGTGGATACATCGTGCTCGGCCTCGCTGGTTGCAGTCCATCTGGCTTGCCAAAGCCTACGGCTCGGGGAATGCAATGCGGCGCTGGCAGGCGGAGTGAACCTGATTCTCAATCCAGAAATTACGATTGCCTTATCGCAAAGTCGCATGATGGCCCCGGACGGCCGCTGCAAGGCATTTTCAGAATCAGCCAATGGCTTTGTGCGCGGCGAGGGATGCGGCATGATTCTGTTGAAGCGGCTGCCCGACGCGATCCGCGACCGGAATCGCATTCTAGCTGTGATTCGCGGCTCAGCATGCAATCAGGATGGACGCAGCAGCGGTCTGACTGTTCCCAATGGGCCCTCGCAGGAGGCTGTCATTGCCGCCGCTCTGGCTGACGCAGGCATGAATCCCAACGACGTGGACTACATCGAAGCGCATGGTACGGGGACCTCACTGGGCGATCCCATCGAGGCAGGCGCGTTGAATGCCGTCTTTACAGACCGATCGAAAACCTCGGGACCTCTGCTCGTCGGGTCGGTGAAAACCAATCTCGGCCATCTGGAATCCGCTGCGGGAATCGCTGGGCTGATGAAACTGGTACTGTCGATCCAACATGAAAAAATTCCAGCCAGCCTGCATTTCGAAACACCGAACAGCCGCATTGAATGGGACCATTTGCCGATCCGAATTCCGACGGAACTTCAGGCGTGGGCTCGCCGCGGGCGCACGCGAGTGGGCGGCGTCAGTTCGTTCGGGTTCAGCGGTACGAATGCGCATGTCATCGTAGAAGAATACCTCCAGGACGCAATCCCCAGGGTCGCCGCGTCGGCAAACGCCGGTCCTACAGCAGAACAGGCGTATCTCTTTCCGCTTTCGGCAAAGACCGGAACCGCATTGACGGCCGTAGCGGCGCGGTTGCATCGTCATCTGCTCGAGCATCCATCGCTTCTGCTCGCCGATATCGCGCGCACGCTGAATGCAGGCCGTTCGCATTTTGAGTATCGTGCAGCTCTGGTGGCAGCCTCGCGCGCGGAATTGCTCGAACGGCTGCATGGGTTGGCAAACGATAATCCTCCCGCGACCGTCCAGATGGGACGCATTCTGAGCCACTCCCCACGGATTGCTTTCGTTTTCGGAGGCGAAGAACCGGCTCTCCAAGTTGGAGGACAGCAACTCTACGAACGCTCGGCGGCATTCCGCGAAGCGGTGCAGCAGTGCGAAGCGATTATAAGAAACGAACTTGGATTGCCGCTTCATTCTCCTCTGTGCGGAAGTGCCAATCCATCTGAAGACCAGACAATCAGTTCACCGGCGTGGTATGACGAGGTTGCTGCTTTTGCCCTCCAGTACGCACTGGCGGAATTGTGGCGATCCTGCGGCATTCAACCCTCTGTGGTCTTCGGTTATGGCACTGGTGAACTTGTCGCGGCCAGTGTCGCCGGGGTCTTCGATCTGTGCGATGCCTTGCGCCTTACAGTTGCGAACGGTGAGAAAAGTCTGTCCAAGCTGGAAGAATGCGCGAAGCAAATCCGGTTTAGCGCGCCACGAATTCCTCTTCTTCCAAATTTACTCAACCCAGCTCGGCGCGAAGTTTCAGTGAATTCCGCCGACTACTGGCGACTTGGTTCCCAATCCACGGTTCCTTCCAGGGAAGCGTTCCCGCTGCTGGCGAAAGAGAGTTGTGCGGCATATCTCTATATGGGAGACGGCTCGGCGCTTCAGCAATTTACGCGACTCGCGGACGGCGATCTGACAGGGAAGTGTCTAGCTTCGTTCAGTCAAGATCGAGGCGACGATTTGCAATTCCTCCGCACGGCAGCGGCATTGTATGTTCTTGGCTGCGAGTTGGACATGGACGGATTTTCCTCGATAGCAGCGGCGAATACAGTCGCGCTTCCCACGTACCCTTTTGAACGGGAACGATACTGGCTGGACCCAGTTACCGAAGATCGCTCCAAGCCGAACGCGGGTAAGAAAAACCTGGATCAAGACAATCCTGCAGGGTCACCTTTGGATACCCCATACAATCCAACCGCGGACCCGCGGATTGCGGACGTTGATAAGTGGATCTATGACCTGGTGTGGGAATCCAAGCCGCTCTCACGCAAAACATCACGGTCCACAGCAAGACTGGATGACGATCTGATCGGGAGTCTGGCGGTCACGCCTGCGAGCGAGGATCTTGTGCGTGTTGAACGCCTCATGTCTGCGATGAAGCCCGTCTATGCGACGTACATCCTCCGTGCTCTTCAGGACGCAGGCCTGTCACCGCTTCCCACTGCGGCATTCAGCCTGGATGAACTGAGCCAGCGGTTGAAGATCATTCCCACACGCCGCCGCGTGCTGGGACGGATGCTGGCGATACTGGCGGAAGACCGCATCCTAGAGCGCACGGCGGATCGCTTCCGCATTGTGGATTTCTGTCCTCGTCCAGAGGCAGAACTCGCGCTTGACAAACTGAGCGCTGAATATCCGGAAATGCTGACGGAAATCAATATCCTCAAGAGATGCGGGAAAAAATTGTCGGCTGTGTTGCGGGGAGAGTATGACCCCATGCAGCTTGTGTTTGCGGATGGCTCCATTGGAGAGGCCGAGAAAATTTACGAACAGTCACCGGTGTGCCGTTTTTTCAATGACAAGGCTGCCAAAGTAGTTCGATCGTCGGTGGAGTCGATAACGGAGCGCCCAGCGCGCATTCTTGAAATCGGAGGCGGTACTGGAGCAACAACCGTCCCGATTTTGTCGACGCTTGCGGACAAGAACATCGAGTACGTATTTACCGATGTCTCTCAAGTGTTTTTGTCCCGGGCACGCGTCAAGTTTTCCAAGACGTCATCCATGAGCTATCGAATTCTCGATATCGAGAACGATCCTCTCGGGCAGGGCTTCGAAGCGGGCGCCTATGACATCGTCATCGCCGCGAACGTCCTGCATGCAACAGCCGATCTGCGTCAAACCTTGGCACACATTCGCGCGATACTCGCGTCTGGTGGAATGCTATTGCTCGTGGAGGGGGTTCGTCCGGACCGCTGGCTGGATCTCACGTTCGGCCTGACGGACGGCTGGTGGCGAAGCAGAGACGTTAATCTCCGTCCAGAGCATCCGATGGTTTCCGCCGAGAGTTGGGTGCGCTTGCTGAAGGAGGCGGGAATCGGTTCCAGCCGGACCATTTCCTATGTTCTGGGAGACGGCTCGTCTTCCCAGCAGACTGTCATCGTCGCGCAGGTTGACGCGGACAATACGCTTGCCAGTGAAAATTTAGAAAAGCCGAGCAGGCACTGGATGATTTTCGCGGATGAGTTCGGCGTGGGAGATGTTCTCGGCAAGTTGCTGGACGCCAAGGGCGAATCCTACGAGACGATTCGTCACCCGAGAACTGCAATCGAAATCGCTTCCGAGTTTCATCGGTTGAAGACAACGCGTCGACAGGACTTCTCGCAGGAGGTCGTCTATCTGTGGGGAATGGATGTAGCCGATCCGATTGGATCGAGCGGCGCGCTGGAACAAGGAGAAGAGATTTGCGGCAAGACGTTGGTGCTGCTGATTCAGGCGCTGCTGGAGCCTACTGAAGGAAACGCGCATCTGTGGATCGCGACGCGCGGCGCACAGGCTACCGATTCTTTTTCACCGTCAATCGGCGGGGCCTTGCAATCCCTCGCGTGGGGAATTGGGCGCGTTCTAGGACTGGAGGCTCCGGGGCTGTATCGAGGGCTGATCGATCTAGACCCGGCGCTCACGCCAGAGGCCGCCGCGAGGAGCCTGCTGGGTGAACTGCTGGGCGCCGACCGGGAAGATCAGGTTGCATACCGTGATGGCGAACGCCTCGTGGCGCGCCTGAAACATGCACGTCTCAAGGGTCCGACCACACAGGTAAAGCATGGAATCCGCGGGGATGCTTCGTATTTGATCGTTGGCGGCTTGGGCGGAGTCGGTCTGCAAGTGGCGCGCTGGACAGCGGAACAAGGCCCCGGCCACCTGCTATTGCTCAGCAGGACTGGAATGGGGAGCGACGCTGGTCCATTCGCGGCGGAGCGCCTGAAGACAATCAGGGAAATTGAGGCGCTGGGGGTAAAAATTACTGTGGTCGCGGGAGATGTCGCTTCTCCCACGGACATGAATCTTCTCTTCGGTCGATTCGGACGGGAATTTCCGCCGTTGCGTGGAGTATTTCATGCTGCCACAGTTGTCAGTGGGGCGAAACTCTTCGATCTCACCGAAGAAACCGTCGACAGGATGTTTCGGCCCAAAGTTCTAGGCGCATGGGAATTGCACGAGCAAACGAAAAATCTGAACTTGGATTTTTTTCTGGTATTTTCTTCTACGACTTCTTTGCTTGGAGCAAAATGGTTGGCCCATTATGCCGCCGCAAATCAATTTCTAGACTCGTTCGCTCACTCTCGCCGCGCACTGGGACTGCCCGCGCTGTCCATCAATTGGGGGGCGTGGGACACGATGTGGTCTGTCTCACCCCGGGAACAAGAGCGTTCTGCCGAAGCAGGTTTGCTCCCCATGTCTTCCGAGAAGCTCTTCAATCTATTCGGAGACCTGATTGTCTCTTCCCGTGCGCAAGTGATGATCGCAGATGTGGATTGGAATGTTTTGAAGCCAGCTCTCGAATTTCAAAGAACCAGACCGCTCCTGGAGGACTTTGGCACGAGACGCGTAGCACAAAAGGAGGCACGCGCTGCATCTATTCCGCTCGCGTCCAGTCTGCATAAAGTAATGGAGATGACGCCGGAGAAACGGAGAAAATCGATTGAAGCATTCATCCGCGAACAAGCCAGCCAGATATTGGGCTTTCATCGCGATGAAGTGCTGCCCGCCGATGTTTCTCTGACCGATCTGGGCCTGGATTCGCTGATGGCGGTAGATTTGAAAAATCGTCTGCAGGCTGGGCTCGGCCAGGAATTGTCCCCTACAGTCGTTTTCGATTATCCCAGTGTTTCTGAAATGGTAGGCCTGCTCGAAACCATGCTGTGGGCCGCTCACGGCAGCATGGAATCCGAACCTGCAACACTGCTGAAGGACGAAATTCGCATATGAGATCGATCATTGAATTGCTGGGTAATCTGCGGTCTCTCAATGTCGGCCTGTCGTTGGACGGAGACGCATTGAAGTGCAATGCTCCGCAAGGCGTCTTGACCCCTGCACTGCGCCAGGAACTGGGGGAACGCAAACCTGAAATCATCGCTTTCCTGCGGGCCTCGCGCCAGGCGCGGGTGGGTGGTGACGCGGGTATCGCGCGCATCGATCGGTCCGGGCCGCTACCGCTATCGCTCGCCCAGCAACGTCTATGGTTCCTGAATCAGTTGGACCCCGACAGTCCTGTCTATAACATCGGTGCGGCATTACGGATGAAGGGGCATATCGATGTGCCGGCGCTGGAGCGGACGCTTCAGGAAATCGTCCAGCGGCACGAGGATTTGAGAACTAATTTCGTGCAAATCAACGGCATGCCGCAGGTGGTAATTCGAGATGGACGCGATTGGCGGCTGCAGAAAATCGATGTGCGTCATCTCGCTGACGAAGGTCCCGGTTCCGAACTTCGGATGTATGCCGCGCAACTGATCCGTGAAGTATTTGACATTAGTCGCGAGTCGCTTTTTCGCGTGCATCTGCTAACCGCAGCTCCTGAAAATCACGTTCTTTTAATTACGATGCATCACCTGATCTCCGACGGCTGGTCTATGGGAGTGTTGGGGCAGGAATTTGCCGAACTTTATTCTGCCTATGCGGCTGGTCGGGAGCCGTCCCTGGCACCGCTGAGTATTCAATACGTAGACTTTGCAGCCTGGCAGCGGAAATGGCTGGAAGCTGGCGAGTTGGATCGTCAGCTTCCGTACTGGAAGAAGCAGTTGGCTGGCTCTCCCCCCGTATTGGGATTTCCAGCGGATCATCGGCGTCCAAAAACGGAAATGTTTCGAGGATGCAGGTCGAAGCTCGTCATCCCGCAACAGCTTGTCAGTGCGGTGGAGCAACTCAGTCAGCGCCATGGTGTCACTTTATTCATGACCTTGCTGGCAGCTTTTAAAGTGCTTCTGGCACGGTATTCGAGTCAGGACGACATTGTCGTGGGCTCGCCTTCGGCCAATCGCAGCCGTGCCGAACTGAACCAACTCATCGGCTTCTTCGTCAATAATCTCGTTCTGCGCACGGATCTCAGCGGCAACCCTTCCTTTGCCACTCTGCTGGGCAGAATTCGTGAAGTAACTCTTCGCTCATACGAACATCAGGATGTTCCCTTCGACGTGCTGGTCCATGCGTTGAATCCGGAACGGTCTCTGGATCATTCGCCTATGTTTCAGGTCATGTTTATCCTGCAGAACTATCCGCTGGATGAATTAGACCTGGCCGGCATTGTGACGACACCGCTGGAACTCCAGGTGGATACTGCGCGTTTCGACCTTACCGTTGAGGTATATCCGAGGCGCGGCGAGTTGTGGGCATTCTTCGATTACAACTCAGACCTCTATGACGCGGAAACAATCGGACGGATCCAGGAGTACTATGTGGCCATACTGAGCGCGGTGTGTGCCGATCCAAATCAGAACATTGCGTCCATTCCACTTTTGTCCTCGTCCGAACGGCAGAAGCTGCTCGTCGATTGGAATCGGACGGAGGAAACATTCCCCGATATCTGTTTTCACCAGCAGTTTGAGGCCCAAGCGCGCGCCACTCCAGAGCGTCTCGCAGTAATTGCAGGTGGGCATTCGCTCACCTACGGAGAGTTGGAGGAGCGGGCCAATCGCATTGCCAATCATCTGAAATCGCGAGAAGCGGGACCTGAAAACCTCGTGGCTCTCTGCCTGGAACGTTCTGCGGATCTTGTTGCGGCCATGCTCGCGGTAGCCAAGGCAGGCGCCGCGTACGTACCGCTAGACCCCAGCTATCCCGCAGCCAGAATTGCAAACATTTTTGAAGATGCGAAGCCGCTTGTCACCTTGACAACGCAGAGTCTGCTGTCCTTATTGCCCGCTGCAGGCGAGCATGGAACCTTCGACGTGGTTTGTCTCGACAAGCTCGATGAGCCCGTCGATTTCCAGACCGTCCTCACCGCGCAGGAAGCAGTTTCGGTTTCCAGGATCGTCCGTCCGGACAACCTCGCCTATGTGATCTTCACGTCGGGATCAACCGGCAGACCCAAGGGCGTGCAAATCACCCACCGGGCTCTGGTGAATTTTCTCGAGAGCATGCGCAAAGAGCCCGGCTACTCGGCGAACGATGTATTGCTGGCGGTAACGACGGTGTCCTTCGATATCGCCGGACTGGAATTGCTGCTGCCGCTCTACACCGGCTCAACTGTATGCATTGCCCTTGAACCCGGAGATCCGGAGAGCCTGCTTGCGGATCTGGAGCGGTATCGCCCGACAGTGATGCAGGCTACACCGGCGACATGGAAACTGCTGATCGCTGCCGGATGGAAAGGCGATCCTCACCTGAAGATTCTATGCGGTGGGGAAGCCATGGATACCGAACTGGCGCGATCTCTGCTCGTTCGTTCCGAGTCCCTCTGGAATATGTATGGGCCCACGGAAACGACCATCTGGTCCGCAGTGCTGCGGCTTGAGCACGCGGGAGAGGAAGCAATCCCCGTGGGACGTCCTATCCAGAACACATCTTTCTATATTCTGGATCCACTGGGGCAACCCGTGCCGCAAGGTGCACCCGGAGAACTTTGGATTGGTGGCGAAGGCCTGGCTCGCGGATATCTGAACCGTCCTGACCTTACAGCCGAACGATTTGTCACAATGTCATTTCCAGAACTACCACCGGCGAACGCAAGTGTTCGTTTGTACCGCACTGGCGACCTGGTACGCTATCGGCCCGATGGCACACTGGATTTTCTGGGGCGAATGGACCACCAGGTGAAACTCCGCGGCTTCCGTATCGAGCTGGGAGAAATTGAAAGCGCATTGCGGAACTGCCTTGGCATCGCCGATGCTGTGACCATATTGCGAGAGGACAAGGGAGAAAAACGTCTGGTGGCGTATCTGTTGTGCACCGATGGCGAGTCTCCTGCGGGGGCCAGCTTGCGCGATCACCTGCGGGGGGTCCTGCCCGGCTATATGATTCCATCGGCCTTCGTCTTCCTGCAAGAATTTCCCAGGCTGCCCAACGGAAAACTAAACCGAGCTGCGCTACCCGCTCCAGAACGATCTGTGGAGGCGGACAATCTGCGCTTTGCGGCTCCCGCAACGACATTGCAACAGACGATTGCGGAGGTATTTCGCACTGTTCTTGATATCGAGCAAGTGAGCGTAGACAGTAACTTTTTCGATCTCGGCGCTCACTCCCTGCAAATTGTCCGTGCACATGACGAACTGAATCGGCGCATCGATTCCAAGATCCCATTGATCGGTTTCTTCCAGTATCCGACTATTCGAATGCTGGCGGGCTTCATCGAACAGCAAAGCCAGGCTGAAGCCTGCAGCGTCAAGAAGTAGTAAAGAAAAACTCAGGTGTCAGTGATATGAACGAATCTGCGGCAAAGCATCACAGGAAGGGAATTGCAATCGTCGGTGTTGCTGGACGGTTTCCCGGCGCACCCACTGTGAAGGATTTCTGGAAAAATCTGACCGAGGGCGTAGAGTCAATTCATTTTGCTTCCGATGCGGAATTGACCGCTGCTGGAATCGATCCTGGCTTGATCGCCCGTCCAGACTACGTGTGGGCCAGCGGCACGATTCATGAGCCAGACTATTTCGATGCATCCTTTTTCGGCTTCAGCGGGCGCGAAGCCGAGATCATCGACCCACAACAAAGAGTATTTCTCGAGTGTGCCTGGGAGGCGCTCGAAGATGCCGGTTGCGACCCTAGCTCGTACCCGGGTACCATTGGCGTCTTTGCCGGCGCGGGAATGAATTCCTACGGTGTTGTCAACCTTCTCTCCAATCCAGAGGTGATCGAGTCTGTCGGCGGCTATCAAGTGATGGTCGGCAACGATAAGGATTTTCTCTGCAGCCGGGTGGCGTACAAGCTGAACTTACGAGGTCCGGCAATCGGAGTGCAAACAGCGTGTTCCACCTCGCTGGTAGCTGTGCAGATGGCGTTTGAAAGCTTGCTTCGACACGAATGCGATATGGCCCTTGCCGGGGGCGTTTCTATTCCCATTCCGCAGAGCCCCGGGTATCTCTATGTTCCGGGCATGATTCTGTCGCGGGATGGTCATTGTCGCGCCTTCGATGCCGCGGCTACCGGTATCGTGCCGGGGGGCGGAGCTGGCATCGCCGTATTGAAGCGTCTCGACGATGCGATCGCGGACCGGGATCATATCTACGCTGTGATTCGAGGAGCGGCAGTGAACAATGACGGCTCGGCAAAGGTCGGCTACTCGGCGCCGAGTGTCGAGGGTCAAAGCGCCGTCATTCGAAAGTCGATGGAGATGGCTGGATTTGCTCCCGAGTCCATCGGCTACATCGAAGCCCATGGTACGGGCACAGAGGTAGGCGACCCAATAGAAATTGCGGCTTTGTCGAAGGTATTCGAATCCTCTGAAATAAAGCCGCACTCCTGTGTGCTGGGATCGGTGAAGACGAACATTGGTCATCTGGACACGGCTGCGGGCATTGCTGGCCTCATCAAGACTGCACTGTGCGTCGAACGCCGCACGATCCCGGCGACGCTCCATTTTACACACCCGAATCCACTCATCGATTTTAAGAGAATGCCTTTCACCGTAAGCGCATCGCTGGCTACCTATGACAAGCCGGGACCGTTTCGTGCCGGAGTCAGTTCCTTTGGTATCGGAGGCACAAATGCACACGTTTCCATGGAAGAAGCCCCCCTCGTTCACTCCGACCCTTTGAGCGCATCGCAATTGATGGTTCTTTCGGCCAAAACGAGCGGCGCCCTCGATGCGCGGTCCGCTCAACTGCTGCGTTATCTCGAGGAAAATCCGTCAGCAAATCTCGCCGACATCGCGTTCACGCTGCAGAAAGGACGTCAGGCTTTCCAACATCGTCGCGTGCTGGTGGCGCGGGATGTGGCAGCGCTTAAAACAATGCTGGAAGCGCCCCATTCACCATCGCGAAAATCCCAATCGTTGAGAACCGAGAATGCGCCCACGGAGCCCGCAGGAGTCGTTTTCCTTTTTCCCGGCCAGGGTGCTCAGTACGTGAACATGGGACTTGATCTGTATCGCACGACGCCTGTCTTTCGCGACACCGTGGACCGTTGCTGCGAAATCTTGAAACCCCAACTGGATGTCGACCTGAGAAGTGTTCTTTTCCCCCCCTCAGGCAAGGAACAAGAGGTCGAGGGTCTGCTGAACCAAACGGCCATCACGCAGCCAGCGCTGTTTGTCGTCGAATATGCGATGGCAATGCTTTTCCTGGAATGTGGCATCCGGCCCGCAGCGATGATAGGGCATAGCGTCGGAGAATATGTCGCGGCATGTCTTGCCGGAGTATTTTCGCTCGAAGACGCCCTCGCATTGATTTCCACACGGGGAAGAATGATCCAGGCGCTGCCCGGCGGAGCCATGCTGGCGGTCAGTCTTTCCGAATCGGATCTTCTACCCTTACTCTCGTCCGAAACCTCCATCGCGGCCGTAAACGCGCCAATCCAAACAGTCGCATCCGGGACGGGAACGGCTATCGCAACTCTGGAGACCAGACTCCGAGGTAAGAAAATTGAATGCAGGCGCTTGCATACTTCCCATGCCTTTCATTCACCTATGATGGACGAAATCCTGGAAGAGTTCGTTCGCCGTGTTGCCAAGGTCCAGTTGAATCCGCCTACGGTTCCTTATCTGTCGAACGTTACCGGCACGTGGATTACGGAGAGCCAAGCCACCGACCCGGAATACTGGGGATCGCATATTCGAAAGACGGTCCAGTTCTCCGATTGCATTCAGAAAGTGATGAGGGAATCCAGCCCAATTCTGTTGGAGGTGGGGCCGGGCGAGACGCTCCTATCGCTGACACGTCAACATCTGGAGCCGCGCAGCACGCGGCCCCTCATTCCTTCCATGCGGCCTCGTCAAGCGGCGCAAGATGACCGCGAGACTTGGCTGACTGCTATCGGACGGCTCTGGCTTTTGAATATGCGGCCAAACTGGGATGCACTGCACGCAGGCGAACGGCGTGTCCGCCTGTCGCTACCCACCTACCCATTCGAACGCCAGCGATACTGGGTAGAGCCGAAAAAAGCGACGGCAGTTACTACAACCGCAATGCCGCTCAAGCAGGCGGACATCGCGGATTGGTTCTATGTTCCATCGTGGACTCGCACCTCACCCGAACTTCTGAAGAAATCGCAAACCGATTCGACTCAGACATGGCTGCTTCTAGCGGAGGAGGGGAGCTTTCCCAACGCTCTCGCATCCGAACTCGGCTCACATGGTCAGACAATCCGAGTACGAAGCGGAGAGAAATTTCTGCGGGTCTCTTCCGCGCTCTATGAGATCGATCCCGCCAGACAAGAAGACTATCTCACGTTGCTCGACGATCTGCGAGCGAGCGAACATTGGCCGGATCGAATCGTCCACGCGTGGATGCCGGATGCAACCGTCGAAGGAGCCCTGCAAACCGCATTGGATCGTAGCGTGTTGAGCGCCATGTTTCTGGTTCAGGCCGCTCAGGAGCAAAGTTCCAGCAGGAGAATCGAGTTCAGTGTCCTCTCCGACCGCGCATACAGCGTGTTCGGCGAGCGTGTTTCTTCTCCAATCGCCGCCGCGCTGAATGCGTTTTGCGGCGTCATTCCGATCGAATGCCCGAATGTCACCTCCAGAGTCATCGATGTCGATCTAGTATCCAACTCCGCATCCGCGATCCAACAGCTTATCCGAGAACTCGTGTCTCCGCCGTCCAGCGATATCGTTGCCTATCGCGGATCATCGCGATGGGTACAACATTTTGAACCGGTCCGAATTGAGAAGCCACTTCCAGACCAAAAGAACGACCGGAGCATTTCGCTGAGAGCCGGAGGCACCTACGTAATCACCGGAGGGTTGGGCGGCGTCGGGCTCGTTCTCGCCCAGCATCTGGCTCGAACTGCACAGGCGCGCCTCGTCCTTACTGCTCGCACGCCTTTACCAGCCGCCTCGGAGTGGAAAACACTCCTTGAAGCGCCGGAAACACCGGATGATCTCAAAAGGAAAATTCAAGGTGTCCAGTCGATAGAGGATCTCGGCGGGAAGCCAATCGTAGTCGCGGCGGATACCGTTGACGTGGCAGCGATGCGACAGCTTCTTGCCACGGTAGCTGCCGAATATGGTCCGATTCGCGGCATCATCCATGCTGCCGGTATAGCCGGAGCTGGCATGATCCAAACAAAATCGCGAGAAGAAGCGCTCGCCGTTCTTTCACCTAAGGTGCAGGGAACGGAATGGATTCGCGAATGCCTGGCAGTAGCGGAGCTTGATTTCGTCCTGCTCTGTTCCTCCATCAGCGCCCTGATTCCATCGATCGGACTGTCCGACTATGCTGCGGCAAATGCTTATCTCGACGGCTTCGCGGCCGTCTATGACGACACTCGCGGCACACGGATTTTATCCGTGAATTGGGATACGTGGCGTGATGTCGGCATGGCTGTACACATGCAATTGCCCGCCGCGCTGGCCCACCTTCGAGAAGACAATCTGAAGCATGCCATTGGCTCTGCAGAAGCGGCCGATGTATTCGATCGCGTGCTCTTTTCTCCCGTGTCACAGGTACTTGTTTCGACACGCGACTTCAACGCCCTGCAACGACTGACAGCGCAGGCCATCGCGGATCTTCAAGAGGGAATGAACTCTGCACGCCCGCACCCAGCCATGAGTGTCCATGCCCGGCCAGATTCACTGGATGATTTTGTTCCGGCTGGGGATGAGATTGAACAGTTCATCGTGACTACGTGGCAAGAGCTTCTTGGAGTCGAACCGATCGGTATTCATGACGATTTTTTCAAACTCGGCGGCCACTCGCTGTTAGGAACACAAGTTCTGGCTCGAATGCGCGAGCGTTTTAAAATCGATATATCACTGCGTATTATCTTTGAAGCTGCTACGCCAGCAGAGTTGGCGCAGCATGTTCGATTAATGTCGTGGGCTTCGAGTTCGACATCCCCCACCTCGGCTCTGGAGCGCGAGGAGATCGAAATCTGAGCGGGTCACTTTCGGCCAGGGCCGGATCGTTCGGTGTTGCCTGGGACCTATATAAGCGTATGCAGGAACTTACGACGGGCCAATTTATTAGCCTCCTTCGACAGCGGAACATCGACGTCCGCGCCGAGGACGGGCGGCTACACATCAGCGCACCGGCTGGTGCGGTGGATTCGCAGCTTCGCAGAGAACTCGCGCGCCGCAAGGGCGATCTCCTGTCGACTCTACAGAATGCCGGCGCCGTTCGCCCGCAAAGCCCGTTGGTCCCGGCAGGACGGGCTGGAAAAATTCCCCAGACAGGTGCCCAGCAAGGGCTGTGGCTCATCGATCACTTCGATCCCGGCTGCGTTGCATACAACATTCCCATCGCCTATTTGGTGGAGGGGCCAGTGGATTTGGCGGCTCTCCAGATGGCCGCCGACCAGATGCTTGTCCGCCATGAAATACTGCGCACCTCCTTCTATGAGGAAGATGGCGATCTTTTTCAGGCTGTTGCCCCCGAGGCCGGTACCATGGTGGAGTTCACGGATCTTTCGAGTCTTGCCGAAACCAATCGAGACCAGGAACTCGATACGTTGATCCGTGAACAGGCGCGACGGCCATTCGATCTGCATCAACCGCCGCTGGTTCGGTTTCACCTGTTCCGTCTGACGGAGCAGCGGCACGTGGTATTTTTCAACATTCATCACATTATCGCTGACCGCAAATCATTGACGATTTTGTGGGAGGAACTCAGAATCCTGTATCAGGCGGCAATGCGAAATGAGACCGCCAACCTTCCCAAGCTTCCCATTCAGTATGCCGATTATGCCATGTGGGCGGCCCAACATCTGGCCGATGGTCGAATGCAGGAGCAAATCCTGTATTGGAAAACAAAGCTTGCTGGGTTGCCTGCCTATCTGGACCTTCCCACCAACCGCCCATATCCGGAAAAACGGACGCCGTGGGGCGCAACCACTCCTGTCGTGATAGATGTATCGTTGCGAGATGCAATGATGGAAATTGCCCAGCAAGAGGGCGCCACGATGTTCATGACGCTGCTAGCTGCCTTTGCCGTTCTGCTGTACAAGCAATCGGGGAAAGAAGACTTTTGTATCGGCTCCCCCAGCACGCTGCGCAAGCACGTGGAAACAGAGTCTATCATCGGGTTGTTCGTGAACATGCTTGTGTTCCGTTGTGACCTGGGCGGCGAGCCCAGTTTCCGGGATGTTCTACGACGCGTACGTAGCACCGCCCTGGAAGCCTATGAGAACAGCGATGTGCCTTTTCAGGAAATAGTCCGGGCCTTGAAACCCGACCTTAGATCGTTACGGTCCCCGTTTTTTCAAGCGATGTTTGGCTTTGACTCTGAGGATGGAAAAGGAACCAGCGGTTTGATACAACTCGACACAAAACCAGGTACAGCAAGATTCGATCTAACATTGCAACTAACCGAGCATGCTGACGGGATTTCCGGTTCCTTTGAATATTGCACCGATTTGTTTGACGCGCTGGACATGGCGGAGCTCAGCGGACGACTCGTTGCTTTACTCCGAGAAATCAGCGCGTATCCAGACCGTTCGGTCTCCAAATTAGAAATTCCTGCTACGAGCCGAGGAGAGGGAACTGTGGCGGATGCTCAGATGGAGAACTCGAACTTCTGGAGGCGAGCGACCAAACACGCCACGGAACGATTCGCGCATCGCTTCCAAAGGAATTGATCCGGGCAATTTCCTAAACTCATTGACATTGATCGGAATGTAGCCGATTCGGAATCAACAGAACGGCCTTCGATAGGACCTTTCTGTAATTCGGGTCGTATGGAAGACTTGGAGCATTTCGATCCGTCGCGAATGCTACCATACGGGTATTGCGGACTGTATCTGCATCACAGCGATTATTCCGCGCCGACTGTTTTTGCCACGGTCGAATCCACAGTGGCCCCGTAGCTCAGGTGGATAGAGCGACGGTTTCCTAAACCGCAGGTCGGAAGTTCGAATCTTCCCGGGGTCACCACTCAGCTTGCCGATTTTTGTCGCAGATACATTCCACTAAATGCTCGCACGGAATGGTCCGGATGAAATGGAATGTAGCAGCTGAACTCCGGATTGTCCCAGCTGTCCACCAACTCATAACCCAGATCGTAAGCCGACTCCAAGAATTCCCCACGATTTGCGATGCGGTAAGGAGCCAGGGCGGGCCCCATGTTATGCAGTGTGTAGAAGGTGTCGCGCTCAGTGAACGGCAATTTATTGATCAGCACATGCGCAGGAAGATTCGAGAGTCGACGGAAAGATTCAGCGAAGGTGGCTTCTGGAAATTGGAACGATCCGAATGTCAAAAAGAGAGGGAACTCCTGCGCCCGCTCAAAGGTGGTCGTAAAAGCGAGCCGGCGTCTTGTGTCCTTTTCCTGCGCCAGCTCTTCCCCCGCACGGACGACAGCCGGCACATCGTAGATCGTCCACTGAAGATTCGGCGGATAGTCCAAGAGTTTTTCAAAAGAATAATAGGAGATGCCGAGATAGCCGCCAAAATCAAAGACGCGCGAATTTTTATCCAGCAGCTTCGCAAGCCAGAAGAGTACGGGATAATCGCTGGAGCGGACGGAGCCTTTGTAGCCGAGAAACGTCGCTGAATCCGCATTGTCGTAGCTGTTGTTGCGCCCAGCGGGGATGGCCGCGTTGGCAGCGGCAAATGAGGGATAGACGCCGGAGAACAGACGCTCCCATTCCGCGACACGCAGAAAATGCTCTTCATATTCGAAGCGATGCCATTTACGGATTAGCGGAACAGCAGCTTCGACCTTATCGACGAAGTTCTTGGTTGCAGGCGAAAGCAGCAACCCCTTGATGGCTTGTTTCATTCGACCTCTGACTCGATCAAGAGCGTTCCAGTCATTGTATGCGACGGAAGCGGTGACGCGAATGCGGAGCGAGCAGCAGCCTATTGGGCCATATAGACCTGCAATTGCGCGGTTGTAATCACACCGCTGGATGGCATGGAAGGCTTGCACGGTGATTCCGTCCAAGACGGGCGCAGCAACGGTAGCATTGGTGCATCCCGACAGGGTAGCCAGTCCCAGGAACAAAATTAGCAAGGAGACCCGCCCCCCAGCCTAGCGAAGCAGATCGCCGCCTTGAGAAAAATGGCAGCATGGTGGCGCCGAGTCCCAGCAGAAGCAGCAAGACGGCCCTCTCCTGTTCTGGGGCCGTTGGGTCATCTGCCCCACGTGCTGTCTTGGCGGCGCCCTTATATCGATCAGCAGGTCGTTTCTCCGGTGGGGTGACTTGGGTACCCAACAACCGCAGCAAGATAATCGCAAAAACTCCTTGTTCGTGGGCAATCCGCGTGGCGGCAGGAGGTTGAAGCGGCAACACAAGCTGAGTTTGGCTTCCCCCTGTTGAAGCTGGTCGAACTGCTTGGTGTTTGCCATCCGATGGGCTAACACAACATCCGTTCAGTGATGGGAAAGCGCTATCGCCATTGGACGAGTTGATCCTTCTAAGGCAGGTGTGACTGAGATCATCGACACATATCCGGCTTTTGCAGAAAATGAAGGGGCTGATGGTAAACGCAGAGTTGAGGATTGGCTGCTGCTAGGCGGCTAACTACCATTCCGACGAGTGCAGCGCGAGGCAGCACCACTTCTACCCCAGGAACCCCGCTCAATGCTCGTTGGAATCGCGTCCAGCGCGAACGAACTAGCTCGAGTAGCGACGAGGGGAATATCCATGACACGAGTTGAGGGATTTATCGCAACATTTGCGTTGTTGATACTTTTAGGGGCAAGTATTCCTTCTAACGCCCAAAGACCGCAGCAGCAAGGTAAGCAACGAGGTCCGGATCAGCAGCAACAGGGAGCCCAGCAACCGAAGCAACAGGGCCGGGGCAATCAGCCGGCTGCGCAACAGCAGCAAAGAAACCCTAACCAGCAGCCAGCGGTCCAACAGCAGCGGCAGCAGGATCAGCAACACCAGCGACAGGCCCAACAGCAGCAGGTTAAGAACCAACAGCAGCAGGTCAAGAACCAGGAGAAAGCTGCTAAACAGCAACAGCAGCAGCGTTCCCGGCAACAGCAGCAGGTTAAGGACCAGCAGAAAGCTGCTAAACAGCAACAGCAGCAGCGGCGCTCCCAGGAACAGCAACAAGTCCAGAACCAGCAGAGGAGTTCTCAACAGCAACGACAGCAGCGCGCCCAACAGCAGCAGAAAACTCAGAACCAGAACCGCGCCCGGCAGATGCAACGCACGCAGCAACAGCAACGCGAACAGCAAAACCAGCAGCGTCAAATCTGGCAGCAAAATCGCGCCAGCAACTGGAACTCCCAACACCGCAGCTGGCAGCAACGCGGCGGCTACAACGGCTATCGAATTCCTGACACTTACTTTCGCAGCAACTATGGCCGGAATCACTGGTTCCGGATCTACAATCTCCCCTTCATGTTCGCGGGCGGCTATCCGCGCTTCCAGTACGGCGGTTATTGGTTCAACTTCCTGGATCCGTATCCCGAGTACTGGGGAAATAACTGGTACGAGACGGACGATGTGTACGTCGACTACTACGATGATGGCTACTACCTGTTCAACCGCAGATATCCTGGTCGCCCTGGGATTGCAATCAGCATCTCGTTTTGATGTGGTCCGCGGTTTAGAAAGAGGCAGGATACTGGACTTATATCTTGCCGGAACTGGAGCACCTGGAGCGGAAATGGCTCGCAAATCAAGAAGCGACGGCTAATGCTAATGCAAAAGTTGCGCTGGCAGCCGAGTCGAAAAGCACAGAGACGAGATGATGATGGTGTTCATGCTTGTGGCCTGATAAATGGTACTTGTAACCTGGGAAAAGCAACCCCTTAGAAAGTACCTCCGTGTCCGATAACATGTATTCTGTATCCTGCAAAACGGCCACGGCCCGTTTCTCCCGTCAACCTTTATCTTTTGGGCCTTTTCCATTGAAACTGCTAGGCTTGGGTACAGCGCCTAGCTTTCTTCATATGTCCAGATTCCCTGCTGTCGACTCCCTGCTCGCCGATGCCGTCGAGGCGCGTGTGTTTCCTGGAGCGTCCTACGGTGTGCTACAGAGTGGCCACCGGCTTGCCATGGAATCGGTCGGCGGTTTCACCTATCAGCCGGATTCACCTCGGATTCAGCCCGACACCATCTTCGACGTGGCCAGCGTCAGCAAAGCGATGGCAACCACCGCCATGGCGATGAAACTTTGGGAGCGCGGGCTTCTGGATTTGGACGAGCCGGTGGGCGTGCGGATACCGCGGTTTCTTCGTTCCTCCATTGTCAAAGCCTACCCTGATCCCGCCAAGCGAGAAATCACGGCGCGTATGCTGCTGGCGCACTGCTCAGGTCTCCCCGCGTACGCGCCTCTCTACGAACGTTGTCACACCGCATCGGCGCTGCTGGATGCCTGTCTTGAGATGCCGCTCGAATCGCCGCCGGGTACTCGCGCCGTCTATTCTGACATTGGCTTCATCGTTTTGGGACATTTGCTCGAGACGGTCGCCGGTGAGCATTTGGATAGTTATTGTCGACGCGAGGTGTTTGCTACTCTCGGGATGGACTCCACCTTGTATTGCCCACCTGCGGAATTGAAGCCGTTCATCCCGCCGTCCTCGACCGGTGACAGCTTGCGTCCTCGCGTGCTGCAGGGTGAGGTCCAGGACAACAACTGCTGGGTGCTCGGTGGCGTCAGCGGACATGCCGGAGTTTTTTCAAATATCGCGGACATATTATCGTTGGCCGACTGCCTCTTGCGCAACGGCGGAACGCTGTTTCGCCCTGAGACGGTTTCCCTGTTCACCGCGCGCCAGCAGTCGCCGCCCGAGACTGACTGGGCGCTAGGTTGGGACACGCCGAGCGCGGCGTCGTCATCAGGGCAGTTTTTTAGCGCCCATTCCATCGGTCATCTGGGTTATACCGGAACTTCCGTTTGGATCGACTTTGAGAAAGATCTCGCAGTCGTGCTGCTCACGAACCGCACCTATCCTGCTGGAGGTACCGATCGCGCATCCAAACAAATTCAGCGCGTCAGGCCGCGTTTCCACGATGCGCTGATGCAGGAACTGGGATGGAATGTACCCAGAAAGATTCCGCCGCGAATGCCCCACGAATAGGTGCTGGATGGACGCCATCCAAGGCGATACAATCGATGTAGAAAGTCCGGCTGAGGTGGGTTTGAAGCTTATGGGAAATGGAACCGGTTCGATCGAGACGCAAACCACACGCGCAGAAAGCAATGGTAGAGGTACGGCAAGACATCTAGAAACGCTCACGACCGAAAGTGCGAATCAAGCCTCGCAAGGCTTTGACACCAAGTCCGCCCTCGATATCGCACGCATCATCAACCATGAGGACGCCAAGATTGCGGCTGCGGTGAGGAGGTCTTTGCCGGAGATTTCCGTAGTGATCGACAATGTGGCCCGATGCTTGCGCGACGGTGGGCGCTTGATCTACGTGGGCGCAGGTTCCAGTGGACGCATCGCGGCTCTCGATGCCTCGGAAATCCCTCCTACTTATTCGACGTTGCCGCAGACCGTGCAGTACATCATGGCGGGGGGACCGAAGGCGCTGGCGTCCTCCATGGAGACGAATGAAGATTCCCGCGAACTGGGTCAGCGCGATATTGCGCGCCGCCGTCCGACCCGCAAAGACATTGTGATCGGCGTTTCCGCCAGCGGTCGCACCCCGTATGTCGTGGCCGCTCTTGAGTATGCGCATGGCCGTGGTTCAAAAACCGCCGCTGTCACCTGCAATTACAACTCTGAACTAAGCGGAGTCGCGGACGTGACCATTGTTGCGGAAGTCGGCCCGGAAGTCGTCCTGGGTTCCACTCGCATGAAGGCCGGCAGCGCGCAGAAAATGATTCTGAATATGATCACCACCGGCGCCATGACGCGTCTTGGCTATGTGTACGAAAATCTGATGGTCAACGTACACATGAAAAACGCCAAGCTGGTCGAACGCGGCATCCGCATTCTGACCCAATCCTGCAACGTGGACCAGGAGACAGCGGTTCGGACGATCAAGGCGTCTGGGAAAAGTGTTCCCGTTGCGCTTGTGATGTTGAAAGCCAACGTAGACAAGCAGGAAGCGGTGCGCAGACTGGCGAAGTCGGATGGGAACGTGCGCCGCGCGATTGAGGACACAACTCTCGACCTGTAGCGGTTCACTCTGAGAAGACGCTGCTGACATTCTTCACCGCGAAATAACTAAGTCAAACGGGCATGGATATGTCTCTCAATGGATAAGTTCGTAATTCGCGGTGGAACACCTCTTCAAGGCACGCTCCGCATCAGTGGAGCGAAAAACTCCGCGCTTCCCTGCATGGCCGCCGCCATCCTGACAGAAGATGAAGTGACGCTGGAAAATATTCCCGACGTGCGCGACATTGAGACCGAGCGCAAGCTCCTTGTCTCGATGGGCGCGGAGGTCGAACTCGGCTATGGCCGGGCGCATCACCGCACCCGCATCCGCTGTGCGTTGCTGTCGGATCCAGTAGCGAAATACGAAATCGTTAAAACGATGCGCGCCTCCTCGCTGGTCCTGGGGCCGCTGATTGCCCGCACCGGCATGGCTCGTGTCGCCATGCCCGGCGGCTGCGCCATTGGTGGCCGCCCCATCGACCTGCACATCAAAGCCCTGCAGGCCATGGGCGCGGAGATTACACAGGAACACGGCTATCTGGAAGCGCGCGCAAAGCGACTGCGTGGAGCGCACATCGTCTTCGACAAAATTACGGTGACCGGCACGGAAGATCTGCTGATGGCCGCGGTATTGGCGGAAGGCGAAACGTGGATGGAAAATTGCGCGCGCGAACCGGAAGTGACTGACCTGGCAAAACTGCTGATCGCAATGGGCGCGCAGATTGAAGGAGCTGGCACAGGTACGATCCGCGTCCGAGGCGTAGAGAAACTGCACGGTGCGAAGCATCGCATCCATCCAGACCGCATCGAAACCGGCACATTTCTGGTCGCCGGAGCCATCACCGGCGGTGACCTCACGTTGACAGGCTGCAATCCCGATCATCTCTCCGCCGTCATCGAGAAGTTGAGAGAGGTTGGCGTGCAGTGCGGTTTGGGCGAGGACTCGATCCGCGTGCGTACTTCAGGCAGATTGCGCTGCGCCAATATTTCCACGGAAGAGTATCCTGGCTTCCCTACCGACATGCAGGCGCAGTTCATGACGCTGGCAACGCAGGCGGAAGGCACGTCGCTGGTGACGGAAAATATCTTTGAGAATCGCTTCATGCATGTGCAGGAATTGATTCGCATGGGTGCTCACATCCGCGTCGACGGTCGCACCGCCGCTGTGCTCGGCAGATCCCCATTATCGGCTGCCGCAGTCATGGCCTCGGATCTGCGTGCATCAGCATCACTTGTATTGGCCGCGCTAGTCGCGGAGGGTGAGACAATCATCGACCGCGTGTATCACATCGACCGCGGCTATGAACGCATCGAAGAAAAACTGCGCAGCGTGGGGGCAAAAATCCGTCGCATCGGCAACGTTTTCCGCCAGAGCGAAGAGTCGGTTGCGCAGGTCACAGCGTAGCCAGCGGTCCTCGGTTTTGCAATATCAATTGTGGTCGAATTTCTGAACTTGCCTTTCCATGCGATGCGAAGATTTCTGGCTCCTTTTCGATTCATGCTTCACGCGCTGCGAGGACACTGGTTGCGTCCATGGCGCAGCCCGTACCTCCGATGGCGCATAGAAACGTATTCCGGCATCCCGGCCGGAGCCATCGATAGGCGTACCTTCTGGAAGTTTCTCTTCGCGGAAAAAGGGCGCCTGCTGCAATTTTTGCTCTGGACAGCAAAATTGGAATCCTACAAAAAAAATTGAGAGATACAGCGTGATTCGCTACGGCGTTCTGGGATTTGGTCTTCACGGAGAGAAACGTCTCGCACCCGCATTTGCAGATGCAAAGTCCAGCAAACTCGTCGGTATCTGGCGCAGGAATCTCGACAAGGCGCAGGCGAATGCTCGCAAATATGGCATCGAACACGTCTTCACTTCCCCGGAAGATTTGTGTGCCTCGCCCGCTGTGGATGCCGTGTTTGTGACCTCGCCGGATGCGTTTCACAGGCGGGATACGTTGCTGGCCTTGAACTATGGGAAGCCGGTATTGTGCGAAAAACCTCTTGCGATGAACGTCGCCGAAGTCGAAGACATGCTCACCGCAGCCAGAAATGCCAACGTGTTGTTCGGCGTGGCACAGCCATTTCGCTACAATCGCAGCGTCCAACTGATCCGCGATTGGGTGGCCGCTGGCAGAATTGGAAAGCCGGCTTTTGCCAGCGCGTTTTACTGTAACCAGAGCGGGCAAAGTCTTCGTGCATGGATTCACGACCCAACCGTAGCCCGCGGCGGAACGATGGGCGATGTGGGCATTCACTGCCTGGATGCATTGCGGTTTGTTCTGCAAGACGAAGTGGCTGCGGTGACGACGATTGCTCATCGCGACGCACAATCGGGAGCCGTGGAAACAAGCGCAGCAAGTACGATCGATTTTCGCCAGGGAACCATCGCATCCGTGATGGTCAGTTCTCGCACTGAATATCGAACGCTTGTCGAAGTGGTGGGTGAAAGCGGCGTCATTCGAAGCGAAAATTGCTTCTCGACGCTTGCTCCGGTAGATGTTCAGTTGTTATTGAGCGGCAAAGTGATTGACAGCCAGCAGGTAAGCAATGCGGATGCGTTCTGCCGGCTGCTGGACGCCTTCAGTGCTGCCATCGAAGGCCATGGATCCTACGGAGCGAGCGGCGATGATGGGCTGAAAAACCAGCGTGCGCTGGATGCCGCATATGCGAGTTGGCACTCTGGGCGAAAAGAAATCATCATAGAGCCATAGAGCCGTAGTACTGCGGGATGCTTCAATCCTCCAGGTGGAGAGCGATTCCCTCTTCGTCGGCACCTTTGGCGCGCATCACGAAGACGATGCTTCCCAATACCACAGCCGCGCCGGCGATCATGGTCCACGGCACTGGCTCCAGCATGAACAGCGCCCCCTCCGCCACTGCCAGAACGGGCACGACCAATTGCAGGCTGGTGAGTTGGTAGGCCTCAATCCGCTGTAACAGCCAATAGTACAGCGTGAAGCTGAGCGCACTGGCAAAAACACTCAGAAAAATCAGGGCGACGATGGCTTGCGTACTCCACGTCGAAGTCCGTCCTCGTTCGAAGACAAGGCTGGCCAGCGCCAGCCAAATCCCTCCCAGGAAAAATTGGATGGACGTGCCGACAAAGGGGTGAACCCTGGCGAGAGCTTCCTTGGCGTAGACGGAGGAAGCCGCATAGAGCAGGACAGCCAGCAGCACAGCCAGCGCTCCCACCGCCTGCCAGAGTGAGGTCGAGATGGCGCCGGACAGGACCAATCCAAGACCGCCCAAGCCCACAATCATCGCCTGCCAAGCCGTTCGCGGCACGCTGCGGCCAGCCATCCAGGGGGTCAGACAAGCAGTCATCAGAGGCATGGCGCCGAAAATTAATGCAGTCAGGCCAGAAGAAAGCCGCTGCTCCGACCAGAACGTCAGTGCCGACGGAACGGCAATCATGCTGAGACTGAGCAGCATTGTGGCGCGAAGTCCGCGACCCGTTGGCCACGGCAGGCGTTTCCACTGAATGATGGGCAAAAGAACGACAGACGCCAGCAGAAAACGCAGCGACGCGCTGTGCATCGGCGGGACTGCGATGACCAATACGCGAATCGCCATCCATGTGCTGCCCCAGATGACGGACAACGCGACCATGGCGAGAATGATGCGGAATCTCATGCGAGATGGAGGGAGCGGGTGCAAATCCTGAAAGAAGACCCTGGAATGAAAAAAGCGGGCTGCGTTGAACACAGCCCGCTTCCCTGCTGAAATGCTACGGACGTCGGCCGCCGCCGCCACCGGGCCGACCACCACCCCCGCCGGGACGTCGGCGACGGCGATTATTGTTGCCGCCACCTTGACCACGTCCGCCGGGTGAAGAACTCGGCGGGCGAGGTCCATCGGCACGGTTAAAGTTGGGTGCTTCGCTCGATGACTCGCTGCCCTCGTCGTTGAAGTCGTCGCCGCTTTCGAGGACGATGGTGCTGCTGTTCGATGCGGGTTGACGCTCTCCAGCAGCAGACATATCCGGTACATGACCGCCGCCGGCATTTGGATCCGGTAAGCCCAGCTTGATGCGCTGTTCTTTCAGCACCGCCTTGCGTGACAGCTTGATGCGATTGCCTTCAATGCCCAACACCTTCACCAGCACCTGATCGCCATCGTTCAACTCGTCCGTAACTTCGTGGACGCGATGCTCGGCGATTTCGCTGATGTGCAGCAAGCCGTCGGTGCCGGGGAAGATTTCGACAAACGCGCCGAATTCCGCCAGACGGACCACTTTGCCGAGGTATGTTTTGCCAACTTCCGGCACAGCCGTTAAATTGCTGATGGTCTCAATGGCGCGCCGCAGGCCATCGGCATCCGAGGATGCAACGTTGACCTTGCCGGTATCGTCAACATCGATCTTGACACCGGTTGCTTCCACGATGCCACGAATGGTTTTGCCACCCGGCCCAATCAGGTCGCGAATTTTGTCGACCGGAATCTGCAGCGTGTGGATGCGCGGAGCAAACTCAGACTTTTCCGTCTTCGCCTCGCCCAGAACGGCATCCATTTTGTCCAGCAGGAAGATCCGGCCTGCACGAGCCTGCGCCAGAGCTTCGCGCATAATCTGCCCGGTTACGCCGGCGATTTTGATGTCCATCTGCAGCGCGGTAATTCCATTGCGCGTGCCGGCAACTTTAAAGTCCATGTCGCCATAGTGGTCCTCTGCCCCGGCAATGTCGGTCAGGATCGCATAATTCTCGCCTTCCTTAACCAGACCCATCGCGATGCCAGCCACGGAGGCCTTCAGCGGGATACCGGCATGCATCAGCGCCAGACTGGCGCCGCAGACGCTCGCCATCGAAGAAGATCCGTTCGATTCCAGAATGTCAGACACAATGCGAACCGTGTACGGCGATTCAGCTTCGCTGGGAAGAACGGCAGAAATCGCCCGCTCCGCTAGCGCTCCGTGGCCCACTTCGCGACGCCCCACGCCAGTCATACGCCCAACTTCCCCAACGGAAAACGGAGGAAAGTTATAGTGAAGCATGAACTTTTTCCTCTGCTCCCCTTCAAAGCTCTCGAGTCGCTGGGAGTCATCGATCGTTCCCAAGGTCGCGGTGACCAGAGCTTGGGTTTCGCCGCGGGTAAATAGCACCGAGCCGTGGACGCGAGGCAACACGCCGATCTCAATGGATATCTCGCGAATCTGATCGAACTGCCGGCGATCCGGGCGAACGCGGTCTTTGATGACCTGATCGCGGAAGATGTTTTCGCGGAGGGATTCATAATACTTGGAGAGCTTAGCCGGCGCGGTTGCATCGTCCGCGGGTAAGGCGGCCTTCAACTCGTCCTTGATCTGCTTGACCAGCGCGTAGCTTTCAAACTTTGGATGCTTATGGGTATCGAGCGCATCTTTGAGGCGATCGCCCACCTTGGCGTACAACTGGTCGTAATAGGCCTGATCGAATTCGACCGGCTTCACTTCGCGCTTCGGCTTGCCGGCTTTGCCAACCAGCTCGGTGATGCCTGCGCAGATCTTCTTGATCTCTGTATGGGCGAATTCAATGGCATCAACGATGGAGTCTTCACTGACCTGCTTGGCGCCAGACTCGATCATCACGATGCCGTCGGAGGTGCCGACAACGGTGATGCTCATGTCCCCCGCGCGAAGCTCCGCGTATGAAGGATTGATGATGAACTGGCCATCCACTCGACCAACGCGAACGGCGCCGACTGGGCCGCCGAAGGGAATGTCAGAGAGCGCCAGCGCGCAGCCGGCTGCGTTGATGCCGATAATGTCAGGGTCGTTTTCCTTGTCCGCGGAAAACACTAGCGCAATCACTTGCGTCTCGTTGCGGAAACCTTCTGGAAACAGTGGGCGGATGGGGCGATCAATCTGGCGGCAGGTAAGAATTTCGCGCTCGCTCGGGCGGCCTTCACGCTTGATAAAACCACCGGGAATGCGTCCGCCGGCGTAGGCATATTCGCGATAATCGACCGTAAGCGGAAAAAAGTCGACACCCTCTCTGGGATCGGGTGAGGCCACAGCGGTGGCCAATACTACGGTGTCGCCCAGGGTTGCCAGTACGGCTCCTGAAGCCTGCTTGGCCATGCGGCCTGTCTCAAAATTCAGTCGTTTCCCGCCGGCTAATTCGACGGTCACTTCATGTTTCATAGAATCCTCAAATCTTGCTGTATGGGGGCGTGGGTGCAGATGGGCGGGAACGTGGGGAAGTTGGCAGGCGGCGGTGCTGGGAGAAATGCTGTGTACGCGGAAGCGGCCCCATAGAGCCAGTTCTCTCCCGCGTCAGTGCCGCAGTGCTTGGGTTCAACCACGTTCGCAATCCGGAAATCTGCGAAACGTCGCTGCCGCTTACTTGCGGATGCCCAGTTTGCCAATGACTTCCCGGTAGCGATCAGTATCGTGTGTCTTCAAATAGTCCAGCAGACGGCGGCGATTGCTCACCATCATCAGCAAGCCACGGCGTGAAGCATGGTCTTTATCATGGGCCTTGAAGTGGTCCGTCAACTCCGTGATGCGTTCGCTCAGAATCGCGATCTGCACTTCCGGGCTTCCGGTGTCGCTCGCATGGGTGCGAAAGCGCTCAATTACGTCGGTTTTTTTTGCAGGTGCCAGCACAGTGTGGCTACTCCCTCTTCATTGTCGATTACACTGCATAAGTGTCTACTTAAGTGTAACATGCTTTGTCGATTACTGACATCCAATCCTGGTGGATAGCCAACCCCTGTCTGCCCGAATCACGACCTTGCCCCATGCCCCTTCGACCTGTCATCAGCCTGACCACCGATTTTGGCCTCCATGACCCCTTCGTCGGCATCATGAAGGGCGTCATCGCAGGAATCTGCCCCTCGGCGCACGTGATCGATATCACCCATGGAGTCAAGGCCTTTGATGTGCTCGATGGAGCCCTCGCAATCTGGCAGGCGAGGCGTTACTTTCCTGCCGAAACGATCCACACAATCGTCGTGGATCCGGGCGTAGGATCGAGCCGCCGCCCGGTTCTCTGCCGCATGGGGGACGCTTGGTTTATTGCGCCAGACAATGGCGTGTTGACTCTGGTGGAACGCGAGGTGCGGCGGCGCGGCGGCTGGGAGGTTTCACATCGCGCGATTGAAAACTCTCAATACATGCTTCCGGCTCAGAGCAACACCTTTCATGGCCGCGATATTTTCGCACCCGCCGCTGCGCATCTGGCCGCCCAGATCGAGCGTGGTTCAGTAGCGGCGGATACCTTCGGCCGCGAGATCGAGAACCTGATTCAACTGCCTGTACCGGAACCGATTCATAATCCGGACGGTTCCATCGAAGGCGTCATCCTGAAAAGTGACCGCTTTGGCAATTTGCTGACGAACATGTCCGCAGCAGATTTGCCCAATGACCTCGCGAATTTCTCTCTTGAACTCGGGACCCTGCGCGTCACGCGATTCTGCCGCTTCTATGCGGAAGCAGAACCGGGAGAGATTTTTGCCATCGTGGGCAGCGCCGGCTTGCTGGAAATCGCCATGAATCGCGGCTCGGCAGAACAGCAAACCGGAATCTCCGCGGGAACGAAATTCAGCATGGTTCCCAATGAAACCATGCTGCAATTGAAGAATAGAAATGTCATTCCGAGCGGAGCGTAGCGAAGTCGAGGAACCTGCTGTTGCCGACAGCGGCTCCACGTGACCTGACCGCTCAATCGCCCCCCTGCTGACGCTGAATCGAGGTCGATCATGAAATTCACTGTGCCCGTCTCCTGCTCTGCTTGTAAATGCGATTTCAAGACTCTCGGATATGGAGAATTAACGTTTCCGCCTGCAATCTGCCCGCAGTGTGGGCAAACAATTCACCTTATCGATCCGCTCACTATTAGCATCGTTGCGGAACGCCTTCTCTATCGCAGCCAAGCTGAACTAGAAAGTGGAGATTTCACGATGCCAATCATATGCAGCGCAATGGCCGTCGAAACTGCGCTTACGAGGGTGTTCCTGAAGTGGAGAGAAATTAAGCACGGTTTCCCTGCAACAGCAACCACTGAGGCAGACCGCAAAACGTGGGAAAAGGAGTACCGCAAGGGGGTAGGGAAAGGCGGCTTCGCGAACTCAGCGAATTTCGTATCGAATTATTTGACGGGCAAATCGTTTGATGACTTTGTGGACGATTTCGTAAAGCGCTCCAAGACTGTGACGCTCATCAAAGCGGGGCTTACAGGCGCTGAAACTCACATGAAGACGGCACACATCAGCAGCGAACTATTCAACAGGCGGAATCGCATCATGCACTGGGGCAACGTGAAATACGAGAAGGATGACGCACAGAAGGCATTTGTTGCTGCGCTCAATTCCTTCGCTGTGCTCAAAGTGATGGACAAAGAGAAGGCAGACGTATTTGACCGGGAGCTGCGTGCAATGTCGGCGAGAGCGCGATAGACGGCGTAGCCGGATTCAACCAGATATTCAACCCCGTGTGCGTTGAACGCGAGTAAGAGTTCTTTCATATCTTTGTTCATCTTCCATCCGAACTCCCTTGAACGCGTACGGATCGACGCTGACCTTCCAAACGGCAGACAGGCGCTCGCCAACAGTCAGGCTCTGCCAGTAGCGATATGTCTCCGCTTGCTGCTGCTTGGGGTCGGTGACCTTGCGAATCGTCCTATCCATCTAGCGCCGCTCCACCAGCATCTGCTCGGTAACAAGCTGCGTCATATCGCGCTTTTCCAGGCCGTGCTCGCGCTTGTTGAACTCATCCACCTTGCTTGACCAGTTCATGGAACAGAACTTCGGCCCGCACATGGAGCAGAAGGCTGCTTCCTTGTAATAGTCATCCGGCAGCGTCTCATCATGCATGGAGCGGGCGGTCTCCGGATCGAGTGAGAGCGCGAACTGCTTGTCCCAGTCGAAGGTGTAGCGGGCGTGGCTGATGGCGTCGTCGCGGTCGCGCGCTCCGGGGCGATGCCGGGCGACATCCGCTGCATGAGCGGCAATCTTGTACGCGATGATGCCATCCTTCACATCTTTTTCGTTCGGTAAACCTAAATGCTCTTTTGGCGTGACGTAGCACAGCATGGCCGCGCCATACCAGCCGATCATGGCCGCGCCAATAGCACTGGTGATGTGGTCATAGCCGGGCGCGATGTCCGTGACCAGCGGGCCCAATGTGTAAAATGGAGCGGCATGGCACAACTCGACTTCTTTCTCCACCTGCTCCTTAATCTTGTCGAGCTGCACGTGGCCCGGTCCTTCAATCATGGTCTGCACGTCGGACTTCCACGCGACTGATGTCAGCTCGCCGAGGGTCTTCAACTCCGCAAACTGAGCTTCATCGCTGGCGTCCGCGAGGCATCCCGGCCGCAGTCCGTCGCCGAGCGAAAAGCTGACATCGTGCTTGGCCATCACCTTCACGATGCGATCGAAATGCTCATAGAGAAAATTCTGCTTGTGGTGGTGCGTCATCCACTGCGCCAGAATCGCCCCGCCGCGGCTGACGATGCCTGTGATGCGCTTGGCAACCATGGGCACATATTGCACCAGCAATCCGGCATGGACCGTGAAGTAGTCCACTCCCTGCTCGGCCTGCTCTTCGATCACTTCCAGGTAGACATCGATGTTCAGGTCTTCCAGCTTCTTGACCCGGCTCAGCGCTTCATAGATAGGCACGGTTCCAATGGGTACCGGAGAGTGACGCAAAATCGCCTCACGAATTGTTGGAATATCGCCGCCTGTCGAAAGATCCATCACGGTATCCGCACCAAAATGCACTGAGGTGTGCAGCTTGCGCAGTTCCTCATCAATGTTCGAGGTAATGGCGGAGTTGCCGATGTTCGCATTGATCTTGCACTTCGATGCCACGCCGATCGCCATCGGCTCCAACTCGGGATGGTTCACGTTGGCGGGAATGATCATGCGTCCCGCCGCGACTTCATCGCGAATCAGTTCCGCAGAAAGTTTTTCCACCTGTGCAATGTAGGCCATCTCTTCGGTGATTTTCCCCTGACGCGCGAAATGCATCTGCGACATGTTCCAGTCACCCGTACGCGCGGCTTCTTCGCGCCGTTTCACGATCCATTGCGCGCGACCTGTGGGAACTTTCAGAGTGGAACTCGTCACTGTATTGTCGAGATGATTGCCATTGCTGTTCATGTTTTCCTCGTGCTCCCAGGCGATATTTTCGCAACGACCGCATCGCTTCGCTACCACGATTATACCCCGGTAAATTCCGAGGATCGGATGCCAGAAATCATGAAAGGCATGCAGTCCATCCGTGTTTTTTGCGTTGTAGAAACGTTTCATGAAAACTACTCCGATCCGCAAAAAGACCGGCCACCCGCTCGAATCCAGCGGACATTCCGTATACTCCAAGAGTGCCTCCCGCCGCCAACGCAATTGAACTGCACGAAGTGTCGAAACTTTATGGCGCTTTCGCGGCACTGCGAAAGGTTACGGCGGAATTTCGTGCCGGCCTGAGCTATGTGATTCTGGGGCCCAATGGAGCCGGCAAATCCACGCTGCTCCGTAATCTGGCGGGACTGACGCGACCCAGTTTCGGCACGGTGACACTACTCGGGACCGTGGAGATTGCGGCTGTGCGCAGCCGTATCGGCTATCTCGGCCACGATTCCATGCTGTACGACGAACTGACCGCCTTGGAAAACCTGCGCTATAGCGCCCGTCTGTACGAAGAAGAATCCCTCCCTGCGGGGCGATGGACGCCGGAACAATCGCTCGAAGTGGTGGGACTGGACCCCGGGCTGGACCGCCCCGTCGGCAAATTTTCCCAGGGCATGCGTCAGCGGGCATCTCTGGCGCGGGTGTTGATGGCCAGGCCCGAGTTGCTGTTGCTCGACGAGCCTTTCTCCAATGTCGATCTTGCCAGCAGCGCGCAAATGCTGCGCGTATTGAATCAAATGCGTGCCGCCGGAAATACAATCCTGCTGACGACGCACCAACCTGATCTCGCCCGTCCTATCGCCGACTGCTTCTGCACCATGCAGGAAGGGCAGATCGTGAGCATGGAATATTTTGAGCGCGCGGATCGTGGCGCCGCCTTCCATGCCTCGGAGGAGCCCCGCGCATGAAGACCAATGCCTGCCGACTTCTCGACGCACTGGGAATTTACTACGAAACACGTGCATACGAAGTCGATCCCGACGATCTCTCTGGCCAGACAGTAGCGAAGAAGATTGGCCTGCCGCCCGGGCAGGTGTTCAAGACTCTTCTGTGCCGCGTCGATCAGGACGCAACCGTGTTCGCGGTCCTGTCCGTGGCGGACGAATTGGACTTCAAGAAGCTGGCCGCCGCCGCCAACGGTCGCCGCGCTGAACTGATGCCGATTAAAGAAGTACAGCCGCTGACCGGGTATGTTCGCGGCGGCGTAACTGTGTTTGGCAGCAAGAAACCATTTCCTGTATTTGCTGACGAATCAATCGAACTGTTCGATGTTATCTCGGTTTCGGCAGGCACGCGCGGATTACAGATTCTGCTTGCCCCGACAGATTACATCCGCGCCGCGGAAGCGCAACTCGTCGATCTGGCCCGCACGCGAGCCAATGCTCACAATGGAGCTGCCAGTTGAGTTACGCGCGCATTGTATGGGCCCACCTGCAGAAAGACCTGCGTCTGGAATGGCGTTCCAAGGACGCAATCAACGGGATGCTTTTTTTCTCTCTGCTGGTCGTCGTCCTGTTTAGTTTCGCCTTCGATCCGACGATGGCCGTTTCGCGCCAGATCGCAGGCGGCATTTTGTGGGTGGCTTTGCTGTTCGCCTCCACCACCGCATTGAATCAGACCTGGACTCGCGAATTGCGCCATCAAGTGCTGGACGCACAACGCATGGCCCCCAGTCCTGCCAGCGCTTTGTTCCTGGCCAAGGTACTGGCTAATTTTCTGTTCGTCACCATGATTCAGGTGGTGCTCGGCCCGCTGTTTATCATCTTCTACAACCTGCACGCCTTGGGTCAGGGATGGTTGATGGCACTGGTGTTGCCTCTCGGCACTCTGGCGCTGGTGGTCAATGGAACCTTCTTCGCTGCGCTTTCTTTGCGGACGCGGAATCGAGAAATGTTATTACCGCTGATTCTGTTCCCGGTCTCGATTCCGGCTCTGCTGGCCATGGTACAGTCCACCACCGGCATCCTCACGGGGGAGTTCGACCCCGGCCTCTGGATGCGAATGCTCGCAGGGTACGACATCATTTTTTTAACGCTGTGCCTGTTACTGTTCGAAACCATTCTGAATGCGGAGTGACATCCCCACGGCGGCGTGGCGTACACTACGGGTCGTAGATAGTCCCATCCCATGAGACGCGTTCTTCAGTTCGGATTACCGGTGGCGCTGGCCATCCTCGCCGTGGGTTTCTACCAGGCCACCTACGTGGCCCCCACGGAAGCGACGATGGGAAATATTCAGCGTATTTTTTACTATCATGTCCCCTCGAACATCATGGGTTTGTTATTCCCTTACGTAAATCTGGTGGCGTCGATTGTTTTTCTGGCGACGCGACGCTCCAATCCGATGCGAGCCCAGGCGGCCGATGCCGTCGCGTTGGCTTCTGCGGAAGTGACCTTGGTTTTCGTCAGCATCGGGCTTGTCACCGGAATGTTGTGGGCCAAGCCAGTCTGGGGCATTTGGTGGACCTGGGATGCGCGACTCACCAGCGTCCTGGTTCTTTGGCTGATTTATGTCAGCTATCTTCTGCTGCGCCGCTTTACTGCCGGTGGCCAGACGCAAACGTTGGCCGCGGTACTCTCCATCTTTGCAGCGGTCGATGTGCCTATCGTGTATATGTCCATCCGATGGTGGCGCACCCAGCACCCTGCGCCAGTCTTCTTTGGTGGCCCTGGAACTGGGATCGATCCGCATATGATGCCTGCCTTCTTGTGGAACATCGCTGGATGGCTTGCCTGGGGCCTGATGCTCGTCATGTTGCGGTATAACTTGGAACGTAAGCGTCAGCAAGTCGAGCAGGAATCGGCGCTTCGTTCGCTCGAAGCCGGCCAGGAAGTCGCACGGTAAAACGGATAACGTTAAGATAGAAGAGAGAGTAACCTGCCGCTATGACGATGGAACATCGAAATCTGGTTCTTGCGTATCTGTTTACCTGGGGTCTGCAACTGGCATATCTTGGCCGAGTGCTACTGGGTTGGCGTCGCGTGCGCAAGTAACACTGCCCCGCCTCGATCTGGCGCTGTGCGGAACGGAAACTCTCATTCGTCCAGCATCGACATAGCTTCGGTGGACGCCGGCGGAAAGCGCTTCGTAGGTCGGTGCGAACTTCGACTCTATCCGATATTTTCTTCGCGCCTCAACGAAAGCTCAGTACACTGAGCAACTAGAGAGATTTTGTCATGCTGATTGTCATGAAAAAGCAGGCCAGTGCGGAAGAAATCCGTGCCGTCTGCGAGCACATTGAAAGCCTTGGATTTCGCGCGCATCCGCTCCCAGGTGCGCAGCGTACGGCCATTGGAGTCACCGGAAATCAAGGCGCCGTCGATCAAGACACACTGGAAGAGCTGTCCGGAGTGGCCGAGGTCATTCGAGTTTCCAAGCCCTACAAACTAGTAAGCCGCGATGTGAAGGAAGAAGATACCGTCATCCGATTTCCCGGCACAAACGCCACCATCGGCGGCAAGGGTTTGGCGATCATGGCAGGGCCTTGCTCCATTGAGACCCGCGAGCAGGCGTTTGCAGTTGCAGAGCAGATCGCGGCCGCCGGTGCGCAGTTCTTTCGCGGCGGCGCATATAAACCGCGCACATCTCCATACGCCTTCCAGGGACTGGGTGAAGAAGGGCTCAAAATCATGGCGGAAATTCGCGGCGCTTTTGGTCTGCGAATTGTCTCCGAGGCGATCGATCATGAATCGCTGAAACTGGTCGAACACTACGCGGATATGATCCAGATCGGCGCGCGCAATATGCAGAACTACTCGCTGCTGCGCGAAGTGGGACGCACCCGCAAGCCTGTGCTGCTGAAGCGCGGCATGGCGGCGACGCTGGAAGAACTTCTGATGGCTGCCGAGTACATCATGAACGAAGGCAACTATCAAGTCGTTCTGTGCGAGCGCGGCGTACGCACCTTTGTCGATCACACCCGCAACACGCTCGACCTGAGTATCGTTCCCGCAGTGCAGCGCCTGAGCCATCTGCCGATTATCGTGGATCCGAGCCATGGCACGGGCAAACGCAATAAGGTGGTTCCGCTGGCGCGGGCCGCGGTTGCCGTCGGCGCGGATGGCCTGATCATCGAAGTACATCACCAGCCCGACAGAGCCCTGTCAGATGGTGCGCAGTCAATCTATCCCCAGCAATTCGCCGACATGGTCGGCGAGGTCCGCCAAATTGCGCGCATTCTGCACCGCGATGTTCCCGACGGCATTCGTGTCGAACGGCAAACGGCCGACCTCGCGACTGTGGATGAGCCCGTGGCGAGAACCAGATAGCCGGCGAACGGATGATGCAGTTGTTCCAGGCCAGAAATTCCGCAAGCGCGCGCCCCAAACGCGCTCTCTTTCAACGTCTCATGGGCTGCCTGCTTTTTCCCGCGGCTATGTTCTGCTTGGCTGGCTGTCAGTCGCATGAATTTCCAGATTATCCCGCCAATTATCGCGAGTATGCTTACATCACCAACGGCGGCAGCAACACGGTCACTGTGCTCGATGTGGTCAATCTTCGGCAGGACCGCGTGATCCCGGTTGGTGCAGATCCCACCGGCGTAGCCGTGAGCTCCAAGCGCAACGAAGTGTACGTCGTCAATACCGGCAGCAATTCTGTCAGCGTCATCGCTGCGGAAAAGAACGCTGTCGTAGCGACGATCCCGGTGCATCAACGTCCGCACTTCATCTCCGTAAGCTCCGACGGCAAGCGGGCATACGTTGCCAATTCCGGTTCCAACAACGTCTCTGTGCTGGACCTCGATAAGCGGCGCGAAATTGCTGCGATCGGAGTGGGCGAGGGACCCGGTCTTGCGGCCATCAGTCCCGATGGAAATAGCTTGGTGGTCTCGAACCGCTTGGGCAACAGCGTCAGCATCATCGATGCAAAAACCGACCACGTGCGCAGCGTGTGGAGTGGATGCCCAGGCGCAACGGATATCGCCATCCTCCCCGATTCCAGCAAGGCCTTCATTGCCTGTTCGGGTGGTCACCAGGTTATGGCGCTTGCGCTGGCCATGGCGCCTCCACCCTCCTCTCATGCCCGCTCACTCAGCGTGCAACCGATGCCAACCGACGCGATACTGGCAATGCTCGACGTTGGCAAAACCCCAATTTATCTGGCGCTGAAGCCCGATGGTGGAGAAATTTTCGCGGTCAACTACAACGGAGGGTCCATCTCCGAAATTGACACCAGCTCGAATGAGGTGGGCGGAGCCTATATGGTAGGAACACACCCGATGAGCGGACTCGCCAGCTCGGACAATTCCACGTTATACGTGAGCGACTTCGATGCCGACTCTCTGGGAGTCTTCAGCATCGACGATGCCGAACTGGTAGACACCGCCCGCACCGGAGATGGTCCAGACGCGATGGCCTTCTCCAAGGCTGGACATTTACTGTTTGTGGTAGATGCTAATTCAGGAGATATCGCGGTCATTCGCACGCTGACCCATGCCCTGCTCACCATGTTCCCGGCGGGCAAACAGCCGAACGATATTGCCGTCAAAGCCTTTCTGGTCCCGTCGCATCATGCCTTGTAAGTCGGCCTATTCCAGGTTGGAATGTTGCGAGGGAGCACGTTTCCTCAGTGGAAGAGGATAGCTGGGCCAATGTGGGCTCAATTGGCTGAAGAATGCGGCGGAGCCGACGGCCAGCACCGTAAATGGCAGCACAACAAAAACCCACGGTGTGTGGAGTAACGCCGGATAGAGAGCCAACGCGACACCAGGCGGGTGATAGGCGCGCAACAGGTGGATCACGATGAATGCCAGTGCGGCTCCGAGCGCCGCGACGACCGGACCATGACCGAATCGTGTCACGAGCGTTCCGACGGAGGCTCCCACGACGGACCCAATGACCACAGCGTAGGGCTGCGCGATGGCAACATCCGGCAAGAAATGAAGGATCGAAAGGGTAGCGAAAAAAGGCGGCACAAGATAGAGACCGAGCCGGTCCCGCGTAAGCAGTGCCATACTCGCCAACATGATCAGAAACCACAAATACGCCAGAAGCGAGAACTCTACCTTCGTACCCCAGGAATCGATCACGGACGAATATAGGTGACGCACGCAGCACCCCCGATACATTTTGGATGCGCGAGCACCGTAGAAAAATTCGTAAAGTTTTTTTGGGGGCGCACCGGTCGGTAACTCAGTTCTGTCTGGCCAGCACCAGCGTGATGTCGTCCGGTTGCTCTTCGGCGCCGATCCAGTCTTTGAGGGCCTGCATGATTTGCTCCGTAATTTCCGGCAGAGGCAAATGGCGATTCCGATGTACTATCTCCACCATGCGCGCCTCGCCAAAGTCTCCAAATTCGTTCTCTGGCTCGGTCACACCATCGCTGTACGCGACCAGCAAATCTCCCTGTTGCAGCGCGATGGCGCCCTCGTCGTAGAATATGTCGTCCAGAAGACCCACAACGGTGCCACCCTTGTCGAGCCGCAAAACGGACCCGTCGGCTCGCAGCACCAGAGGCGGTAGTTGCCCTCCATTCGAGTAGCGAAGCACGCGTGAAGCCACATCGTAGTTGGCGAGAAAGAGTGTCGCGTATTTTTCCGCTTGCGTACTACTGTACAAATGAAGATTCAAGAGCCGCATCAGGTTCGCAGGCGACTGAAAAACCTCCATGGAAGACGCCGCAGGCTGTCCGTTGCCGGTTGACTTGAATGCCTTGTTCCCAAACATTTCATTGCCGCCCAGGCTAAACGCGCGCACGGCCGAATGCAGCCCAGCCATCAGCAGGGCCGCCGAAATTCCCTTCCCGCTAATGTCTCCGATCGCCATGCAAAGAGCGTGGTCGCCTAATACCAGAAAGTCATAGTAGTCGCCGCTTACAGTGCGCGCTGGCCGGCACAAACCGTGCAGCTCTAGTCCTTCCAACCGCACATCGGAGGAGGGAAACAGGTTGGACTGCACTTCTTGCGCAATCTCCAGTTCGCCTTCCATGCGCTCTTTTTCTTTCTGTTGTTCCAGCAAACGCACCAGCGATTCCGACATGGCATTAAATGAACGGCTCAGCGCCGCCAGCTGGTCCTGCCTCGAAACAGGAATGCGGTAGCTCAGACGTCCTTGGTCTACCTCCCGCGTGGCGTGATAGAGGTCCGACACAGAACGCGTGATTGTTCGGCTAAGTCGGCTGGCCATAAAAATCGCCAGCAACTCCAAAAACAAAAATGCGACCGCGGTCGTGATAAGGGCGGTCCGTACGCCTCCTCCCAGCAATAGCGATTGTTGAAACAAACGCTGATACAAAAGAGACGGGCGGGAAGTGACCTGGGCCAATACCTTGTCCCAGGCTCCTGTCGACCAGTCCCGGGCGTCGAAAAAGGTTGGAAAGGTAATCGGAAAATCGAAAATGGTTGCGGCTTTTGGAAGTGCCCCTCCGGTGACCTCTCCTACGTTCCGGTCCTGCTTGTCTTTGCCGATGACCAGATGCGGTCTATTCATAGGCTCTACCGGGGCGGTAACAGACGGCGGCACAGAATTGGCCCTGAATCTTCTTGGGGTTCGACCAGAAGGTGGCTGGGGGGACACAAAATGAACATGCGGCCACACCGTCAGGGTGCCTAGCCCGTAGACCACTTGGCCCAGAAATTGTGAGTCAAGTTGAACGCCGGTGATGACAACTACGCTGTGCTTCCCAACGGGCATCCGCGAAATCGCGCTGAAATAGATGCGATTGCCGCTCAAAATCAGTCCCCTGAAGTGGTCTTGGACCCACGCTGGCGGCGTCGGTATTGCGGTGAGCGCATGGCCGGCGGGCAAGTCGAGCCTTTGCAATTTGCCGTCCAGGTATACGCCAACTTCCAGACCGGGAAATCTAGTGATTCTGGCGGCTTCCGCTGGGACTTCGGGCGGGATACTAATGATCTTGGGTTGCCCCTTGCTACTGATCTGCGTCGCCAGTTCCTGTTGAAAGTGAAGCGCTAGGGCCTCGGTATCGGCAGACAGGCCAATCTGTTCCGCGTTGATGACCGTGGTTGCCGCAAAGTTGGCAAACTGGCCCAGTAGCACGTAGGCGGCGATCCCCGCCAACAGACCGAACAACACCACGGGAGTGAGTCCGATCAACGCGTAGGTGACAAACAGCCGATTGCGCAGCTTCCAGAGCAGGCGCCACCGCATCCAGCGAAACAGCGCCGGCAGGCTGGCGAATATCGAAACCAGGAGCGCGGCCCAGGGCAAAAAACCAATATGCCCGCCGAGACCGGGCACGAAACGCAGTACGAATAAAGCAACCGCGATGACCAGCGACCAGAATGCGATGCCGCGCTTTTTCTTCCACGTCGGCAGTGGACGCAGCATCGCGCTTGTCCGCTCTTCCAGCGATCGTATCCATTTCATTCGGCACATCGCTCATGACCCATCGTAATAGTCCGAGTGTAGCAATCTTCGATCGCGTCCTCACCTCGACGCTCGGTGGTGAGCAGTTTCAGGGTTCCTGGTGTCCAGCCAATAATCCAGCGCAGTTAGTCTGACTGACCCGTTGCGCGATCTTCAATCTCGTCGCAGACGCCTGGCTTGGAATTGTTCTATGCTGTCGTCAATTCTTCTGGAGGCGGAGGCGATTCCGACTTTGCCTTTTTCTTCTCCATCGAGGATTGTTTTCGGAAAAATCGGTAGGCCGAAAAATGCGCTCCGGCCAGCAAAATCAACCCGGAGATAAAGGCCCACAACATCAACCCAACAGAGATGGAAAAGGGTCCGTAGACAGATTTCAGATCCAGCCACGGCAGCACCGCGATATAGGCCAGCTTCGCGCCTTCCCACAATAACCCTGTAAGGATAGCGGCGGGCAATACCGATATGGCACGGATACGGCGGTTCGGCAGTATCCAATAAATAAAAAAGAAGATCGAGATGCTTGCGATCACGCCAAGGATCTTGAGAAGAGTTCGCTGCAAGAAATGAAATGCCGGGCTAGCTGTATGGCCGAAAAACATCGCCTCCAGCAACGTTTCGTGCGACGCCGATATGGCAATCGAGAGTAAAGCCAGAATGCCGACCATGATAGCCAGACCGAAGGAAATCAACTGATTTCGCCAGTACGAACGGTTCTCCTGGACGCCCCACACCTGGTTGAGCGCCACCTCGAGCGGCAGAAACACGCCGGTTGACGAAACCAGCAGCATGAAAACCGACACTGCTGCCACCCGCTTCTGCGAGTACACCAGAAACACCATGTTGCGAACGACGAAGTCCTGCCCCGTAGGTAGCAGCGCATGCAACATAGCCGCGATCACTTCAACCATTTGCGTTGAGTGCAGAAGGCGATGCGCAATGGTCAGCATGAGCACGATAAACGGAAACAGCGACAGGATGGCATTCGCCGCAACGCTGAAGGCGTAGGTGTGCACCGCGGTCCGTGAGAGGTAGCGGAGCAGCGATATCAGGTGCGACTCTTGTACCTCTCTTTCAAGCTGAATGGCGATAGAGTCGGGGGGTTCGGATTGTGGCCGTATCGTCAGCATTGGTATACATGGCAGGCGTGTAACCTCGAGGTTCGAGCTACGCCCCGCTGGTTTGACTATAGCTTGTCCATGATGGGATGCGACCGGGGCGGCCGAGGGGTAGCATGGTTGGCCAAGGTTTGGCTGCAATCAAGCGGTGGACTCAATTAAATCAAGTGGTTGCAAAGATTTTTCTTGCCTTTCTCCGCGTTTCCTGCCATAACAGTGCCAGATTCTTCTCCCGCCAGGCATGAAAAAAAGCTTCGACTGGAGATGGTCCGCAGTTGTGGGAACCGCAACTGGGAACGCTGGATGAAACGATTGAGATTGCCATGCATCAGGCGCAATTCTGGATTGACGACGGAACTTATCTGCGTTGCAAAGGATCCGCCGCCATCCATCCTTTCCCAAGCGGCGCCTGATCAAAAAGAGCGAATGAAAGGAAGTATTTGTGACCGAACATGGTGTGGTGAAGTGGTTTAGTGGGGCCAAGGGCTACGGGTTTATTCAGCGCTCTACCGGCGAAGATGTCTTTGTACATTTTTCCGCCATTCAGGAGAACGGATTCAAAACATTGAACGAAGGCGACTCGGTCGATTTTGAATGTCAGGAGGGCCCGAAAGGGCTCAATACGACCCACGTCGTCCGCAATCAGGCATCGTGAATTGGGTCGCCCCGATGACCGATGACGTCGTTGTCCGGCAGAAGGAAACAGGGGCCCAGACTTCACCGTTAATTGGGTGGGCGATCCTCCGGACGCAATAGGATTTCCGTTGCTGAGATGTCCTGATGTATCCCGGCAGGATCCGGTTGCACGGTTCGCGTTGATCTGCGCAATTTCCACATTGCGCTGTAAGCCGCTATACTTTGCGCGCTCGACCGGGGAACCGCGAAAGATCTGGCGATACTCGTTGTTGTTCAAACCTGCCAGCCAATCCAGTGCGGGATTGACCAGTTCCGGTCGCGGCTGCAGCTCGGGCCAGTCTGTCACGGGCGCTCGACGATTCCACGGGCAGACCTCCTGGCATATGTCGCAGCCAAACACATTTCTCCCCACCTTGGCTGCCAGATCTTCCGGAATGGCTCCGCGTTTCTCGATCGTGAGATACGCAATGCACCGCGAAGCGTCCATCCTGTACGGCACGAGCGCCTCAGTCGGACATGCATCGATACAGCGACTGCAACTGCCGCAGCGGTCCGGCATCGGCTGCACCCACTCGCCTCGTCTCAATTCAAGCGAAGTAAGAATGACCCCCAGGAAGAACCATGAACCCAGCGATTCATGAATGAGGCATGTGTTCTTCCCCTGCCATCCCAGCCCGGCGTACTTGGCATAGACCCGTTCCACCAATGGCCCCGTATCGACAAAACAGCGCGATTCGAATTCGCCGACCTCGGACTTGAGGGCAGCACATAGACTCTGCAGTCGCGTCCGCATCACGGAGTGATAATCCGTAGGAGCCAGTTGTGGCAGCGTACCGCCGGCGCTGTTCTGCGTAGGGTCCGACCGCTGCCCCTGGTCTGCATCCACGACTGAGTGGAGGGACTTCCCTGCTGGATCAGCGATGGCAGTTCCCTGCTCCGCCCCAGTATCCTGCGGACGGCCTGACCATGCATACCGAGCAATCCAGCCTGAATTTTCCATCGTCTGCTCAGACTTAGGTTCGATGGAATATGGCTGATCGCTGTTGTAATTCACCGCGCATACGATGACGGAACGCGCCCATGGGAAAGGCGCCTGGACGGATGACCGCAATAGTCGACCCTCTGCATCCCGTCGCTTCAGGTATTCCATCTCTCCAGCGCGACCCTCGGCAACCCACTGACCAAAATACGCAAGTTCTGGAAATGTTTGTTCGATCTGCGGCTGAAGACTTTCGCCGCCGCCCAGCACAGTGTCTGTGGATGAATCGGTGGGCCCGGCGGGAGCAATCCCGCTAAGGTGAAAGCCCGCTTCCCGCGCGCATTGCTGGACGATCTGTTGCAGAGTTTGTGTTGACATGGCCCAGGAATGAACCGATCTTCATGAATAGACGCACAGTATCTGGATCAGTTACTCAGGCGAAGGGGCTGTTCACTCGCGTGGTGTGAACAGCCCCTTCGTCCGTCTCGTCGATTCGTTGACTGTACTTTTACTTCGGGCCGTCCTCTTGGGGAACTTCCGTGCCCTCTCCAGGGAAAGGCCAATTCTTATTGAGTATGATTTCCTTCTCCCGTTGTGCGTTGGGAACGTGATTCACCATCAGGTTTTCAAAGTAATGCACACCGCTTTTGCCGGCAGTCGCAATATCGATGTCCCCATCTCCATCGAAGTCTGTCGTGACAAATTGTGTTCCGGCGCCAGCCGTGCCGTTCACGGAGATGGCATAGCGAGTGAACTGCGCCGTCTTGCGGTCGATCTTGTAGTAGTAGATCACCAGCGGATCGTAGGAACCCGGGTCGTGTCCCGAATGGCCACGATAGCGCTTGCCAGTCAATAATTCCGGCTGACCATCGCCATCGATATCTACCAGCTTCAGCGCGTGGATCTGCGAATACGACTCATCGATCGTATGCCGAATCCAGTGACGATCTGCGCCACTTCCCTGCTGCTCCAGCCAGTAAAGTCCGTAGCTATGACCCTGCCCATAGATGATGTCCATTTTGCCGTCGTTATTGACGTCATAGCCGATGATCGGAAATCCAGCGTCTCCCAGGTTCCAATCGGGATGCCACTTCCATTGGTCGTGGTTCGCATCAATATTTTCAAACCATCCGTATGGCGTTAGAACATCGGCCTTTCCGTCGCCATTAACATCGGCGATTCCGGTGCCATGACCATCTTGCGCCCGACTCTCCGGAGAAACTGTATGGACAATTTCATTCGGATTGGAAACACCTCGATCATGGCTGGTGTCGAGTCCCAGATGGTGCACAATCGGCTTGGGGCCAGAGAAATCCACCCAGATAATCCCCGAATGGTTGTAGTGCGCGAGAATTAAATCAGGCTTGCCATCTCCGTTTATGTCGCCCATCCATCCGCCCTCGGTGTCGTAGCTGTTGCAGATGAAGTGGCGCTTCCACATGACGTTCGGTTTCTTAGGATTCTCGTACCACCAGAGTCCGTTGGAGATCCATCCGTAGGTGACAACATCCGGTGCGCCGTCGTGATTGACATCGATGGTCCATTCGCCGGCGTCCGACACAAATTCATTGTGAATGCCAACTGTGCGATACTGATGCCGTTTCCACTCACCGCCCTGCGGACCTGGATTCTCATACCAGTACGCGCCGCTCAAAATATCCAGGCGGTCGTCCCCATTCATGTCCATGGTCGTGATGCCTTCGGCATGATCGGTACCGAGCCGATGGACCAGGAATGTTGCTTGCGGAACACCGTAGGGTCCGTTGCCTGGGGTAGTCAGACGCGGAGTCTCCACTTTCTGTGCGACAGCATAGCCTCCATACCCCAGAACAAGAGCCATGACAGCCAACATCGTTGAGCGTGTAAAACGATTCATACTATTTCTCCTGACAGATCTTTTTCGATCCGATGGCTAAATTACGACACCAACTTCATCGTTTCCGGGTTCCAGTGTTCGATTTTGCCACTGTAGTAGCTGCGATTGCTGAGCAGTGCCGCACCTGCGGCGCGATATCCAAACACCGCGTCCTCCACGACTGGCTGACGGGTCCGTACGGAATGGAAGAAATTGTTGAAGTGACTATAAACGTCGTCGTAGTTTTTAGGCGCAGCATACCGTTCGAAACTCACCTCCGGCGGACCCGTCGGATGAGTTACCGGATACTTCTGACGATATTGGTCCAGAATTTGCTCCTGCATGGCGACCGTAAACGTATCGATGGTGTAGCCCGGCTCTGTCTCGCGTGGGACGCGGCTGACGTTGACGCCGTTTCCAGTGATTTCCATCGTCCCCTCGGAACCGGTGAAAATCAGGCCCTCGCTTTCCGCGCCTCCATTCACAAAATTTACGCGCAGACTAAGGTTGAAACCCTCGGGATAATCAAACAACGCTACCATCACGTCTGGCACGTTCCGGCCGTCCTTCCAGTAGCGCAGTCCACCCGTTGCCATGGCCCGCGTGGGTCCGTGCACTCCTGTCACAAAATGGGTTCCGCTGAACAAGTGGACAAATAGATCGCCTGCGACGCCCGATCCGTATGCCTTCCACTTGCGCCATTGGAAAAATTGCTCCGCGTTGAACGGAATCTTCGGAGCCGTCCCTAGAAATTGCGGCCAGTCGCACGTCTCGGTTGAGGCGTCAAGCGGAACCGTATAATCCCATGCTCCTATGGCGGAGTTGCGGTCCCACCATGCCGTCACCATGTTCAGTTGGCCGATCGCTCCTGCTGCCAGAAGCTCCTTCGCTTTGATGTAGACCACGTTGCTGACGCGCTGGCTGCCAATCTGGATCACTCGGTTGGTAGTTCGCGCTGCCTCGATCATCTCCGGTCCATCGGAATACAGATGAATCATTGGCTTTTCGCAATACACGTCTTTGCCGGCATGCATCGCATCCACGGCAATCTGCTTATGCCAATGATCCGGTGTTGCGATCACAACTGCGTCGATGTCTTTGCGTGCAAGAATCTCTTTATAATCCACTGTGGTAAAGATGTCATTGCCCCACAGTTCCTTGCTATGGTCGCGCCTTCCCTGGTAGGTGTCCGACACGGCAACCAACTTGGTTCCCGGAACCTGGACGGCGACTTTCGTAATGCCCTGACCACGAATGCCCGCGCCGATCAGTGCAAATTGAATGTGATCGTTTACCGCAACCGGCGTGGCCGTCTCGTTTTGCGTCTCTGCCAGCACGTGCAGGTTGCTTCCAACAAGAGTTTCTGCCGTAGCCAGCCCCACAGTCTTAAGAAAAGTCCGACGATTCAAGTTATTCACAAGGATTCCTCTCCGTTTGAAATGCGCCTCTGGTTGCAATGCTGCTTAAGCAATCCCACTGGTAGCGTCCAAGGAATGGCTGTCGTTGTTGCAGGGTAGAAAGCATGTGACGCGTATGTTTTTAGACCGTACTAACCATACCTCAAAAGCTTCGCCCCGCATAGCCATCCGCGGTGCGGTCGACTCCAGGTCTGCGAAGCCGAAGAGATAGACAATCTGCGCTGCTGCATGAATATGATTTTCGTGGGTCGAGACTTTTCCGGTTTCGCCACTCGCAGGATGCATACCAGCCGCGCGTCGCATCCAACGCATACGGACACGCCAATCCCGCAAGATATCCTTAGGAAGAGGGCCAATCCGTGGCGAGATCGAAATCAGCCACCCGACAGCAAGGCAGGAAAAACCCCGCGAAAGGCAAATCGGCGCCCCAGGAGCGACAAAGGCCAGTTCCCTCCCCGGATGTTGTCGATCCACTATCGCTGTTTCATCCCGTGACGGCTTCGTGGCTGCGCGCGGTTTTCGAGCAGCCAACCACCCCCCAGCGGCTGGGCTGGCCTGCCATTGCCAGAGGCGAGTCTACGTTGATCCTGGCGCCCACCGGAACCGGAAAGACTCTCGCCGCATTCTTGTGGTGCATCGACAAATTGATGTTGCAACCTGCCCCGGCGGAAACTCACGGGTGCCGCGTCGTCTATATCAGCCCATTGAAAGCGTTGGCGGTGGATGTCGAACGCAATCTTCGTTCCCCGCTTGCTGGGATTAGGCAAATGGCCGAACGCGCCGGAATCGCAGTGCGCGAGCCGCGGATAAGCGTGCGCACGGGAGATACGCCGCAGAACGAGCGGGCACGCTTTCGCCGCGATCCCGCTGAAATTTTGATCACCACGCCGGAATCCCTCTATCTATTATTGACCAGCGATGCCGCAGCTTCGTTGCGATCCGTCGAGACGGTGATTGTCGATGAAATTCATGCGCTGGTCCCCACCAAGCGCGGCGCGCATCTGGCCGTATCTTTAGAGCGGTTGGAGGCGCTCGTCGGCCGTCCAATTCAACGAATCGGACTATCCGCGACGCAGCGGCCGCTGGAAGAAGTGGCGCAATTTCTTGGCGGTGTGGATGTTCCTGTGGATAAGTCTCGCCATACTGGCTTGCCCAGGCCGAAGCTCGATCTGGCGACCGAAAACGCACTGGCTCTGCGCCAGCTCGAACCGGAATGGATGGCCGACGCCTCTAGCACTTCACCGATGGAAACGCCAAACTTTCGGCTAGTCACCATCATCAACGCGAGTGAGCCGAAAAGGTTGGACCTTCGCATTGAAGTTCCCGTGGAAGACATGGCGCGCCTGGGCCAGCCCCAGGAATTGCCCAGCGGGCCGGCCGCGCAGGGTCCCAAGCGGACTTCCATCTGGACCGCAATTCATCCTCGTCTGCTGGAGCTAATCCGCGAAAAACAATCCACGCTGATCTTCGTCAACAGCCGCCGAGTGGCCGAGCGATTGGCCGGCGCGTTGAATGATTTGGCGCAGGAATCGATTGCCCGTGCTCATCATGGTTCACTCGCCGCCGCTCAACGGTCAGAGATTGAAGAGTTGTTGAAGGCCGGTCGCATTCGCGCCCTCGTGGCCACCTCTTCGTTGGAACTCGGAATCGACATGGGTGCTGTCGACCGGGTCATCCAGATTGAAGCCCCGCCTTCTGTCGCCAGCGGCCTGCAGCGCATCGGTCGCGCCGGGCACTATGTCGGTGCTGTCAGCGATGGAATCATTTTCCCGAAATTTCGCGCCGACCTGGTCGCGTGTGCTGCGGCGACCACGGCCATGCATCAGGGGCTGGTCGAGTCCACGCGCTACTTGCGGAATCCGCTCGATGTGCTGGCGCAACAAATCGTCGCCATCGTGGCCGAGCCGCCGCAAAAGCCGCGCGCCAATAAACCTGGCGGAAAGAAAACAAGTTCGCACCAGGCTACGGCAACCAGTGACAGACCCCAGGATGACAGCGAATCCATTCTTCCGGTGGACTACGACGCCCTGCATCGATTGATTGCCAGTTCTGCGCCATTCGCAACGCTCAGCCGAGCCGCCTTTGACGGCGTACTCGATATGCTTTCCGGCCGTTATCCTTCCGACGAGTTTGCGGAGCTGCGTCCGCGCATTACCTGGGACCGGGATCGGAATACCCTGACGCCACGTCAGGGTGCCAAGAGCCTCGCGATTCTGAATGCCGGCACCATTCCAGACCGCGGCCTGTATGGAGTATTCCTTTCCAGCGCCAAAGACAAGCCAGTGCGCGTTGGCGAGCTGGATGAAGAAATGGTGTTCGAGAGTCATGGAGGCGACACCTTTATTCTTGGCGCAACCACGTGGCGGATCGACGAGATCACGCACGATCGCGTGCTGGTTTCTCCCGCGCCGGGTGAACCTGGAAAGATGCCATTCTGGCATGGCGATGGCCCTGGGCGGCCGCTCGAATTTGGCCGTCGCATTGGCGCGATGGTGCGCGAGTTGCGCGGCATGGAGCGGAACGCCGCCGTCAGCCGATTGACCCGCGAGCACGACCTCGATCCGCAGGCGGCAGACAATCTCTTGCGCTTTTTGGTCGATCAGGAAATTGCTACGACAGAGGTGCCCGACGATCGAACCATTATCATCGAACGCTGTCGCGACGAGCTGGGAGATTGGCGTGTCTGCGTGCTGACCCCGTTTGGCAGCCGTATCCATGCGCCCTGGGCCATGGCGGTAAGCGGCCGCTTGCAGGCTGCGGGCCATGTAGACATCGAAACGCTGTGGACCGACGACGGTTTCGTTCTACGATTTCCCGAGACCGCCGAGCCGCCCGATACCGAGGTCCTGACGCTCGATCCAGTCGAGGCGACAGACCTGGTGTTGCGCCAGTTGGGATCGACAGCATTGTTCGCGGCGAAATTCTGCGAGAGTGCCGCCCGGGCGCTCTTATTGCCGCGCCGACGCGCTCAGGGTCGTGCTCCGTTGTGGCAGCAGCGCAAGCGAGCTTACGATTTGCTCTCGGTGGCTTCGCGCTACGCATCCTTTCCCATGCTGCTCGAAGCCTATCGCGAGACGTTGCGCGACGTCTTCGACATGCCGGCATTTCTTGAGGTGCTGCGCGGTATTCAAAGCCGTAACATTCGTGTTCACGTAGCCGATACGCGCACGCCGTCCCCATTCGCAGCCTCGCTGCTGTTTGGCTACGCGGCAAATTTTATCTACGACGGGGATGCCCCTCTGGCGGAGCGTCGCGCTCAGGCCCTCACCATCGATCAGGATCAGTTGCGCGATCTGATGGGCGACGCCGATCTGCGCGAGTTGCTGGACGTGTCGGCAATCGAAGAAGTTGAGGAGCAATTGCAGGCCCTGGCAGAAAACCATCGTGCAAGAAATATGGATGGCGTCCACGATTTGCTGTTGCGACTGGGCGATCTGACTCGCCCCGAGCTCGCGCGCCGCACTGTCGGATTCGACCTCGATGCGGTTCTACAAAAACTCATCCGCGCTCGACGCGCGCTGGAAATCCAAATGCTTGGAGGAAAGCGTCTCATCGCGATTGAGGATGCAGCCAAATTCCGGGATGCTCTCGGAATTCCGTTGCCGCCCGGAGTACCGAAAGCATTCCTCGAACCGGTCGTCGACCCACAGCTCGAGATTCTCAAGCGATACGCGCGCACCCACGGACCCTTTACAGTCGCAGACGCCGCAGCGCGTTTTGGCTGGGATCCGCTCGTGGTTCAGACTGGCTTGCGCGCCTTGGTCCATACCGGCCGTTTGCTGGAAGGAGACTTCCGCCCCGGTGGAATTCATCGTGAATGGTGCGACGCCGAAGTCCTCCGTTCGATACGCCGCAAATCCCTCGCGCGCCTCCGCAAACAGGTGGAGCCCGCCGAACAGCACACCCTGGCCCGCATGGCCACGCATTGGCATGGATGCCTCCATCGCCGTCGCGGCCTGGACGCAGTGTTGGATGCTGTGGACCAGTTGCAGGGCGCCCCGCTACCCGCTTCGCTCATTGAGCGCGAGATTCTGCCTGCTCGCATCCTTGGGTATCAGGCAAGCGATCTCGATACATTGATCGGCGCGGGAGAAGTGGTCTGGTGCGGTGTCGAGCCGATTGGAGAATCGGATGGCCGCATCGCGCTCTACCTTGCGGACAAGCTCACCGAGCTGCATACACCTGTCGCAGTCAGAACGCAACTGAATCAGTTACAGAACAGTCTCGAAGCTAAGCAGAAACAAATTCTCGATCTGCTGACGATGCGCGGAGCAATGTTTTTCTCCACGCTCCACGAGGCGCTCGGTGGTGGCTTTCCCGGCGAGACCCTCGACGTACTGTGGAGCCTGGTCTGGGCGGGATTGGTGACGAACGATACTTTCCACGCGCTGCGTGCCTACATGGCGCGCCGCGCGAGCACGCGTTCGTCATCTCGCCAACACGTGCAATCAAATTTTCGTTCTCGCCGCACGCTGGCGCCCAGCGCCCAGGGTCGTTGGACTCTGCTGGATTCGTCCGGAGCAAATCAGCCATCGCCGACCCTTCGAAGCCACGCGATCGCATTGCAGTTGCTGAAACGGCATGGTGTCGTAACTCGAGAAACGATGGGTCTGGAAAATATCTCCGGCGGCTTCAGCGCCGTATACGACGTATTGAAGGCGCTCGAGGAATCCGGCCGGGTGCGCCGAGGATACTTCGTCGCTGAACTGGGCGCAGCGCAGTTTGCGCTGCCTTCCGCAATAGATCTGCTGCGTTCTTTGCGATCCGATCCAAAACCGGGAAAGTCTGAGATGCTGTGTCTCGCGGCGACCGATCCCGCAAATCTCTATGGCTCAGTTTTGCGCTGGCCGTCTTTCTCAGCTGCGACCGAAGACGAACCTGCGAGCGGCGATGCGGCTTCTGCGGATTCCACCCGGGAAACTGGAATGCGAATGCTGGCGCGGACTGTCGGTGCTCGCATAATCCTGCGCAACGGCGAACTCGTAGCTTACATGCGCCGCAATAATCCAAACTTGATCGTCTTTTTGCCTGCGGATGAGCCGGAGCGCAGTCACACCGCGCGCGATCTGGCGAACTTTCTTGCCGAGCTTGGGCAACATGGCTTGCAGTCGCAGGGTTCCGCACGACCCGCAGGGATGCTGCTCGCAACGGTGAACGATGTCCCCATCGCGGAGCATTTCCTCGCGCGTTTCCTGCTCGACGCCGGTTTCCATCCGTCGCCCATGGGATTCAATCTGCGCCGCGTCCTGATGCCTCCTATTGCCCAGGAGCCGGCCAAAGCAGCGCACCCGCGCGAGGTGCAATAGACGTGCCAGAAGGCGATACCATCTTTCGTTCGGCACACGCACTTGAGCGAGCCTTGAAAGGAAAGATCATCACCAGGTTTGAGACAGGATATGCCAGATTGGCAAGTGTCGATGACAACCGGCAGCTTGCCGGCCGTACCGTGGAGCGTGTCGAAGCACGCGGAAAATGGCTCCTCATGTTTTTCTCCGGAGACTTGATCCTCGTCACCCACATGCGGATGAACGGCTCCTGGCATCTCTATCGCGCCGGAGAACGCTGGCGCCGTCCGCGACGCGATATGCGCATCGTGATTGAAACTGTAGATTGGACCGCAGTTGCTTTTACCGTTCCGGTAGCTGAGTTTCATTCCTCTGCGTCTCTCCTCCGAAAGACGACGATTCCCTTACTGGGACCGGACTTGTTGAAGGAAGACTTCGACGCAGACAAGGCGATTGCACGCATTCGTCAACACGCGGACGAGGAAATTTCGGAGGTGTTGCTGAATCAGCGGGTAATGGCAGGGATTGGCAACGTCTACAAGTCGGAAATCTGTTTCATGTGCTCGGTGAATCCATTTCGGCGTGTGGAAACACTGGAACAAAGGGAACTGGAACAACTCGTCCACACAGCCAGAAAATTCCTCACAGCGAATGTAGCGGAAAATGCCGACGCTCAGATTGCAACCTATCCAGGGCTGCGGCATACGACCAATACGTCCGATCATTCTGCGCGCTTATGGGTGTATGGACGCGCTGGAAAATCGTGCCGCCGCTGCGGCCAACGGCTCGAGATGCGCAAGCAAGGTTCGGGCGCGCGTACAACCTACTGGTGCCCAGTCTGCCAGCCTTTTCTTTTGACTAAGTCGAGCTGACGGTGACACGGCCCTGCTCATGAACGAGAGCATTTCCGCTGATAGTTGACGGACCTCTCCCAATCGCCAAATCTGGAGCGGATCATCCGCTCGGCTGGCTCGACAGGCGCAGGCAACGGGATTAGCCCCGGCGGTATCCGTCGAAAGATTGCATTTTTCTTGACTTTCCTTGTTACTGCCCTCGTTACTAACTCTTTGGTGGTTCTAAAAAAGTAGCCCATGCGTGCGCGCGTTCCTTGCCTTCGGAAGTTGTGAGAGTTGCTTCTGTAAGTATCTTTCGCCTTTGTCTTGCAACCACCCAGCCACAAACGAGAAGTAGCTCTCCTGGCGTGACGCGGCCTCTGAAGCGAACCCTCAAATCCACTGTCAATGCCTCCCAGTTGTGGGCCATGATGGCCTTCGACATTGCCTCATCGAGAACGGTGCTAATGATTCCACCATGAATTATGTTCTGAAAGCTCTCCCAGTCACCTGTAGGTATCCAGTTCGCACAAATAGAGTTTGCCTGCAGATAGAAACCAATTTGCAAACCTTTGGGATTCGCTGAGCCGCAGACTATACAAGCTGGATTTGTTCGTGCCCAGTGGTGATTATTGTCTGATTCCAAGAGACCGCCCCCTCATTCATTTGCCAAACCTCCGTCCTGATCGGCATTCCTTTGGGGCGTTTCCAGCTGCCCCGCGAACGTGGTCGGCACGAGCACAACTAGTACGCCCAACAAGCCGATTCGAATAAGCTTGGATAAGAGCTGCACCGGAAGCATATCTGCACATACCTTCATCGGGTGTTTGCCTGCACCTGTTTATTCAACGATCTTCATATCGCGCCTATTGCATGATTTATGGTTGCATTCCACATCGCTATTGCTCTTTGTGCCCGCTTTCTGTTGGCAGTACCCGCTGGGAGAAGAGCTGCGCCACTCCATTGCTGATTCTCCTACCGGAAATCTTCTCGACGACCACATGAGCTATGCCGTCGATCTGATCAGGCTCAGGCCAAATAGCAGGGCTGAGACAATGACAATCGTGGGCGCAATGCTGAGGTTGTGGAGTACGTAGGCATTGAGCAGGAAGCCGATACCAACCGCCAGTAAGCTCGCAAGTGAAGAAGCCAGGAGAAAGCGCGAGATACTGTTGGCCAGGCGTCGGCCCGTCGCGGCCGGTATGATGATCAAAGCTCCTGCGAGCAATGCGCCCATGAATCGGAGCCCTATCAGCACCGTCAAGCTAAAAACAAGCAGAAACAAGAGATTCAGCCGATTCAGCTTGATGCCGGTTGCTGCCGCCAATTCAGGAGAAAACAAATTCAAGATCAGCGCACTCTTGAAGCGCAGGACAAAGTAGACAATCAGTGCAATTGCGAGGGCGCCAAGCCAAAAGGTGAAGCCCGATATCTGCTCGAATTTGCCGAAGAACGCCTCAACAAAATCCTCCTTGGGTGTCAGGACCGCTCCAATCGCAACGGAGCCTGCAAACACCACACCGATGGCGACCTCGGTCGACAGGCTCGCCTTCTTCTGCAGTTGCCAGATCAGCAGGGTTCCGAGAAATAGCGTGATTCCCCCTCCGAGCAGAGGATTGAAGTGCAGCAGGAATGCCAAGCCGAGACCCGGCAGCGCGACATGAGAGATCACGTCGGCGGCAAGGATCATTCGCTTCATCAGCGCGAAGCTTCCAACCAGACCAGCGGCCACGGCGAACAGCAGCGCCAGGATGACGCCATAGATGGTTCCTGAGTCAGTCATGTTCCGCCACCTTGTCTGATTGCATCGGCTCAAGGCCACGCCGGTGCAAGTAGTACTTCGACGGTGCCGAATACATGGCCTCGAGAGCTGCGGGGGTCAAGACTTCTCTCGGGGGGCCGAAGCAGACCATATCTTTGCTCAAACACAAAACCTTATTCGCAGCGCGATACACAATGCTGAGGTCATGTGAGACCAAAACCACTGTCAGATGCTTTTCCTGCTGCAATCTCTCCACGAGGTCGTAGATCTTTTCCTCCGCAAGTTCATCGAGACTCGCGGTAGGCTCATCGAACAGCAGCACATTGGGTTCACCCAGCAGTGCAAATGCGATCAGAGCCTTCTGGAACTGTCCACTGGAGATGGTTCCGATGCTCGCGGTCAACACCTCCGGCGTTAAATCGACCGCGGCAGCCACGGTTTCTATGCTTCTGGAGTGCAACTTCAGAACGCGAGCCTTTGCAGCCAGCAGATCATGAACACGAATGGGCATTTGGCGGTCGGCAGCTACCTTCTGGGGAACGTAACCGAGCCGTGCACCGGGCGACCAGCGGATCTCGCCTTCGTAGGGCAGCAAACCAAGGAGCGCCTTCAGTAGAACGGTTTTGCCCGCGCCGTTAGGTCCGATGATCGCCACGTTGTCCCCCGTATCCACATCGAAACTAAGGTTCTGGATGACACTGCGACTTCCGAATTGAATGTTCAAGCCGCGCACGGAAAGGATGCTTCCTGTTGTCATTTCCCTTCCCTCCTCGCTGCTGTGATATTCGACATCTGCGCTTCCAGCCTCTCGACATCTTTCGTCGCTCTAGTTCGTACCTTCATCCACACGTTCCGGATGTCCACCGCGCTTCCGGCCCGGAGGTTCTCGACGGCCGCTTTCCGCCGCACCTGCGCCTCGGTCACGGCGCGGTCGTAGCGAACCCTGCCGGCCAACTCCAGACCACGATCGAGAGCCCTTGCTTCGATATCGTCGGCCATCCTGGGATTCAAATCCCACTTGTTAATGCACACCATGGCCGGGATCCCAAAGTGCAATGCCAGATCGGTGACGCGCTCCAGGTCGTGCAGCCCGCTGAGCGTCGGTTCGGTAACCACCAGAATCAGATCGGCACCGGTGATTGAAGCAATGACTGGGCAGCCGATGCCAGGCGAGCCGTCAATGAGCACGAGGTTCAAGGCGCGGTCTTCAGCAAGTTGCCTGGCCTCTGCCCTCACCAAGCTCACAAGCTTGCCCGAGTTCTCCTCGGCAATACCGAGTTTGGCGTGGACCATCGGACCAAAACGGGTCTCGGAAATAAACCATTCTCCATTCACCGCAGGTAGAAACTCGATAGCGCCCTCAGAGCAATACCACGCGCATACGCCGCAACCCTCACACGCGATCGGATCAACGCGAAAGGTTTTGTTGCTGAAGCCATCGCCTGCGTCATCGAAGCGGACGGCGTCAAACCGGCATAGCTCGGCGCATCTGCCGCACGCCGTACACTGGTCCGCCTTGATCCGTGCGCGCTTGCCGCCTGCAAATGGTTCGCGCCGCATCACGCCTGGTTCCGTGAGCAAGTGCAGGTCGGCAGCATCCACATCGCAATCCGCCAGAACGGAACTGTGCGACAAAGCCGCAAAACAGGCCACCAGCGAAGTCTTGCCTGTCCCTCCCTTGCCACTGACGACAGCAATCTGCTGCACGCGAGGAGTCTTCTCTGTGCGAATTGTGAGAAGTTCATTCATCGAGCAGCCTCCAGCGTTGCGTTTGGGAATGCGGTCTTTTCAGAACCGCACAGCCGGAACAGCAACTCTTCGAGGCGTCGGCGAAACTCCGGCACGGCTTCACACGCGAGTATGCCTTTGGAGTACGCCTCGGCTACCCGGCGATCATCTGGAATCTCCGCTAGAATCTCGATGTCTGCATCGCGACAGTATGCTTGCACTTTCCGGTCACCGATACCAGCGCGATTCAGAATCACGGCTAAGGGCAACTCCATCGCTTTTACCATCTCGACCGCAAGCGTCAAATCGTTCAACCCGAAAGGAGTCGGCTCTGTAACCAAAAGCACCTTGTCGGCGCCCCGCACGCTTTCAATAACCGGGCACGATGTGCCAGGCGGACAATCAATGATCCGCAGTTCTTCCCCCATGGGTTCGGATTTAACTTGCCGGATCAGCGGCGTACTCATTGCTTCGCCTATGTTGAGCACGCCATGAATGAAGTGGATAGGACCAGCCGTGCCCGCTTCGAGTTTGCCGGTTTCACGCAAAACCTCCTTGATTGCGCCCGAGCGACAAACCAGCGTGCAGCCACCACAGGCATGACAAAGCTCCGGATAGACCAACACTCTCTGGCCCACACAAACAATGGCGCTGTACTGGCAGATTTCCCCGCACAGGCCACAGTGTATGCACTTCTGGTCGTCAACAACCGGATGCAGTTGCCCGATCGAGCGTGTCACTTCGATATGCGGCTTGAGGAAAAGGTGGCCATTCGGCTCTTCGACGTCGCAGTCAACATAAGCGACACTGTGCCCTTTCTGCGCGGCGAGCCAGGCCAGGTTGGTCGCGATTATCGTCTTACCCGTTCCACCTTTGCCGCTGGCAACAGCGATTTTCATGAGATTTCCTTACATGTTCTGTCGTTCCAATCGTCTGGCCTGCGACTCGCCCAATGTTGTGTTCTCGCGCCACAATCGCGGTCAACCTGTTCGCCGCGGTCCCCGGGACCACCTTGGAATTCCCTGCCGATCCCGCAGAGTCAGAACTTTGCCGTCTTTTTTGATCTCTCGGGCCACAATTGCGTCTGCGCCGCCAAACTTTAGCTTCGAGCCCGTGACTTCGATCTGATTTCCTGCTGAGAACGTGAATCCACTCTTTGCAACATACGCTGACGGACCGACATGTACGTCGTACGTCTGCTCATTCGTTCGTAGGGTAAGATGGGTACCGGTCCAGCCCTGGCGGCCGATCTCCGTTACCTTCTCTACCGTGCCTTTGACAGTGATTTCTGTGTTCGGGTTATACAATCGTCGTGCGCTGCTACCCATTTGGGCGAGTGCCGAACCAGCCAAACAAGCGACCAGCAGCATCGTGATGATTGGCGAGCTTTGTGTGACTTTCATCTGAGTCCTCCGTTTCTTGGTCGTATTCCGCTTTTTGTTTCGCGCCGCTGGATTCAGCACTATTTGCCAAGGATCGCCCGGGAAAGGCCGGCGCATTTTGGAACACGTGCTTTCGTTCAAGATCTGCCAGGATGGACCGGCCAGTCTCTGTGATTGCGATCCTGTCTGCCGCGCGGCAGTGGACGGCTACAGCTGCATTCTGCAATGCGTCCATCCAATCCATAAAGGTCGAGCCGTCGTACAGTTCTGGATAGACGCGAGCAAACTCGCGATAGAGCTTTCTCATGCGAGCTTTTGAAACTCCGGTGCTTCCAGATGCCCTGAGCATCTCGAGTGCGGGCCGTTGTGTCTCCCAAAGCAACGCACAATCGGGAGCTTCCGCATCGACGGGAATGGCACACATCAGGCCCGCGACAGAATACGGTGGCTTACGAGATGTGCTCCAGACTCGGCCCAAGAAAATCCAGAACCGTCGCGCGATGTAGAGCATGTATCCTGCAAGTAGCAACAAACATATGCCTAGCGAGACGTAATTCATTGCATACCCCCTTTCCGATCACTTGGCGGTCGGCACGGTGGCCTGCGATGTCGTGCCGATCAGCCAATGCACCCACTTCGGATGCCTATTCCGGCTTTCGCTTTGCTTCCAGTCCCTCAATTCTCTTTTGCATTTCGTTAAGAGTCTTCTGTAGCGACTCTGTCTGGTCTTTCAGGGCGGTGATTTGCTGCTGATCGACGGTCGGTGTAAATACAACCGGGGGTACCGCCTCCGATGCCTCGGCCGCGCGCTGCCAACATTGCGGGCCCGTAGCATGGAACAGATTCCTCCAGCCCCGGCCGCCACAGCCTCCTCTGCCCATTCCACGACCCGAACCCGGATTCATGCTTCCTGGCACGGTAGAGACGGAGCAAAATCTGGCGCCTCGTCCCGTCATAGGGCCTTGTCCCCGTGGACCTGTCTTATCTCCGTATGGCATATTCGTTTCTCCTTTCACTGCAAACTAATCAACCCATAACTAAGAGCGAGCCATCGGCACACCACACTTGGGGCACAGCATTTGCAAGCAAGGCTTTCCCGCCGCGTGCGTCACCTTCTCCCCGCACTTTGGGCAGATACAAAATGCGCCGGCCCATGTGGCTGAAGATCCGCCCATTCTTCCTGCGCCTCCTGCGCCTTGCCCTCTAACTCGCGCACGCCGACCGGCTCCGCGGCCACCTGTTCCAAAACCTCCTGACATCATGTTTTCTCCTTCTCCACGGCGCCACCTCTTGCAGCCCGGCATCGCAAATGCCCGACGTGCGAGTGTGCCGTTCAGATAAGCCGCCAGTACGTCGTCCACCGTCCCGCAGGCGAAACCGATCACCTGCACGCCGGCAGCAATCAATCTGGTCTGCAACGATGCGGAAATCGCACCGCAGATGAGAATCCCGGCTCCGAAGCTCAGGAATTCCGTCACGCGAACCAACGGGTTCGTACCGAGGAATCGTCTCTCTTCGCGCCGGATCTCCCGGCCGTCTTCGATGTCGATCAACAGCAGATTGCCTGCAACATCGAATACAGGAGAGACGCGGCCTTGCCACTGTGGAATTGCGATCCTCATTACTTAGGTCTTAAGCACTCAGCGCACCAAAGCTCTATCTTGTTTCAGTAAGAGGAGTTGGAGGGTGACTGGAATCTGAGTGTCATGCATATTGCAACATCAAACAACCGTTAATCTTGCATATTGCAATACCAGGACCTACACTGAATGTGGGCAACAAACATATGAACGATCCGATTCTTGACTCGATCAATGAAGGGGTTTTCACCGTCGATCACGATTGGCGGATCTCGGCATTCAATCGTGCTGCTGAGCGGATTACCGGTGTGCGCAGGCAGGACGCCCTGGGCCGACAGTGTTGTGACGTCTTCCGGGCGAGCATTTGTGAAGGGTCATGCGCATTACGGCGCACATTTTCGAGCGGCAAGCCGGTGGTGGGCGCAACCGCCAATATCATCGACGCGAGCGGCAGGCGAATCCCCATACGCATTTCGACGGCCTTACTGCGCGACCAGGATGGTGCGGTCATCGGTGGCGTAGAGACCTTTCAGGACCTCAGCCATGTCGAACAGTTGCGTAAAGAATTGGAAGCCAGGTACACATTTGAAGATATTGTCGGGCGAAGCCCGGCGATGCGGAGCCTGTTCGACATCGTGCCACAGATTGCCGCCAGCCACAGCACAGTCTTGATCGAGGGGAACAGCGGCACCGGCAAAGAACTGTTTGCGCGCGCCATTCATAACCTGTCCCCCCGCGGTAAGAAGCGTTTTGTCGCGGTAAACTGCGCTGCCCTGCCCGACGCTCTGCTTGAATCGGAACTTTTTGGCTATAAGGCCGGGGCGTTTACCGATGCGCGAAAGGATAAGCCGGGGCGTTTTGCACTGGCCGACGGCGGTACGATCCTTCTGGACGAAATCGGCGATGTCTCCTCGGCCATGCAGGTCCGTTTGCTGCGCGTTTTGCAGGAACGGTGTGTGGAGCCGCTCGGCGCAACCGAGTCGACGAAAGTGAATGTCCGGGTGGTGGCGGCTACCAACAAAGACCTGGCCCAACTGGTTCGACAGGGCAAGTTCCGCGAAGATCTTTTCTACCGAATTCGAGTGATCTACCTAAAAATCCCCTCGCTGCTAGAGCGGCGCGAAGACATCCCTTTACTGATTGACCATCTCGTTGCCAGATTCAATCATCTTCAAGAAAAGAACATCGCCGGCGTATCCCAGGAAGTGCTCGATCGCCTGATGGATCACGACTATCCCGGCAACGTGCGGGAGTTAGAGAACATCATTGAACAGGCGTTCGTGCTATGCCGCGGTGAGTTGATCGAGCCACAGCACTTGCCCATCGAGCTTCGCCCGCCGACGACAACGTCGACGCTCCTAAATGCCGCGACGAGTCTACGCTCGGCGCAAGAACACCTGATTCAATCGGCACTCGAACGCAACCAAGGCAATCGTCAACGCACGGCTCGCCAGCTGGGAATCAATCCGAGCACACTTTACCGCAAGCTCAACGCTCTAGGGCTGCCCAAGTCAGCCCAGGACGGCCGCGGCACGAAGCGATAGTCGTGCATTTCGCATGATTCCGCATTTCTGAGCATGCCCAGCCACAACATCTAAATCACTCATTCCTCAAACGACAGAAGGAATTCTCTGCTCTAAAGTTGCGTTGGCACATAACGTGCTATCGATACGTGTAGAGGATTCCTATGAAACTGGTTGTTACATCTGAAGGGGACAGTCTGCAGTCGCCCGTCGATCCGCGCTTCGGAAGAGCAAAGTTCTTTGTAGTTATCGATACGGAAACGCATGCGGTTACGGCCATTCAGAATGCCGTCAATCTAAGTGCAACCCAAGGTGCGGGCATACAAGCGGGCAAGACGATCGTCGAACTGGGAGTCCAGTCCCTGATCACAGGGCACGTCGGCCCCAAAGCCTTTGCAACTCTGCAAGCAGGGAATGTCGTCGTCTACACCGGAGCGACCGGAACTGCCGCCGATGCCGTCGAGCAGTTGAACAATGGCCAACTGCAGCGCGCACAATCCGCCGATGTCGAAGGGCATCACTAGCTGAAAGCTACAACCGCGAGGGATCGCCCCACTGAGATGCGCCGCAGTTATGGCGATATCAAACATTCACGATGAACGATGGTACAACAGGAGAACATTACGATGAGAATTGCCATACCGCTTGCGGAAGGAAAACTTGCCATGCATTTTGGCCACTGCGAACGCTTCGCTCTGATCGATGTGGACGCCTCTGCGAAGCAGATACTCAAGCGCGAAGACATCGAAGCTCCGCCCCATCAACCCGGCCTTCTGCCGCCGTGGCTGGCCGAGCGCGGCACCAACATGATCATCGCCGGTGGCATGGGGCAGCGCGCGCACGGGCTGTTCACCGAACAGGGCATCGAGGTGATCATCGGAGCGCCGGCCGAAACTCCGGAGAAACTCGTGGCAGACTATTTGGCGGGGGCCTTAACGCTTGGAAAAAACATCTGCGACCATTGACCGCCAGAACCGTCAACCCTTGAGCAATGCACGTGAAACGATTCCATGCGGAGAATCATGATGGAAGAAAAGCAACCATGCGCGGTGTGCAAACTCCGGGATGGATCGACAGTCGGAACAACAGACGTCCTCACCCGGTGACACGGGGGGAATCTTCAGCCGGTTTACTGATCGTAGCTCGAGAAAAAAGAATCATTGTGTTCGGTGCGGAAACACGGGGGGAGGCAGCTTCAGGAGCGGGAAAGCGACTTGCCGAGAATTTGTTCAACATCGCGGACCTTACCCCGAAGCCGGCCAGTAGCCCCTTTGCGGTCGTCCAATGTGATGTTCGTGAGTGCGCGGGGAGCCAGTTCGAGCACGCGGCGATGGCAGCGCAGGATCACATTGAGCACCTGCTCGGGTTCGCCCTCAATGACCGTGTGCATGGGGCCGAGTTGATAGGGCAGGCCAGAGCTGTCGACGATGGACAGAACCTCGGCGATGATTTCCTTCACACCCTCACCGACACCCATGGGAACCACCGAAAAGCTGGCGAGCATTCCTTGCCCTCCAGGCCATTGTAAATGGCGCCGGTTTCACTCCCCTTCCCCCATAAAACGACACATCGTCTGATCGTCTGAAGGATGAAGGAATTCGGCCTTCGCCGATCCTGCGTAAGTCGCCAGCTTGCCGAAGCCGTTACGTCTCGACAGGCGCGTCGGTGATGCCTGCTATCCCAAAGACGCGCTGGTAGCGCTGCACTTCTTCCGGCTCACCAAGTGCTTTTTGAAAATTGTCAGAGAGCTTCACCGCCGGTCTACCATCGGCATCATTGAGTTTGCAAACCAGGCCGACGGGATCGAAGCCGTCGCCATCCCGAGGGTTACAGTTGCGAAAATCGTTCGTCAGCAACGTGCCCCATCCGGCGCTGAAGCGTATGCGGCGTTCTGGGACCCATTTCTGTCCATCGAGAAAATCGCTCGCCTGGTGGAAATCGCTAGGGGAGGCACCATTGCGGAGCGTCCCGGCAAAATAGGCATGCAATCCTAGGATCCGGTCCACATCCAGCGCATCAGAAGCGATGAGCAATTTCTCCCGCGGATCGCGTCCTCGCTGCTTCAGCCATGCGATGTATTCATCGCCCGCGACGTAAGGATCTTTGCTGTCCATCCGCTGGCCCGTCCAGTCCGCCACCCAGTCGGGCGCATCGCGTAGAAATTGAGTTGAGCCAAAGGTGTCGGGAAGCAGGATCAGCAACTCACCCTGATAGGTCTGCTGCCATAGCTCCAGCAACCGGTATTGCGATGCTTTCAGTTCCTGGTCGTTCTTGGCCATGGCCGCCAAAGCCATGGGCAGCTCATGCGCGTTGGTGCCCATGGCTTCCAGATCGTGTTTGTATGCCAGATAGGTATTTGAAGTGCCGGAAAAACTGCCGACCAACGTAGCCCTCATGGCGTTGACCACATATTCCTGCCATAGGAAACTGTGCCGCCGCCGCGTTCCGAAGTCGCTGATCTTCAAATCGGGGACACCGCGCAGCGCCTCCATCTTTCCCCAGAGCCTGGTCTTGGCCCTGGCATACAGAATGTCGAGTTCGAACTCGCTGAGGCGCTTCAGCTCAGCGCGTGTCTTCAGCTCGCTGATGACCGCAAGCGCATAGATCTCCCACATCGTCGTTTCTGTCCAGAGACCGTGAAAGGTGAGCGAGAATTGTCCATCTTGGACAGACAAATCAAAATCGGAAAGCCTGAAATCTCGATCCAGCCACTCCAGAAAGGCCGGCTCGAAAATTCCCCGGCGTCCATAGAAGGTATTGCCGGCGAGCCAGATCAACTCGGACTTTCGGAAGCGCAAGCGTTTCGTCTGCTCTAGTTGCTCACGAAGCTGATCGGCGCCGATTTGGTCACCTAGACGCACCTGCACGGAGCGATTGATGAGGGAAAAGGAGGCCTTCGTTTTTGGGAAATGCTTCCAGATGAACTGCAGCATCAGCAATTTGTAGAAATCTGTATCGAGCAGAGACCGCGTAATCGGGTCGAGCTCCCAATTATGATCGTGCGCGCGTCGGGAGAAATTGATGATCACAAGCTTTTACCTTTTGAGAAACGAGGTCCTGCTCTGGACAAGACGCAGCGGAGTGGATATCTATTCGCCACAGGCTTTGATCAACGGATTCGCTACTTGAATCGACCCGTAATGTTACCCCTGTTAGATATGACCATCCTGTCAGAGTAACAACAAGGCCATCTTGCACCAAATGTGAGGAAGAGCCCTGATTTCTCCGACTGGGAATCTATCCCTCACGAGTGATTCAGAGCCTGCCCCAAAAGCTTGCCCGCACTTTTCAGACTGGGCAGGAACATGTCGCGCTCAAATGATTTTCTTATGGCTCAAGCAATACGCCAGTAAAAAATCAGGTCTTATTTAGCCTGAGATGTCCATGCGAAGCAGGCATCCAGGCGGCTATTCGCTTTGTAATTTTTTTGTATGCGCATTGTGTATCGGGTCTTAGGGCGGGAGAATGACATTCAGGCGTATCTACACGGTCCGACTACGCTCGCCGTCTCATCTCCGCACAAACGGCCCTCCCGGTCCACCGCGAATGCCCGCCGGCAATCTTACCCCCGAAGGTGGACCATGAACGTAGAGCACACAGAAACAATGACCATTCACCCCAAAGGCGCGCAGGCGCGCGTACTTCTCACGTCCGTCTTCGGGCCATATGCGCAGGATGATGAATTCGGCAGCCGCAGTATCAATCCCATGGAGCTGTATCACAACCAGGTGACGCGGATGCAAGGCTCCTTCTCCTTGCGGATGTTCCACCGCTCGTGGGGCATCATGATGATCCAGAAAAACATCCCGGCTCCTTGCGCGGTCCTCGATTTTCCCACCCAAGAGAGGTTTGCCCAGGAGCTGAGGGACCATCGCTATGACATCGTCGGCATCTCCTCGATCATCGTGAACGTGGGCAAGGTGGCGGAGATGTGCCGCATGGTGCGAGCGATCTCGCCAGGCTCCGTGATCGTGGTCGGCGGCCACGTTGCCTCGGTCCCGGACATCGAAGAAAGGATCGACGCCGACCATATCGTACGTGGCGACGGTATCGCCTGGATGCGCCGCTTCCTGGGTCAGGACAGCAGCGCGCCCATCCGCCATCCGCACATCGTCTCGGGTTTCGATATGCGCACCATGGGCATCAAAGTGCCCGATTCGGCTTCCAGCACTGCAGCCACCATTATCCCGTCGGTGGGTTGTCCGCTGGGCTGCAACTTCTGTACGACCTCGGCCTTCTTCGGCGGCAAAGGCAAGTTCCTCAACTTTTACAACACCGGCAAAGAACTCTTCGATGTGATGTGCGAGATGGAGCGGTCGATGAAAGTGCAATCGTTCTTTATGATGGACGAGAATTTTCTGCTCCACCGCAAACGCGCCATGGAATTGCTCGATCTGATGAAAGCCAAAGGCAAGGCCTGGGCGATGTACGTGTTTTCGTCGGCCAATGCCATCGGCAAGTACACCATGAAGGAATTGGTCGAACTGGGGATCTCCTGGATATGGATGGGGCTGGAATCGCCGCATTCCGGATATGCTAAGCTGCAAGGCCAGGACACGCGCGCGCTCACCCATGAACTACGCCAGCACGGAATCAAGCTGCTGGGTTCCACCATTATCGGCTTGGAGCACCATACGCCCGCCAACATCGAGCAAGAGATTGAGCATGCCGTCGCACATGAGACCGACTTTCACCAGTTCATGCTCTATACGCCGGTGCCGGGCACCCCGCTCTATAAAGAAATGGAGGAAAAGAAGCTGCTGCTGGATGTGAACCTGGCCGACATTCACGGACAACACAAGTTCAACTTCCAGCACGCCGCGATTTCGCCCGACGACTCGAACCGTTTTCTGAACATGGCTTTTCTGCGCGACTTCCAACGAAACGGTCCCAGCCTGTACCGCATTTGCCGGACCACAATGCAGGGCTGGAAGCGCTACAAAAACGATGCTGATCCGCGAATTCGCAAGCGGTTCGAATGGGAGGTCCGCTCCATCCGGACTGCTTACAGCGGTCTGTTGTGGGCGATGGAAAGACAGCTCCACAGCAGCAATGCGGCGGTAAGCGAACAGGTCCGCGCATTGCGAAAGGACGTTGAATCCGAATTCGGCATCCTCACCCGCGCACTCACCTGGGTCGTCGGGCCGGTGGCCCTCTGGACCAGCCGTCGCGAACAAAAACGTCTGGCCGGGGGCAAGACCTACGAACCCAAGACCATTGTCGAACATTGCAACTGGACACGGGCCTGACAAGTATCAGGAGACGCCTGTCCTTCCGCCTACCACACTTTTGTCATCGGCTTTGGCGTGACCGGCGTCTAATGCGCTTCCAGGGAGGGGCTGGGTTGCCGCTTCGGCTTTCGCATCAGCAGCACCAGAAGGGCAGTCAATAAGAACAGCCATCCCATCACGTAAAACACGTCCATGTAGCTGAGCAACGAGGCCTGCTGCTGTAGCGTGCCATAGAGAAATCCAAGGGCCTGCCGCGAGGAGTCCGCCGGGTTGATGCCGTGCAGTGCGAACACCGCATTGGCTTGGTTTTGTGCTTGCAGCAGTTGCAGATTGGAGGTCGCCATATTGCCGGCAAGACGGGCCTGATGGAACTGCGACCGGCGCGCCAGCAAGGTCGTCACAAAGGAAATTCCCATGCTGGATCCGATGTTGCGCATCACGCTGTACAGGCTGGTCGCGTAGGGGGTTTCTTCCTTTGGAATGGGATCCATGACCAAAATAGTCAAAGGCACGAACAGGAACGTCTGGCCAATCCCCTGATTGATCTGATGCCCAAGAATGTCCCATGTCCCCGAATTGAGATCCATGCTGGCATAGCCGAAGAACGCCATGCTGCCGATGATGCACCCGAAAACCAGCATCCAGCGGGCGTCCCAGCGTTTCCCCAGCAGATAGCCGACGAACGGCATACAGGCGGCGGTGGCAATCCCGCGCGGACTGGTCCAGATCCCGGCTGTTTCAGCATTCCAGCCAAGCAATTCCTGCATGAACAGAGGTAGCGACACCAGGCTGCCATACAGCACGAACCCGAGCACCGTCACGATCGCGATGCCGGCCGCGAATGTTCGGTACTTGAATAACGACAACTTAACCAGCGGCTGAGGTGTCCGCAATTCGCGAATGATAAACGCCGTCAGCATGACGGAAGCGGTAACGGCAAGCGTGGTGATAAAACGAGAACCGAACCAATCGTCCTCCTGCCCTTTATCGAGCATGATTTGCAGGGCCCCCATGCCGATCGCCAGCATTCCCATGCCCCACGTATCGAACCGCATCGATCCGCGCTTGATATACGGAGGGTCAAACACATATAAATAGATCAAAATCAAGCTGATGATCCCAATGGGTACGTTGATATAGAAGACCCAGCGCCAGGAATAGTTCTGCGTGATCCAGCCACCTAGTGTCGGCCCCAGCACCGGGGCCGCCACAATGCCCAGGCCCCAAAATGACATGGCTTTGCCCCGTTCCGGTCCTGGAAATTCCTCCAACAGCACGGATTGGGAAAGCGGTTGCAAGCCGCCGCCGGTGGAACCCTGCAGCACCCTGAAAAAAATAAGAAATGGAAGACTGGGGGCCATGCCGCACAGAACACTGGACAGGGTGAATCCGGTCACGACGGTCATCAGCAATCGTTTGCGCCCAAAATAGTTTGAAAGCCAGCCGGTGATCGGCAGGATGATCGCATTGGCAACAATATAGGAAGTGAGGACCCAGGTGGCTTCATCGACCGTCGACGAGAGACTCCCCGCAATGTGCGGCAAACTGACATTCACCACCGAGGTGTCCAGCACTTCCATGACGGCGCTGGACATCACGGCAATGGCGACCAGCCAGCGCTTGGAGATCATCAGTCGTGCTTCGGCGGGACCCGCCATCGTGGACTATTCCTTCGCGGCAGCCAAATGCAGGTCAATCCCGCCACTTTGACGTTCTGGTCCACGCAGGGTACAAGGCAGTTGAAGAGCAGGTAGTTCCCGATGGCGAGGCAATCCCAATCGGCCGGGCGCTTGGACCAAATCAGCTCTACATATCAGCGCTACCTCCGGCACTGAAAACGGCCGAAAGATTCGATGGCATCGGGCCGCTTCCATTGTAACCATCGAACGCGGGAGCAAGAACGGGCCTATTGGCAAGGGGGCGAGAATGCGTTCACAGAACATTGAATAGGCCGGGCAATTTCTCGCCTGAGTTGCCCATGAGGATGCGCGTGAATGCCTTTGCATTCAGAGGTGCTTCTGGTCCGATATAGTATGCGCGGGCGGGAGTTGCGCGCATACTGGCCCATTGAACAAAGCTTGCCGCGGGATGCACCACGCCGGAAGTCCCCACCACCAGCAGGATGGAGCAGCGGTCAATCTCCTGCTGGATGCGTGGCATCTCCAGCGGGACCTCTCCAAACCATACAATGTGCGGACGCAGACGTGCGCCGCACACGCAGCGGGGAATTTCTGTCAGGGAATTGTAACTGTTACGGTCCTCGATGATGGAAGCGCCGCAGTCCGCCTCGCAGCGGGACTTGAAAAGCTCTCCGTGCATGTGGACCATGTTGCGCGAGCCGCTGCGCTCATGCAAATCATCCACGTTCTGGGTACAGAGAAACAGGCGGCCGTCGATTTTTTCTTCCAATTCCGCCAGAGCGCGGTGGGCGGGGTTGGGCAGGCTGGCCTCTGTTTCCCTTCTACGCTGAGAGTAGAACCGCCAAACGAGTTCGGGATTTGCATCCCAACCTTCGGGGGTGGCGACCGTCTCCACCCGATGCCCGGCCCACAGACCGTTGCTGTCGCGGAAGGTCTTGAGTCCGCTCTCCGCGCTGATACCAGCCCCTGTCAGGACGAAGACGCGATCATGGACGCCAATCTCCACGCTGTCGGAAGAAACTTCGCTTGTCGCGTGCATGGTCATGGCTTCTGCGTAATAATTTTACGCTCGCTGGCCAATCGAGTGTTAAAAGCCCATCTGCATGGATTCCATGGATGCGTTCATGCATTGGACTTAAATATTTAACTTTCCTTGTCTTCGAGATCCTGAAGATTATCGGACTCGGAGCACAGTTCGATCACGAAGTCCGAACAGATGCCAACGCCCTCAGAAACTGACGGCCGTCCATGCGGTACTTGAACGCCTTGCGTCCGTCGATGAAAACTATGGGCACCTCATCGTTGTATTTTTGCCGCAACTGGGGGTCGACATCGATGTCCACCTCGCGCCATTGGAACTCGGCATCGCCCTGGATTTGCGTAAGCGTCTCCTTGACGATGTCGCAGAGATGACATCCCTTGCGCGAATAGACCACCACGTCGTGCATAGGACGATTGTAAACGCGTGTCCGGAAATTCCCCGGCGGTAGATCCCAACAAACGCGCATCTCGCCTCGAGCGATTTTCCGTTTGCAGCGAACAGCAAATGGAGAGCCATCTCCAGATGCATATCGAGGACAACCTCCGCTCCGGCATGACTCCGGAAGAGATGCGCCGCGACGCCATTCTGAAGCTGGGCGGAGTTGAACAGACCAAGTAGGCGTACCGCGAACGCAGCGCGATTCCGTTTCTCGAAAATCTGCTGCGCGATGTGCGATTCGCTCTGCGGCCATTTGGACGCCGACGCTGGAGATATGCGCGGTGGGCGGTTCCATGAAAGAAGTCGAAGCTGTCCAAACTCTTGAGGACCGCATCGGCCGGTTACTCCACTTTGACTAGGGGGATGTCTCCGCTGTATCGGCGGAAGCGAAGCCATGTTTCTCCATTCGATAAATTAGGGTGCGGCGGCTGATATCCAGGTAACGCGCCGCCTGAGTCTGGTTTCCTGCGAACTTTTCTAAGGCGCGTCCGATGAGTTCGCGCTCAATCGCCTCCAGGCTGATCCCTCCCTCCGGCAGGTCGGACCACAGCCCCGTCACGTTTGAGGAGGACGGCAGCAGTTCCTCCGGCAGGTCATCGAGCGTAATGAGGTCATTCGGCGAAAGTACTAACATCCGCTCCAGCACATTTTCAAGTTGGCGAACATTCCCCGGCCAACGATACGAAATCAGCCGCTGATGCACCGCTGACGATAGACGCACATCCAGCAGGTCATGCCGTTCCTTTGCCCGTTGAAACAAAACATCGATGAGTTCCGGGATGTCTTCTCTTCGTTCCCGCAACGGAGGGAGCGTCAAGGGGACAACTGCCAGCCGATAATACAGGTCCTCGCGAAAGGTGCCGTCTTCAATCATCGCCGTCAAATTGCGGTGCGTCGCCGCAATGACGCGGACATCGACTTTGGTGGAGGTACTCGCGCCGAGTTTGGTAAGCTCGCCCTCCTGTAGCACTCGCAATAGCTTGACCTGCGCTTCCAGGGGGAGTTCTCCGATCTCGTCCAGAAATAGTGTGCCTCCGTCCGCCGACTCGATCCGTCCAGCCTTATTCGTCACTGCACCCGTGAAAGCGCCGCGCATATATCCGAAGAGCTCCGACTCAACCAGGTCCGCGGGAATCGCACCGCAATTAATGGCGATGAACGGTCCGCTGCTTCGACGGCTGCTCTGATGGATGGCCCGCGCGACCAGTTCTTTCCCGGTACCCGTCTCGCCCAGGATGAGAACCGTGGCATCGCGCTGTGCGACTCGCGCAGCCTGATCGAGCACGCGCAGCAGCCCTTTCGACTGTCCAACAATCCCCTTGAAGCCGTATCGCTGGTCCAGGGCCGAGCGGAGCGAGTGCACCTCTTCGATCAGGTTCTGCCGCTCCATGGCGCGATGCACGACCAGCACCAGGGCCTCGAAATCGAGAGGCTTTGTCACATAGTCGTACGCGCCCATCCTCATGGCTTCGACCGCGGTCTCAATGGTCCCGAACGCAGTGACAACGATGACCGTGGTCTGCATTCCCGCTTTGCCGATGCGGTCTAAAAGCTCCAGGCCTGTGGTGGGCATGCGCAGGTCGGTGATGATGAGCTGCGGCTCCATGTCTTTCAGCATCATCCATGCGGCGCCCCCGTCAGATGCCAGGGATACTTGATAACCCGCCTCCTCGAGCTGCATCTTCATCACTCGGCGAAGGCTGCTGTCATCGTCCACAACGAGGATATGATTCCGCTTCATGAAGGCACCGATTTCGTCCGTTGCCAGGGCAGTTCCATCCGAAAGACGGTGCCCTGGCCAGAGTTTGGTCTGCAGAAGAGCGCGCCGCCGTGCTGGGCGGCGATATTCGATGCGATGGCCAGACCCAGGCCAGTGCCGTTTTCCTTGGTGGTGAAGAAGGGATCGAAAATGTGTTCCCTGTCTTCCGGGGCGATTCCCTTCCCACGGTCGCTGACCTCCACACACAGGCAGCCATCTGCAAAGAACGGGCGGATCACGACTGTCCCTTCCCCATCCGTCGCCTGGATGGCATTCAGAATCAGATTGAGGAGCAGTTGCTTGATCTGTTCCGGGTCGCACTCCACCTCGCCCCCTGATAGTCCTGACTCAACCTCCAGTTTCACCCCCTGGCGGCTTGCGGCATGTTGCGCCAGCGCGGTTACAGAGTGGACCATTTCGAGCGGATCTGTCTTCTGCAAGCGAGGCAACCGTGGACGGGCGAAGTCGAGAAAATTGCTGAGCAGCTTGTTCAGCCGCTGCGACTCCCGGGTCAGGATCTCCAGGCATTCGGCGCGGTCCTCGGCAGATGCCTGTCCGCGCGACAGAATGCCGGCTGCGCCACTGATGCTTGCCAATGGATTGCGTATCTCATGGGCAAGACTCGCAGACAATTGTCCCGCAGCGGTAAGACGCTCGGTCTTCTTGAGCTGGTCAATGTTCTGCCGCAGCTCGGTGTAAACATGCTCCAGTTCGAGCTTGGTCAGTTCCACACGATTCCGCTGCGTGCGCTCGCGGTCCGCGAGCAATCCAGCAATGACACCGGCGGCGCCAAAGGTACTGAGTTCCACGAGTTCATCTTGTGCATCCAGCGATTCTCGATACCAATGCCGGTGAATCGATGGGGCCTGCAACAGGGTGGCGAGCAGAACCGTCTTGAGCGCACCTTTCCAGCCGAAGAACAGTCCAGCCAACATAAAGGGAAGAATATTCAGGTGGTGCAAAACATTATTCAACACGACGTCGTGCTGGGGCGCCATCCAGGCAGAGACTGCAAGTATTACTACCAGCGCTGCGATCAGTACTGCCTTCGCCTTCGACGATTGCAAGCTGGATGGGATGAAGGACATGCTCTCATTTTCCCACGATGGCGGAGAATGACTGTCCAGCCAACTGGAGACCTGGAACGGAACGGACGTGGGACTTGCTTGCATCACGAACCTAGATGCAATTCAATCGCCAAGCCGCCGCGTTCGAATTTCGGGTCCGTCGAACGATGTTTCGGCAAAAATCTGTCGACACTGACCCATTCGGAACACTCGGTGTCCCATTTGGGACAGTCGCGATCGGCATATGGAACAAATAGCCAGACTTGGCCCGCATAATTTTGGCCGCCGAATTGCTTTTGGGTAGGGGTGAGCTACTGCAAGATTGTCTTACTATCGTTGTTCTTACCGGCCCAAATGATTCTCGGAGGGCAGTCAGTGCCGCAGCGGTCCGCGCCTGTACCTGATTCCGTGCAGTCCGCAACCCAAGGGGCGAAACTTCCGATGGCGCCCGTGCCCCAGGCCGCAACAGGCACCGCCGTCGAGTTGCCCCTGTCTCAAAGCGCGCCGGTTGTACTTTCACTGTCGGACGCCATTGCAATGGCTGAGCGGAACAGCCCCAGGTTGCGAGAGGCTTCCGCGATCTCCCAACGCACCACCGCGGCGGCGCAGACAGCGCACGCGTACAGCAATCCTAGTCTGGAGGTTTTTGAAGGCGAGCAGTATGCCAGGGCCGTTTCCATCCCGGGCATACCTGGGCTGCTGCAACATTATGCTGCGTATCAGACCATCGAAATTCCATCTGAACGTCGAGCACGCCAGAGTGCCGCACGGTTTCAGGTCGCGAGCAGCCGGGCCTACCAGCAGGCTGTCATGTTTTCAGTTGTTGCGGACGCGAAGCGCGCCTTCTACAGTGCCCTGCGTCGACGCGAGGAGATCGCGCACGCGCAGGAAAACCTGCAGCTGGTGCAGGACTTGCGACGGCGCGTCGAGGTCGAGGTGCGGATCGGTGAAAAGGGAAGATTGGAATTGACCCGCGCCGAAGCGGAGATGGCACGCGCGCAGTTTATGGTGCGAAGCGCCCGGCTGGAATATGCCAATGCGATTGCATTGTTGCGCGTGGCCATCGCTGCCCCGGCAGACGCGAATCTGGATCCGAAGGGCGATTTTTCTCCCAGCATCACGCTTTCCCCATTGGAGCAAATGCGGGAAGACGTGTTGCGCGCGCATCCTGTTGTGGCTCAATCGCAGGCTGACATTCAGCGGTCCCAGGCCACCCTCGATCTTGAGCGGGCGCTGCGCATTCCCCGGCCCACCGCTTACGTGGAATACGAGAACCAGCCTGACCTGCGTTTCTGGCGTGCGGGGGTGACCGTGCCAATTCCTCTATGGGACCGTCGCCGCAGCCAGATCGGAGAAGCCAAGGCCGCCATTTCTGAATCGACTGCGGTGCTCGATCAAAGGCGACTGGAACTGATCTCCGCGCTGGAGCGGGCGTACGAGCAATATCAACTGGCAGACCAGCAGGTCACTTCGCTTGAGTCCGGCTCACTCCGTGCCGCCGAAAGCGCCGTGGATGCCGCCAAAGCCGCTTATCGCTTTGGTGAGCGCGGCATTGTCGAGGTGCTGGATGCGCAGCGGGTACTTCAAACTGTGCGCGGTGACCTGCTGGATGCGCAATTCGCGCGCCAGTCGGCGCTGGTCGACCTGGAAGAACTTGGCGCGATGTCGCCTGGAGCGAGGCCCTGATGATTGACATAGGATTTTCTACGAGGCTTCCACGGCGCGGTCGGTTGGTTCGACGTCCCGGGCTACTCGCTCTGCTTCTCGCTCCACTGATGGTGGCAACGCAGGGTTGCAATGCGAAACAGAACGCGGCCGTCACGGTGACGGAGACAAGCAATCCCAATGAGATATCCATTACACCCGCTCTTGCACGGAATCTGAAATTCGGTGAGCCAGAAATCACAAACGTGACGGGCACATTGCGCGTGTCCGCGCATATTGAGACCGATGCCAGACGCATTGCGCGCGTGGGCTCTCCGGTCGCCGGACGCATACTCAAGCTGCTGGTGTTCGAAGGTGAGTATGTGAAATCCGGAACCGTTCTGGCCATGCTGCACAGCACAGACCTATCGGACACGCAGGTCGCACTCATCAAGGCATATTCGCAGCAGGGCCTGGCCGCGGCTGCCGAGCAGCGGGCCGAGCAACTTGTGAAGGCGGACGTGATTGGTCGCGCGGAGCTCGAGCGCCGCCGGGCGGAATTGCTGCAGGCCAGCACCGAGGCCGCGTCCTACCGCACTCAGCTCCTTGGCCTTGGCATGACGGAAGCGCAGATCCGGAACCTGGAGACCACCCGTAAGCTCAGCGCGGATTACCCCATTGACGCGCCGAAGAGTGGTACTGTTCTGACGCGAGAAATCACGATCGGACAAGTGGTGCAGCCGTCCGATCCTGCGTTCACCATCGCAGACCTGTCAAGCGTCTGGGTGGTGGCCAACGTGCCGGAAGAAGATGCCGGCCATCTGCAAAAAGGCATGGAGGTCGAAGTCCGCATCCCCGCCCTGCCGCTACACAGGATCGAGGGGCAGCTTTCATTTGTCTCCCCCATCGTGGATCCCTCAACCCGCACGGTTGCGGTCCGCATGGATGTTCCCAATCCTACGGGTCTGCTCAAGCCGGATGAGCTGGCCAACATGACCTTCATCGGCCATGCCGACCGCAAACTCACTGTGCCGAATGCGGCGGTCGTGCGCGAAG
>JAJYSV010000119.1 GCA_021793405.1 Acidobacteriota bacterium
GCTGACAAGGACCGCATCCTCTTCGCTCCGCAGTATCCAGAAGCAGCCGCAACGGGTGCAGCACTGCTTCCTCCATCAGCATGTCAGGTACGCCGCTTGAGTATGACTATTTCGGCCCGGAGCAATATGACTATGGGAATATGTTCCATTAACGATGGGAGCCTGGGAGTTGACTATGGGACTATGTACCCACCGCACTTTGCAGTGCCAGCGGCGATCGATACAGGCAGTCGCACTGTGAGAGGCCAGTTGGCAACGCGCCGTAAAAGGTCCTGAGCATAGCGCTTTTGGAGGGAGGGGAAAATCCAATCCCAGGAGTAGCAGGCAGTCGGGGCAGGGAAGCAGGGCTTGCGCCCGAGCATTTGAAAGGCGAGAGTGTGCAAAGTTGTGGGCTGGGTTAATCTCTGAGGATGAAATGGATAATCAAGCTGGTATTTGAGGCGGCCCCAGGCAGCCCCGTCGAACACGACGTGGGGATGATCGAGAGGGCGGAGAAAATCTCTCCGGCTACCGCGGGATTGACGATAACTGAGGGCAAAGCACTGCTTGCAAGTCTGCAGAAGCAAATTGTGACCGCGCAGGTTGAACAACATGTTGCCAGCATCAAGCCCTGCCCGCAATGCGGCAATGCGCTTCGCACGAAGGGCTGTTCCCAGTCCACTCTTCGTTCTGTATACGGTAACGTTGGCATGCGTATCCGGCGACTGAGAGAATGCCCTTGCTCTGGATCGCAAGCGCACAGCTTCTCAACGTTGGTCACGAACAAGAGTCCCATCACGCCCGAGTTGCGGTATATTACGGCCAAGATGGCTGCTCTGATGCCGTTTCGAAAGGTCGCTGATTTCCTCGGCGAGCTTCTCCCTTTGTCTGCGCAGGCGACTGCCAGCACCGTGCGCAACCGGACGATGAAGGTGGGCAGGCGGCTTCAGAAGTCGGCGGAAGTCCTCGCTGCTGCTACTTCGAACGGGCCCTGCAAAGAATTGCTAGTCGGCTTCGATGGTGGGTACGTCAGAAATCGACAGCAGCGGCCGGAACGAAACTTTGAGGTCGTTGTCGGCAAGGCGTTGGATCGCGACGGGCATGCCACACGCTTTGCTTTCGTGCGCAACGGAGGTTTCGAGGCGGTGAGCGCGGTCGGTCTTGCGTTGCGGCAGTGCGGAGTCAACAAAGCCACTTCGGCTGCTGGGTTTTGCCGGCAGCCTGCGGTGCGCCCTGCGCGGTGACTTCGACCAGGACGCCGTGGCGGGTTCCCCACCCCACAACTTTTTATGCCCTCCAAAGAATGTCTCCTCATTGTGCTCACTTAAAGAGATGCAGGTTTTCTGCCTTCCGTTCTTGTGTCTACTATATTCAATCCATTGCTGGCACGGCTTTGGCTGGTTTCTGGCCGGTTCGCGTCCAGATTTGACGCGGCGTTTACCAAGGTGCTGTGCGCTGATAGACTTAACAGGGTCTTCCTGACCAATGGAAATCAATTCTGAAGGGTGGTTCGACACAGCATGGCAACTCCAAAAGCCAGCGAGAAAAACTCCGCTGGAGCAGCAAAGATAGAGCCCGCGAAGGGTAATTTGGGCATCATGGTGGTCGGCATGGGGGCGGTTGCGACCACCCTGGTGGCGGGCGTGGAGGCAGTTCGCAGAGGATTGGCAAAGCCGATTGGCTCCGTGACGCAGATGGGGACGGTTCGGCTGGGAAAGCGCACCGAGGGCCGTACGCCGCTGATGAAGGATTTTGTTTCGCTGGCGGACCTGAACGATCTTGCTTTCACCGGCTGGGACATTTTCCCGAGCAACATGTATGAAGCCGCCAGCACGGCCAAGGTGCTGGACAAGGACCTGCTGCAGTCGATCCGCCCGTTTCTGGAATCGATTCAGCCGATGCCCGCGGTGTTCGACCAGTACTATGTGAAGCGGCTGCAGGGGACCAATGTCAAGCAGGGAAAGAACAAGCGCGACCTGGCCGAGCAACTGCGGGCCGATATTCGGGAATTCAAGAAGAAGACGGACCGCCAGGTAGTCATCTGGTGCGGTTCGACGGAAATCTTTCTGGAGCCGTCGGCGGTTCATGCATCGGTGGCCGCGTTTGAAAAGGGACTGGAAGAGAGCGACATCAACATTGCGCCATCGCAGATGTATGCGTATGCCGCGCTGTCGGAAGGTGTTCCGTTCATCAACGGAGCGCCGAATCTGACCGTCGATCTGCCGGTGATGCTGGAGCTATCGAAGAAGAACAATGCGCCGATCTGCGGGAAGGATTTCAAGACCGGTCAGACATTGATGAAGACTGTTCTGGCGCCAGCGTTCAAGGCGCGCATGCTGGGCGTGAGCGGCTGGTATTCGACGAACATTCTGGGCAACCGCGATGGCGAAGTGCTGGACGATCCGGAGTCTTTCAAAACCAAGGAAGAGTCGAAGCTGGGGGTGCTGGACTACATTTTGCAGCCGAATTTATATCCCGATCTGTATGCCAACATTTACCACAAGGTTCGCATTAACTATTATCCTCCTCGCGGTGACAATAAAGAGGGTTGGGACAACATCGACATCTTCGGATGGCTGGGCTATCCAATGCAGATCAAAGTGGATTTTCTATGCCGCGATTCCATTCTGGCGGCGCCGATTGCGCTGGATCTGGTGCTGCTGATGGACTTGGCGAAGCGGAGCGAGGATCTGCGCGGAATCGGGATTCAGGAGTGGCTGAGTTTTTTCTTCAAGTCGCCGATGACGCCGGAAGGGCTGTATCCGGAGCACGATCTGTTTATTCAGTCGATGAAGTTGAAGAATACTTTGCGGCATATTCAGGGCGAAGAATTGATCACGCATCTTGGGCTGGAATATTACGATTGATGTGTGGATTGTTTGGAAGCGGTTGCAGGACCCGAATTCCAGGTGATTGTGAGCGCATATTATTCTTAGCAGTGACTATTACTACTGTGTTATCGACAGATGATCGCGTCTTCAGCGCAGATGATATCGCCCTCCTCTCTTACCGGCTGATCATCAAAAAAACTACGTTTTCTGATGACTGATGACAGTGTTATAAGTAGTCGCGCAGGCAGCAGGGACATCTCGGTAGGGAGCAGGCTAGGCGTGTCGCGATCTGGCAGCGCAGGGTTGACGATGGAGATTGGGTTAGGGGGATATCCATACGAGTGCGGCGAGTCACCTCCGCTAGGAAGACTCTGCACAAGTCCCCGATCCACAGCCAGCCTGGATAAAATTGAAGTATGAAGCGGAAGGCGCATTTTCAGCGGACGTTTGCGGCACAGACGAGTTTTGAGAAGCATGGACGGAAGAGTCGTCGTGAAGAGTTTTTGAAGGGGATGGAAGTGGTTGTTCCGTGGCGTGAACTGGAAGCACTGATTCGAGCCGTTCTATCCCAAGGCCGGCAATGGCCGCCAGCCGGTTGGGTTGTCGATTATGCTGCGCGTCTACTTTCTGCAGCAGTGGTTTAATCTCTCCGATCCCGGCGCAGAGGATGCCCTCTACGAGTCGCCTGTGCTGCGCCGTTTTGCGGGTGTCGATCTGGGCCGTGCTGCAGCGCCTGACGAGACCACGATTCTTCGCTTCCGTCGCCTGCTGGAGCAGCATGAACTGTGCGGCCGGATTCTGGACACAGTGAACCATTACCTGGCCAGCAAAGGCCTGCGCATCGCGACCGGCACCATCGTCGATGCCACGATCATCGCGGCGCCATCCTCCACGAAGAACAGCAAGAAAGAGCGCGATCCGGAGATGCATCAGACGCGCAAAGGTAACCAGTGGTTTTTTAGGCGCCAAGGCGCATATCGGCGTCGATAGCAAGGAAGGCATTGTGCACTCGGTATGCACCTCGGCTGCCTCGGTATCGGACGTGCAGATGCTGCCCGATCTGCTGCACGGCGCAGAGAAGAAGGTCTGGGGCGATGCCGGCTACCAAGGCCAAACGGAAGCCATCCATGCCGCTGCTCCAGAAGCGCAGGACATGACTTCGCGGCGTGCAAAATACAAGGGCGGCGTCGACGAGGTGCAACGGCGCAAGAACCGCACCAAGGCCAGGGTGCGCTCGAAAGTGGAGTGGCCCTTCCGCATCCTGAAGCGTGTCTTCGGATTTACCAAGGTGCGCTATCGCGGCCTGAAAAAGAATCATGAGTGGCTGCTGGCTGCCTTTGCGTTGGTCAACCTCTACCAACACCGCAAGCGGATAGTCCTGCTGGAGGCGTAGTGTGTCCGGAGGCCGGAAAACGGCCTCCGGACACGCTACGCAACTCTTTAGAAAGCACGCGCTTGGCTGAAATCTTGCCTGCAATTTCGACAGTAACCGCTTCAGAACTTCATCGCACCGCAAAATGGTCAGCTGTGCAGAGGCTCCCTAAGATGGTTTGTATTGGAGTAAAGGGGCACATTTAAGGGTTCAGCCTGGAAATGATGTGGCAGTCCGCACACCTCTAGGCCTTGTGCCTAATGCCGATGGCAGCTACTTGCTTCTGTACACAGGTTTGCATAAGAAGTTTCGTCACACTAACCATCCCGAAGATCATAGTGCTGCATTCAGCGTGTTTATCGCCTCAGTACGTATTGTAGATCAGTAGAACTTTGCGCCTACATTTATTGTTTACATAAGACTCGTTATCGGACACGGAGGTACTTTTTATGATGTTGCTGTCTGGCAAGAATAAGTACCATTGTAATCGCAACAGTCGTTGCCGCTTGTCTTCAGCTTTGAGTAAATGACCAGTAATCGTAGGGGTTGTGGGACACGTCTTTTCCACAGCCCGCGCGCCCGCGCGTTTTTCCGCTTCCGAATTCTGGAGGATGTGATGCTTGCCAAGCTCCGCAGTTCCGTTTTCCCGCCGATGAGTGGTCCAGTCCTCGTGGATGGATTGGGAGTTCCCAGGTACTGGGCTGCCGTTTGGATGTCGTTCCTGCCCGCCGACCTTGCCCCCTCAACCCTCGGCAAGAAACTCAGCCAGATCGAAGCCTTCTACCAGCACGCGGATGAAGCACTGGGTATTGGGAGGCTGGATGACGCGCTCGCTGAGCTGGACGTCGATACGATCTGTACCGCCCTGGAAGCATACTTTCTGACGATTAGAAACCGGCCTGTCACGCCCGCCACCGAGGAACGGTGGCAAGCGGCACTCCAATTTGTTGCAGAGACTGCCCGGCGTCTCACCCGGGGTTCGCTCACGCGAGAGCACCACGATGCTTTGAACGTCCGTCTGATGCAGATTGAACTCGTCAATGCCCACCTGCACGTGGGCAGGCGGCGTCGGCCAGAACGAATCAGATCTCTTCCATCTGAAATCGTCGAAACACTTTACGAGATGCTGGATCCAGAGTCTTTGATCAATCCTTTTCCGGGGGTCGTTTCACGTTGGCGCGCGTACACGATTTTTATGCTGCTGTTGCACCAAGGCTTACGACGTGGGGAGCTCTTGAACTTTCCGGTCGATGTGATAAAGAGCGGCTTGGACCGGAACCGGCAGCAGGTTCGCTACTGGATGACCGTTCGATACAACGAATACGAGGATAACGACCCCCGATATTCAAAGCCGAGCATTAAGAATGCTCAATCCATTCGCCAGATACCCGTCAGCAAATCGACCGCACTGCTCGTCCAGGAGTATGCAACGAACTACCGAGGAAAGCCAGATCACTCGTTCCTGATTAACTCCCAGAAGCAGAGTCCACTCTCGACCGAAGGGATAACCAAGTTGTTCCAGAAGATCAACGCTTCCCTGCCCACGCAGCTGCGAAAAATCCTCATCGACCACATCGGCAACGATTCCATCAGTCCCCATGATCTTCGACACACTTGCGCAGTGGTCAGACTCAACCAGCTCTTGTCCTCCGGAATTGAGATGACGAATGCACTGGAACAGATGCGAGTTTTCTTCGGCTGGTCTCGGGATTCGGATATGCCATTGCGATACGCACGTGCTGTCTTTGAAGACCGTTTAGCGTCGGTGTGGAACAGCAAATTCGATGATCGCGTAGAAGTACTTAGAAGCTTACCCGCGAGGTTAAGATGAGCCGTCGACCCCGATATGAGTCAATCGAATTGGTTCTGAAGAACGTGCCTCCTGTTCCTGCGGTCGTGCGTTACTACGACGACTTTTCCGAATCATATTCCCAAGTGATGAATGCGGATTCCTCCGACCAGTGGACGATCTTCTTCGATAGTCGTCGCGCCACTTTGGACTTTCGCCTGTTTGACCCAGAGTTCCGTGGCTTGATCAAGGCGTGGTGCTCTGTCCTGCTGGCGCATTTGTCCCCCGTTTCAACCGAGTACTACTTTGCCAGAATCAGCGCAGTTCCGATTACTCAACGTCCTGAAGAAAGCGATACGCGTCCTGCGGCCCCCAGGCCAATGGCTGATACATCTCCCCGGATTCGGTCAGATCCTTGACCCATGGGACCCGCTCCGCGGCCTGCTGGATGGGTTGCAGCAGCGACAAAAGCGCGGCATGATTTTTGGCCGTGCCATACTCTCGCAAGGCCCGCTCCAGCGGCAGATGCTGCGGCTTGCCATGCGCAGAAAGACGGCTGCTGTAGGTCGCCAGAAAAGCAAAAGGAAACTCCGGATCGCGCTTGTTCTCCGCCAAATGAAACGTCACGCGTCCCACCATCCGCCACAACGGATTCCGTTTCTCCAAAAACTTCTGGATGCTCCCCCCCGCGGCCTCCACCTCTGCCTGCACCAGCCGATCCAGTTCCAGCCACCAGACTTCGAGCACCTCCGCGTTCAAGTATTCCGCGCCTCGCATCGGCGGCGCAGTCAGGGCCATTGCGGTACGTTCCTCAACCGGCGGAGCAGGAACAGACCAGGAGCGCTCCTCGCTCCCGATCTCCGGGCGATGACACAGTTGTGTCAGGTACGCGCGGCCCCAATCGCGCGCAAAGGAAAACGCAACGGGCAGATTCGTCTCCAGCTCCACCGTCGCCAGGTGCAACAATCCCTGCGCCGTGCTCTCAGCGAAGGCCCTCTCGATTCGCCTGGCGACAGCTTCGCCGGCAACCGCGGCTTCCTCATCGGTTGCGGTTTCCACATGCAGGCGGCCGTGAGGCGAAATAGAAAGAGCGAGGGTCATGGTTTCAGTAACGCTATCACCATCATCGCAAATCGGAAATCTTGGCGTGGAAAGCAATCCGGTTGCCCCATCCTCTGCCCATGCGGTTGTGGGACGACGCAGTACATCTGCTCCGGCGAAGCGGATGCGCGCCCGCCGTTCACCCCGCGGCTGTCAGGCGCAGAAGCTGCTCAAACTGTTGCCGCGACTCTACTGGAATACTCGCCCGTTTGAGGTCGTCGCGCGTGATCATCTCTCGCTCCAGCATCTGGAGAAGCGTGGAGAGCATGCAAAGTTGTGGGGTGGCCCTCGATAAGGACGAAGGCTTTGTCAAGGCGCAAATAACCCGGGCGGTGCGGCTGCATCGCTTGTCTTTCCAGAGGGGTTGAGGACCAGAGTTCTGGTAGATTCACGCTGCATCACCAA
>JAJYSV010000041.1 GCA_021793405.1 Acidobacteriota bacterium
CGCTCCTTTTCTCGGCATTCGACTACGCCTGAACAACGCAGTTATGCCATAAAAACAGCGGCCTTTTGCTAATTATTTTTGCCCCCCGCATTTACTCATCGAATAGCACCGTGAGAAATCGCGGCTAATCCCACGGCTAGCCGCAAAAGACGCGGCTAGCGTGGGGCACCGCACCCGAGGATCACGGGAAGTGCGAACATACTTCCACCCCACATCTCAAATGCGAGATGTGGGGCAGCCAGGTTTCCTCGGCTTCCCGCCAACGGCGATGTCCTTTGCCTTCGGCTCAGGATGACAATTTCGCATCGCACCCTGGGGCTAAACAACTAGTCGAGGCGGACGATGTAGGCTTCGCCTTCGGAAGGCTGGGCAATGCGAGCGATTTGTTCGGCCGAGCGGTGCGATTCTCCATCGGGACGAATGCGTACCCAGTAGCCGGTGGCGCCGCGAAAATCGATGACGTTGGCGCTGGGATACTCGCGCTGCAGGCGATCACGCAGTTTTTTTGCGGAGCCTGCACTATGGTAGACGCCGATCTGGACGCACCAGTGGCCTTCCCGCGCCGCGTTGGGAGGGAGGCGTAGCACGTCGATGCGGACGCGCGCGGTTCCAGTACGCCACACGCCAATTCTGATGGCGGCGGCGCGGGACAGATCGAGGATGCGGCCACGGACGAACGGGCCGCGATCCGTGATGGTGACTACGACGGATTGGCGGGTGGAGAGATTTGTAACTCGGACGACGGTACCCAGGGGCAGAGTGCGATGCGCGGCCGTCATGGCGTTCTGGTTGTAGATTTGGCCGTTGGCGCCGCGGGCGTTATGGTAGGGAGCGCCGTACCAACTGGCGATGCCGACCTGGCTGGCTTCGGGTTTTTGCCGGCGTTGCGGCGGCAACTCCGGAGACGGCGGCGCAGGGGCGTAGGGCTGCTCTTCCGGTGGCGGAGGAGGCGCGGGAGCCTGGATTTTTCGATGACCGCACCCCGATGCAAGCAGGCAAACAGCGAACAGTCCGGAGAAAAAGGTTGCGGCGCGCATCCTTCGCTTGTGCTGGCAGGGGAGGTTCATGACGCATTTTCCTTTTAGCTGTTGCGCGGGCATCTCATTCCTTCAGTTTTACCTGAAAACCCGCACGGGGTAGACCGCATCTCTCTACATGGGCCGATGGCAAATTGAATACCCAAAGCGTCGGAAAGCGCGTCTAACATCAATTAGGAGCCAGCCGAAGGTTGAGGGGTTTGTTTGCGGATAATTTTTGGTGCTCTTTGCCTGCTGCTGCTGCTACCGACTTCGCGTGCGGCGGCGGGACAGTCGAGCACGCCGTCGGTGTTGCCAGATGCGCCGTCGCCGGTTGTCAGTTCCGCGAAATCCGCACCCGCGATGCAGACCCCCGCATCCAGCGCCGGGGCAAAACGGTATGCGCCTCTTTATGCCCGCACGATTTTTCCCGGTCAGCTTGCGCAGCCTCTGACGGTGAGGGACAAATTCATCTATTCATTTCGACAGATGGTCGAGCCGGTGAACCTAGTTCCGGCGGTATTTTCCTCCGCGGAAAGCCAGTGGCGGAACACCGATCCAAAGTATGGGACCGATTCCGGCGCGTTCGACCAGCGTCTGGGGGCCGCGTTGATACGGGAAGACAGCGACCGCTTGTTTACCAATGCCGTTTTGCCGTCGCTGCTGCATGAGGATCCCCGCTACTATCGGCTGGGCGAGGGAAGCACGATGACGCGTGCGGAATACGCCGTGAAGCAGATGTTCGTCGTACGTTCAGACAGCGGGAAAAGTACTCTAAATTACGCTGGTTTCATTGGGCGCGCCATGGCTGAGGGACTGACCCAGGCATACTATCCCGACACCAGTCGCGGCGGGGGAGTGGTACTGCGAGGACTGGGTGCTTCGCTGGGAGGTCTGGCCGCCTTCAACCTGATGCGCGAATTTGTACCGAAAGAAGTGTTCACTCACCTGACAATTTTTGGTCATTCATCGACGACCAAGTCGGCGCAAGCAGGCGATTGAGGCGCATTTCCCTAGGATGGTGAGTTTTGCCCGTGATGAATTGCGCCGCTGCCGGTCGCGTGGCGGGGCGATTCCATGCGGGCCTTCGATGTGCCAATAGCCCACAGAGCCGACTGGGTCTTACAATATCTTAAAAGCTTAAGACAAAGCAGGAGAGACGTTTGCGACGCAATTTCTGGACATTGTATTTGCTCGTGATGGTGGCGAGCGCTCCCGTGACGATGGCCCTCTCCGCACCCTCTGAAAACTTGCCGGATGCTCCCCTGCCGCAGCAGGGAGCCAGCCAAGATTCCAGTGCGGCGGCTTCGTCGGCGAGCGTAGAGGGGTCGGTGCTCGATCTGCATAACGCGCCGATTGCGGGTGTCCAGGTGACGGTGATTGGCCAGAACAATGGAGTGCGGCGCACGGTCACAGTGGACAGCAATGGGGCGTTCACGATCACGGGTCTGTCGCCCGGGAGTTACATGGTGACGATTACGCTGCCGGGTCTGTCGGCGTCCGACGCCACCGAAGTGCAACTGGGGGCGGGCGAGGAGCGCGAACTGCCGTTGGTGACATCGCGAACTCCCAGGACCAGCAGCACAGTGCAAGTGGTGGCGAACATGAATCAGGTGGCCACGGCGCAGGTGAAGGAGGCGGAGAAGCAGCGGGTGCTGGGGGTGGTTCCGAACTTTTACACCGCCTATATATGGAAGTCGGCGCCGATGACGCCGAAGCTGAAGTTCCAACTGGCACTGCGAGCGGAAATCGATCCGATGGAATTCGCAGTGGACGCAGGGGTTGCCGGAGTAGAGCAGTGGCACAATACCTTTCCCGGATATGGCGGAGGCTGGCAGGGTTACGGGAAGCGATTTGGGTCGGCGTATGCCGATTCGGTGATTGGCGCATTTCTAGGACGCGCCATTCTGCCGACGCTTTTTCATCAGGACCCGCGCTACTTTTTCCGCGGTTCCGGGAGTATCCGCTCGCGTGTGTTCTATGCGTTGGCGCAGACGTTCGTCACCCGAGGAGACGACGGGCAGACAGAGCCGAACTACTCGCATGTGCTGGGGAACTTCATTACGGCGGGCGTTTCGAACGTCTACCGGGCTCCCAGCGACCGGAGCGCGAGCCTGACGTTTCGAGACGCTGGAATCGTTACCGCTGGGGACGCAGCGGGAAATCTGTTGCGCGAATTTCTATCGCGTCCGTTCACCTCGAACGTGCCTGGGTTTGCCAACGGCAAGCAGTCGAGTCCGCCTGCAGGCGGCGTAGCGCACTGATCGGCGCGATCCACGGTTGGTGGATGCCGCGCGTTCGCCGAGAAAGAAGCAAGCGGGCTGCCGCGGCGGGATGACTGTCGAAGGGGCAGGAGTTCTGGGGTGAACCGCATCGGGCACCATTACGGTGAGGGGAGTGCAGCTCTTTCGTCGCAAATATGGTCATATGTTAGAGATAGTTACAGACAGTTCCAGGCCCAGCGCTGACAGAAGCCAGCCCAGGGTGGTGAGGACGATGATGGAAGCATCGCATCGTCCTTTCGCGCGATGTCTAATCTATAACGGACCGGAGAATGTTACAGAGAGCACTGGTGATCCAAGGCGTGACTGTGCTGGCCCTTCTGATGCCGCCGGGAATCGCGGCGCAGTTGCCCGATGCGCCATCCCCGGCGCAAGTGGTTGAGAAGGCTCGGCCTTCGACCGCTGCGGATCTATCCTACGACGGTTTCCATTTCGATAGCGCTTTGGAATCGGCGCAGATTCGCGAACCGGCCGCGCAAGAGACTCCCAACGCAGTTCCGAGGGTGACGGAAGTCTCCAGTTCTACGGCGAATCCGGAGCAGATCGCAGCCTGGATGGAGCCCGCTGCTGAAGGTTTCGCTCGTCCGGTTACAAGAAAAACTATGAGGCCCGAGCTTCCGCCCAATGACGCGACCCTGCAGGCCATTCCTGGTTCCGCTCCCGCGTTGTACAACCCATGCCCCAAAGATGCCTGCGCCGTAGCGGAGGCGAAGATGTGCTGCAGGCAACAAGTTTCGTCTCCATTTGAGAAATATCTGAATGAGCCAGGCGTCGTTCCGCTGACGGCGCGCGACAATTTGCGGTCAGCGGTGCGCGGGATCATCGATCCCTTCAACCTGCTGACTATCGGCGGCGACTCCGCGATTGGCATTGCGTCGGATTCCCATTCTCCGTATGGGCCGGGCATGGTCGGGTTCGCGAAGTATGCCGGCGTGAGTATGACGGAAGACATCACGGGCGAGTTTTTCGGCACGTTTTTAGTGCCTTCGCTGGTACACCAGGACGCGCACTATCATCGCGAGCCGTTTCTGCCGATCAAGCGGAGGATTCTGCATGCGTTTGTGCAGATTGTATGGACGCAGAGCTATACCGGGCGGCCGATGTTCAACTATGCCAATTTCGTGGGCGGGGCTGCCACGGCAGCTGTGAGCAACACGTTTGTGCCGGGGCCGAATCGACAGGGATTCGGGAGTACCGCCCAACGGCTGGCGCTGGCGTTCGCGATCAGTCCATCAGGCAATCTGATCGAGGAATTTGTGCCTGACCTGGCCAGCCATATCAATCTGCGCATCGTGATCTTCCAACGCATCCTGAATTCAGTCACGCTGGAGGAGAGCGGGGTGATGCAATAGGTGTGGTGAAGCTTATGCGCGGACGGCCGTTCACGGTGTGCCAATCACCCAGCCTATATCGACATTCCTCTCCCTGCCGAGGTGCGCATTGCGCTTGCCAGAAGATACGGGAGCTGCGGCGCGGATATGCCGCGCTCCCGGTACCTCGATTGGGCCGCTCTTAGTTGAACCCGGGGCCCCTGTCCGGGACCTCATCTTCAAACGGCTGCGTCAGCCACGGTATATAAGAAACACCGGGTCCCTGCACGGTTGCGCAGTGCCCTTTGTCCGGGCCGAATGGGCAGTTCCACCAGTTTTCGGTTGCATCCACAGTTCCGGCGCCCAAATTGTCAATCCCGATCCCGGCGGAAAAGTTGTTGAAGTGGACATTCAGCTGGCCGACTGGGGCGCTGAACCCAACGTCAATCGCTTCGCTGTCGAAGGTGTTCTGAGAGACGACTGTGCCGGTCAGCTGGCCTTTGCTGAAGATGTTGATGCCGGTCGGACCCGGCGTGGGGGCGCTTGGATTATCGGGTCCATTTCCAGAAAACCGGTTGCCCACGATGACGTTGTCATTCATGTTGACGGGCGGAGCGGCTGGAGGTGCGGCGTGGTTGTGCATGGCGACTCCTGTCGCTCCGTTATCCAGGATGTCGTTGTCGATCACCACATTTCCCGTGTTCGTGGTTCCCGGGGATGGCGCAAAGATGCCGACTCCCGCGCCGGGCGACTGGGTTCCGTTGCGCAGGGAAACGTTGCGGGAGATGGTGTTATACCAAACACCGAAGGAGAGCTTGACTCCCGAAATAGCAGGCGCGTGAGAAGCCAGCGTGATCCCGCAGTCATACACGTTGTCGTGGACGAAGTTCTTGCTGATGAGGTTGTGATCACTGGGGCCGGTCTCGTCGGAGGTGAGAATGCCGCCCGCATTGTGCGCCACTTCATTGCGCAGAATTGTGGAGTGATCGGCGCCCATCAGGTGAATGCCCTCGCCGCAGTCGCCGCCCTCGTTGGTCTCGAAGGCCGGAAGCCCCGGGCAGGAGCCGCTACTGCTGTCGAGAGAACGATCGTTGTCCGTCACCTGATTGTCGACCAATGTCACGTTGGTCGCATTGGTCAGAAGAATGCCCTCGAAGTTCGCGTTACGAACAGTGAAGCCGGAGATGACTACATTGGCCACCCCGGGATTTGGCGCTGTGCTCATGCCGTCGACCCAGATACCGTTGGCGAGGCTGGTAGCGTCGATGATTGCATCATGATCATGCTGCGACATAGCGATGAGCGAAATAGATTTCGTGATGATCACCTGCTCGCTGTAGACCCCCGGCCAGACCTGAATGACATCGCCGGGTGAAGCCGCTGAGACCGCGGCGCCGATGGTGGAAGTGCAGCCATGGCTGCCATGTGAGTTGACGCAGAGTGTGGCGGCTGAAGCTGAAAGGACCAGGCCTGTCATCGAAAGCCCGGCCACGCCGACTAGAAACAGCCGAAGGATGTGGGCGGCGGTTCTGTGGTTGGAACGCAGAGTCATACGAACCTCCTCAGGTTCGACGGTGAATTTGGAATGGGGCGTTGGGTGGGGAAATGCCAAGGACCCGACACAGCTGTGCCGATGTGACACCCGGCGAGAGTCGTTTATCGGGGATGACAAACTGCGCTCTACCCGGGCGACGGGTAGTATGGCAGGTGCAAGTGCGCTTTGCAATAGTTATTTCGCAAAGGTTCCTGCTGGTCCGGCCTTGGAGGAGTGGTTCGACGATTCTGTTGTCGGCAAGAGTGGTTGGGCGGAAGCATCACGAAGGGCTTACATCGGATGGAGACAGTTGAGAGCCTGCGCACATCGCAGTTCCGAACACGGGCCTACGGATGAAGGCCGGCCGTGTCCGCCGAGTCTATGTCCGCTGAGTCTGTGGCTGTCGAGCTTAGGAGTAGCGCATCTTTTTGAGATCGGCGATCAATCCTGGCCCGCTCGGGTGCCATCCCAGCCATTGCTGCGTTTGCGCGCTCGGGGCTGGCAACCATCAATCAATAGGAAAAGTTAAATTTGGTCAAGCGAACAAAACGCAGGTCCCTCCACTTCGCTACGCTCCGGTCGGGTCACCCAGGCAACCCGGGATGACAAAGGGAGTGGTCGGATCATTAGCGAGAATGACAAATCTGGAGGCTCGGGCCTTTAGATACAAGCTACTAGGTTACCGGGAACGGGTCCATTCACGTGGGGTTAATCTCCATCGAAGGCACAAAAACACCCATTCAATGGAGAGCCGTTCCGGTGCCCGGTGGAGGGTGCGTAAGCTGGAGGTGTAGTAAGGGAGCGTCCTGTGCGGGGACAAGACAGAAACTCCGCGCAGCGTATCCAATCGTGTGTCGGCTGTTGATGGCATGTGGGCAGGGGCAAAGGCGGAGTGCCGATGCAATCCACCCAGGAAAAGCCTTGACGTCCACTCGACCAAGCAGTTCAGGAGAAGCAGGAAATGCCGAAAGCAATGAAATTCGCGGAAAAGACGGTCACGCTGGCCGCGCAAGGTGCGTGGGTTGTATTTGAGAAGCTCAACAGCATTCGACCCAATGCGTCGTTTACACCTAAGTGGTCCGACAAGCCGCTGCTGAAGTCGTATGAGAAAGAAAAGCCGCCGTTGGGTTGGCCACGCAGCACGGACTCGCTGTGCCCGAAGTGCCTGCCGGAGATCCGCCAGCAGATTGTGGATGGCAAGCTGCCACACGAGATTCTGTTGAACGAAAAAGTCGGCGAGATCAAGGCGCAGATCATCGAGCGCGACGGCAAGATTCTGATGGTGAAGGACTGCCCGAAGCATGGCCACTTTGAAGATGTGATGTCGATCGATCCGGCATTCTTCAAGCATCTGGAAGAGACGTTTCCGGGCCGCGACATTCGCGCGCACAACGATGAGAAATTGCATCACCACGGGACCTCGACGATTACGCATGGCCGCGGCTCGGTGCTGACGATCGACCTGACCAACCGGTGCAACATGATGTGCGATCCGTGCTTCATGGACGCCAATCAGGTTGGCTTTGTGCATGAGCTGACATGGGACGAAATCAAGACCATGCTGGACAATGCGATTTCGATCAAGCCGCGCCGCCAGATGTCGGTACAGTTCTCCGGCGGGGAGCCGACGCTGTCGCCTTACTTCCTGGATGCTGTCGCGTATGCCCGCAAGGTGGGATACAACTCCGTGCAGGCAGCGACCAATGGGATTGAATTTGCGAAGAGCAAGGAATTCTGCCGGGCCGCCGCGGAGGCAGGTCTGCGCTATGCGTACCTGCAGTTTGACGGCATCGGCAACGCGGCCAATTCGCATCGCAAGGTCGGCAACCTGTTCGACGTGAAGTTGCAGGCCATCCACAACCTGCATGAAGCGGGCGTCGACATCGTTCCAGTGACGACCATCATCAACGGGATTAACAATGAGCAGGTCGGTCATATTATCGAGTTCGCGCTCAACAACCCGAAGACCATCAACTTTCTGAGCTTCCAGCCGGTGTCGTTTACGGGCCGCGATGAAGCCATCAGCGATGAGCGCCGCATCGCCCAGCGTTACACGCTGAGCCACATGGCGCACGACATCAAAAACCAGACCGGATTGGGCGAGCCGACCCGCGACTGGTTCCCCATCAGCTTTATGAGCACGTTCTCCGACTGGGCCGATCTGGTGCATGGACCGACCCGCGACTGGGGCCAGCTATCGTGCGGGTGCCATCCGAATTGCGGTATAGGCATGGCATTGATGATCGACAAGGAAACCAAGGAAGCGGTTCCGGTGACGGCGTTCCTGAATGCCGACCGTCTGGCGAAGGACGTTGCCAAGATCAACGACGCGTCGCGCGGCAAGTTTCTGTCAATCTTCGGCGTCTCGCTGGCGCTGCTGCGGAACTACGATCCGACGAAGTCGCCGACTCATTTCCGCATTCTGGATCTGTTGAAGAAGTTTGATAAATGTTTCGGCGCCACCGGGAAAAATTACGGCAAGGTAACGGGCGACCGCACCATGGAAGACATCAAAATGCGCCGCGCCGATCGCTGGAACTTCCTGTTCATCGCGGGCATGTGGTTCCAGGATTTGTTCAACTACGATTTCCGCCGGACCGAGCAGTGCATCATTCCGTACGCGACGCAGGAAGGTGAAATCAGCTTCTGCGCGTACAACACGGGCGTGGGCTGGCGCAACATTATTGAGAAGATGCACATGACGGCGACGCTGACCAAGTGGTATGAGGAGCATGGCCGGCATGAGATTTTCGCGGGCGGCCGCAAGGTGGGCATGCTCGACACGGAGAACACCCTGGTGTTGAACGATGATCACGTGCATGCGGCAGCCAATGACACGCTGGACAAGCTGGGAATTGCCAAAAACTCGCGCGAGGAGAAGATTCGCGCCCGCGAAGGCAAGATGAAGCAGGACGCCGAGAATGCCCAGATGGCGCGGCTCTATCGCGAGCATGTTCTGGGAGAAAAGCCGAAGGAGAACTTCATCGGCATCGACTCCCTGATCGCATCCGCTCCTAAGACAACGCCGGCGACGAAAGAAGAGAAGGCCGAAGAAACGGTGATGGGCGACTAATCTTCAATCTGGTCTCGATTACAAACAGCAAAACCGTCCGATCAGGACGGTTTTGCTGTTTTTGCGCGGGGGTTCCAGGTTACGTGGGATGGCTTCTGCCTAAGTGACCTATGAGCACTTCCGCAGGTCACCAACGATTCACACTCGCCACGATCGACTGCGATACAAATCCGATCCTTGCCCATTAGAATCGACGCTATGGAGAATGCGGTCCTGACCGAGCAGGGCAGGGAAACCTTCCGGGTGCTTTTACTCTCGTGGTACCAACTGAATGCGCGGGATTTGCCGTGGCGTCGCACGCGCGATCCGTATCGCATCTGGGTTTCCGAAGTGATGCTGCAACAGACGCGAGCCGCCGCGGTCGTCGCCCGCTACACGCAATTTATCGAACGATTCCCATCCATCGTGGCGCTGGCGCTGGCGCGGGAAGAGGAAGTCGTGGCGTTGTGGAGCGGGCTGGGATACTATCGCCGGGCACGGATGCTGCATAGCGCCGCGCAATTGCTGATGAAGGAGCATGGCGGCTCTCTGCCGAAGTCGTCACTGGAATTGAGACGCCTGCCGGGGGTGGGAGACTATACGGCGGCAGCCATTGCCAGCATTGCCCGCGGTGAGGCGGTCGCGGTGATAGATGGCAACGTGGAGCGCGTGTTGATGCGCGTGCTGGGAAAGGGCGCCGGTTCCCGCGGAGCATCTGCGGCGCGATTGAAAGAAGTTGCCAGCTGGTTGCTGGCTCCAAAGGCGCCGGGAACATTCAATCAAGCGATGATGGAGCTGGGAGCGACGGTTTGCCTGCCGCATGGTCCGCTCTGCGGAAGCTGTCCGGTGCGGGAGTTTTGCCGGACGCAGGGAGAACATCCCGTGCGGCCACGCAAGCAAATGATCAGCGTGAAAAGTCATTATGCGCTAGTGAAGAAGGCGGCGGGCAGGCATGTGGAGGTGCTGCTGGTGCAGCGGCCGCCGAATGCCTCGCAGATGCCGGGAATGTGGGAGCTGCCGACGCTTGGCGACCACGACCTGATTGAGTCAAAGGTGAGCGAACCTGCGCTGCGAATTCGGCACTCCATCACTAATAAGAATTTCTATGTACAGGTTTTCCCGCTGGAAGTGGAAACGTTCAGCAGGCTGGCCTCCGCGAGCGATTCCGAAAAACAAGACTGGGTCGCAGCCAGCAACCTGCCAGAAATTCCCCTGACTGGGCTGGCAAGAAAGATTCTGATGCGACTGGATGTACTTGCGAAGCCGAGGCAGGTACGCCAGGGGAAAGCGCTCCCAGGGGCGGATGATGAATTTCTGTGACCTTACGAACCATATAGGCCGAAATACATGCTCCATTGGCGGCGCAGGGGGTAAGCTGGAGGGTCGCGATGTGGGGAGGACTGGCCATGCGATGTTTCGGCCTAACGCGATTGCCGGGCACCAGAATCGCTCTCGGATTTCTGTTTGCGGTGACGATGTGCCCGCAGATATGGCCGCAGCAAAGCTCCAGGCCCATGCTGCACAGCCGTTCCCAGCAGGAGCCGGATGAGACCATCCCGGCTGGCCCCAGTTCCCAGGAGCCGGTGGGTCAGCCGTCCACGCTGCCCGATGATGTGTGGGGCACGTATGAGTTCGATCACAGCAGCGATTCCATTGAAATCGACCTGAACAGGAACAAGATAAGCGGATATATTACGCGGCTGGGCGACGCGGAAACAGACAGCAACACGCCGCTCACTTTTTTCTTCGACGAGTCAGGCTTGGACGGCGCCGAGATCAGTTTCCAGACGCGCGTGGTCCACGGCGTCTGGTACTCCTTTCGCGGAACGATCGTGCGGGGCGATGGAAAAACCCGGGCCGATGAAGGCTACTATATGCTGCACGGAGTGCTTGCGCTGCATCATCCGCAGAGCGGTCGCGACAAGTCCGCGGACGAGACGATTGAGAGCCGCAACGTGAATTTCAAGTCGGTGCCGCAATAGGGACGACTTTTAGTCGGGATGCGAGCGGGTATCTTGACCCCACTCTAGCCGCAAAGGACGCGGCTAGAGTGGGGCACCGTGCGACGGACGGGCGCCGACGGCATATTCGTCCGCTCAAACTCCCACATCTCAAGGCGAGATATGGGGCACCCAGGTTTTGTTGGCGCCATTCTTTGGGGCAGGCTTGGGCGGCCGGTGAGTCCCTGTAAAATACATTCTTATGCTTGATTTGGGATTTGTGCGGGCGAATTTGGCCCAGGTGAAGGAAAGCCTTGCACGGCGCGGAGCGGATGTTGCCACGTTGCTGGATGGCTTTGAGGAACTGGACCGGGGACGGCGGGCGGCGATTACGCAGTCGGAGTCGTTGAAGGCGGAGAGGAACCAGATTTCCGCGGATGTCGCCAAGCGCAAGCAAAAGGGCGAGGACGCGACGGAGCTGATGGATCAGACGCGGGCGCTCAAGGATGAGATCGAGCGCTGCGCAGCGACAGTTGCCGACGCGGAACAGAAAATGCAGGCGGTGTTGCAGCAGACGCCGAATCTGCCCGCGGACAGCGTGCCGGATGGAAATTCCGCCGAGGACAATGTTGAAGTTCGCCGATGGGGCACGCCGCGGACGTTTGATTTTGCGCCCAAGCCGCATTGGGAACTGGGCGAGCAATTAGGCATTCTGAATTTTGAACAGGCGGCGAAGATTTCCGGCGCTCGTTTTGCCGTGTACTGGGATGCAGGGGCGCGGTTGGAGCGGGCGCTGGCGAATTTCATGCTCGACTTACATACTGGCACGCATGGGTATCGGGAGGTGCTGCCGCCGTACATGGTGAACGGTAAGTCACTTTTTGGAACCGGACAGCTACCCAAGTTTGAAGAAGACTTGTTTCACTGCGAAGGCAGCGATCATTGGATGATTCCGACGGCGGAGGTGCCGCTGACGAATTTGTTTCGCGATGACATTCTGGAGGAGAAGCGACTGCCGATTTCGGTGACGGCGTATACACCCTGTTTTCGTGCCGAGGCGGGCGCGTATGGGAAGGATGTACGCGGATTGATCCGGCAGCATCAATTTCAGAAGGTGGAATTGGTGAAGTTTGTCGCGCCGGATCAATCGTATGCAGAGCATGAGAGGCTGACGGCGCATGCGGAGGCGGTGCTACAGGCGCTGGAACTGCCGTATCGCGTGATGAATTTATGCGCCGGGGATCTGGGATTTTCCGCAGCGAAAACATATGACCTGGAGGTGTGGTTGCCGGGGCAAAATTTATATCGGGAGATTTCTTCCTGCTCGAATTTTGAGGCGTTCCAGGCGAGGCGGGCGAACATCCGCTATCGCCCGCAGGGACAGAAGAAGACGGAGTTCTTGCACACTCTGAATGGCAGCGGGCTGGCGGTGGGCCGAACGTGGCTGGCGGTGATGGAGAATTACCAGCAGGCGGATGGCAGCGTGGCGATTCCGGCGGCGTTGCAGCCTTATATGGGCGGGCTGACGGCGATACGACCTGGGTCGAGTTGAATGCATTTTCACCGTTACTGCAATGCGAGCATCGTGCTATCCCACCCTAGTCGCTCAGTCACCCCAGCGGGCACAAATCGCCCGCTGGGGACCCCGACACGCGGCGACGATGGGGCACCCCGGCGATTCGTGGTCCGAGCATCCTGCAATCCCACATCTCAGAAGCGAGATGTGGGGCACCCAGGTCAAGGCGAAATGCACAAATTCTTCGCTCTGGATGACAGTTCAATGGTGCATGGCACTACTGCAACTAGAGCTCCAGGATATTGAGCGACTGTATCGAGAGGCAACCAATGAAGCGAATCCTTCGCAATTACATTTTCTGGACGTATCAGCGGGGCAGCGCGCACTATGACGTGATGGTGACGCTGATTCTGCTGTTCATTTTTGTCGCGCCGCGTTTCATCGATTTTCACGACCGGCCGATCGAGCGAACGCTGCCGCCGAGCCAGGTGCTGGTGAAAAGCGATGGCCACAACGGCCTGATGTACCAGATCGATGTGACAACGCTGTCGTCATTTAAAAATGCGGGTGACTTGAAAAGTGAATTTCTGGCAGCCGTCGGACCCATTTCCGGGGATGTGACGATCGATCGCTATGAGCCGGTGCGGGCCGCCGACGGCAAGATCATTGCATACCGTGTGTGGGCGCACCGATAGGAGAGGGAATGATGAGGAAAAGAGTTGCGGGATGGGGTCATGGAGTTGTGAAGATTTTTGGAGTTGCCGCAGCGATTTTTCTTTGTGCGGGGATGGGTTGGGCGCAGGCTCCGGCCGCGAACGGGGATTTGAATCATGTACTGGCGGAGATGGATGCATCGGCGGCGAAGTTCCGTTCGGCACAAGCGAATTTCCAATGGGACCAGTATGAGATGGTGGTCCAGAGCACGGATACGCAGACGGGCGTGATTTATTTCGAGGGCTCGGGCGACCGTGCACGCGTGGCGCTGGATATTGAGAAGGCGGACGGTCAGCCTGCGAAGAAAACCGTCGTCTACAGCGGCGGAGTGTTGCAGTTTTATCAGCCTCAGATCGATCAGATGACCGTATTTCACGCGCGTGAAAAGCAGGCGCAGTATGAGAGCTATTTGACGCTTGGTTTTGGCGGCAGCGGCAGCGACCTGAAGAAAAGCTGGGACATCACCTATCAGGGTATGGAGACGATCGACGGAGTGCAGACGGCGAAGCTCGACCTGGTGAGCAAAGATGCCAGCGTGCGCGCGAATTTTTCGCATGTGACCATCTGGATCGATCCGACCCGCGCCGTTTCGCTGAAGCAGATTCTGTATGAGCCTTCCGGCGATACGCGGACTTCTTATTTCCGCAATATTCAATACAATAAGAAAATTTCATCTTCGGTGTTCAAGATCAAGACGGACTCGAAGACACAGGTGGTGCAGAAGTAGTCTGTGGCCTGATTTCGCTTCATCCCACCCTAGCCACAAACAACGCGGCTAGGATGGACACCCGGGGAATGAATCTTAGGGGTGCGCACGGTGAGGGCTGCAGCGGCGAGAATGAAAATCATGGGAAAGCATTCGAGGGTGTAGCGCGACTCGGGAGTTTCCACGGTGAGCAGCAACAGGCAGCGAACGACAGCGTAGGCCACCATGACGGCAGCGAAGGGAACGCGCTTTTTGAGTCCCCATGCGGCGAGCAGCAGATAGGCAACATTGAGCGCACCGTAGGCCCAGCCAAAAATTGTCTCCGCGGGATGGCGCCGATACTGCCACCAGCGCAACTCAATCCATAGCTGTTCAGTGCGGGGCCGCAGCCACATGTCTCCCAGGCGCATCAGCGGCAGCAGAACGTAAAAGCGGAATGGATGACGGCGAATCCGTTGCTGCGTCAACTTTCCGAAGCGGTCGCTGATGGCCGGCGTCATGACTTCGTTCCGGTTATATTCCGCGAACAGTTGGGCTGTTTCGGCTTGCTCTGCGGGGTTGTCGAAGGCCCGCGAGGGCAACAAAGACACGTCGATGGGCGAGCCATTCACGTTCCAGGCGATTTCTGAGGTGGAGGCAAAATCACCGACCCACGATTGTAGCCAGCGCATCCAGCCGTGAGGGACATATTCATCCGGATTGTTGGCGTAGCGCGGCGCGAGAGGCTGGAACATGTGAAAGGTGCGTTCGTTGCGGAGGGTCCAGGGAACGAACGGTACCATCGCGACCAAGGTGCATACGATGGCGAGCGTCGCGCTGCGTTGCAGGGAGACGGAGGGACGGCCATACCAGAACATCGCGGGGACTAGCACCAGGCCGAGCAGGGGACCATCTGGACGCAGCAGCGCGCTATAGCTGATGGTGAGGACGAGGGCCCAGAACCAGCGGCCAAAGTCTGGACGCTCTACATAACGCAGCAGGGAATAGAAGCCGAGCGCAATGCAAAACAGCGTGGGTGTTTCCGTGAGCGGCAGCGCGACGTAATTGGCGGTGAAGGGGCACAGGGCAGCCAGATAGAGGGCGGCGATTCCAGCTTTGCGAGAGATGGCGTGTGCGGCGAAGCCGCCGATCAGCAGGCACGTGACCAGATCGATGACTGCCTGTACCAACAGGACTGCGTGGTAGTGGTCGATGCCGAAGAGAAAAAAACAAATCCCGAGAAAAAGAGGATAGCCGGGAAGACGAATCAGGGTTGGATGAATTCCCTTGGTGCGGGTAAACCCGTAGATGCCGTGCCAGAACCAATTGCGGGCGATTTCGCCATACACGAGCGAGTCGCCCTCGACTACCGGATAATAGTGAATGAACCAGAGGCGCAGGAGCAGACCTGCGACGAGGGCTGCGATCACGTGCCTGGTGGCGTGGCGGAGCAGGTACAGCATCTAAAGAATCATACAAGCTGATGGGCAGCTTTTAGGGTAGTTTATAGCTGGGGGGAGCCTCCGCTACGAGAGATCGATGATTTTCCACCCGGAATGATAAAGCCAATTTTCTACGATCCCGAGCGCAAGAGATGGAAGCGCTTGCGGCGCATTTTCGATATTGTCGCAGTCCTTTCGACCGTGGTGCTGGTGGCTTTCGGCATCAATGTACTGCACCGCGAAAGGCTTCCAGAGTTGTTGTTGCCCATTCCGAAGCGCAATTACCGGCCGCTCAAGGATTCCTACTATCAGACTAAATCGCGGTCCAGCCAGCGCACGTTGAAGCGCAAGCGGAAGCTGCGGCCTTCGGATATTCCGATGAACGCGGGCGAAGGGCTGCGCGTCGCGTACTACGTGGACTACGATGCGGCCAGCTATGCCTCGCTGAAGAATCACGTCCACGATATCGATCTGCTATTTACGGACTGGCTGCACGTGATCACGCCGGATGGAAAGCTGACCGCATTTACGCTGGACAATCACCCATTTGCGGTGGTGGATCAAAACGGCGTGCATAATATCGACCCGCAACGCAAGGTGATGCGCGCGATTACGGATGCGCATGAAGAAACTGAAGTTTTTCCGCTGGTCAATAACTTCAATCAAATGACGGGAGATTTCAGTTCCGACGTCGTGGAAAAGTTTTTGTTGAGCCGCACGGCGCAGGCCATGTTTGAAAAGCAGGTGCTGGCATTGCTGGCGGCCAATCCTCGCTATCACGGCATCTCGCTCGATTTTGAGGCGATACCATCCGACGCGCAGCCGGCGTACCGGCGGCTGGTGGAGAATCTCTACGGCATGATGCATCCGCTGCATCTGCGGCTCTATGTGAACGTGCCGGTCGACGACGACGATTGGGACTTCAAGTTCTACGCGGCCCACTCCGATGGCATCGTTCTGATGGATTACGACCAGCATGAACCGGGGAGCGCTCCGGGGCCGGTCGCGGGTCAGGAGTGGTTTGTTCGCAATCTACAGCAGGCGGTGAAGGTGGCGCCGAGAAACAAGCTGATCTGCAGCATTGGGAATTACGGCTATGACTGGACGATGTCGTTGCCGACGCGCAAGAACCACAAGCTGATCCGCAGCAAGGTGCTGGATGTCGACGATCTGGCGGTGCAGGATGCGTGGCAGGAGGCATCCGACTCCGAGGCCGCGCCGGTGCTGGACACAGACTCGTTGAACATGCATTTTGCTTACGACGATGAGGATGCGCATACCCGTCATGAAGTATGGTATCTGGACGCGGTGACGGCGCTGAATGAGATGCGCGCGGCGCGGGAGTTGGGCATCCAGACCTTTGCTTTATGGAGGCTGGGCAGCGAGGATCCAACGCTGTGGAAGATCTGGGACAATCCGATGGACCCGAACGCGGCGCATTTGCTGGCGAACATTTCGCCGGGAGCCGATGTCAATACGGAAGGCGACGGCGATGTGCTGAAGGTGATTGGCAGGCCGCGGAATGGCACGAGGACGGTGCAGGTCGATCCCGATTCCGATCTGGCGGTCAGCCAGGATATCCATGTCTTTCCTGAACCCTACACGCTGGAGCAGTACGGCTACGATCCGAATGAGCTGGCATTGACGTTTGACGACGGGCCCGACCCGACGTGGACACCGAAGATTCTGGATATTCTGAAACGCGAACACGTATCGGCGACTTTCATGGTGATCGGCGAGGAGGCGCTGGACAATGTTGGACTGCTGAAACGCTACTACCGAGAGGGGCACGAGATTGGCAATCACACTTTTACTCATCCGGACATCAGCCAGATCTCGACCAGCCAACTGAACCTTGAACTGAACGGGACGGAGCGGCTGTTTGCGGCGGAGCTGGGGGTACAGCCGCTGTTTTTCCGGCCGCCCTATTCGATCGACCAGGAACCGGACACCAACGAGCAGGCAGCGCCGATCGATCACATCGAACAGATGGGCTATATCATCGTCGGCGACAAGATCGACACGGACGATTGGAATGAACATCCGCGAAAAACGCCGCAGGAGATTGTTGCAAGAGTTTTGACGCAACTGAAGGCGATGAAAACCATGCCGCAGTTCCGCGGCAGCATCATATTGCTGCATGACGGCGGCGGCGACCGTTCGGCGACTGTGGCGGCGCTCCCTTTGTTGATCGATACACTGCGCGCGAAAGGTTACAGGATTGTTCCCGTGTCCGCGCTGATCGGCAAGACGCGCGAACAGGTGATGCCGCCGATTCCGGCAAAACAGCGGTGGCAGGCACGCATCGATGCGATTGCCTTCTGGCTGATATCTTTCTTCAATCACACCGTCGTTCTGATCTTTTTTGTTGGCGACGTTCTGATGACCGGGCGGTTGCTGATCGTGGGTCTGTTTGCGGTGTTGGACCGCTTGCGCAGACGGAAGCCCTATCCCGGAGCGGAAAATTACTGTCCCAAGCTTGCGGTGTTGATCCCGGCGTTCAACGAAGAGAAGGTGATTGCACGCACAATCCGTTCGGTGCTGGGATCGAAGTACCCAAATCTTCGCGTGCTGGTGATTGACGATGGGTCGACGGACAACACGCTGGAGGTTGCACGTGCCGCCATGCCAGACGATCTGGCGTCCGGCAGGCTGGTGGTGCTGACCCATCCAAACGGGGGGAAGGCAGAAGCGCTGAATTACGGCCTGCAGTATGTGACCGAGGAAATCTTCGTGGGCATCGACGCCGATACGGTGATTGCTCCGGACGCCATTGCGAAGCTGGCGCCACGCATGGCCGACCCAAGCGTAGGGGCGGTGGCGGGCAATGCCAAAGTCGGCAATCGGGTGAACCTGTGGACGCGCTGGCAGGCGCTTGAATATATCACCAGCCAGAACTTCGAGCGGCGCGCGCTGGATTTATTCAACGTCGTTACGGTTGTCCCCGGAGCCATTGGGGCCTGGCGAACGGCCGCAGTGAAAGCCGCGGGCGGCTATCACGTGAATACCGTGGCCGAGGATGCGGACCTGACCATGAACCTGCTGCAGCAGGGGTACAAGGTAGTGTATGAGGACCGGGCGTTTGCCTTCACGGAAGCGCCGGCGAATATGCGCAGCCTGATGCGTCAACGATTCCGCTGGTCGTTCGGGATATTGCAGGCGGTGGTCAAACATCGCGGCGCGTTCCTGCGTCACCGCGCCATGGGGCTGTTCGCGCTACCCAACATGATCGTGTTCCAGATAATTCTTCCGCTATTCTCTCCGCTGATCGACTTGATGTTTATTGCCGGCGTGGTGCATTACTTTGTCGACCAGCATTTCCATCCAGAAGCGGCCAGCACGGCGAGCTTCGAAAAACTGATCATCTATTTTCTGGCGTTTCTGGTGGTGGATTTTCTTGCATCTTCGCTTGCGTTTTTGTTGGAGCCGCGCCACGCCAGCAACAAAGGAGACGGCTGGCTGTTGTTCCACATCTGGATACAACGCTTCACGTATCGGCAAGTCTTCTCTCTGGTGCTGCTGAAGACGATCAAGCGCGCGATCGACGGACGGCCGTTCGCGTGGGAGAAACAGGAGCGAACCGCGCGGCTGTCGGCAAGCACGGAAAAGGCGACGGGCGGAAAGTAAACCCCGCAGTTAGGATTCGCATCCGATTTTTTTGACTCGCTAAAAGTGAGTTGTTAAGCTTCGAGGTATATATAAGTGTCATACCCCCTTTTTGGAGACGAATGTGAAGAAAATCTCAGTTCCTGTAATTCATTGTGCAGCCGCTTTGTTGTTTGGTTTGACTGTCGCCGCTCCGCAAGCAATCGTGGCGCAAAATCATGTCGTCTCTTCCGCGGAGATTCAAAAAAATCTCGCGGCTGCCTCGACCGCTCGTCAGCACAATCAAGAGCAGGTGCAGAGTTTTTTGTCTTCGGAACAAGCCAAGCGCGCGATGAAGGAAGCCAAGATCGATCCGCAGCAGGTCACGAATGCTGTCAGCCAGCTAAATAACGAGGAACTGGCGCGCCTGGCAGCTCGTTCCGCCAAGGCGCAAAGGGATTTTGCCGCCGGAAACATCGACAATCACGATTTGCTGGTTATTCTGGTGGGGATTGCCGTTCTGATTTTGATCATCGTCGCTGTCCACTAAGAATGAAATTGCGTGTGCTGGCTTGTCTGTTTCTCCTTGGCAGTCCATGGATGGCGACCGGGGCGGGTTCCGGGCAGACACGGCCAGCAATGCCTTCGGACATTTGGATCGATGTTCCTTTTGCCGCGCAGACGAAGGATGGCTGCGGCTCGGCTTCCATGGCCATGGTGATGCGGTATTGGGACATGAAGGAGAGCAGGCCCGTTGCTTCCGGAGCGAACCCGGAAGCGATCCAAGGGGCGCTATTTTCGCGTGCCGCGAGCGGGATTTATGCGAGCCGCATGCAAAAGTATTTCCGCGATTCCGGGTATCAGGCCTTTGCGTTCCACGGTCAATGGAGCGATCTGGAACATCATCTGGCGATGGGCCGTCCGCTGATCGTGGCCATCCGTGCGAGCGGACCGCGCGGGCCGCTTCACTATGTTGTTGTCGTGGGGATCGATTCGAGGCGGGGGTATGTTTTTTTGAACGACCCCGCGCAGCAGAAAATGCTTCGAATGTCGCGGGAAGGATTCGAGTCGGAATGGAGACCGACGGACGACTGGACCTTGCTGGCCGTCCCCAAGCCCGCACATTGATTGCATTGATATTCGTTTTCCTCTTCTGCGGGTTCCACACACGCGCACGGGCGAGTGTCCTTGCCGAGGATCAAGCCAGCCAAGTGAAGCGGCTGTACGATGCGGGCAAGTGGGACGCTGTTGTTCGCGCGGTGCCGCAATCGCCCGCAGAACCTGCCGATCTGGAACTGGATCGTGGGCTGGCGCTGGCGCAACTGCATCGTTTGCGCGAGGCAGAGGCTGCATTGCAGGCCGGCCACGAGGGGCATCCACGCGACCCGCGGTTTCTGGTGGAACTGGGTGGAATCGCCTACCTTGAAAAGCGATTTTCCACGGCAAAGAAAGAACTGCGCGGCGCCCTTGCCCTGGATCCGCGCGATGCGTATACGAATAGCTTGCTTGCTTCCATTTATTTTCTTGAAGGCAATCTGGAAGCCGCATTGAAATACTGGAATCGGGCAGGGAAGCCGATCGTCAGCGACCTGATGTATGACCCGCAGCCGAGGCTGGACCCGCTGATTCTGGATCGGGCCTTCCAATTTTCTCCGGGAAGCGTTTGGAAGCGAAATCAATTTTTAACGACTCAGGCGGAACTGGCGTCGCTGGATCTTTTTCCTCACACGTATTTCGAACTGGCGGCGCAGCAGGATGGATCTTTCAAGCTGGTCTGGCATGACAGCGAGCAACCGGCGTGGGACAGCACAAAGCTGGACAGCATCGCGTCGATGCTGCGTGGGTTGCCCTATCAGTCGGTGTATCCAGAGTTCTACAACCTGAATCACAAGGGGCTGAACTGGTTGTCCTTCGTGCGCTGGGATGATGAAAAACGCTGGCTCTCCAGCGAGGCGGCATGGCCGGTGGAGGAAAATCCGAAGCGGTGCATTCGGTTTTATTTTGTGGGAAGGAACGAGAACTGGAACATCACGAGGACGCTGACGCCGGCTGTACCTTCGGCTGCGGGCTTCAACATGAGACGGGCCGTAATCGGCGCGGAGGTTGCATCGATTGCAAGCTGGCGGTGGCGGTGGAATCTGGCGGCGGAGTATTCCTATCGCGATTTTCGAACGCTGACGGGGATTCCCGGCCCGGCGGAGCGCTTTTTCTCGGATAGTTCGGGGCTTGCGCTGCGGGCTAATATTCAACGGCCGCTGATTCGATTTCCTGAAAGAAGATTTTCGCTGGATGCCGGTGCCAGCGGAGAGGCCGGGAAATTTACCGCCAATCCACTGGGGAGATATGGTCGCGTCGAGGGCTCGCTTGCGGCAAATTGGTTTCCGAAGGCGCAAGGGGAGGACTACGAAACGAGCACCCTGCTGCGGGCTGGGGGGACTGCCGGACAGGTGCCGTTCGATGAGCTGTACATGCTGGGCTTCGATCGGGACAACGATCTCTGGATGCGCGGCCACAATGGACTCGTGAACGGGCAAAAGGGAAATGCTCCGCTGGGGACGAATTTTATTCTCTCCAATTCCGACATCGACAAGGTGGTGTATGACGGAGGCTTCCTGCTGGTGAAGGTCGGACCGTTTGTGGACACGGGAGATATTACCGATCCCTCTCAGTTCTTCGGGTCGCCGAAATGGCTGACCGATACAGGGCTGCAAGCTACGGTGAGGGTGCTGGGAAGCTTCGAGTTTGTGTTTGGCTACGGAAAGGACCTGCGCTCCGGGAACAATACGTTCTATTCCACTGTGACGCGATAGGCAGCGGCACGGAAAGCGGGCGTGTTCTACACTAGGGCTGTATGGCGACGCTCGAGTTATCCACTGCAATTTCTATTCGTACTCCCAAGGGTGCATTTCGCAATGAGCCATTCCTGGACTTTGGCCAGGAGGACACGGCACGCGCGATGCGCGAGGCGTTGGCGCGTGTGGCCGACCAGCTTGGCGCGGAATACGACCTAGTGATTGCCGGCAGGCGCATTCGGACTGCTGAAAAGATACGGTCGTTGAATCCAGCCAATCCCGCGCAGGTGGTTGGGGTGCATCAGAAGGCGGGGGCGGAACATGCCGAAATCGCGATGCAGGCAGCGCAGGATGCATACCGCAGTTGGCGCATCGCACCAGCGGAGGAACGCGCTTCGCTGTTGTTGCGGGCGGCGGAATTGCTGCGAGCGCGCAAGCTGGATTTTTGCGCGTGGCTGACGTATGAAGTAGGCAAGAACTGGGGCGAAGCAGATGCCGACGTTGGCGAGACCATCGATTTTCTGGAATTTTATGCGCGGGAGGCGCTGCGTCTTGCGGCCGCGACTACGCCGATTCAATATCCGGGCGAGCGGAATGAACTGCTATATATCCCGCTGGGTGTTGGCGCGGTGATACCGCCGTGGAATTTTCCGCTGGCCATTATGGCGGGCATGACGGCCGCCGCGGTGGTGACGGGGAACACGGTGATCCTGAAACCGTCGAGCGATTCGCCGACGATCGCGGCGCGGTTTTTCAATTTGTTGGAAGAGGCTGGCATGCCGCCGGGGGTGGTCAATTTCTGTCCCGGTTCGGGCGCGACTTTCGGCAACGCAATCGTCGAACACCCGAAGACACGATTCATCGCGTTTACCGGCTCGAAAGAAGTTGGACTGGACATTCATGCTCGCGCGGCACAAAACAAGCCAGGGCAGATTTGGATCAAGCGGACGATTCTGGAAATGGGCGGGAAGGATTCCATCCTGGTCGAGGCGGATTGCGATCTGCAGTCGGCGGTCACAGGAGTGCTGCAGTCGGCCTTCGGGTTTAGCGGACAGAAGTGCTCGGCATGCTCGCGTGCCATTGTGGATGACCAGATATACGACATCTTTGTGGACAGGTTGCGCGAGCGCGCGAAGCAGTTGCAGGTCGGCGACCCGGCAAAGAACGCAGCCATGGGTCCGGTGGTGAATCAGGCTGCACATCAATCCATGTTGCGCTACATCGAAATTGGCAAGCAGGAAGGTCGGCTAGTGGCGGGCGGGAATGCGGTCGAGTCGCAAGAAAATGGGTATTATATCGAGCCTACGATTTTCTGTGACGTTGCGCCGAACGCGCGGCTGGCGCAGGAAGAAATTTTTGGGCCGGTGCTTGCGGTCATCCGCTCGAACAATTTTGAACATGCCATGGAAATTGCGAACAGTACGGAATATGGATTGACCGGCTCGATCTATTCCCAATCGAGAGAAAAACTGGCAGTTGGACGGCGGGACTTTCACGTGGGCAATTTATATTTCAATCGCAAATGCACCGGCGCCATGGTCGGAGCCCATCCATTCGGCGGATTTAACATGTCAGGAACGGACTCCAAGGCCGGGGGGCCGGATTATCTATATTTGTTCACTCAGGCGAAATCGGTTGCAGAAAGACTGAGCTAGCCAAGCGAACCGATCTATAGTGATGGGTACCTCGGAATACATGTCGCGCCTGAAAGTTTTTGTCAAACTTCTCCTTCTGGATCGAGAAGAAAGAGGAATCTGTCGTGGCGAAGATTCTATGTGTCGATGACGAGCCCGCCGCTGTTGCGTTGAAGCAAGCCATTCTGGAACGTGCCGGTCATTCGGTGACGACAAGCTCGTCTGCCAACGAGGCGATCGTTCTGCTGCATCGCGAGACATTCGATGCGGTGGTTACGGATTGGAAATTGGGAGAAGAGAGCGGCAGACAAATTCTGCTGGCGGCAAAATCGGGAGTGCAGGTTCCGGTGGTGGTCGTGTCCGGATATTGTTCGGAGGCATTCCGCGCAGCCAAGCCACAGGCTGACATCTATCTGGAAAAACCGGTGGATGCGATGGAGCTGGTGGCAATCATCCAAGCGCTCTTGCACTAGAGGCGACCGATTCTAAGCGGCAGCGGCGATGGCGCTGCTGCCGGCAGGAGCAGGAAAAACTCCGGCGCCGTCAGGCCCTTGCCGTATGCGGAGCAGAAAAAGCTCCGTCGTCAGGCCCGCGCTGGTTGCAGTTCCATCTGGCCGCCAGCCTGGGCTGCGGCATCGGCAAGAGTTCGGTGGTGAATAGTAAACAAGGCCAGTTCCAGGCGATCGGAAACGCCGGTTTTGTCATAGACATTGCGCAGATAATTCTTGATGACCTGTTCGGTGGTGCCGAGGTGCCTGGCAATCTCCTTGTTCTTATAGCCCTGGACGATGAGTGCGACGATCTTGATTTCTTTCGGGGTCAGGCGATCGCGCACGCGAGCGCCCACAGCATCGGATTCCTCTGCTAGAGAGCGCCCGGATTTTTCCTGAAGGTAGGTCTGGCCGGCGGCGACGCTGCGAACGCATTCCAGAAGCGCGCTGCCTGCAATGTCGCGAAAGATCACACCGTCGAAGCTGGAAACAGCGTAGGTATGGAGGGACTCGTTATTTTCCGCGATAACGATCAATTTGCTGACAGCTATGCGCGCGGACTGAAAAAGGTCGGGGATGTCCACTAGCAGAGACGAGGCAAACAGGATGACGGAGGAGCGGAAGGTATGGACCGCCTGCAAGAGCCGATCGCCGTCGGTACATTGGGCAACGATGCGAATGTCGTCTTGTAGGGCGAGAGTTTTGGCTACGCCAGCGCGATAGATGGATTGATTGTCGGCGAGAATGATTTTTGTCATAGCAAGATTTCTCAGGCAAAGTACTTTTTTCTTCCGGCTTTAACCTTGTCAGCAGACGGGTGAAGCCTGTCGACCAAGATGGGCCGGAAGAGGAACAAAAAATCAGCGTGTTCTATTTCTTGTATCGGCAGAATCGTCAGAAACTCGACTGCCGGGTACCTTGATTCGAACTCCTGCTACCCTTGTTAGGGGAGGGCATGAATGACGGAACCAAAATGGCAGAAGAAAAGGTTATTTCCAATAGAACTGTTACGACAGTTTGCTGAAACTATTGTGCAAGGCTTGTATCTTCCCCGGATGTACGTAAAATTACCAACTCCTGCAACAATCCCAGAGTAACGCGTTTCATCGCTATTGCACACGTCGTTCTCAGTAAATCTCTACCCTCGATTCCAAAATGGAACTTTTTGCACCATTCGTTTTACTTTAAGAATCTGTCACGGTGCGTACACTGAATTTCTATGCGAAAACCAGTTCTTTTAACGGTGGACGACGACATTAGCGTGCTGGAAGCGCTGGTGCAGGATTTGCGGCGTCACTACGGGAGCCGTTACCGCATCATCCGGGCCACCTCCGGGCAGGCTGGGCTGGACGTATGCATCGAGCTGAAACGCCGGGGCGAGGCGGTCGCGCTGCTGCTCTCCGACCAGCGAATGCCGGGGATGTCCGGGGTGGAATTCCTGGAAAAGAGCATCGCGATCGTGCCGGCGGCGAAGCGCATTCTGTTGACCGCCTATGCGGACACGGATGCTGCCATCCGAGCCATCAATGCAGCGAAAATCCACTATTACCTGACCAAGCCGTGGGATCCACCGGAAGAGCGGCTCTATGCTGTGCTGGACGATTTGCTGGAATCGTGGAGCCGGGATTATCGCCCGCCGTTTGAAGGCTTGCGGGTGATTGGATCGCGATGGCTGCCTGCCGGGCACCAGATCCGTGAGTTCCTTTCGCGCAATCACATTCCCTATCAATGGCTCGACCCGGGACTGGATGCGGGGCTGCATTCCAGCGTGACCGCAGCGACCCCTGCGACCACAAACGGGGGACCGGATGCTGCCGCCAGACATGCGCCCGATCCCGGGGTGGACGGCGAAAGCGCCAGGCTGCTGGCTGAGTACCATCTTGATCCCGGCAAGTTGCCTGTGGTGCTGTTTCCCAACGGAGAAGCGCTGGTCGAGCCTGCAATCTCGCTATTGGCGGAAAAAGTTGGCCTGCGGATTCAGGCGGAGCGGGATTTTTATGATCTGGTCGTCGTGGGGGCGGGGCCCGCGGGCCTGGCCGCGGCTGTGTATGGGGCGTCAGAAGGGTTGAAAACGCTGGTGATTGAGCCGGCGGCGCCGGGCGGGCAGGCAGGAAGCAGTTCGCGCATCGAGAATTACCTGGGATTTCCGGCTGGTTTGAGCGGGGAAGACCTGGCCCGCCGAGCCACGATCCAGGCAACGCGGTTTGGAGCGGAATTTTTATCGCAACGCGCCATCGGAATCCGCACCGAAGGGCAGTATCACTTCATCCAATTGTCGGGCGGCAATGAGGTCGCGTGCCACACGGTGCTGATTGCAACCGGGGTGGAGTATCGCAGGCTGACATCGAACGGCTTAGAAAGGCTGACCGGCGCGGGAGTTTACTATGGCGCGGCTCTGACCGAGGCAATCTCGTGCAAAGACGAGACAGTGATGATCGTCGGGGGCGCCAATTCAGCTGGGCAGGCAGCGGTGCATTTCGCTCAATACGCGAAAAAAGTGATCCTGCTGGTGCGGGCGGACTCGTTGGAGAAGGGGATGTCGCGGTATCTGGTGGATCAAATCCGCGCGCTTCCCAACATTGAAGTGCGGACGCGGACAGAAGTTGTTGGGGCCTGTGGCGATACGCATCTGGAGGCGGTTCGGTTACGGACGCCGGAAGGCGAGTGCGAAGAGGCGGCATCGGGGTTGTTTATTTTCGTTGGCGGCGAACCAAAGACGGACTGGCTTCCCCCGGCGATTCTGCGGGAGGCGAAGGGATTCGTACTTTCGGGGCCGGATTTGCGGTTGACAGATAAGTTTCAATGGAGCCTGGACCGTCCTCCCTATTTGCTGGAGACCAGTGTTCCGGGGATTTTTGTGGCCGGCGACGTTCGGTTTGGAAGCGTGAAGCGGGTTGCTTCCGCAGTGGGTCAAGGTTCGATTGCGGTGCAGTTTGTACATCAGTATCTGGCAAATTTCTAGAGAGGTTTGGCTTTCATGGGAAAGAGAGCCGCTCGAAATCGCACGCGATGAAGAATGAAGGAAAACTTGCAGATCTGACCGAAGCAGAGCAGCAGGCTCTGCTGGCGGAGGTGCGATGCATCCCGTTGTTCGCGGAGGTGGACGAAAAGACGCGGGAGTGTTTGCAGCAGGCGGAACTGATCGAAGCGGAAAAGGGCGATCGCATTCTGGAGCAAAGCGGGATGACGGTGCACTCGTTCTGGATCCTGCTGGAGGGCGGATTGCTGGCGGAGTACGTGGAGCCGGAAGGGACAAGGCGACCGCTGGTCACGCACCGGGGATGCGAAAGCTTCGGAGAAGTGCCGCTGCTGACCGGTTCGCCGAGCCGGGTGGAATGCACGATCATCGAGCCGAGCCGATTGCTGCGCTTGGATGAGGATTCCTTCTGGCTGCTGATGACCACATGTCCGCAGGTCAGGAAGGGGATTCTGACGAACATGGCAACGCGCCAGGGCGGTCTGATCGGCATGGTGATGCAGCGGGAGAAGTTGGCAGCTCTGGGTACGATGGCGGCGGGCCTGATGCATGAATTGAACAATCCAGGCAGCGCGGCGAAACGGGCGACCGTGCAACTGCGGGAGGACCTGGTTCGCCTGCAGGAGCTGAATCTGCGCAACTGGAAGACCGGCTTGCAGGCGGAGGAGTTTCACTGCATCGCCGAGTTGCAGAATTATGTTTTGCAGCCGCACAAGTTGGCGGCGACGACTTCGCTGGACCAGGCCGATGCGGAGGAAACATTGTCGCAATGGCTGGAAGAGGCGGGCATCGAGGATGCATGGAAACTGGCTCCTCCGCTGGCGGCCATGGGGTTGACGGCGGAAAAGCTGGAGTGTGCGGGAGTGGCGGTGCACCCGGCGGCGGTTTCAGACATACTGCATTGGCTGGAAGCACTGGTTTCGAGCGTGCAGCAACTGGAGACGATTGAGGAAAGCATCACCCGCGTGACGGAGCTGGTGATGGCGGTGAAGCATTACTCGTATGCCGACAAGATGTGTTGTCAGGCGGTGGATATCCATAAGAGCATCCAGAGCGCGCTGATGATTCTCGGGCATAAGGTCCGGCAAAAAGAAATTCAGGTTTCCAAGGACTTCAGTTCCGATGTTTCCATTCTTCAGTCGGCGGCGACCGGTCTGCATCAGGTGTGGTTGAATCTGCTGGACAATGCCGTGGATGCGGCGCCACAAAAGGGACACATTACAGTTCGTACCTGGGCGGATGGAAACAATGTGTACGTAGGCGTGCTGGATGACGGTTCAGGAATTTCGGCGGAACAGCGGCCGCATATCTTCGAGCCGTTTTTTACCAGCAAGGCGGAGGGAATTGGCACGGGCCTGGGCCTGAGCATCGCGTACAAGATTGTGGCCGCACATTTTGGCGGCGATATCAGGTTCGAGTCGGAGCCGGGCAAGACGGAATTTGTTGTTCGCCTGCCGCAACGGCTGCCGGAAGCCGCGAAGGAAACTTCGCAGGCGGGGGCTTCAGTCTAGAGACGTATCCCTGTATCTGTGATGTGGACCTTGTGTTATCCCACCCTGGCTTCGCCAGGAGGGGACACCCAGACAGCACGCTATCGATGAAAATTCTCCAGGAACGTAAATCCATTCTAGAAATTTATGCCGGCATTGAGAAAGATGCTTCGATTGCCGGAGGTTTGGGGCCCAAAGAAACCGCCCGCCAGCGACTGAGACTTCCCGAAAAATGGGGAAATCAAAGTTCCATTGGGAACGCCTAGATTTTGACGGTTAAATAAATTGGTAGCAAAGGCGGACAGCGTAATGCTGTACTTACGCGGAACAGAAGCATCCAGGCGTCCCGGACCGCCCTGATTGCCACTCAAACCTCTCCCCATCAGTCCACCACCGCGTGGACCGCCGCGCGGACCACCGCCGCCCCCGGAGCCGTTCAATTTTGGACCGAATCCGATGATTTTGCTGACTCTCAGATTCAAGCTGTAATTGGAGGGCCCGGTTCCCAATCCATAGGGAATAATTTTCTCATTCGTGCCGATCGGATTGGGATTGAGGCAACCGTATGGAGTTGAGACAGCGTTGGCTTCATTGCAGCTTGCGGCAAAGGTGGGTCGCGCGTTGAATTGGTTATTTGCTGTCAGATCGCTGCCGATCTTGATGTTGTACGGAGTTCCCGAGTTGTACACGAAAAATGGAGAGAAGGTAAAGGCATAAGGAAGATTGACGCTTCCGAGGAGCAGGAAGCGATTGCGGATATCGAAAGGCGTGCGTCCGTAATCCTGCCCCGGATCGCTTGCATTCGACGAAAAATGCGCGACTCCAGTGGTGTCTCCCTTGGCATTGTTGTAGGTATAAAAGCTGAATATCGTGAACTGTTTCAGTCGAGCATTGACAGTCGCAATCATCTGTTGCTCGCGGTAGACGCCGCCGGACTGATATTGATAGATGTTCGTGCTGGGTGCCGTCAGCGGCGCGTTGGGATAGGCGTTGGTCGATCCATCGAAGTAAGGCGCGCTGATGTTGTTGCTTAAGAAGTCGTGTACGCCCCGGCTATACAGATAAGTCAGATTTCCAGTGATATTTTTTGTTATCTGCCGGTCTACGCCAATGGCGCCTTGCATATCGAGAGAGGCATGGAAGTTTGGCGCGATTGTCCAATAAGTAGGCGCAGAGGTAGTAGAGGTTGGATTGGGCGGCTTGATCGCGCTTCCCGGGCTGGTTTCGGTGTAGCCGGTGGGATTGGTGACCGTGTAGATTTGCTGGTTCGAGAGCTCTCCAGGTCTCGTGGGCAGGTTATTGCGAAGGGTCTGGAGGATATAGGGCACGCCATACGAGCCGTTGGGGATGGTGAACCTCTGATAGAACCAACCGTAACCCGCGCGGATCACGGTCTTCGGTTTTCCAGGGCCACGACCCACCGCATATGCCACGTACAGGCGGGGGGCCCAGTCGCTTTTATCGTGGATTTCGTTCTGCGTTTCCCAGCGCAAGCCGTAGCTGAAGGTCAGCTTCCGGTTGAGGGTCCAGTCATCCTGATAGAACAAGGCGGCGTCCCATGGGATGGCACGCGCGGTATACGCGTTGTTGTTGACCACGGTGACGACATACTTCTGCGGGGTGCGGTTCAGATATTCATTGAGGGACTGGAACATGTAGGAACCGTTGGTGCCGCTATTGGCGTAATTGGCGTCGCGATAGGCGCGAAAGCGGCCGCCGAAGTTCAAAGCATGGCTGCCTACCGAGCCTGTGAAATAGTCCTGCAGCTCGTAGTCGTCCTGATTGTCGCGGGTTGCGCCGGAACTGTTACCGCCGTCTGTAAACGCGCCGGAGACAGAGACGCTGGGCGAAGTAAATTGTGCCGCTTGGTTATTGCGAATACGACGGTAGCGGAAACGGATGTTGTCGACGAAATTCTTGCTCAGCACCAGGCTGTCGCTCACCTGCAGCGTGTTCTCCTGGTTATGTCCATTGAGAGCCTGTTGGGGAAGGATGAGTCCGCTAACGCCCTGGTTCGTGAATGCCGCGCGATAGTACTCGTAGCGTAGGGTGATTGTATTTGACTGGCCCAGCTGGAAATCAAAACGAGGACCGGTATCGAAACGACTGCTGGGGTTGTTGATGGTTCCGTTCGACACGATTCCATTGGGAGTGGCTGCGGTGACGCTGCCCGGATCGATAGCATCGATGACCTGCTCGTCTTGTACGTTGCGGTCGAAGACACTGTAAAAATAGGATGAATGATCTGTCATCGGACCGCCGATGCTGCCGTGAAAGAAATAGGAATAGTAAGGCGGCTCCGTCAACAGCGGTGAGCCGGGCGGTCGGTTGGCGTTCAAAATCGGGTCCTGCGCGTTAAAGGCGGAGTAGTTGCCCATGGAGAAGACATGTCCATGCATCTGACCCGTACCGGCCTTGGTGAGAATTTCGATGCGGCCGTAGCCCAGGCGGTCAAACTCCGCGGAGAAGGGATTCTGATTGATGATAATTTCTCGAATCGATGACTTCGGCGGCATTTCACCGCCGGAAAATCCATCGATATAGATCTGCGCGCCGTTGGGACCTGCAGAGGGCCCGGCGAGGGCCTGCAGCTCGTTCGACAATTCATCGGGATCGTCGGAGAGCGCGTCGAGGTCCTTCCCTTTGATCACGAGGGCGCTGGCGTTCGATTCTGGAGAGGTGTCGATGGAGGAGTTTTCGGCATTCACCTGAACATTCTGCTGCTGCGCGGCAATGGTCAAGGAGATATTGAGGGTTTTGGATGTACCCGGAGCGATCGCCACACCCTGCAATTCGTAGGGAGTAAAACCCTGGATGGTGGTATCGACCGTATATTGTCCGGGCGTCAGGCCATCGAATTGGAAGTGGCCGGTCGGGTCGCTGGTGGTGCTGAGTTTCTGACCGTTGCCGGAAAGAACAATGGACGCGCCGGGAATGATCGCCCCTGTGGGATCAGCGACTTCGCCGCGCAGGCTACCGGTATTCTGCTGCGCCAGAACCGCCGTTGCGAAGACAAAAGGCAAAACAACCAACACGAAGAATCGAAACAGTCGATGAGCCACGGGCAATTTTCCTTTGGGGAAGCGAAATTCCATGTTCTTTAGGTTGAGACGTGCGAGTATCCGAAAAAGCCTCAAGAAAGCGCGATGTCATACGAAATCTATCTGGAAGCCGGCGCATTCTTCACATGATCGACAAAGTCTGTCGCGCGCAAGTGTTATCGATGCGCGCAACTGATGGCATCGTCCGTTCGTGCGGGATTTTTTTTCGTGAAACAGAGACCCCAATCGGGCTGGGGAGGAACGTTTTATCGAATTTCTTGCGACAACTTCACATGCAAGATTCCCGTCGTCTGGTATTGGATCGTTCTTCCCAATTCTATATGGAAAATGGGATGACCTGCGGTCGCAGCATTCGCCGATGTATGGGGAGATTGATTATTTTTTACGCAATTTTTTCGAATTGCGACGAGCCGCCAAAACTTTCCAGCCATCTTTGAAAAATCTGCGGAACATGTAGGGAGTATAGATTGCCGCGGGAGTTCGAAACGATTGCGCCACTGCGTTGCGAATCCAGCCGGGTTTGCCGATGGTTTGAATCAGGATGGTAAGGGTAATGCCGGAGATGAAATTTGTTCTAGCCAACTTCAATTGCTGTTCGGCATTTCGATCTGCGCGCGCGCTTGTGACTAGATCGGCGTGGACGATCTGCGCCCAGTCCTGCCACTGCTGCACGGGGGATTGACTGGTCGTACTGCCGTGATGCTGGGTGTATTGCACCAGCGGCTCGCGGACACACACAGCAACCTCGTGTAATAGAGCGACTCTGCCCCAGTTGCCGATGTCACACAAGTCGCCATACTTTTTTTCATAACCGCCGACGGCAAGCGCATCCCGAGTTCGCACCAGGATGCTGCTCAATCGCGGGCCACGATTGCCGGCGAAAAGCGCCGCCAGCAAGGAGGCAGCGGACTCCGACGGAGGACCGGCCTCGGTGGTCCAGAACTGCGCATCGTTGGCGTCCGCGATACGGCAGGGGCACCAGACAACGCCGACGGATGTGGAAGAGATGGATGCGGGCGGATGGAGAAAAGGCTCGATTAGCCGCTCGATAGCGGTGGGCAGCAGAACGTCGTCATCGCCGAGCAGAAGAAAAAATTCTCCGCTGGCATGGCGCAGGCAAAAGTCGAAGTTGCCGACCAGGCCCAGCCGCTGCTTTTGCTCGAACAGCACGAGACGCGGATCGTGGATGGCGCGAACGCGCTGGACGGTGTCGTCGGTCGAGGCGTCGTCCGATACAATCACTTCAATATTGCGATAGGTTTGATCGAGGACGCTCTGGATGGCGCGCAGGGCCAGGTTGCTGCGATTAATGGTCGGAATGCCGACGGTGACTCGTCCTGAAACTGTCATGATGCGTATGGAGAAACGTTCCGCGCGGCCCTGCCTTTCATCATCCCATAGATGACGGGCGGCGGGAAGGCGAGCGGGTGGCGGGTCTTCCGCATCTCACTGGAAATTCATAGTGGAAATGGGCCTTGATTTTTCAGGGATAGCGAGAGAGATGAGGCGATCGATGCAGAACGGTGCCGATAAGAAGATTCGGGACGGTTTGCCGCGCAAGATTCCGTGGGGCGCTGGGCTCATTCGCCATATTCCGCCGGGGCAGTTTGCGCGGTACCTGATGGTGGGGCTGTGGAATACCGTCTTCGGTTACAGCGTGTATGCGTTGTTCACCGTGCTGCTGATGCCGCGGCTGCGCTTCGGCTACATTGTGGCCTCGGTGCTTTCCAATCTGATGAGCATCACGGTTGCATATATTGGTTACAAGTTTTTCGTTTTCAAGACCCAGGGAAATTACCTGGTGGAGTGGTTCCGGTGCATCCTTGTCTACGGAAGTGGAGTGCTGCCGGGCCTGGTGCTGCTGCCTTTGCTGGTGGAGGGACTGCAGCACGGCTTGCACCTGCAACGCAGCGCGCCGTACATTGCGGGGGCTATGGTGATGGGAACGACCGTGCTCTACAGCTTCTTCGGGCATAAGCACTTTTCGTTCCGGGTTCCGGAGGATGCGGCGCATGACGCAGCCACGGAAGTATTTGCGCCGATCGAGGATGTGGTGGAAGGCGTGATTGCCGAGCCGCCACCGGAGCCAGGAAATCGAGTATGAATCTTTCTCAACCAGCTTGTCATTCGGGAAATCTCGCAGGCCCAGTACTATAGTTTGCATACAAACATCGCGAGGCGACGTGAAGACGATTAGCATCATTACCCCCTGCTACAACGAAGAAGACAATGTTGTCGAACTGTATACGCGCGTGCGCGCGGTGATCGCATCGCTGGGGCGCTACAAGTATGAGCACATCTTCATCGATAACGCTTCCGAGGACCGTACCGTTGCAGTGTTGAAGGGCCTGGCGGCGGCCGATCCGAACGTGAAGATTATTGTGAACTCGCGCAACTTCGGCCATGTCCGCAGCCCCATGCATGCCTTCTGGCAGGCGCAGGGAGATGCCGTGATCGGAATTGTCGCGGACATGCAGGACCCGCCCGAGATGATTGCCGACCTGGTGCAGGGCTGGGAGGAAGGGTATTCGATGGTGCTGGCCATCAAGCGCAGCAGCGGGGAACATCCGCTGATGTTCTGGGCGCGGAAGCGGTATTACGCGCTGGTGAACCGCCTGTCCTCGATCGAAACATTTGAGAATTTTACCGGCTTTGGGCTGTATGACCGGCGCGTGGTGGATCTGGTGAAATCCTTTGGCGATCCGTACCCGTATTTTCGCGGGATGATCGCGGAGATCGGTTTGCCGCATAAAAAGATCTTTTACGACCAGCCGGGGCGGAAGCGCGGCATCACGAAGAACAATTTCTACACGCTATACGACTACGGCATGCTGGGCATCATCAATCACTCTAAAGTGCCGTTGCGGCTGATGACATTTACCGGTTTCGGCGGCGCGCTGATGTCGTTCCTGACCGGAATGGCCTACCTGGTGTACAAGATTTTGTTCTGGCGCCGGTTTTCTGTCGGCATTGCGCCGGTGGTGATTGGGATGTTCTTCGTCAGCTCCATTCTGCTGGTATTTATGGGGGTGATGGGGGAGTATATCGGCGCGATTCATACCCAGATTCAACACCGGCCATTCGCTGTGGAACGGGAACGCGTGAACTTTGAGTTTCCACCGCAGCCGCCATTGGGACCGGAAGCACCCACAAGCATTTCTGCGCCGCCAAAGTAGCATGAGTCCACAGACTCGTTAGGATCGCGATGTGACGCAATCTTGTGAAGGCAAGCAAGTGAATGACATAGCGGCTCTGCGGGACAGTCTGCCGCCGTTGCCTGACTTGCGAGCGGCTGTACAGTTGGCGTTGATCTTTGCCACTGTCAAATTATCGGTCCATATTTTTGCGAATTGGTTAGCACCGCATCTCGGATATGGCCTTTTTCGGGATGAGCTTTATTTTATCGACTGTGGCAGGCGCCTGGCTTGGGGTTACGTAGACCAGGCGCCGATGGTGGCGCTGCAGGCGCGTGTGGCAGAGATCCTTTTCGGCCATTCGCTCATTGGACTTCGCCTCTTTTCGGCCATGGCTGGCTCGGCGACAGTATTTCTGACAGGCATGTTGGTCTGGGCCCTTGCAGGGCCCCCTGTTGCCCAAGCAATTGGTATGACCGCTGTTCTATTTTCTCCGTTTTACTTGGCTTTTGGCGACTACCTATCCATGAATAGTTTTGAGCCTGTGTTCTGGATGACGATTGCGCTAGTTGCAATCATGTTGGCGCGCGGAGCAAACCCGCGTTGGTGGCTCATCATCGGGTTGGCATGCGGACTCGGCATCGAAAATAAGCAAGACATCGTATTTTTTATGGCAGCGCTGCTTACGGGCCTGCTAGTTTCGCCACAACGGAAATTGCTCGTAAATCGCTGGGTATTAGTTGCGATTGCGATCACGGTTGTAATTGCGCTGCCGAATTTGATTTGGCAGATAAGAAACGACTGGCCGACGTGGCAATTTCTACGTAATCCGCAGCGACCGATCATCCATCACCATTTTCTAGGTTTCGTGCTACAGCAATTATTGTTTATGAACATCACTTGGATGCTGGCGGGAGTTGGGCTGCTGTGGCTACTGTTCTCGACGCCAGCGAGAAAATTCCGCTTCCTGGCCTTTGGATATATTTTGTTTTTCTTTTTGATGTTTGCTTTGCATGCGAGCACGTACTACCTTGGGCCGCATTATCCTATCTTGATCGCAGCCGGGGCGATTGCTTGGGAGGCATCAACCCGAAATCGTCGCTGGGCACTTGTTGCCGTCGTGTCCTTAATGGTTGCCTACGACGTTATTTATATTCCCATGTCCATCCCGTTACAAAGGCCTGCTGCCTTTCTCCGGTACAGGAACGCAGTCATGAGGTTCACGAACCCGTTCAGCCAAGCGGACGACGAGACGATCGGCCAATGGTACTCGGATAAGATTGGCTGGCCAGAAATGGTCCGGGATGTTGCGGAGGCGTATGACTCTCTGCCACCAAACGAACAGGCAAGAACAGCGATTCTTTCTCAGTTCTACGGGGATGCGAGTGCGATTGATATTCTGGGTGCGAGATATGGATTGCCGAACGCAGTCAGTGGCAATCAGAATTTCTGGCTCTGGGGGCCGCGCGGCTACGATGGAGAATATGTGATTGCGGTTGGGTATTCCCGAGATGAGATACCCAATGTCTTTGGCTCTGTCCAACAAGTTGGACAAGTTTACAGCCGCTACGCAACGGCCTATGAAAATAGGCCAATTTTTCTATGTAAAGACATGTATCCTCCACTTCGCCAGTATTGGCCACACCTAAAGAACTGGAGATAAAAAGCTTCGATTAGGCCGCAAGGAAATGAGAGTTGGCTGAAATCGACCGCTGGAGACGGAGACGGGACGCTGAGACAGTCGATGGGGACAGCTGACTATCCACCACACGTCCGCGCTAGCCGCGATTTCTCACGGTGCTATTCGATGAGTAAATGCGGGGGGCAAAAATAATTAGCAAAAGGCCGCTGTTTTTATGGCATAACTGCGTTGTTCAGGCGTAGTCGAATGCCGAGAAAAGGAGC
>JAJYSV010000120.1 GCA_021793405.1 Acidobacteriota bacterium
ACGCGCTGATGGTGAAGATGCGCAGCGACGGGCGGGTGGAAAACCGGGCGGTGTATGTGGCGATCGGCATCACCCTGGCGGGGATGAAAGAGGTGCTGGGGCTGTGGACCTCGGCCAATGAAGGCGCAAAGTTCTGGCTGCAGGTGCTGACCGAGATGCAGAACCGCGGTTTGAAAGATATCTTCATCGCCTGTGTGGATGGGTTGAAAGGCTTTCCCCAGGCGATCGAGACGGTCTATCCGAAAACGACGGTGCAGCTGTGCATCGTGCACATGGTGCGGGCCAGTTTGAATTACGTGAACTGGAAACAGCGCAAGCAGGTGGCGCACGATCTGAAATCGATCTACCGCGCGGCCACGGTGGAAGAGGCCGAGCGGCAACTGGCAGAGTTCGCCGCCCAATGGGACCGGCAATATCCGTCGATCAGCGCCCTGTGGCGGCGCAACTGGCAGGGCGTGATTCCGTTCTTTCAGTTTCCGCCGGAGATCCGCAAAATCGTTTATACGACCAATGCCATCGAATCGCTGAACATGAGTCTGCGCAAAGCCATCAAGACGCGCGGCGCCTTTCCTTCAGAAGATGCCGCCTTGAAAGTGATGTACCTGGCGCTGAGAAATCTGGCCAGAAAATGGAATGCTGTGCAGGGCTGGAAGGAGGCCCTCAATCGCTTCGCATTGCGGTTCCACTTCTCCATATCCCAAGTTCTTTGCCATCCAGGCCTCTGGTGCTGGTGGTCTGTAGCCCAGCGAAGAGTGTGGCCTTACGGTGTTGTAGTGGACTCGCCAGCGCTCCGCCAACACTCTGATCTCTTTGATTGAGTAGAAGATTTCACCGTTCAGAAACTCGTCCCGCAGCTTCGAGTTGAAGCTTTCACAGTAACCGTTTTCCCATGGGCTTCCCGGTTCGATGTAAGCCGTTCTCGTGCCTGTGCCGGCGAGCCATTTCCGCAGATCCCGGGCGACGAACTCCGGGCCATTGTCGGAGCGCAGATGCTCCGGCACACCTTTGGCCACCATCACGTCGGCCAGCGCTTCGATCACCTTGGCCGAGCTCCATCGACGCTCCGATCGGATCATCAGGCACTTCCGGCTGTGCTCATCGATAAGATTCAACATCCGCACCGTCCTTCCGTCGTAGGTCTTGGCGCTTACGAAGTCGTAGCTCCATACATGGTTGGCATGCTGGGGACGCAGCCGCACGCAGGACCCGTCGTTGAGCCACAACCGCCCTCTCGGCTTTTGTTTTTGTGGAACCTTCAGCCCTTCGCGACGCCAGATCCGCTCTACCCGATCTTTGCCAACCTGCCATCCATCGCGCTTCAGCAGCGCCGTAATCCGACGGTAGCCGTAGCGCCCATACTGGCTGGCCAACTCCACGATGGCCCGGGTGAGTCGATCTTCGTCTTCGCGCTGTGTCAGCTGATAGCGTTGCGTGCCGCGTGGCTGCTTCACCAGCCGGCACGCTCTGCGCTCACTCAAGCCCTGTTCCTGAGCATGATCCACCGCACAACGCCGTCGTTCACGGCTTAGAAGTTTCCCGAGGCGATGTCCTTCAACACTAGCTTCTCCAGGCTCAACTCCGAGACCAGCCGCTTCAGCTTGGCGTTCTCCTGTTCCAGATCCTTCAGCCGCCGCGCCTGGTCCACCTTCAACCCGCCGTACTCCTTGCGCCAGCGGTAGTAGGTCTGCTCCACAATCGCCACCTCCTTGCACGCTTGCGGCAACGTCTTCCCGTTCGCCACTCCAACCTCAACCTGCCGCAGCAGGTTCACTATCTGCTCCGCTGTATGCTTCTTCCCTCGTGCCATACATAGCTCCTCTTGTTCCAGTTTGTCTCATTTTCACTGGTTCAAAAATTGCAGGGCACTCCACATAGGCGCGGTCTAACCTTTCCAAGGCCGCACCATACTCATCTACCACTCTGTGATACAAGTCATCCTGTGCGGGCATCGTAAGGTCTCTATTTACGGTAGTCTTCAAACTGACAGTTTTCTTACAGCGCACAAGAAATAATTGTTACGGTGGCGTAGCCTGCCATGAAATTTGTTTTTTAGCGCCCTCATAGAGTGGGTATGAATGTCTTACGATCCACTGCGAGTCATCAATAACCGCATCATTGCCGAGTCGCGCTTCAACCCGAACACGGCCTCGGAGTCACCTTGCTGCCGGAGATAGGCAATCATTTACCTCTGAGATCGAGGACCGATCCAGATGGCCATAGCTGCGGTCTATGGCGCCATAGACAAGAAGTCTTGGACGGATCGAAAAAGCGGCGCTAACTTTTGGCACATGACGGCAACATTCCTTGCCGTCGGAGGTGCCAATGATTCCACAAAGGATTCCCGAAAGCTCACCGCAGAAACCGGGCAGGAAGTCATCCGAAGCGCTGTCTGAAAAACATCGCTGCCGCTGGCGGCCGACGATTCTGATGGTTGCGCTGCCGCTTCTCTTCCCACTCGCCGCTATTGCGCAAAGCGGCTCGCCATTCGATACGGGATTCACAGCGCTCCAGCTCCTTTTTACTGGGACGGTTGCCAGGGTGGCGAGCCTAATCGCCATTGTGATCGGCGGCTACCAGTTCGCGCATGGCGAGCCCGGCGCGAAGAAGGCGCTGGCCGGCGTGGCCGCCGGGACCGGCATTGCCGTGCTTGCGGTCAACGTCCTGAGCTGGCTCTGGGGAATCTGAACTTCCCCGGCCACAACTGTCGCCATTCAAGTTTCTACAAGTGTGAGGGGCAATCGATGCAGACACACACGCACAACCCGCGACGCAATCGGGTCTTCAAGAGCCTGCACAAGCCCCTCACGTACCTGGGCGTGGAGCGGACACTGTTCTACTTCGTCTGCGTCGGGGCCGTTGGCGCGTTCAACCTGTTCAACAGCCTGCTCGCCGGTGTGGCCGTGTTTCTGGGCGGCTACGCATTCGGCCACTGGGTGACGGCGAGCGATCCGGCATTTCTGCGCATCCTCGCCAAGGCCGAGCGGTACAAACCCCGATATGACGCGGCCAAACAAAGCGTTCCGCGCGTGGAGGTGCTCTGATGCTGCGCATCGACAAGGTCATCAAACCGTGGAAGGACGCCGCCGCGCTGTACGATCACCTCAACCTGTACGGTTTCTGGAACGAGACGGCCTTTCTGACCAAATCGGGCGACCTCGGCATGGTGCTTCGCGTAACGGGCGTGGACTACGAGAGCCTCGATCACAGACAGCAGGAGTATGCCGTGAAACGGCTGGAAGCAGCGCTTAAACTCTTCGGCCCCGGCTTCCATGTCTATCAATACCTGTTCAAGACGAATCGCCCACTGATTCCGTTTGCAGAGTATGACGACCCGATTGTGCAGACCAGCCAGGACCGTCGGCGGCAGTTCTTTCAGGACAAAGCGGACCGGCTCTTCGAGATCGAAATCTATTACTGCATTCTGATTCGCGGCTCGCGGTCGAAGACCGGCGTCGGCGCAGCACTGGCCCAGATGTTCCGCGATCCGGCGGACGGCTGGAACGAGCTGCTGGCGCAGTTCAGCGGGCGCGGGATGAAGACGCTGCTGCGTTCGCAGATCGAGCGCGATCTCGCCCGACTCTCCAGCCAAGTGCAGGCATTCATGAAACAGCTCAGCGACCTGACACCGATGGAAGTGCTCAATCAGGACGGCCAGTTCCAGTTCTTCCGCCGTCTGCTCAATTACGACGGCTGGCGGATTGCCGGCAGGCCCCAGCACACGCAATTTCTCGATTCTCAGGTGGTCAATTCTAGCGTCGAATCGGAGCGCGATCATCTGCGCGTGGGCGATCACTTCGTTCGCGTGCTGACGATGAAGGAAGCTCCTGCGGAGACCCGCCCGCTCGCGCTTAATGCGCTCTTGAAGGTTCCGGCGAACTTCATGGCCTGCGCGGAGTGGACGCAGCTTCCAGTGGACAAGGCGCGCAAGGAGGTCAACAAGCGCAGGCGGCACTTCAATATCGCAAAAACCGGCTTCGTCTCGCAGATGGGCAACGATGCGGCAAAAACCAATCCGCGCGATGTGCTGGTGGACGAGTCGAAGCAGGCCGACATCGAGAATCTCGGCGATTGTCTGCGGGCGCTGGGCGATGGACAGCAATTGGGCGAGTTCTCGCTGACGATTGTGCTGTATGACAAGGATCGGCAGGCGCTTGAGTCACGGGTAGGCGAGTTTGCCGGCGTTTTCACAAATGCCGATGGCAGCCTATTTGCCGAGACCTACAACCAGCTCAACGCTTACTTCGCCATCGTGCCCGGCAACTACGCCTTCAATCTCCGCAAGCTGTATCTCCTGAACACCAACTACGCCGACCTGAGTTTCCTGTTCACGATCCTTCCCGGCGAGACAAGGAATGCGTATCTCGATGCCGAATATCTGGCCGTGCTCGAAACCGACAACGATACGCCCTACTACCTGAATCTGCACTGCGGCGAGGTGGGACACACGTTGATTCTTGGAATGACCGGCTCGGGCAAGACGTTCCTGTCCGTGTTTCTTGTGCAGAGCGCGCAGAAGTATCAGCCGCAGACGTACATTTTCGACATCGGCGGCAGCTACGAGTCGGTCACGCGCATCTTCGGCGGAACGTATCTCAACGTCGGGCGCGAGTCGCGCGACTTCACCATCAACCCATTCTCGCTGCCACAGACGCCTGAAAATCAGCAATTCCTCTTCAGCTTCTTCCGCGTGCTCATCGAAGGCCGCGCCCAGCATTATCGGATGGACTTCAAGGAAGAGCAGAAGCTCTGGAATGCAATCGAGCGCGTGTACATGCTGGAGCCGGGCCAGCGCACGGTGTCGAATCTCGCCAGCATCATCGGCGAAATGAAGGACCGGCTGCACCGCTGGACGCGCGTGGGCCAGTACGGGTTTCTGTTCGATAACGCCGAAGACACGCTCACGTTCGCTCCCTTCCAGACCTTCAACTTCAAAGGCTGGAACGACGCGCCCGAGGTCCTGGAGCCACTGCTGTTCTATGTGCTGCACCGGGCAGGCAACGAGATCGCCGATCCAGGCAAGCTCGCCACCTTCAAGATGTTTCTGCTCGACGAGGCATGGCTCTTCTTCCGCAGCGAGACGATCCGCAATTATGTGGTGCAGGCGCAGAAGACCTGGCGCAAGCATCGCGCGGCGATGGTGCTGGCCACGCAGTCGCTCAAGGAATTGCAGGAGTCTGGATTGCTCCCCGTTGTGGCCGAATGCTGCCCGTCAAAGATATTCCTGGCGAATCCGGAGATGGACCGCGCGGTCTACGCCGAAGCGTTTCATCTGAACGACACGGAATTGAATCTGATGGCGGGCCTTGCACCGCCGGGGCAGATGCTGGTACGCAAGGGGCAAAGCTCGAAGAGGGTGCGGCTGAACGTCGATCCCGTCTCGTATTGGATTGCCGTCAACAGCGCCAACGAAAACCTGAAGAAGTGGAAATACTTCGACCAGTTCGGCTTCGCCGAAGGTCTGCGCCGCTTGGCCAAGGAACCGCTTCCCAACACCGTTCATTCTCGCCCGAAGGGAGTTACCGCATGAAACGCATCCTTATTCCACTCGCCCTCCTCACCGCCATTCCGTGCGCTACAGCAATCGCGCAGGACGCTTCCGCGCGCACCGTGCAGTATCACTCGCAGGACATCGTGCCGATCCATGCGAAGTTGAAGTACACCACGCTGATTGAGCTTCCGGCGACGGAAAAGATCATGGATGCTGCGACCGGCGACAAGGACTTTTGGGTGGTCGATGTCGTCGGCAACTTCTGCTTCGTGCATCCGGCAAAGGCCGGCATTTCGTCGAACCTGAACCTCATCACCGACAAAAACAACATCTACAGCTTCACGTTGCAGGATGTTTCACAAACGGATGAAACACCCGACCTCAAGGTGATCGTGATTCCCGCTGACCGGTCCTCGATCGTTGCTTCCAGCGGGCCGCCGCAGTTCGTACCGGCAGCGCAACTGGCGCAATCCCAGCAGCAACTCGCCGCCGTGGAATCCCACATCACGCAGGCTGTGGATGAATACAAAAGCGCGTATCCGATGCAGTTGAAGTTCGACTACACGTTTAAGGCCAACGAGCCGCCGTTCGATATTCAAGCGATCTATCACGACGACAAGTTCACCTACATCAAGACCGATGCGCCAGAGAAGTTCTCCGTCTACGAGATGCGGGACGGCAAGCCAAATCTGGTGACGTATCAGCTCTCGAACGGAACGTATGTCATCCCGAAGGTTATGGATTCCGGCTACGTCGAGCTGGGCAAAAAGCGGATGGAGTTCTCCCGCAAGGATTCGTGAGGTGTGCGATGGCTGAGCCGATGACGAACATTCCAAATGCCGTGCCGGTTGAGCCGGAGCTGCGCCGCGAGGAGCGAGTGCCCGCAGGTGTCGTGCCGAGGAACCTTAAACCCGCGCTCTACCTGGGCGCGGCGCTGCTGGTGATTGTGGCAGCGGTCTTCAGTGGAACAGCAAAGAAGCCACCCGCACAGTCGAACGGAAGCGGACACGACGCTCCGCAGCCGGTACTGATGGACACGACGGCGAACAACGTTGCCGATCTGAAGAGCCAAGTAGCCGCCGCTGAAGCGCAGACCGCTCAGGATGCTGCGCAACAACAAGCAACAAGCCCGGTTGCGGGTATGACCGCAGCACAGCAGGCCGCCGCAGCGGCGTATGGTCCAACGGGAAAACCCGTCGCCTGCGTTCCAGGCCAGCCGTGCACCGCGCCGCAGCAACAACTCTCTCCTGCCGAACAAACCGAGCAACAGCTCGCAGCAAAAGATCGCGAGCTGGATTACGCCTCGCGCTTTGCGTCGAACCTTGTCTACTCGCAAGCCCAGCAATCAGCGAATCCGGAGCAACACACACCAGCCTCTGCGAATATCGACCCACCGGCCCCTGTTGCAGGCGCGAACGCAAATCCAAACATGCCTGCTCTCGGATCTGCAAACACGAGCCTGATTGCGCCGCAGGCGGCAAGCGCTGGCCAGTCACAAGCTCAACCGCAGCGCCGGCCCGAGGTGAACATCGACTCGGCCACCGGTCAGCCGTATGTGGTCTACGAAGGTACAGTCCTCGACACAGTTCTCATCAATCG
>JAJYSV010000042.1 GCA_021793405.1 Acidobacteriota bacterium
ACGCTCAGGTACGCCGAAAGCGCGCGCAACTCCTGATCGCTCAGTTGGAATTTCGGCATGCGTGGATCGGTGTCCACGCCGTCAACAGTCACGTTGCCATCCGCGTCGGTGAGTGTGCGCGGCTCTTTTAGCCACTTGTAGATCCATTCGCGGCTCACCTTGGTCCCCACGCTGGTCAGGTCCGGTCCCAGCATGGCGGGGCGATCGATGTCCTGAAGGCGATGACATGCGATGCAATTGAACTTTACGATCAACTGCCGGCCATGGTTCAGACGGGGCGTCTGGTGAAGGTCATCTCGATGGCATGCTCCGCAGCTACCTTGTACGTATTGTGTTGGCAGGACCGGCTGCTTCCATGCGAGTATGCCGGGCCGCATGTCTACGGACCGGACGGGCCCCCGCTTGTACTGTTTCCAAGCGTGCCAATCCGTTCTTGCCTGCCAGAAGATCAGGACCAGCAGAACTGCTATACAGAGGGCGAACACATAAGACGCCCAGGAAAGGGCCTTTTGCAGTTTTTCAGATGACATGCCTGCTCCACGGCGAGGGTACGGCGTATCGTACGCAGCTTCGGCAGATTGAACGAGCATTCTTACATTTGCAATTGAATTTCAATCCGCTCAGGTTCACAACTTTGCCTATAGCATCCACACGCAAACCTCCATTGCTCAACGCTTATTGCTTCACGGTCAGGTCCACGTTCGTTGTCTGCCGCATAGGACAGCCGCATGGGACACAGTTGCAGCCAGGCTTGGCCCTGGCGCCCGTATCGACTTGCACGGTCAGCGCCTGCGTCGTAGGCTTGGCGTTTTCGCTCCACGTCTTCAACGTGTACCGGCCTGGAGGGACATTTTTGATCGTGTAGATCCCTTCTTTGTCAGTCACCGCAAAATACGGTGTCGGCACAACGACAATGTAGCCCGACATTTCGGAGTGGACTTTGCAGAGCAATGGGACGACGCCCAGTTCATCGAAGGTGAAGGACTTCACAATCCCTTGCGGCCATGTGCCCATATTGTGCGCCAATTTATGGTCGTTATTGATGGCGGGCCAATACACGTTGTGTTGGACATGGTCGTCGTTGAGAAAGTTGACGGAGGTCCCCTTCAAAATGACAAGTACATGCGGAACGAATTCCATCCGCGCCTGGTCCATGACCGCATGTAGCAGAGGCGGCGCAAATGTCTTCCCCGGAATGCTATCGATATAAACAACGATATTTTCCGGGGAACGCAATCCTCGCGCTGTGACCTTTCCTTGCACATCCCCTGCCTTGGCAAAGTGCGCCAGCAATACCACCAGGACCAAAACAGCGGACAACACAGCGATCTTCTTGTGTTCGGACACAGCTACGTCTCCTTTCAGGAGGTTGTGAAAGTTGCCAAAGTCTCCGCCGCTCAATCACTATCTCTTTACTGTCAAGTTGGCGTTCGCGATGCCGGCACCCACAGTCACCGCCTGGGTCGTAGGCTTGGCTTCTTCGCTCCACGTCGTCAAGGTGTACTTGCCGGGCGGAACATTCTTGATGGTGTAGTTGCCTTCTTTGTCCGTCAACGCAAAATACGGCGTCGGCACGACAATTATGTAGCCGGACATCTCCGGATGAACATTGCAGAGCAAGGGAACGTCGCCAAGCACATCGAAGGTGAACGGTTTCGAAATCCCCTGTGGCCAGGTACCCATATTGTGCGCCAGCTTGCGATTGCGGTTGATGGCCGGCCAATATATGTTGTGGCCGACCGGGTCCTCATTCGTGAAGTCGACCGTCGTTCCCTTCAGGATGACGAGCACATGCGGGACAAACGCCAGATGGTGCTGGGCCATGACGGCATGCTGTGCCGGCGCAGGAAATGTCTTGCCCGGTATGGCATCGACGTAAACGGCAATGTTCTCCGGAGAGCGCAGACCCTGCGCAGTGACCTTTCCCTTCACATCTCCTGCCCAGGCAGAAGTCGCGATTGTTCCCAGTACAAGCAAAACGACGGCCGGAAAAACGATCTTCTTTAAATTGCTCATTTGCATATCTCCTCAATGTAGTAGTTTGTGTTGGCTCGGGGCCGATCTATCGCGCGTTGTTAAAACACAAAATCAACCCCTGATATGAACTTGTTGTCGCGATAGAATGTGTTGGTCCCAGGGACAGGCTGTTGGTAGCTAAAGGAATACTGCGACTCCAACTTAATGTTGGGACGCGCAAAGATTTGCAATCCAGGGCTATAGATGTTCCGCGTGTCGTAGCGGGAGATGCCATTCAGGCGGTCCGTGGGAGAGTTGACCCCGTCGTAGCGCATCAGACCGATGAGCCACGGATAGAACCAGTATTCGGCTTCGAGGAAGCCCCCGGAGAAAGTCACCGGCGTGGCGGACACAAAGGCCGTGCCGGTTGGGTTCAGTGCCTCATTGGAATCATGGGCATGCTCCATAAGGCCCCAGAGTTCAAAGTCTCCGCGGAACCTATAATCGAACGCGCCGCCGGCACGATAGAAGGGCTCGTGAATTGTCGGCAGCCCGGCGTATAGGGTCCCTCCCTGGTTAAGGGCGTTGCTGCCGAAGTATCCGAAGGCGTTGAACTTTATCCATGTGTGGTCATGAATGCCGGTCGGACCGGATGCCTGGATTTGTTTGCGGATCGCCGGATTCCGCTCCAGATTCCAGCCTTGCCAAAGATTGACATAGACGTCTTTGGAATTGCGCGCGGACAGCGGCGCGGTTCCGTATAAGGCGTTCTCTCCGTCCACAATGGAGACTGTCCACCAGGAATACCCTTGATGCGGATACCCGCCAAACTCAATTCCACGCTGAGGCGATGCAAAGGTAAACGGGTTGGCCGTCGTCCCAGGGAGCGGGCCAGTACCGGTGGGGTTGATATAGGCCGTCTCGTCGTAAATTGCATAGTCGGTCAGGTTGATGGTGCGCGCCTGGGTAAATGGAAGATCAAGCTCAAATTGTCCATACCGGACATTGAGATCGTTTCTGGGAACATGCAGGTAATATCCGAGGAAATTGTTGGCCTTGATGTAAGCATCTCCCAAGCCTCCATCGGCCCCTGAACCGCCTGTGGTGAGATCGTCATCGATCCAGAATTCAAGGGAGGGACCTAGACTGCTGGCGGCAATGATGGTAAAGGTGTTGGGTTCAAAAATATCAGTTTGCGGAACAAATCCTTGTGTAGCAATTAGTGCAGGCGGCTGAGGGCTGTTGTAATTGAAGTAGCCGGAATAGCGGAAGGCGATTGGTAGAATTGGAAGTTCCCCTGGCCATATGGAATGGGGAAATGCCTCCTTTTGCGCCGGGGCCCCCAGCATAAGAGGCGGCTCTTTCACGAAATCTTCGTCATCCTTTGGAAACTTGAATCCATTTTCTTTGAATGCCAGCCCGAAATCATTGAGCTCTGGCCAATTGCTGTGGCAGGTGGAGCATGCGGTGTGGTACTTTCGCGCGAAGGCCGGGATCGCCTCCGCACGCGGTGCTAAAACTTGAATCGCTAGCAAAATGCCTGCCACTAAGAACATTCTGGTAAGGGACAACCTGATTTCCCGATCCACGCTGACAGTTCCTCCCGTGTCGTGTTTTATCTTGTTGTATTCCGGAGCGCTTGCCTTGAATTTCTTTGGTGCATGACTGCGTTACAGATGAGCGCCTACTTCACAGAGAGACCATGGGTGCTTACCTTGAATGTGTCGTTCGGGAGTAACTCGGCTGCAAGTGCGGCAAACCCCGCCGCCGTCACAGGCGGTCCCACGCTTGTCCCCGATGCCTTCAACATATATTCGACCGACCGGAAAACACCGGCAATAGATGCCATGCGCCAGCAACGCACATCCATACTTGCCGCGCAGAAAGTCGTGCACCGTGCTTTGACAAACGCATCGGACTTCTCCGCATCGAGTAACTCCCGCAGTCGAGGGTAAAACGGGCGCCCCGGAGGCAACTACCAGTCCTGTGTGTGCAACCCACAAATCTTTCTGCCTTGCCCGCTGCTCTTGTCTGCCCATTGTCATGTCCGTTAGACGCTTTCCAACGACTCTTGTATCCCTTCAATCAATCACTTTCACTACAAGCGTGAATGTGATGGCCATCACACCTATACTTGTGACTTATGTAGTAGGCATTACCAGGACATGGGAATCCTGAAGTGGAGGATTTCCTTTGCGGCGCACTTTTTGTAAAACAGCACGGGCGAACGATGAAATTGGGGGGATGAAGAATCTCATTTTTCCATTAACTGTGGCTTCCTGCAGGCATGGCCGGTTGGCCCCTATTGCCCCAAGTCAACAGAAAGCGTTCCTTCTGTCGTTCTATTCTCCCAATTGCGAAACAGGTACGGAGCGGTCAAGAGAGCCTGAATTCCAATCCATGTTAGATAGCAAGCAGCTGCTGTCACGGCGCTGATGTCACTAAGGTTGGATTGTGTGGACAGAATAATTCCGATAACGGATGTTATCCCTGCAAGAACACACAGCACACCTGTCTTTCTTGGAGAGGCGTGCAAATGAAACGTCAGTCCTATATACAACAGGCTCCAAAAGAGACCATACAATCCAGCAAGCAGAACAAGTACATCCAAAGGGGCTAATCGGTACAGCCAAAAGACAAGCCAGCAAACAACGGAAAATATTCCAACCCAAAAGTAAATGTATAGCTCGCGACGGCGCCATGTCCTATTCGCCAACAGCCCGTTACAAGCAATAAGAGCTTGCCCAAGCAGGCACATGGCTGTCAGGAAGACAGCCACGATGTAACCGAATGCCTCAATCTTCGGTTTTGTCATAAAGGAACCCAAAGAACAAAGCGCCATTCCGACACATAGCGTGAACACACCCTGTCCCATCAAAAAACGATGGCCAACTTTCCATCCTTTTACCATTGCAAACACCTCTCTTTTTCCGAAAAGAGTCCTCACGAGAACTTACTGCTCGCTCAATCTACGGGGACCAAGGCGACGTCATTATCGCATCTCTGTTTGTTCTTTGGTCGTTACGGATTGCCTGTTGCTGCACTTCATCTAAGTCGATCATCCATGCGGAGCCAGAGTCGTCTGTCCCCAAGCCGACTCCTGTTTGAGCACAAGAACAGGACACTGAGATTCACACAACACACGATACGCCGTCCCTGGAATAAAGCGCGAATCGAAGGCGGAGTGCGCGGAAGCGCCGAGAATGATCATGTCGGCGGAGTGCTGTTTAGCATATTCCAGAATTGCACCTACCGGTTGTCCTTGCATAACTTCACACGATGGCCTGCTGTTTTTGATTGTTCTCATCGTGAGCAACTCCTGTAGCATAATTTTGGCGTAACCTGTCACACGCGCCGCAGTGGGATGCCCCTTCGCAACCTCTGGGCAGACATGCACGAGCGAAATGTCCGCACCATGGTTCTCTGCAACGCTGAGAGCAAATTCTGCCATCCGCCTGGAATCATGGTCTAAGGAGGCGGCAAACACGATCCGCATAGGTGTTTGTGACGGCGCTTTCTTGACGATCAATTTGGGGCCAACCGCCAGGGCCGGGATTTCTATGCTGTGGAAAATCGATTCCGCAACAGAGCCGAGAAGATGTAAATTGGGTTTCGCTTTCCCCTGAGAACCGGCAACCAGACGGTCCGCCTTCCATTTGTCTGCGATCCGTATGACTTCCTCTACCACTACCCCGGCCACTGTACTGGAGGAACACCGTATGCCAGCACGCTCCACCGTTGCGACGGCCTTCTTCAACGTGTTCTCAGCGGCCTTTCGCATCCGCCCAGACGAGCAATATGCCATCAGCACAGGATCAATCTGTAGGGTGTTCAGATTGGGCAAGATATGTGCGATCTTCAACTCTGCTTTGTTTGCCAGCGCCTGTTGCATCGCAATTGGAAGCGTAAACTTCAAATCCGAGAGACTGGTTGCCAGAAGAATACGGCGCGGATTGGCCCATCGCTGTATTCGGCTGCTGGACATTCGAATTCCTCAATTCGCATCATATCTATCGATATTCACTATCCGTATGTGACGCGGCGCACGTTTGGACGTGATGGCTGTCACATTGGCACGTCTATGGAATTATGTTGGTATCTAGGTTTTGGGCGGATGGTCGGTGGGTCTGCACAAGCAAATCCACGGCATCTTTGCGAAGGATTAAGTGATCGAGGACTGACGGTGGGAGCTTCGCAAGTTCGCAACGTGTTTTCTGCGATTGCAGCACGTAATCCCAATACATCTAGAAACATCTGCGCTGCGTGTCGCGTATGCCCGAGATTACCTGATTCCGCGCAGACGGTAGCCCAACGATTGGGCCACCATGGGACAAGTAGGGTTGGATGAAACAGTGCAGGGCCTTGTATCCGGCAGATGATCGACGCGGCGCTCCGTCCGCTGCCGGAAGCCGAGATTCCGCCGCAGGTCGAGAACTGGGCCGGGCTGCACCCGAACCAGCCGGATGGCACGCCAATTTTTGGGGGCCTCCGAAACCGCACGCTACCGGGACTTCTCAGAGGGGGATCCTGCTTGCGCCAACACGGGGAGAATCCCAGACGCATCTTCCGAAGTCTTCATTTCCGGGCGATTCTGAGACGCGGTAGGGACATGCTTCCACTTACATAGGCATGCCGTCCTTCATGCCACCCAGTACGCCACCCGTCTTTGTAATCTTGTCCACATGAATGCTCTTCCCAGACGGATTCACTTCTGCAACTACCTTCACGTTATAGCCATAGTAATCTTTTACGGCATAGGGATTTTCAATCGCCCAAACCTTCTTCTGGGCATCGACGAAAACCGGAAAATATCCGTCCTCGATGCATTTCCGCACACAGCCTAGGCCATTGTCCATGTGCATGGAGCCGCACTTCGAATCGCTGATGTAGCCAGCAAGCGTTTGGGGTTTAGGGGTTTGGGCAGCACTAAATACCGTGATGCTGCCAAGGGCTAGGATGAGTGCCAGATGTTTCATGATCATCTCCCATGAATCTTTCGCCCCGCGAAGGACGATTTCTACCAGCGCACTATGTTGTATCCAGACGCATGCCACGTTGGCAAGTTATCTGTGTAGCTGCATCAAGAAATATTGTATGCCGACGGAGACTAACCGATTGCGCCGCCCTTCTGATGAGACTTTTAGCTCGGCGACATACTGGTAGTCGCCTATGAAAAGGAGCGGATACGCCATTCGGCGCCCGGACTAAGGATTGGTTTTCACTTACCAGCCGTTGCGCCGGAAGAGCTCGGCGAGCATCTCCAAATACTCCTGCCCGCTCTGTGGGGTGTTGGATCCTTTGCTGCTCGATCCGGTTTTCTTCATCCAGAGGTGTGCCATCAATCAATATGGTGGCGGGCAAGTCGTATATTCCTTGCAAGGTTCGGGATCATAGTTTTCCTCTCGTTCTGAACCTCGATTTGTTTTCCGTATCAAGCGTGCCCGATAGGGGCGTGATCACTCGTCTGCTCGCTTCTTGGTTGTCTCTTAACCCACACTTTGTGGAACAGTAAAAACACATCTATCTGAGACTGATTCTGTTCGAGTTAGGAGACCTGTTTTTCGAAGCCTTCTGGAACACCTGTCACGCCAGGTTTTCCTGGATCTGAGGCAGGCTTGTGAAGAACGCGATGAATGGTGGCACGTGAGACGCGATAGGACTTCGCCAACTGGCCCAGGCTCTGACCGTGGCTGCGGTCCCGCAGGATGCCGACGCGATCGAGGTCGAGCGGTTTGCGGCCGATGTGACGGCCTTCGAGCTTCGCGCGCCGCATGCCGGCGCGCACTCGCTCGACGATCAGGTTTCGTTCGAGTTCCGCGATGGCGCCGATAATCACCACGACCGCCCGACCCAGCGGCGCACTGTGGCCTATTTTTACGCTGACATTCTCACAAGATCTCTCGCTTCGACGACTGAATCAAATCATATAGAACTTGGTCAATCCGCCGTGCAGGAATTTGGCTTGCAGGAGAAGGACCTCTCCACAGCAATTCGATCGAGTGTTGTTTGTGCCATTGCGACAGTACCGACGAACAAACGTAGAGTGACGCCGCGAGTGCTTTTGATCGGACCAGCTTTTTTGTACCAAGCCTGGAGTTAGTCTTCGGCTGGTTTAGGTTGCAGTCAGTTCGCTGCTAGCCGCGAACTGACTGGCGAATCCATTCCATCAGGTCAGATCATTATCGGGGCATCAATCGTGCTATGGCCGTACTCGGCGTACTCCTTCTTATGATCCAACTAGCACGGTTACCGGTCCAAGGAGGCCGGACGGCAGCAACTTCTGTGGTTTTGCCCGATCGTAATAGATCGGAATGTTCGTCTCCGTATAGCGCTTCTCCGGTGGGAGGAGACCATCGCCAATCATGCGGTTTGGCCAGAGATTCGCGACATTGATTTCCAAGCGGTTTTTACCATGGTGAGCCGCTGACGTAATTTCGACCCGAAAAGGTCGAGTCCACGCGATTCCGATTTTTTCTCCATTTAACCGGACTTCCGCCACATCCTTCACATCTCCAAGGTCTAAAAACACCTGCTGGCCGCTACGCACATCAAGCGTGAAGGTGTTGGAGTATGTCGCCGTGCCGGAGTAGTACTTAATTCCCTGCTGCGGGCTTTGCGTCCAATCTATGAGCTCCGGGAATTGAACCGAAGCGGGTCCACCCCATTTCGGATCGAAATGGACGGTCCAGGGGCCGGCAATCGTGGTAGAAGGCGCAAGCTCTATCCTATTCATGCGTTGCGAGCCATGTTGCGTAACGGAAATCTTCTTATCGAAGATAACAAAGATAGACCCGAAGGGTGCGAATTCAAGCGGCAATGACGTACGCCCCTCGGACTGGTCGAAAGCTCGGGCATCGCGGATCGTCCCGCTAATCGGATCAAATATCCTCGGCTGCCGCCCACTTACTCGGAAGGTGCAGGTTCGAGCTTCCTCGCGCTGCCGGCGATTGACCACGAAATAGATCTCTCCAGAGGCATCGGTGCGGTGGATCCAGTCGATAAAGGTTTGCGCGTCGCCGTCATGCTCAAAGTCCGGCACAACTCCAGCTCGTGAAAGAATGTCACGCGGAGTGATGCCCCATACAACGCGCCCCGTTCCATAGGGATGCTCCTTGACAGTGTGCCCGTTGCAGTCACCCCACAAATCGTCCGCCTCGGCCTGGAGCTGCCGATCGCGTGCGGGATAATCCGCCAAGCCAGGCGCTTGCTGGGGCTTGGGACCGATCAGGACCATTCCGGCCGCAACCAGCTCCTTCAGCTTTTGCAACACCTCTAGTGGCATGTCTTTACGGTCGGGCAGAACCATCAGCCGGTAACTCATGCCATCCGGCAGGACAATCCGGCCCTTGCGGACCGAGAGGCGCGTCAGAAGGATTTCTGTGTTGCAGACGTCGTAATCGTAGCCCGGCCCCAAAGACGGGTCAACATGCTTTGGCGCTACGAAATTCGGGCAGCCGTCGCCGTTATAAAACAGCACGTCAGCGGCGAACAGGCCTTGCTGCAGGAGGTGGCTGCACTGCGCGATGTAATCGTTGAAGGGCCGCACCATGTCCCACCATGTAACTTTTCGGTTGAAATGAGTGCCGGCGATGAACTCCGTGCCGGGTGTGCCATCGCCGCTATGCGTAGCCGTCGAGTAGATCACGAACTGATTGAAGCCTTCGCAGAACGCGCGGTCGGCAGTCGGCTTAAGCGTCGCAGGTGAATCCACCCAGTGCCAGAAAGAGGCAAAAGCCTCGGCGGCGGCAATCCGCCTTCCGTAGAGGTGCGACGCGCACGCAGTCTGCTTGCCATTCGTGTTCTGGTCGTTTTTCTCTCTCCATGCCGAATCTTGCCAGAATTCACCCATGGGAACGGCACATCGGCCCAAGTTCTCCAAGGCATCCATGGACATGACCTTCGGGTAGCAGACACCCCCGGCCTCGCTCTGCTGGACAACGCCCGAACCTTGAAGCAGCGTCGTCAGCCGGCCATAGTAATTCTGCGCGACACAATCCCCAAGAGTCCTGCGAAAGTCATAGAGGAAGCGATCGCTGATTTCCGCGCTGCCGACGGTGCGGCCGGCAAGGACGGGCAGGTAGGGACGAGCGTCGTAGCCGCGGTATCGCCGGAAATCGTCCAAGAACTTCATGGTCCAGTTCGGCAGCCGGATCTCCCAGCTGTCAATTTCTACAGCCTGGAAAATCCTGCCGGCGGCAGGACCGGCATCCTTCAGCAAAATAACAGCAATGTGCTGGAACTGGGACTCCATGGCTGCGGGGTCCAGAGGGTCGCCTTCGAGGCCCTCACCGGTCGGCGAGGACCAATGTGTCTTTTCTCCCGTCAGAGTGCAGCCCACACGATACACCAACCACTTGCCTTCGGGAACAGACCACTCCAGCGTTCCGTTCTCGTTAAAATTGGCCGAAAGGTCGATGAAACTGGCTTCGTCAAGAAACGAGCCGTCGGGTTCCGGTGGCAGCGGCCGTAACGGAGCTTCGCAAATCTCCTCGATGGGAACCTTGCCCGATTGGCCAAGCGAATCGGTGCCGTTCTTGAGGGCAAGAAGGGCGTTCCGGGCTTCCACCTCTGCATGGTCCGGAGGAGAAGAGGGCTGATGCGAGAGAATGCGGAACGCCTGGACGGCAATGTCACGATAGAAGCGCGAATCTGCGGGGGGATGCGGCAGCGCGTCATGGAAGTGACTTGGGCCCGTAAGAGTTATTTCAGAAAACGTATACTTCTTGCATGCCAACTCCGGCGTGATCCAGGGGCCGCCAGCATTCCAGCCGCTGCAGAGCATCGTTTTCACTCCCAAGCCTAGGCGCTTGGCCTCGCTGACCGTGTGCAGGAAAAGCTCGCGCCAGGCCGAGCTCATGTAAACCGGCCCCTGCAGCCGGGTGTCCACGCCGGGACCGCTGAGACTGTAAACGGTGACTCCACCAAGACCTTGGGCCTTCATCGCCTCAAGGTCCTGGGTAATGCTTCTTCGGTCGACGCGATCGGAGAGCCAGAACCACCAGGTCCACATGCGGGCGCTCTCAGGAGGAAGCAAGACACTCTGCCCAAAACCGTCGGCACCCAGTGCCAGAGAATTGAACGATGCCAGAGCGCCCAGCGCAGCAACGTCTTGCAAAAATGATCGTCGCGTGAGCGCGTATTGCGAATCGGAACGCTCAGCGACGCACTTTTCCTCGATAGCGTCTATGCCCTTATTGTCCTTATTGATATCGGCAGATCCCATTTAGTCCCCTCCAGCTTCAGTACCGCATGTTCTCGACTTATCGGATTCAATCCTGCAGATGAAGTGACTCTTTCAGCACCCTTGGTCTGCCCGATGTTTTGTACCAGAAAGATAGTTCAGTGTAGCGCGGCTATCTTTGTTGATTGATAGTCGCAGTCGGGGGTATGGAGAAGTGGGAAGCGCGTAGCGGTTTCCACTTCTCCATACCCCAAGCACTTTGCCACCCAGGCCTCTGGCGCCGGTGGTCGATAGCCCAGCGAAGCGGCCCGCATACTCGGTCGTGTTGTTGCTGCCTCCACTGGCAATCGTCGTTCCGCCATATGGATCGTAGGGGTATTTACGACTTTTCAGCTACATCATGGAGCCCAGTACATTCATCGATCAGCGTATAAGTGATGCGCAGCGTAATACAAAATTACGCAAAGTGGCTAAAATCGGACTCAAATCCACCGACCCTCGGGTCATGCGGGTTCGATTACAATCCTCAAGGAAGTGCTGATCGTGGCGCGGCCCTCAAATCTCGGTACTACTTCGGTACAAACGCGCGAGAAAAGAATGGTCTCCTGTTCCCTAAGCGACACCATACAAAGCACTTGGATTTGGCCTTGCAAATTTCGGGACCAGGGGGTCGGAGGTTCAAATCCTCTCTCCCCGACCAATCTGTCCGTGTCGCTGCTCAATTTCTATCAATAGATAAGCTTGAGTGAAAACTGAATCTGCCTCGACGTGCCGGCGGTCTTGCTGACAATGCCAAATCCAGAGCCCTTGATGGTGTTCGCGGGCAGCCCCATGTTGACGACGTTGAAGAGGTTGAAGAACTCTCCGCGGAACTGCAGATCCGCCCGCTCGATACCGCTCCGCCGGTGCCCGATAGGTGTCGTCTTGATCAAGGCGTAGTCAAAGTCGTAATAAGCCGGCCCGCGGAAGGTGTTGCGGCCCAGTCTTCCGAAGCGCCCGGAATTCGGCCCGGAGCCTCCAGCAATCCCAACAGGGATGGAAAAGTAGCTGGCGTTGTTCGCGCCGCTGCCAAAATAGTCCTCCCTGCGGCGCGTTGCGCTGTGGGCGGTGGAAAGGTCCGGTTTGCCGATTTGATCCGGGCGGTCGGCGCCGATCGTCCCGTAGCCTGTTTGCTGGATCCCTGAATACACCGTGAAGGGCGATCCGCTTGTGATGGTCGAGATGCTCAGCAACTCCCAGCCTTTTATCAGCGCTCGCGCACTCGAAGGGAGAAATGCCAGACGGTCGAGGCGTAAATCCTGGTCCGCGCTCACGGTGAAGGCGTGCGTCACGTCGAAATTCGATGGCCCTTTCTCCGCGTGCGTGTCGAATGGATTCTGGGGGCTGAAGAGAACCACGGCGCCTGCCGATCCAGTGCCGGGCAGAAGGCCGCTGACATCGTCCAGCGACTTGCTCCACGTATAACCAGCCTGCAAGGCCGGACCACCATGTCCAACCTGCCCAGCCAGCGACGTCTGGAGTGCGTTATAAGACGAGTGTGCTGTATCTGTAATCACGGACTCGAAGCCGAAGCCGCCCGTTACGGTGCCGCTGCTGTTGAAATCCGTGAACGGCGCAAAGCCGGCCTCGGCTCCAGGGTAAGCATTCGGATACGATAGGCGCGGCAGGCGGAATGACTCCGTGCCCACATAAGCCGCATCGGCCGTGAGCCCAGCAAACGTGCGCTCCGCTCCCAGCGTCCAGGATTGCAGAAATCCGTCTCCGAAGCGCCGATCGACCGCGCTCAGACTGAGCAAGGAAAGCTGGTGCCCAGGCGTCAGCGCGGCCAGGTCGTGCTGGTAGCGATTCACATCCATCACCGTGTTGGCTGGCACTTTCTTTGTACTGCCGCTCGCAAACACATTCTGGCCCTGCGGCGTATACGTTTGTGGAAGTTCATCCGGTGTAATACGGAATCCGTACGCAATCTCTCCACTCTTCGCCGCATTGACGCGCGGATAGACGCTAAATGGCGTCGTTCCCGTTAGAAAATTATCTTGCCAGATGTTCGGAGGAATCACCGTGATTGCGCCACCCACGTGCACCCGAACCCGACCCGGCGCATTCCAGTCGACCTGAACGCGCGGCCCCCAGCCGTTCCATCCGCTCTGGTACGCCGGTTGCGGATTAATCACATACTGTTGCCCCACGCCCGCCGGTGGGAACGCATCCAGAAAACTTGATGTCCGGTGCGCCCGCTCCGTGATCGGCGTGTACACCTCATAACGAAGCCCGTAGTCCACAGCCCAGTGGTCGTTGATTTTCCACGTGTCCTGCACATACGTGTTCACGTTGTTACGGTTGATCGCCGCCGGTCCGATGTGAGCCCCATTTGAAAAGTAGGGCGGCGCGACGGCGATCGTATAGCCATACGGATAGCCGACAAGGAGACTGCTCAGAGTATCCGGCAACGGATCTCCCGGCTGCACATCGTGCTGGCCACTCGCAGAGGGGATGAACGTTGGCGAATACACAGTGCCGCCACCGAAGTCGTACTCCCCGTTTGGGCTGGTCCCGAAATAGGTCGTGTCGCGGTTGAGCCGTGCCTCCACGCCCCACTTCACAGCATGTTGCTCTGATGTCCACTCGAAGTTCAGTTGTCCCTGAAAGAGATTCCCAAACGAAGACATCACCGAGCCTGCCGCTGCATTGAAGGGCTCGAACAAGCCATCCGTGAACTTCAGCGCCGGATCGGTATGGTTCGGAGTGGGAAATGAAGGCGTCGTCCGCATGATGCTGAAGGACGCCGACCACAAATACCGCGGCGACATCGTGCGGGTATATGTAAACACCACGTTGCGCTGGCGGTCCACATACTGGACGCCAAAACTGGGATCGAGCAACGTCTGATCCGGATTGGTCGTCGGTCCCGTCAGATTGTCATAGGTAAACCGGCCCAGAAACTGGCCCTTTTCACCCAGCTTCTGGTCGATGCGAATCGAAAATTGATCGGCATTGGTCGCCACATTTGAGGGCGCCGCGTAGGTACGCGCTCCATAGGTGCCCGTCGGATTGTTCGGCAAGGGATAGCGCGCAAGCACCTGGGCGATTTGCGGGTCGACCGGCACCTGGAGCGTGTCCGTGCTGCCGTCGGGGTACGTGATCGTGTCCTGGCCCCCACGCTCCGCGGCCGTCGGCACTGCCAGCACCTGGGTTGTCCCCAGCACCTGCCGGAAGCCCTGATACTCGCCGAAGTAGAAGGTTCGGCCGCGACCGTCATAGAGATGCGGCAGCACCACCGGCCCACCATTCGTGAATCCGAACTCATTCCTCCGAAAGGGCGGAATTCGGCCCGGTTCCGCGATGGACGGATGGTCGAAGTAGTTCCGGGCGTCGAGCGCCGAGTTGCGCAGGAATTCAAAAAACGAGCCGTGAAAGCCGCTGCTGCCGGAACGAGTGATGATGTTGGTGAAACCAGCTGCGCCTCGCCCAATCTCCGCCGGCATCCATCCGGAACTCGACTGCATTTCCTGGATCGCGTCCACGTTGAAATTTGTAAACGTGCTTCCGCCCATCTCCGGATCACTGATATCTGCGCCATCCATCGCGAATACCGCCTCGACGCCCCGTTGCCCGTTGATGGCGAATTGCTGAGTGAAGTTGGTCGCGCCGTTGACATCGGTCATCGTTCCGGCGGCCAGCAACAGCAGAGTGCTGAAGTCGCGGCCATTGAGAGGTAGCTCGCTGACGGACTGGCTCGACAGCTTTTCGCCGCCGGTCGCGCCTGTCGCGTTCGCGGTTGCGCTTGGGTTGGTATTCGGGACCACCGGTGCCGGCGCCAGCTGCTCAGCGGCGATGGTCAGTGTGTTTTGGTCGGAGACGGTAATGACCATCCTTACGTCCGTGACATTGATCGGAGACGATGCGGTCGGCGGTCGGCCTGGCAGTTGCACCGCGATGGTATAGGGTCCCGGAGGAACGAAGGCAAGCGTGAAATGCCCATCGGCTCGGGTGAACGCGGTGTGACGATCTTGGTGCGCCGTGGCGGCGACGACGGTCACCGTCGCGCCAGCCACGGCTGCGCCTGTGGTGGTGCGAACCACGCCTATCACAGAAATCACCTGCGCCCCAAGGGACGCCCCGAGCAGGATTCCCACCAGGCTGCCCACCAGCAAAAGCAGGGAGGTGTGCGTAATCCGCCGTTTCAATTGCTCGCGGACGGCAATGAAATTGGATGCGGAGCTTGACCCGTTCAGTTCCTTCTCGGAATGCGGCGACAAGAGCATGCTCAACTCAGCCGGCCATTCTCTGGTCTGGTTCGCATACTCCAACAGTTCGTGTGTTCAGCGGAGCGTCCTTAGTGAAATCATTTGGCCCAGCACCCTGCCATGAAAGCCGCAGTCAACCCACGATTATTGCACATGCGATGGAATGCCAGCCTGCACTCCTATGAGCGCTCCATCTCATTCTAAGGCTCAGGAAGTTTGGCCACTCGCCGTTTCCGGACAAAATTCGTCAATCGTGCTGCGGCCCCCAAGGGACTGTGATGGCAAGAAATATTTCTCAGGTCCATTCGGTTTAGATTAATGCACCGAAATCGGGCACTATTCCAGCGAATCCATGAAGCGGTTGCGCGGGATCTCGATGAGTCCCAGATCGCAACGTGCTTACTAGCACCGATTACTACCGTTCAAGTCGGCTTCGCCGCGTCGAGAAGGCTGTCGATCGTCCGATCAACGAGACGATTTTCAATGAGAGAGATTTCAAAGATTCGCTCAAGAAGAAGAACCATTTTCTTCGCACCGTATTGCGTGGCGATAAGATCATGCTGAACGGATCTGAGGATGAGTTGGACGCAGTTGCTCGCGACGCGCAAAGTGCATAAACACCAGACCAACAAGCATTGGCCGCGAAGGTCCACAACGGAAGGCTGGGATTCGATGAACTTCTCAATTTCTATCGGAGGTCCCGTGTCCAGGCTGTGCCGAGCACGTGCTTCGAACAATTCCCGCTCCTCATTCTGGAGGCGATGGCCCTGGGAGCGCCAGTAATCGCATCGAGGATCGGGGGGGGCCCTACGTGGTGGACGATGGCGTCACCAGGTCATTGTTCGAGCCATGCGACCCGGAGGATCCGGTGCAGCATACGCGCTGTCTGTGGAGGGACCCACAACTCTGTAATCTGTAATCAGATGGTGGAGAGGGGGCCAACAGAAGTTCATGCTGGAATACACCGAGGACGCGTATTTCCTCAATTTGAGGGCGGTCTACTAAACAGCAATCGATCTACCCGCGCATTTCCGGCGCGATGTCGTAAACGCTGCGGACTTCCAGCTTTCGTTGGAAATCAAACGGCGCCATAGGCTGGTCTAGCGTGATCCCGATCTCCGCTGCCCGGCCGGGATGCAGGTCGATAAAGTTGTCTGAATAAGAGGCGTCGGTATCCTTTACATCGGCCCACACCCACAGGGCCGGAACGTCCGTCTCCATCAGCACATCGTACCGCCGCTCGCCACCGCTGGTCTGAACCGTCAGTTTCGGCTGCTTCAGCTTTAACTCCTTCGGCCGGCCGAACATCATCGTGTTCTCTGCCACCGTCCGGCCCTCGACGAGCACCTCGGGGAAGACCAGCAGATTGGCCGCTCCGTGGACGTGGACCAGATCCGAAAAATCGAGCGCCTCAGCCTGTCGGCTGGTTCGCGCTGGGATTTCAATCTGCTTGGAACCCTGACGGAGCACTTCGCCCGCCAGGCTGATCACGCTCCACTGCAGCTCCGCGGTTACATCCTGCTGGCGGTCGCTGGTGACGTAGATCCCGGCCTGTCCGGTTTCCGCATCCGGCACGCCGCTTACCAGGATCGGAGCGAAAAAGTGCTTCGACTGATAGAGCACGGCCTTCCAGCGACGGTAATAGTCAACCATGGACCATGTCGTGTCCGGCCAGCAGTCGTTATACTGCCAAATCGTCGCTGCCATGGACTTCGGCATGTCACGCCGCCAATGCTCGACGCCGTAACGCATGGCCCAGGCCTGGTTGACCTGCGTCAACCACAGCGTGTCGTCAAAACTTTCCGGCGACTTGCCAAAATCGGCCTCCGTGTAGTGCATGATGATGCCGATGCCATGGCCGCTGCCGTCCTGCTCGTGATAACGCATCATCGGGGAATGGACGCTTTGGCGGTTGGCGGCGTCGGTGTACGCGCGAACGGTCATCGGAACGGGTGTCGATTGCATGCCGAATTCCGTCACAAAGCCTTCGATTTTGCCGTACGACTCCACCGGCTGATTTCCATGCCAGACGCCCCAGGTGTGAATATCGCCGCTTCCGTGGGCGCCGCTGCCCACTTCATAAAACGCGCCCGGCACCAGCCGGTGCACGATGTCGCCAATCACATCCTTGAATAGGTGGTTGTACCCCTTGAAGTATTCAATTTCGTTGTTTCCGCTCCAGATCACAATGGAAGGATGATTGCGGCACCGGCGTGTTTGCTGCTCGATCTCGGTCTGTAGATTGTTGATCCAGTCTTTATCATTGACGGGATAACTGGCGTTGGCGAACTTGAACTCAAACTGCAGCATCAGGCCCATTTCGTCGCACAGATCGAACAGTTCATCTTCTTCGTAGTACCCCCCACCCCAAAGCCGGATGAAATTGAAATTGCATTCCACCGCCTTGGTCATGTACCAGCGCAGGATTTCCGGGGTGACGCGCGTCGGCATGTTGTCGGCGGGAATCCAGTCCGCGCCTTTGGCAAACACCGGCACGCCGTTCACCTGCACGTGCATGGCGACGTCATCGGACGGCGGCAGCACGGCCACGGTTCGCAGACCGATCCGCCGGCTCGCCATGTCCAGGTTCTGGCCCTTTGAGTCCGTCAATCGAACCGTGACGGTGTAAAGCGGTTGATCGCCCATGCCGTTGGGCCACCAGAGTTGCGGCTTGGGCACGGACGCGTGAAGAACAGCGGCGCCTTGATCCACTGACCCCGTCGCTTCCGCAACGACATCGCCGGCCAGGAGCACTTGCGCCTTGACGCTCGATCCCTCGGAGTGGCCGTCTACCGTAGTGTGAATCTCCAACTGAACGCTGCCATCCGGTTGATGATTCTGCACCACGTTCAGATCCGCAATGCGGGCGTCATAGCCAACAATCTCCATCTTTTTCCAGATGCCCTGCGTCAGCACGGGGAGGCACCAATCCCAGCCCCACATATACGGTGCCTTCCGAACCCAGGAACGCGGATTGGGAAGGTCGATGCCATAGCGTTCCTTGTACGCCGTCTGCCGCTTCTCGACGTAAGGTGCGAGCGTGTCAAACCGGATACGAATGTGATTCGTTCCCTTGCGGAGGTGCGGCTTAATGTCGAATCTCCAGGTGCGGAACATATTGTCCGCGCTCCCCACCTGCCGCCCGTTCAGCCACACCGTCGCCAGCGTGTCCAAACCGTGGCAGGCAAGCTCCACGTGCTGCTTGGCGTGCAGTTCGCCGGGGAGATCCATGGTGCGCTCGAAAAACCAGTTCTTCTCCGCGACCCATTGCACCTTGGCATTGTTCTCGCCGTAGAAAGGATCGGGTATTTTTTCGGCCTTCAACAAATTCGTGTAGGTGCTTCCCGGCACCAGCGCGGGAACGGTTCCCGACTTCCCGTCTTCTTCCATCGTCCACATATCGCCGCCTAAATCGAGCGATAGCAGACCGGTTGTCTCATCAGCCAAGACGATGCCGGACCGCTCCAGCGCCAGGCCCACGCCCAGGCTGGCCGCGGCCTGAAGTAGCTCCCGCCGTGTCAGGTGAGGCGTGAATACTTGTTGCAACGTGATTCTGTGCATGCTTAGGCTCCTTTTTTCTTCGCCATGGAGTGACCGGGTATTGACGCTTCGATCATGAGCAAAGCTGTGGGTCTGGAAACAAACACAACTCAGCCCTCAGTAAAAGGAATCGGAATAGAAAACTAACGATACGATTTTTGAATTTGGGTGTCTATGCGAAGAGGCGTAAAGCTGAGCTATCAGGCAGTTCGTTTATGCGGAAGGTATGCCCAACGTACAAGGAAGCGCTTGTTTCCCAGCGAATTCCGCGGAAATCGAAGTCGGAGCGAAGCTCCGTATTCGCCCGCTAGGTCATGGGAGAAACTTGACGATGCGTCACTTGCTGATCTCACCTGCTCGATCGTCCCCAATTTTACCTTGACACGAAAATTATTCCGCAGTATCCTTGCGCCTTACATTCCGGGTGTAGTTCAACCGCTTGGCTCGCAAAAGGAGGCTCTATGCTTCGCAAGATCCGCGCAGCCGCGCTAATCCTCACCGCCTGCTTGGCTACGCTTTCCGCCGCCCAGCAGAATCCCACCATCAAAGTCATGACCCAGAACATGGATGCCGGCACTGACCTGGGCTTTGCCCTCTACGGTCTCCAGCAGCCCGACCCCCGGCCCTACATCGACCTCACGCTTGCCGAAGTCGATGCCAGCGGCATTCCCGAGCGCGCAACTTATCTCGCCAGGGAGATCGCCTCCCAAAAGCCCCAGATCATCTCCTTGCAAGAGGTGACCTTGTGGCGTACAGGCCCCACTCCCGAAACCGCCACCACCGTCCGCTATGACCAGCTCCAGCTCCTGATGTCGGCGCTCGCAGACCTCGACGCCTCCTACAGGGTTGTAGAGGTCAACAATCTCACTGACATCGCTCTCCCAACTACCAGCGCAGGTCCCGGCGCCGTCCGCTTCACTGATCGCGACGTCCTGCTTGCGCGCTCTGACCTGTCCCCTGCCCAACTCCAGTTATCCGACGTTAAGGTGCACGTCTACCACGCATCGCTCACCTTCGGCGCCCTCACCGTGCGCCGCGGATTCATCTCCGCCCTGGCGCGGGTAAACAACCAGGTCTTTCGCATCGCCGACACCCATCTCGAAAATAAGTTCTCGGGCGTCCCAGATTCGGCAACGATCCAGAAACTCCAGGCGACCGAGTTGCTCAGCTTCATGCGCAAATGGCCGCTCCCCGTCATCATCGCCGGCGATTTTAATGCCGACGCGATTCACGGCATCAACGGACAAGGGCCCGATAACACCGACACCGTCTCCTTCATCGAGGACAACGGTTACGCCGATTCCTGGGCCGCCGCCAATTCCACTAATCCGGGAGCCACCTGGCCGCTTTTTCTCGAAGACCAGCAAGAACAGACGTATCCCTTTTACTTCGTCAACACCACGCCATGGGAACGCATCGACCTCATCTTCTTCAGCAAGCTGCAGGTAGTAAGTTCGGTTCAGGTCGGTGCGGGGCTTGGCTACCCGAGTGCGGCGTCTGACCATACCGGAGTCATCACCACATTCCGGCCCGAACAGTAACATCAGGAGTGCTTATTGCATGCAGTACCTGAGTTAGGAACCTCGCTGCGGAGCGGGCCCGGCCGTCCTAGGCCAGACAGGAAGCCAGGGCCCGCTTGGCCGATCCAACCTCAACGCCCCTTTATCCCTATCCCTGCATCCGCCGTTGCGGATTTCCTGCTGCCAGTTGTCCCATGTCCCGATTTTGCGATGTGGGAAACCGCCAGAGCCCGGGCGTCTCAATAGTCGCCACACCTCCGTGCCCCCACCCATATCGCCGCCTGCTTCAGGTCCTTCCCCTCGGCAATAGCACTGCCATACGTAACCTTATATCGGGATCAGAAGAAGGCGTTTGACACGGCCCCGATCGCCGTGATCCCAGAACCCGGGAGTCGATTGGGCATGGTGTCGCTCAGCTTCCATGTCGGCCTGGGCAAACTTGCGCCCGGAGAATACCAGTGCCCAGTGAGCGTTCTTGATCCCGCGGGACCATCGAGCCGCTTTTTGGCAGGGCCCAATCATGCTGGTGCGCTGACAAATCACGCGACATTCGAAATAGTTTGGCGATAGACAATGAAACGCCTCAGCACGGAGGAGTGCTCTTCCTGCGCCCACGACGGATAGCGCATCCGCCGGGCCTCTTGTTCTACTTCGAGGAACCAGTTTGGCTGCCCATAAATCTCGGTACAGCTTCGGTACAATTGAGCGAGAAAAAGAATGGTATTCTGTTCCCAAGCGTCACCATACAAAGCACTTAGAGTTTACCTTTCAAACAGCCGCTGCATGTGTTGGCCAACGAACAGGATGTGGCTTAGTTTCAGGTGCGTCCGGTCGCCGGGTCGGTCTTTTCACGATACGCTCGGATCTGGGCTTCCAACTCATCCAGATCCTTTTCCTTGACGGTCGCAGTCTCCAGCAAGTTGAGAAGCAGCCCGGTCGCGGAACCGCCAAAGTTCCGCGAAAGCAGCGACTGCACAGACTGTTGGTCGACCGTCTTGCGAGAGATTAGAGGCTTAAAGACGAAGACTCGCCCCCGGAGTTCGTGCTCAATGAACCCCTTCTGTTCCATAATGCGCAGCAAAGTCTGAGTAGTTTTGTAATTGGGCCGATCCCGCCTGGAACGCGCGTTGACGACATCCCCCACAGTAGCTTCGCCGTTTTCCCAGAGTATCTGAAGCAGCCGAAGCTCACTCGCGGTTGGAAGTTGAATTCCTCGTGATCCTTTGAGTTCCTTCGCTGGCATCTGCGCCTCACACCTTCCGGTATCCGCATCAAATACATAATGACCGCAGTCTCTCGCGAGGAATCTTATTTTTCAGACATGCGGTTGATTTCTCAACTCTTAATATACTAAGACATAAGAAGAGATCCTGTGACCGTAATTTGGATACACAGAATGTTCCTCACAGTCTGCGGCAACAGGCAAATATGCGCGAAGGACGACAGCTCGTTACCCAAAGGTGCCATTCAGGATAGTGGCCTCATATGAATACAGCGCGTGCGGTAGAACATCCGCGCGATCGTTGTTGTACCAAGCCGGTCCTTCGCATCTTCGTCTGCCCGCAAATTTTCGTGCCGCCTTTTCCGGTCGCGAATGCAAAAAAGAAGACGGGGTCGAGATCAGAAGTAATTTCTTTCAGGCGATCCTCACGAACGAACTGCATTGGCTTGGGATTTTCATGGTTGATGATAAAGATATTCCGATCTCGTACATTTTTTACGTCCTCGCGGTGATTGCCGTGATGGCTTTTCTTATTTGTGGAGGACTTTTTCTTTGCCTTCGGTAGCCTCGAGGTATATGCCGCGACTGATCCATACCAGGTTGCAATCTGGCAATTGCACCCAAGGTGATGGAACTGCGCCCGACGAGACTGTCTCGATTTTTACTGACCCCGCCGAGAGACTGGCCAAAGGCATGGCCAATGCACCCGATCTGCTTCTGTTGGATGTGCGTATATATGAGAAGCTCCATCCCCCGAATACGATCTCGACATCAATGCCAGAAAGGCGCTCATTGCTTTCCTTGCATCCACCACCACGGAAGATGCGCAGAATATCCTGTGGCGCAGGAACCAGCTGTGGGGATCCCAGCCATGTTTGAGATTCCCCTTCGACGCGATTATGCTTAAGCAGTTAAGATTGGATGAAGCATTCTTATGCCACTTAACGGGATAAACGCGAGGAAAATGAATGCTCATACAAAATTTCGCAGCGAATACGCGCATCCGATCTGGGTCAAGTTCCTCGATTCATTTGGAATGAACCTCCGATACACCCTTCCGGCGTCGCTGGACTGTACATCGACGGCGGCTACGTGATCCTTGCTTCCCTGCCTGATTATTGCGTCCATCTCGCTAGTTGCAGTCCAAGGGTTGCACTGACGATGCTGTACGCGGTGCAGAATGTTTCTTTTGAAGAGACCCGAATTGAGATGATATCAATCCCCAGCCGCAACCCTGTCGTTGCGACTGCGCTTCAGCACGATCCTTCTGAAAGGCACTGAACATATCATGCGCTTATCCTTTTCTGTTGCCGGATGCATTCTGTTTGCGTTTGGTGCTTCCTACGCACATGCACAAGCCGGCATGTTGCCGGTCAATCCGAAACCTACCCTTCAATCGGCGCAGAGCACACGGTGGATTCACAGCAGCTTCGATTCAAGCCGTAACATGAACCCATATGCAACGCATTCGGATGCCTCCGCGCAAAGTTCCGCGCCCACGACACCGAATGCTTCCCTCCAGGGCAATCAGCCCATCTGCGGCATCACGCATCTTGGCCGCTGCATTCAGGATTTGGGCGAGGACGAAAAGGGAATTTTCACGAGTCCGTTGCGTGTGCAGCCGAAAGACGTGTACTGGATGGCGCCATTCGGCGCTGCCACAGGTCTGGCCTTCGCCTACGATGCCGATGCGGCACAAGCCGCGGGTGTGGACGCTAACCGGACCAACACTGCGAATAAAATCGCGGATTTTGGCTCCTTCTGGGCGACGGGTGCGGAAGGCGCAGGAATTTATTTCGTCGGCCTGGCACGAAAGAATCCAAAGCTGGCGGAGACCGGACGGTTAGGCGCTGAGGCCATCATCGATTCAGGAACCGTAACCCTAGTCACGAAGCTTGTCACGAACCGACAACGCCCGCGCCAAGGCAATGGTCGAGGAGACTTCTGGCCCTATGGCACGCAGCATTGGGAATGGGACTCGTCCTTTCCATCGGACCACGCAACGGCGACCATGGCCCTGGCTCGCGTCATTGCTGGGGAGTATCCCCGCTGGTATGTCATGGTTCCCGCCTATGGATTTGTCGAGACGATCAGCATCTCCCGCATTCTGGCAAACCAGCATTTTCCATCCGACATACTTGTCGGCCAGGCCATCGGCTTTCTCACCGCGAGCTATGTGCTGAACCATCGCTCTCTCTATCGACCCGGGGCAAAGAAGACTCTCGCAAGTAGGTTGATAGGTTCAGTCAGTCCCATTGCCGATCCGCGAACGCGAAGCTTGGGAGCGTCCATGGAGATTCCATTCGGACGCTAGCTGATTGCTATCGAGAAGCGCTTTCTGAATTGAAACTTCCCGTACGAGACTACGGATGCGGATGGGTCAATTCCTGCAGGTGATTCTTTAGACGCGCATACATGGCATCGGAAAACGCCCCGGAGTTCATCCAGCGTATATTTCCAGATGGCCCCAGCAGAAGCACATAAGCACGGCTGACATCAGTTACGGCAAGCCGCTGTTTCCAAACTTCCTCGTCCCGAAACATCACGAGGGTTCGATCTTGCACGGAGACTGGCATGCTGCTCTTGATACCCGAAATCGCCAGCCCCCGAAAAACCTTCGGAGCCGACTCCAGCAGGATGATTCCGTAGGCGTGGACTGCATGCGGGAAGTCCATCGCCAGGTGCTCGTTCCACAAGCGCGCATCCTTACCCGCCTTTCTGCTGAAGGAGAAAACCAGCACCGCGGACTTGTCCGTTGCTGCCGCGGGCAAGGTGAATGACCTTCCTGTAAGCGTCTGACCGGAAAATTCCGGGAACGCGTCTCCCGCGTGCAAAGGCGATGTGGTCAAGTGGGCAGCGTGGACGGGTCGCGTTAGGATAAGAACTCCGATCACAATCGCAATGAATATGGAAAATCGCTTCATGCACCCCGCCTCCCGGTTAAGAGAAATCGCCTGCATCTTTTTCAGGATCGCTTGACAGTCTTTCTTACTGGATTAAGACTAATAATTGAACGACGCTCGCCGCATCTCTCCTAAAAAAAATATCGTAGCTTGACGTTGACAGAGAAGGAGCGCCCATGAAACGGAAAATGGAGAAGATCGCTGCGGGAGTAGGAATCGTAATCCTTTCCCTCCTGACGCAGAGTTCGTTGCGGGCTCAAACGGTCGCCACCATATCCGGAACCATCACCGACTCTTCACGCCAGGTCGTACCCCATGCGAGCGTCTCCATCGAAGATGTCGACACGGGACAATCGATAGAAACTCAAACCGACTCGGCTGGCGTGTACACCGAGCCAAACCTGGCGCCAGGAAATTACACAGTTTCCGTTGCCGCTGAAGGGTTCAGCACAAAAACAGTCAAATCCACGCTTACCGGGGCCACGGAACAGAGTATAGACCTGGCCTTGAATGCCGCCCCGCCCCAGCAAGGAAATCCGGCGAATCAATTACCGGCAGCGCCGCAGCCAAATGCACCAAACGCTCCTTCGAACCCTCCGTCATCTCTTTCGCTGCAGGATCTGGGCTTTACTTCGACTCAGACCCAGGGAAGCGCACAGCGACAGGCTCTTCTCAATAAGCGCACACACATGCTCAAAGTCCATCAAACGCTCGGCCTTATCACAGCGGTTCCGATGTTTGCGACATTGATTTCCGGTCCCCAAGCCAAGGCGAAAGGGAAAAACGGACAGCCGATCACGGAGCCTACCTCGGCGAATCTGGATCTCCACATCGCTCTCGGCGGCCTGACCACGGGTCTGTATTTTACGACCGCATATTATGCCATGTTCGCGCCGAAAATTCCCGGCGTGAAGCCCAAGGGTGCGATCCGCCTGCACCGGGATTTGGAATGGATCCATGGTCCGGGCATGATCGCCACACCGATCCTGGGAATTATGGCTTACAAGCAGGAGAACGCGGGAGAAAAGGTCCACGGGATCGCCTCCGCGCACGCCCCGGTTGCCTATGCGACGGCCATTGCGTACGGGGCGGCAATTGTCGCCGTATCTTGGCCGATTCACTGGAAATTCTGGGAGCGATGATAAAAACGATGAATAAGAAAATCCTGATTGCCTTTTTGCTGTTTGCGTTACCCATGTTTGCGCAAGCCGATACTCAATGGCTTCTGGAACAGTCCACCCTCAGCTATCACATGTCTCATCCGATGCATGAGGTGGACAGCGTCAGTCATGCGGCGAAAGGCAAGGGCATTTGCCACGCTGGGCAATGCAATTTCCTGATTGCTGTGCCGGTGAAGTCATTCGATTCAGGAGACAGCAACCGCGACCTTCACATGATTCAAACGACGCGTGGAGGTCAATTTCCCATGGTCATCGTACGCACGCAGTTTCCTGAAGCGGCAACTGCTTCGCCCACCATTTATGCAGACCTCGAGGTCCAGTTTGCTGGCCAGACCGCCCACTACAGCCATGTGCCATTTCAGCGGGTGACCCAAGGCAACGAGGTCCGGATCACTGGAACGATTCCCGCAACCTGTTCCGATTTCAAGATCGAACGGCCGTCGTTCCTGACGGTCCCCATCAAAAACGAAATTCCAGTAAAAGTGGATATGACTTGGCGGAAAATGTGAACGTCGAGCTTCATGGTTAGCTGCAATGGCGGCAGGCGCCGACCCTGTCGCCCCACTTGAACCGGAAGTCTACAATCCTCAAAGTCAATACGTGCGAGCAGGTATCTCCCCGTGGATGTAGCCCCTTCAAATCTGCTCAGTCCCGGAGCATTGTTCGCGCCCAGTCCAGCCCGTCCCTGGTAACGATAGAGACTACCCGATTCGAGCACGTAAGCAATCTGGTACGAGTTACTACTCCCGAATCGCCTGTAGGTGTACCCGGCTTATTGAGGCCCAAAATCTGGAGGAGCGGACACTCGACCCTTCATGGCCTGACGCAATTTCTTTTCCGCGGCATCGCTCCAATACTTACAATCCAACCGAACGAAAACCGACGTGTATGGAACCGTCAGGGTAGTCTTTAATATCAAAACGTGTAAAGTCCCACTGGACTGATTCATTTCCTGGATCAGTTGTTCGTGAAGCACAGAATGTACCGGAAGATTTCCGAGTGCGGCTTGGATCTGTCCACGATACTTCGTTATTCCCGGAGCATCCGGCTCGGGGACAAAGGGAAGCTCGGCATCCATATACACGACCGGCCTGACGTGACTGGAGTGGGAAATCGCATCGAGAACAGCTTTCACGACCGTAATCTGGTCCGCGCCGGTTTCTACTGTCTCGATGCCGGGAGATGCCTGCCACGGATAGGCCGAATCGACAATCACGATCCAATTGCGGTGCCCCAGTAAAGGCATCTCCTGCTGCACCTTCGTTTGCCAGGCAGTCGGTGTAGCAGCACAAATAGGTAACCAGGAAACCGCGAGCAACGGTAGTGCGAACAGAAATTTCATTGAACTTGCCTCCCCAAAATTCTCAAATGCGACGATTCCTTTTTACGGTAGCCCCTATCCAGTTGCACAACAACGCAAGATATTCAACTTCTTCGCCAATTCCATGTTAAAGATTTCCATTTGCATCCATTTCGGTTGCAGACCTTTTGTGCGGCGATTCTCGCAAGAACAGGATGATCAGCCCCGCGCCCATAGATGAGAAGGCCATGAGCAGAAATCCCGGTCCGGAACTGCCCGTGTCTGCGCCGAGCAGACCTACAAGCCATGCACCGAAGAACGCCCCGAGCGCGCCGCAACTGTTGATCAGCGCCATGATCTCTCCAGCAACGTTGCTCGACAGCATTTCAGGAATCATGGCGAAAAAAGCTCCATACGGCGCATAGATTGCGCCACCGGCGAGTATCAGAAACCCATATGCTGTCCAGAAGCTATGCCCGATGGCGAAGTAAGAGCCAAGCAGCGCAGCCGCAGCCAGCATAAGGCAAGGCCACACGAAGCGCTTGCGCTGGAGCGTTCTGTCGGAAAGATGCGAGACCAGCAGCATCAGCAGAATGGCCAGCAAGTACGGTGCGGCCCCGAGCAGGCCGGTCGTTTGGATGCTGCTGGAGGACCCTTGCCGGATAATCGTTGGCAGCCACAACACAAATCCGTAAACAGCGACGCTCCATAGAAAATACTGGACACAAAGCCACACGATGCTGCCATTCTTCAGCGCAGACCTGAAGTTCACTGCACGAGGAATGATCCCCTGTTCCTGCTCCAGTTGATGCTTGAGGGAATCACGCGCGCGCGGGCTCATCCACGGCGTATCCTCGGGTCCGTCGTGAACCAGCACCAGCCAAACGAACGCCCAAAGAATGGACGGAATCCCTTCGTAGATGAACGCCTTTTGCCAGCCGACAGCCTCGATCAGATATCCAGTAGCCGCGGACATCCACAGTACTGTTACGGGATTGCCGAGGAACAGCAGTGTATTGGTGCGCGACCGCTCCGCGCGGGTAAACCAGTTGGTCAGCAGGATCAGCAGGGCCGGAAGAATAACGCTTTCCGCAATGCCAAGCAGCAGGCGATCAATGGCCAGCAGCCAAAAATTCCAAATCACCCCGGTCAGTGCGGCGAGGGTTCCCCATGCGATCAGAGCAAAAAAAACGAGGCGCGAGGCACTGTTCCGTCGCGCGTAGGCCGCGCCCGGCACCTGAAACAAAAAATATCCCAGGAAAAATAACGCCCCCAGCAGTGCCGAGCGAGAGTTGCTGATGTGCAGCGTGGTCGCTAATCCGGCAGCCGCGCCATAGCCGTAGTTGGTCCGGTCGAGATACGCCAGACTGTACGTGACAAAGACGCAAGGCACAATATACAGCCAGCGCTTCCGCATCTCGGATTGGATAGCTGGCGTGGTTCTGACTGGTGTGTTGACCGTCATCCCGCGGCGTAATCCTTTCCGTTTTTCAGGCACGTCAAGTATGGACGCCTGTGCGCAGAGGGCTCGCGCAGGAATCCCAGCAACCACAACGGAGGCGCTCCCACGTTTGCCGCAGAAGGACCGAGCAATCCAATCTATCCGTAAATATAATGGCGCTTCGCCTTTCCCGTCTTCGTCATTGGCGCAGAAGTTTCATTACACTTGCAGGGAGGAGCAGTGCATGGCGGTCCGCGAAATATCTCTCCCATCCGTGCTGGAGACGGCAGATTTGGCGCTCGATGCAGTCGCCACGCATGCCAGGGGTCCTTCGGGTGTCCTGCCACTGACGCCTGAGATGCTGCTGACTCAGCCCTCGGGAAATCTATTCGGCTTGAGTCTGAACGTGGGCATGGGATGGGACCCGCTGCGTCTGCTGGGGCCGGAAGTATTGATCCTGAGCACGCATGGTGGCCTGCGCGCCGAAGACGGCACACCGATTGCGCTCGGCCTGCACACCGGTCATTGGGAAGTCGGAGCGCTGGTCGCCGAATCGGCACGCGAATTGAAAGAGTTGGGCGCCATTCCATTTGCCGGCGCGTGTACCGATCCCTGCGACGGACGCACGCAGGGCACCAGCGGCATGCTGGACTCGCTGCCATTTCGCAACGATGCGGCGATTGTGCTGCGAAGGCTGATGCGCTCCTTGCCAACCCGCATGGGCGTCATTGGAGTTGCCACCTGCGATAAGGGACTGCCCGCCATGATGATGGCTCTTGCCTCGGCGGGAAAAATTCCCACAGTACTCGTTCCGGGCGGCGTGAGCCTGTTGCCGGAATCAGGCGAAGACGCGGGCAAAGTGCAGACCATCGGCGCACGGTTCGCGCAGAACCAGATCACTTTGGAAGAGGCTGCCGATGTCGGCTGCCACGCTTGCGCGAGCCCGGGTGGTGGTTGCCAGTTTCTCGGAACCGCCGCTACTTCTCAGGTGATTGCCGAGGCGCTTGGTCTGGCGTTGCCGCATACGGCGCTGGCTCCTTCTGGACAGCCTGTATGGCTGGACGCTGCGCGCCGTTCCGCTCTGGCCATGATGCGGATGCACCAGCTGCACATCGGAACCCTGGATATATTGACGCAGGCCGCCGTGCAGAACGCGATGGTGCTCCATGCGGCCTTCGGCGGTTCCACCAATCTTCTGCTGCATCTGCCTGCAATTGCACATGCCGCTAATTTGAAGCGACCCGCCTCATCCGATTGGGCGCAGGTCAACCGTCTGGTCCCTCGGCTGGTGGATGCACTGCCCAATGGCCCCGGCAATTATGCGACGGTGCAGGTTTTTCTCGCCGGCGGCGCGCCGGAAGTCATGCTGCATCTGCGACGCGCGGGACTGCTCGATACAAGCGTCCGTACGGTCTCTGGCGACACACTCGATGCGTGCCTGGATTGGTGGCAGCAGAGTCCTCGTCGCCACCAACTGAGAAAACTTCTGCGCGAAAAAGACGGTATCGATCCCAACGATGTCATCCTGAATCCCGATCGAGCGAGATCTTGCGGACTTACGTCGACGGTGTGTTTTCCCATGGGAAATCTCGCGCCCGAAGGTTCCGTGGTAAAAAGCACGGCCATTGATCCAATGCTGGTGGATCCTGATGGTGTCTATCGGCACCAGGGCCCGGCAAAAGTTTTCATTTCCGAAGCGTCGGCCATGGAAGCCATCAAGCATCATCGCGTTGTAGAAGGGGATGTACTGGTCCTGATTTGCAGCGGACCGGCGGGAGCCGGCATGCAGGAGATTTATCAGGTCACCGCCGCGCTGAAGTTTCTTCCCTGGGGCAAGGATGTTGCAGTGCTGACCGATGCGCGTTTCAGCGGTGTTTCCACAGGAGCCTGCATCGGGCACATTTCGCCGGAGGCGCTCGCTGGAGGCGCAATAGGAAAAATTCAGGACGGAGACAGAATTGAGATTGTCATCGACCGCGCGAATCTGGTGGGCAGCGTGAATCTGATTGGCGATACGCGGGAAATCTTCGGCGCGGAAGAAGGTAGACGTCGACTGCACGAGCGTCCTTCGCGCGCCGATCTCAAACCGCATCCCGATCTACCCGACGATACGCGCCTGTGGGCCGCGCTGGTGCAGGCCAGCGGCGGCGTCTGGGGCGGCTGTGTGTATGACGTGGATACGATTCTCGCAGTTGTGGAACGAGGACGAAAGGCGGAAGACCATTGATTCTTTACCGGACAATGCAGGGACATTATGTCGAAGATGCGGGCAAATATTACCGGCTCCAAGAAACCTCCTGGGACGCATTGCTCATGCGACAGGAGTTATACGGATATCTGTCGGAAGTTACCAGAAAAAACCCGGCCATTGGAGATTCGCTGCCATGTGCGCCAGAAGCTCCCATTGAGAACCAGGAAGTATGGGCCGCCGGCGTCACCTACTATCGCAGCCGCAGCGCGCGGATTGAAGAATCGAAAGACGCGGGGGGAGGCGACTTCTACGACCGCGTGTACCTCGCCGACCGTCCTGAACTGTTTTTCAAGGCGACGTCGCACCGGGTCGCTGGTCCAAACGGCAAGGTGAGAATCCGCAAGGACGCGACCTGGACTGTGCCCGAACCGGAGCTAACCCTCCTCATCAACTCGAAAGCGAAAATCATCGGCTATACCATCGGCAATGACATGAGTTCGCGGGACATCGAAGGCGCGAACCCTTTGTATTTGCCACAGGCCAAGGTCTATGACGGAAGCTGTGCTCTCGGCCCTGGTATTTTGATTGCTCAAGAGCCATTGGCACTGACAACGCGAATCAGCATTGAAATCCTGCGCGGTACGAACATGGAATTTTCAGCGTCATGCTCACTGGCCGATATGAAGCGCGATCCCGTTACGCTGGTGGAGTATTTATTTCGCGACAATAGCTTCCCCCGCGGCTGCTTTCTGCTCACCGGAACAGGCATTGTGCCTCCAGATACTTTTACACTCCACAGCAACGACGAAATCAGGATCACGATTGCCTCCATCGGGACGCTCATCAACGAGGTCGCCTGAATGACATTCACCGGCCGATCCATCATTGGAGACCTGCCCGCGAAGGATGCAAAGCAGAATGGAACGCATCGCGACGCTCCCTTCACGGCCATCGATCCTGCAACCGGACAGGTCCTCGATCCCGAATACCTGTCGGCCTCCGCGGAAGACGTCGAACGCGCCACGTCCGCAGCGGAGCAAGCATTTCCCGTGTATGGCCAATGCTCCGGCACGGAAAAAGCATTTCTTCTTCGAGCGATTGCGCAGGGGCTAGACGCCATCCGAGATTCCCTGGTTGAACGCGCAAACCTGGAAACTGCGCTGCCTGTTCCGCGACTTCAAGGAGAAGTGACGCGCACCGCCAACCAGCTTCGCCTCTTCGCCGAAGTTGTGGAGGAGGGCTCGTGGGTCATGGCGCGCATCGATCGCGCACTTCCCTCCCGAACGCCTGCGCCCCGGCCAGATTTGCGATCCATGCTCCGGCCCCTCGGTCCCGTCGTGGTGTTCGGAGCCAGCAATTTCCCTCTTGCCTTTTCTGTTGCGGGCGGCGATACGGCTTCCGCCCTGGCAGCAGGCAATCCTGTCATCGTGAAGGCGCACCCCGCCCATCCCGGGACCAGCGAACTTGTTGGCCAGGCGATCGCATCCTCCGTACGCGCAGCCGGCCTGCCATCCGGAGTTTTTTCCCTGCTCTTTGACAAGGGAACCACCATAGGAACTGCACTGGTTAAGCACCCGCGTGTGAAAGCTGTCGGTTTTACCGGCTCGCTTGCCGCAGGCCGTGCGCTGATGGATGTAGCGGCAGCGCGCCCCAATCACATTCCATGCTTCACGGAAATGAGCAGCACCAATCCGGTCTTCATCCTGCCCGGCGCTTTGCGCCAACGCAGAGAACAGATCGCGAAAGATTTATATGGTTCCATCATCCTGGGCGCGGGACAGTTCTGCACAAAGCCTGGTCTGGTGTTTCTCCCTCACGATGAAGTCGATGGAATGCTCGATCAACTCCAGCATTTCGCCGAGCAATCTTCTCCGTTTACCATGTTGACCCAAGGTATCGCCGCGCAATTTTCCAAGGTCGTTGCAGAACGAAAAAAATCGAGCCACGTGCAATGTCGCTCGACGTCAGACAATCCAAATATTGGCAGCCCGTTCACGACTCACGCCACATTGCTGACTACGGACGCAGCATCGCTTGAAGCTCAACCTAACTTGAGCGAAGAGATTTTTGGCCCGTCCGCTCTTCTCGTCTCCTGCAAAGATCGTGAACAGACACTTCGCGTCGCAGAATCACTCCACGGCCATTTGACTGCCACGGTACTCGGCACGACGGAAGACTTCGATCAGAACCGCGATCTCGTTGCAATCCTGGAACGGAAAGTCGGCAGGTTAATCTTCAACGGCTATCCCACAGGAGTCGAGGTATCCCATGCCATGGTGCATGGAGGCCCCTACCCCGCCACTTCCGATGGCCGTTCCACCTCGGTCGGTAGCCAGGCCATCTTTCGTTTCGCCCGACCTGTCTGCTACCAGAACTTCCCCGAGCACGCATTGCCGCAAGAGCTTCGCAACAGCAACACTTGCGGAATTTGGCGAATGATCGATGGCAATATGACTCGCGAAAGCCTCCCCGAATAGTTCGCAGTCTCGCAACTTCAAAGCAATCTGTAGACCTTCGATATCGTGTCGATCACGGTTGCAGTTGTGAACAGATGGTTTTGGTCACCGAACAGAGGGTCAGGATCTCCTGGCTTCCACGGTGTCAGGCAAATCCGCTTGGTCACCCGTAACATCGGCCTACTTTTCCAATTCCCATCGGTCTCCTGACTTTAAGAAGTTCGTCCACGAGCGGCGAGATCGCCGTCTCTGGCGCACTGTCCAGTAACAACAGACTCGATAGAAGAGTGGACTCGAACCCATGCCGTGGACGAGTCTGCAGCAGAGTTGCCTCAGTCGTCCGCGGGTTGATGATCAGGCCGGCGACCTTGAGCAACGACAAAGCCCCTTCGGTGCTGTACAGAAAAGAGGTCCACCAGAACGATTGCCAGATGCCGCCAGAGGTTTTGTGTTTGAGATCATACTCAATACCACGATCGACAGCTTCACTTTCGGCGCCATGGCTCGTCATCATGGCGAGAACCTGACGCGGGGTCACGTCAGTATGCGAGGCGCCCCATGCCCCAAGATTCGGCCGCGCGAATCCAAATTTCGCACCTGATGCCCCGGCTCTCTCAACTCGACCCACTGCCTACTGCACCGCCGCATACAGAGTCTTCGCCAGCAAATTCCCCTCCCAGTACTGCACATGCGCAATAAGCGGAATTGTTGCCGCAGGATCTTTCAAATTCTCAACCCGTCGAGGATCATTGCTTGCCCTCGGATAACTCGTGCCCAACGGATCCGCCGGATCCAGGGCTGCACCTGGGTCCAGCGCAGGCACATCATAGTACTCGAGACTTCCTGAGACCACATCCAGCGGCGACCACAGATTTGTCCAGAAATGAGGCTTCCTGAAAGTTGCATAGTCCAGAATCAATGGCTGAAATGCGCACGCCATTTGCTCCCGCAGTGGGTCCTTCACATGGTTCGACTGGTTGCGAAACAGAAACGCAGTCTTGTCGAGCGGCGAGCCGAACGTGATCAGCTTCTTCGTCCGCTCGAACACGCGTTTCGATCCCGGTGTCGCTGAAGTCAGATCGAGATTGATCGCTGCATTCAGTGTGTCGTACGCCAGCACCGATCCGAGTGAGTGCCCCGCAAATACGATCCGTTCGTAGTCCGGGACAACCGTCGTATTCTCAAACCCGTAGATCACCTTCGCCACGTTCAGTCCGATTGCCTGGATCTTGTTACGGATATCTTCGAACTTAGAAGCCTTATACGGGGATATATACGCCGCTACGTCACCGGCATATTCAATAAGGAAGTAGCGAGCAACTAGAATCTCGGCGACCACTAAGTACCAACCAAGCATGGCAAGCGCCGTCAGCAATTTCTGCTCCGGGCCGGTCGCCGAAGACCTTAGCACATGCACCCCGGGCAGCATAATTTCTATCACCTGCTTGATCGCAAAATGGGCGGTCTCCAGCTGCTTTACCTGGTCGGCGAGCTTGGCCAGAACAACCGCAATCGCCACGACCTGCGCGGCCAGAAAGAGTGCCACGAACAACAGCGCCACTTTCGTGCGGGAGTAAATCGTCATGTCTCGGAGTTTGTCGAACAGGTACCGTTGGAAAACGCAGGGCTTGAAGAATTTCGAAGACCTCCAACCTTTCCACGCCGCTGAGAACAGGAACGACACTGTCTCCCAGTAGGTCACTTGGCCTTCCGTAACCGGCGCCCAGTAAGCCTCGTACACATGCACGGAGTGCGGCCTGCCCAACGGGGTCGTCCAGTTGAGTTCTGCACGCGCCAGAAAACTTTCGTTCTGGAAAGAAAGGTTCACCCCGGTCTGGGCCACTGTGCACCCCTGAGCGGTAGCCTCCTTCAATAGTGACGCCGCAATCTGGCCAATGGTTTCGAACCGCACCTGCTCGCCCATGCCGTGGCACACCAGCAGCGCCACGGGTAACGGACGTTCTGTCGTCCCCGGCGGAATGCGTCGACCGTCCTCCGCTACTAGCCCCAGTGGTACCGGAACGGGCGTTGTCTCCGGGCTCGCTACTTTGCTGTAGTGAAACTTCGCTGAGCGTGGAGTGGCTTTAAAATCCTGATCGGACATGCGAGAACCTCGTCGCGCGAAACCGAATCGAACCAGGGAGGATTAAATTTACCGCTTTCCCCTTCGCATCGCAACAGCAATCGATGCGACTTATCGCGTAGCCAGAGACAAATCTCCGGCGTTATCCGCCGAAATGCTCCCACGAATGAATAACTCTTCGAAGCTAGCTTCTAAGCTTTCACCAATCCGGATGGTGGATAGTCCGCCGGAATCGAAGCCCGCTCCTTGTTAGGCTTGCTGCCCATGCGAAAATACAATCCCCCGCCGGCGACGATGGTAACGTGGTGCCCGCAGCTAGGTTATGAATCCTGACTCGATCCACAATTGGACTGCCGATGAGTGTGCACTAGGTCGACGACCACTCCCTGCCTCGTCTGCGCCGGCAGCGTGGGGCAACGATACCGCTGCATACCGCAACGTGTTGTTGCTGTCAGCTCCGCCTGCACATCCGATGTTTTCAAATGTACGCTGTAATAACCAGCGCGAACTACCTCGCGCTCAGGGCAATCGCATTTCAAAATAGCTCCAGTAGGCGGAATAGGTAGTGATCGTCCCACCCGGCGCGTTTGAACTTGCCGCGCAGGGAGCCTTTCGATCCCTTTTTTTGCATGGCGTTGATGG
>JAJYSV010000121.1 GCA_021793405.1 Acidobacteriota bacterium
GAGTCTACATTTCATCGCGAATCTTCCGCAGTCAATCAGGCATAATGAACGCATATAGCGCAGCGATGGACCCAATGCCCATGGCCGATCAGAATTTTCTCCCCTTCGACAAGCTACGCGAAGAGTGTGGCGTGGTGGCCATCCATAACCACCCGGACGCGGCTCGCCAAGCCTATCTAGCGCTCTACTCCTTGCAGCATCGCGGACAGGAATCCGCTGGCATCGCCACGGCGGATTACGAAAATCTCTGGAACATCAAAGGCATGGGCCTGGTGGCGGAAATCTTCACCGATGAGGTGCTGGCAAAACTGCCGGGCTCGCTCGCCATCGGCCACACGCGCTATTCCACCACTGGCGACTCGGCGCTGTTGAATGCGCAGCCGATTCGCGTGGATTCGACCAAAGGCCTGATCGCGATTGCGCACAATGGCAACCTGGTCCATCTCGGCAATCTGCGTACTCAACTGGAACGCGAAGGCGCGATCTTTCAAACCACGAGCGACTCGGAAATTATCGTGCAGCTCATCGCGCACTCGAAAGAACCCACGCTGATCGACGCCATTGCCGACTCGCTTCGCCAGGTCGAGGGTGCATTTTCGATCGTCATGATGACGCGGGACCGTATCTTTGCCGCGCGCGATCCGCGAGGCTTCCGCCCGCTTTCCATGGGACGCATCGCCAATCCCGATGGCACCGAGACCATTGTGTTTGCCTCGGAAACCTGCGCCTTCGATCTGTTGCGCGCCACTTACGAACGCGAAGTGAAACCTGGCGAGCTGGTGATGGTTTCCAGCGAAGGCGTCACCTGCCGTCAGTTTTCCAGCGGCGTGCCACAGGCAAATTGCGTGTTTGAGCACGTATATTTTTCCCGTCCCGACAGCAAAGTTTTCGGTCGCTGGGTGCAGGAAAGCCGCGAGAAAATGGGGCGCCAGCTCTCGCGCGAATCCGGTGTGGAGGCGGATCTGGTCGTTCCCGTGCCAGACTCCGGCGTCACCGCCGCCATCGGCTACGCCGCGGAAAGCGGTATCCCGTTCCGTTTCGGCCTGATTCGCAATCATTACGTGGGTCGAACGTTTATCGAGCCGGAGCAGCGCGTGCGCGACTTTGGAGTCAAGCTGAAGTTGAATCCGGTCCGCAATCTACTGGAAGGCAAGCGGGTCATTTTGATCGACGACTCCATCATCCGCGGCACTACCAGCAGAAAAATCGTGCGCATGGTGCGTGGCGCGGGCGCGACGGAAGTTCACCTGCGCATCAGTTGTCCGCCGACCATCTCTCCGTGTTTCTATGGGGTCGACACGCCCAGTAAACGCGAGCTGATTGCCGCCAACCAATCTGTGCAGGAGGTTTGCGAGTATATCGAGGCCGATTCGCTCGCCTACCTCTCCCTGGATGGACTGCTGCGCGCTTGCGATGGAGCAGACGGCGATCGCTACTGCACGGCCTGCTACACCGGGGTGTACCCCACGCAATGGGTCGATGTCGAAGACATCCTGCCTGCCCCAGCCGTCGGTGTATGAACCTTCAGATTCGGGAGTTTCAGCCCGGAGATGAAATCGCCTTCCGCACCTTGAACGAAGCCTGGATCACCGCGTACTTCAAGCTGGAAGATGAAGATATCGCGATTCTGGGCAATCCACAGCGCCACATCCTGAACTCGGGTGGCCATATCTATTTCGTAATGCACCCGCAAACAGGCGAAGTGTTCGGCTGCTGCGCTTTGCTGGCCATGGAAAAAGGCTGTTTTGAAGTGGCAAAAATGGCGGTCGCGGAGCGGTTACGCGGCCAGGGAATCGGACGACAATTGCTACGCGGCACAATTGCCGAGGCCCGCAACCTGGGAGCGCGACGGCTCTACCTTGTCACCCATCATTCATTGAAGAACGCCATTGCACTCTACGAGTCCGAAGGCTTCGTGCATCTTCGGCCTGAAGATGCACCGCCTTCTCCGTATGCTCGCGCGACCGTCTTTATGGAGAAACTCCTGTAGCACGGCGCACGACTTCTCTGTTTACCCTAAGTCAAACACAAGGACTTCCGCATCGCTGACTGCAGCAACCTCCACCGACGCTTCGTCGTTGATAGCCACTCCATCTCCGGCGTGCAACGCCTGTCCATTCACTGTTACGTCGCCATTGGCCACCTGAATCCAGCCGTGATTGCCAGTAAGTTTCTGTTCGAGCTTCGTTCCAGCAGTGAACTGGCCGGCATACATTTCGGCGTCGCTGCGAATCAGAAATGATCCCTCCCTGCCATCGCGCGAGGCGATCAAGTGTAGCCGGTTTGGTTCGTTCTCAATGGGAAAGACCTTCTGCTCGTATTTCGGATCGAGCCCTGTTTTGTTCGGCAGCAACCAGATTTGCAGCATGTGGGTCGTTTCTGTTCGAGACGGGTTGGCCTCGCTATGGCGGATGCCTGTGCCAGCCGACATGAACTGGATTTCCCCATGCCGGATCACTCCGCCCGAGCCAAGAGAATCCTTATGTCCAAGCTCTCCGCTCAGCACATACGACAGGATTTCCATGTCCCGATGCGGGTGCGTGCCGAAGCCCATTCCAGGCGCGATGGAATCCTCATTGATCACGCGCAGGGCCTGGAATCCCATGTGCGCCGGATCGTAGTAGTCCGCGAAGGAAAAAGTAAAGTGAGTATCCAGCCAGCCGTGGTTGGCGTGACCGCGATCCTCGTTTAAACGAATATCTAACATCAAAATACCTCCCACATTCAAAACTTTAGATGTACGGGGTCGGCAAAAGATGCAGTGAGTTCGCTCGGCGCAGAGAAACAAATGCTGTTACAAGCAACGCAACGGGTTCGCCTGGTCAGCGAAGCCGTTGCGCCATCCTTGTCACCAGCGGCTGAAATCGCGAAGCAGGTTAAACGTGCGCCGGAACAGTTACCGCAGGTTTCGCCGCATCGTTCTCCTTGGAGCTGGCAGCGGCAGGCTTGCGGATGTCAATGCCGCCCTTGAAATAGGCGCCATCTTCAATGCTGATCCGTTGCGCAACCACATCGCCGGTCAGGGAGCCTTCATTCCGGATGTCTACCCGGTCGCTGGCATTGATGTTCCCGTTGACTTTGCCGAGGACAACGACTTCGCGGGCGGAAATGTTTGCGGCCACTTGCCCATTGCGCCCTACGACCACGCGATTTCCGGGCAGATTGACAGAACCCTCCACGTGGCCATCGATGTACAACATCTCACTACCGGTAATTTCGCCTTTGATAGTCAGAGATTTGCCAATGGTCGCCTGCTCGCTGCTCGAGCCAGAAGGGGTTGGGTTGGGACGCTGCGTTACCGGCTCGGGAGTGACCGGGGCAGGTGCTTGTGGGCGCATCGGGTCTGAAGGGTTCGTGGGGCTGGTGCCGGGCTGGTTCGGTTTCCACATTGCGTTCATAAATCCTTTCTATTGTCTGCATTTGTCCGTCTGCCAACGCACCATCATCGTCCCAGGCATCATTATTTGCAGAGCGGCGCTTCGGTTTTGATCGAAATTCTCGCGGGGGAATGGCTACCCGGGCGAGCCACACAGTCCTGTCGAGTTACTCAATTTTACTGGTAGTAACGCAAAATAGGGAATGAATCCTAATAGAATTTGCATTCCTTCGGATGCGGGGTAGCATCATGGTCAATGCTTTCCGATTCCATTCCGGGACGAACCGACTGAAAATTCAGAGGCTGCACGCATGACGGACAAGGAACTCTTTCAGCGAGTGGAGCGTTCCCCAGGACAGCGGGCCGGCTATAAACAGCTGGTGCGAGAGCTGGGGCTGGGCGGTGGCCGCGAGCGTCGACTGCTGCTGGAACAACTCGACCGCCTGACGGCCAGCGGCCAACTGTTGAAGCTCGATCGCGAATTTTGGGCTGTGGCATCTGCTACGCGCAAGCGCAACAACTGGGTCAGCGGGCGTCTGGATCTGCACCGCGATGGCTATGGCTTTGTTCGACCGGAGACCCGCGAAAAAACCGGGGAAGAAGACATTTTTATCCCTCCCGACAGTCTGGAAAGCGCCATGCAGGGAGACCTGGTGCTGGTGGAACTATCGCCTCCGAAGGGAGATGGCCGCCGTTCCGGACGTATTTTGAGGATTCTGGAGCACCACAATCCGACCGTGGTGGGCATTTTTCATTATGCAAATGCGGGTCGCTCGCACCGCGGGGAGCGTATGGGCGGCAACTTCGTGACTCCGCTGAACGCCCGCATCAGCGAAGCAATCCTGGTCCCATTTGGCACGGAGATTCCAGAACATGCCGCAACTCTCGATCGAGTTTTAGGCGCGGAGGCGGCGGAACAACACGACAATTTTGACAATCTCGAAGGTCTCGTGGTCGATGTTGCTATCACGGACTGGCCCACAGCGACACGGCCGGCGCGTGGCCGGGTGATTGAAATTCTGGGAGATCGGGACGCTTTTGGTGTCGACGTGGAAATTCTTATCCGCAAGCACTATTTGCCTCATATCTTTCCAGCTCGCGCGCTGGAGGAGGCTCGTGCTGTCGCCGTCCCACCCGCGAACGAAATCAAGAGTTTGGAGCAAGGAGTCCGCTCCCGGCGCGATTTCCGCAATCTGCCCATCGTCACCATCGATGGCGAGACGGCCAAAGACTTTGATGATGCGGTTCTGGTCCGCCCATTGGAGGATGGCGGCTACGAACTGCAGGTGCATATAGCCGACGTCTCCCACTACGTTCGCCCGGGTACTGCGCTCGATCTGGAAGCGCGTCTGCGCGGCAACTCCGTGTACTTTCCCGATCGCGCCATCCCAATGCTGCCTATGGAGTTATCGACGGATGTGTGCAGTCTGCGCCCGGATGAAGAGCGGCTGGTGCTTTCCTGCATCATGCAACTCGGATCCGATGGAACCGTTCTCGCTTCTGAAGTTTGTGAAGGCGTGATTCGCTCTGCCCGTCGCATGACCTACATCCAGGTTCACAACATTCTGGAGGGCGATCCGGAGACGCGATCGGAATTTGCACCACTGGTGCCGGAGTTCGAACGCATGCTGGCGCTGGCGCAGTTGATGAATGTGCGCCGAGAACAGCGTGGCTCCATCGACTTCGATCTTCCCGAGCCAGTCATTGAATTTGACGACCAGGGTCGGATGCGCGGCATCGTTCGCTCCGACCGCACCTGGTCCAATCGCCTGATTGAAGAATTCATGCTGGCGGCCAACGAATGTGTCGCCGGCTGGATCGAATCGCTTGGCGTACCCAGCATCTATCGCATCCACGAAAAACCGGACGCCAAGCGCGTCGCGAATTTTGAGGAGATCGCCGCGCATTTCGGTTACTCGCTCGGAATTGGCGCGCTGCCAGTCAAGCGTGTGGAATTGCGCGGAGATCGCCGGGATCGCATGCGCAAGAGCGGCGGCGAAAGACGTATGCGCGAGATTCCCGAAAACATTCCGGTGACGCCGCAAATGTATCAGAAACTGACCGAACGATTGGCAGGCAAACCCGAAGAGCGCATACTCACGTACTTGATGCTGCGATCACTGAAGCAGGCCCGCTACAGCGAAAAGAATGAAGGCCACTTTGCGCTTGCCACGTCCTGCTATACCCATTTCACGTCGCCGATTCGCCGCTATGCGGACTTGATTGTGCATCGCATCGCCAAATCTCTTCTGGCCGCAGGCATCGAAGGATACCGGGAAATTCCGCATAGCGCGGGCATGCAGAAAAATGCGTCGCCTGTGAGTCGAAAACGACAAAACGTTCAGAGCCGGGAGACATCCGTCATTCCCCCGCCTGTCGAGGAACTGGAACTGGCGGCCATTGCGCAAGAGGTCAGCCAGTGCGAGCGCCGCGCGGCCGACGCGGAACGCGAGTTGATCGAGTGGAAGAAAATCCGTTTCATGCAGGACCGCATCGGCGAGGAATTTTCTGGCATCATTCTTAACGTCACCAAATACGGACTTTTCGTGGAACTCGATGACTTGTTCGTTGAGGGCTTGGTACCGCTGGCGACGTTGCAGGGCGATCACTACCGCTTCAATGAGAACAGTCGCCAGCTGCTTGGCGGCAGCAGTGGCCACCGAATTTCCGTCGGAGATGAGGTACGCGTCATTTTGGACCGCATTGATGCAGTGGAAAACAAGCTGCAGTTCGCTCTCGTCGAAGAGATCTCGGCCGACGGCAAAAAAAAACCATCCGGCTGCAAGGCGACCAGCCAATCCAGTTTGCATCCAACTAAGAAGCGGCGCAACCAATCCACAAAAAAAGACCGCAAGCGGCGCTAGCGCCACGTCCCAGCGTGAAGCTTTGGTTCAACACAGGAAAGCAGAGGTTGCTACACGAATGAAACCGCGACGAATCGGATGCCTGCTTGCGGTCATGTTTGCCGCTCTTACAGCAACAGCCCAGGTTGGCGTTTACGGAGAATTCAGCGCCTCCAAACTCAATGTACCGAACACGAATTGGATCTACGGTCCGACTTTCGGCGGCTATTTGGACAGAGGCGAATTTTGGGTTCTTACCACTGGCTTGGACGCACGCGGGGTCATTCTGGGATCCGGGGCGACTTCGCTCGACAGCGGCCTGATCGGTCCTCGCCTCGCTGTTCGCCCGCACATTGTGCCCCTCCAGCCTTACGTGGAAGCACTGATCGGCGCCGGTCACGCCGACTACGGGCAAGGGGTAGCGCACGTGAGCGCGACAAAATTTCAATACCAGTTTCTCGGCGGATTGGATTTGACCATTCTGCCTCGAATTGACTGGCGTGTCGTCGAATTCAGCTATGGAGGATTGTCCGGGCTAGGCAGTAGTTTCAATCCCAAAACAATCAGTACAGGTATCGTCGTACGATTGCCTTGAGCGATCCATTTACTTGCCGCATTACGCGAATACAGCTCGCAAAGTAAGCAGAAGGAGATGGCATGAATAGTACAGCGGGAATCTGAGGCGGTAAGCTCCACAGTAGAGTTGTGGGGCAGGCAGGGTGCGGGCTGAATATGTGCGATGAGGCCACAGGACCTCGTGAAGGAGATTAG
>JAJYSV010000043.1 GCA_021793405.1 Acidobacteriota bacterium
GTACCAGCCGATACTCAAGGCCGTCTGCGGGCGCAATGCTGACCGAGCGAAAGGGTTTGCAGAAACCTGGGGCTATCAATCCGTGGAAACGGATTGGCGGACTCTTGTGCAGCGGCGGGATATCGACGTGATCGATATTGCCAGTCCGAACGATACGCACGCAGAGATTGCCATTGCTGCCGCCAAGGCAGGGAAAATGGTGCTTTGCGAAAAACCCCTCGGGCGCACCGCGGCGGAAGCCAAAGCGATGACGGATGCCGTGGAGTCAGCCAACGTGCCGAACATGGTTTGGTACAACTATCGGCGCGTGCCGGCCGTCGTTCTGCTGAAGCAACTCCTGGACGAAGGACATTTCGGTCGCATTTTCCATTACCGGTCGAAGTTCCTGCAGGATTGGACGATTTCGAAAGATTTGCCGCAAGGTGGTGAGGGGCTGTGGCGTTTGGATCTGTCCGTTGCAGGCAGTGGCGTCACCGGCGACTTGCTCGCGCACAACATCGACATGGCATTGTGGCTGAACGGACCCATCACGGAAGTTACGGCCATGACGGAAACGTTTATCAAAGAGCGCAAGCACAACCTGACCGGCACGGTTGAGCCGGTGCGAATTGACGATGCCAGCGCATTCTTATGTCGCTTTGCAAATGGATCGCTCGCTACCTTCGAGGCCACGCGGTACGCGCGAGGTCACAAGGCGCTCTTTACTCTGGAGGTCAACGGAGAGCACGCTTCTGCGGGCTGGGATCTCCATGACCTTCACCGTCTGCAATACTTTGACCATCGAGATGAATCGCGATTGCGCGGATGGAAGAGCATTCACATTACGGATAGCGATCATCCCTATATGAAGCATTGGTGGGTACCTGGGCTGCAAATTGGCTATGAGCACACATTCATTCATCAGATTGCCGATTTTCTTGGGGCGATTGGGAAGAATGGAAAAATATCGCCATCCTTTGCAGATGGGCTCGCCACGGAGTATGTGACCGATGCGGTCCTGAAGTCTGCAAAGACCCGGCAGTGGGAAAAGGTAGAAACCGCATAGTTATTTCGTATTCGCGAAAAGTTTTGAGGAGGAAGAGCGTTGTCCAGGCATATCCGAACGCGTTACGTTATCGTTGGCAGCTGTTTGGTCGTGGCTGCTTGTCTGATCGTCTCGATCCATCCATTCACCGGACGGCAACTTGCCGCTCAACAGGTTTCTGCCAGTGCTGGGAGTCATGCGCGCCCAGCCCACCATAGCGGGGGCTTCACCCAGCCTGAACCCATCGACTTTAACGATCACGATGGATGGGTGCAGATCTTTGATGGTAAGACGCTGAAAGGTTGGGACGGATCTCCCGATGTATGGCACGTAGAAGATGGGGCAATCGTCGGCGAATCGAGTCCGCAACATCCTTCCGGTACCACCAATATCATCTGGCGAGGCGGTGAGCCGGCTAACTTCGAACTGAAGATGGAGATGAAACTTGAAGGCTCCGGCGCGAATGGCGGGATTCAATACCGCAGCATCAACATCTCTCCCGCGACAGAGAAGGCGCGCAGTCGGAAATATGCCAAGTGGGACATGCGAGGGTATCAGGCGGATTTCGATTACGGGAACCACTACACGGGCCAACTGTACGAGCAAGGTGCCGGGCGCGGAATTATTGCGTGGCGAGGCCAGATGGTAGAAACGGATCAAGGCAAAGCACCCCGGCTGCTGGCCACATTAGGCACTCCCGACGAGCTCAAGGCTTTCATCAAACCGGGCGAGTGGAATCAGTACGAGGTGATCGCCGATGGAAACACACTGATTCACATCATCAACGGACACGTGATGGCTATTCTGGTCGACAACGATCCAACATTCAGCCAGTCGAAAGGGCTGATCGGCTTCGAGATTGAAGGCGGGGGTGTTGTGAAGATTTCGCAACGCAACGTGTGGCTGAAGCAATTGCCTTAAAAAGCCAGGCGAGCTTCTTCCGCTTCGAGCTTCTTTGTATCGATACTTGAGACCTTCTCCAGATCTCCGATGGACTTGAAATCGCCATTCACTTGGCGATAGTGAACGATCGTCTTCGCGTCTTGCAGAGACAATGACAATCCTGTGGCCAGTTCCTGTGCCGTCGCCTTGTTCACGTTAATTTTTCCCGCGGACGGCGGAGGAAAATTCTTGACCAGATAATCCAAAATGTCATTGAAATCGTCGTCGCTGCCTGCTGCACCGAGCGTCGCCATTTTTGTGATCGTATTTTCCCATCCCTCGCGAGTTTGTCCATTGGCTATCACGTTGTCTGGAGAATGACATTTGCTGCAAACGCGAATCAGTGTGTCTTTTCCCGGCCCTGCCGGCAGTTCGGGATGCGCAAGTGGATGCGTCTGCTGCTGTGGAGACTGCTGCGAATGCCCCTGTGCATACGTTGGCACGCAAGAAAGCGCGTACATATTACCCAAAGCCACAGCCAAGATTGCAAAGCTCTTCAGGCGATGAGAATCGCCGCGAAGAGCCGTGTTTGGGTTCCGGTGCACCGAGTACTCCTCACGGAAAGGATGGTAGATTGCGTGAACTCCTACTCATTATCAGTATATTCAGTTCTTTTCACAAGCGGCACTCGGGCGACAACGGCTGCGGAGCGGAATTCTGTAGCTGTCTTCCAGGCCGTTCAGTGAACAGAGCTGAATGCTGTCAGTCGAAGGGAGTTGATGGAAGTGGCTTCCAATAATCAGGAAACCAAGGGCCATCGGTTTGGGTGTACCGGTGGAAGTGGATGAAACCTTCATCGGCGGCAAGCCACAGAAGATGCACCGCGAAAGACGACTCAAAATACAGAACGGAACCCACGCCAATAAGAAGATGGCAGTCATGGGCATGCTCGACCGGGAAACCCGGCAGGTCCGCGCCAAGGTTGTACCCAACGTCAAGCGGGAGACCCTACAGGCCGAGATCCTCAGCCAGATCGAGCATAAATCCACCGTCTACACCGACGGCTGAGCAGGCTATGACACTCTTAAAGCGCAGGAGTTCGTCCACGAGACCGTCAACCATTTGAATGAATACTACAACTTCGCCTGCAGACTCAAAACCTTAAAAGGGCTTACACCCTACGAGTTCATCTGCAAATCCCGGACAAAAGAACCCCAACGCTTCAGACTGAATCCAACCCATCAAACTCCGGGACCAAACAGCTAGAGCCTTGGAGGCTTATGCTCTAGCTTTCTGGGATTTCCGTCTGCGACGAGGGTTCTCCTGCAACAGCCTCGTGCAACCCGAAGTAATGGCGGGCGCGGGCCACATCGCGTGCAATTTGCTCCTTTAGCGCCTCGGGTGAAGGCCATTCGATTTCGTCGCGGATGCGGTCGAGAAAGCGAAGCTGAAGGTGAGTGGTCTCATCCAGGGAAATCGGATGAAAGTCTAGGATGTGGCTTTCCACTGCGAAAGATTCCTTGCCAAAGGTAGGTCGGTTTCCGGCGTTGGTAACGGACGGAAATATTTCGTCATTCAGTTCCAGGCAGGTAATATACACGCCGTTCGCTGGCAGCAGTTCGTTGTATGGTGCCAGATTGATGGTGGGAACGGTATAGCGCGAACCGTAACCGCGACCAGCGGCCGGCATGGAAAATATTTCGAAAGGACGACCCAGCAGTTGGCGGGCTGCGCGCATGTTTCCGTCCGCGATCGCCGCTCGCACTGCGCTGCTGGACACAATTGTTCCCCGACGCGTGGTGGGCGGATACACGCGGACTTGAAAACGTAACTCCTCCCCGAGAATCGCCAGTTCGTTCACATCGGCGAGAGCACCGGCTCCAAAACGGAAATTTCTTCCCTCGTGCACTTCTACGGCTCCCAGCGCTTCGGCGAGGATCTTGTGCGCGAATTCCCGCGCCGTCAGCCGAGAGAGGGCGTTGGTAAAAGGAAGAATGAGTACAGCTTCGATCCCGGTCTGCGCCAGAAGGTCCAGCTTATGATCGAGCGGAGTAATGAGGCGAAGGGGGACCTCTGGACGCAAGATACGGCCGGGATGGGGATCGAAGCTCACGGCGATCGAACATGCATTCAGGTCATGAGCACGCCCGATGACTTCCGCAATGACAGCCTGATGTCCACGATGCACGCCATCAAAATTTCCGATGGTCACAACCGAAGGCCGGAAATTGGCGGGAATTTCTTCAATGGAATGGAAGATTTGCATGGCTATAGCTCGATGGGAATGCGTAGCCCGTCATAGGCCATGTGGACATGGGATGGCAATTCGTTTTCGGTCTCGGCATGACCCAGATCGTGGGCGATATGCGTAAAATACGCTCTCCTCGGGCGAATTTTTTCTACGAACTTCAAGGAAGTTTCCAGGTTCGAGTGACTCGGATGCGGGGTTCGGCGCAAGGCATCCAGAATTAACAGATCCAGATTTTGCAACAAGGAAAAACTTGCCTCGGGAATATCGCTCATGTCCGTCAGGTACGCCGCACTGCCAAATCGGAAGCCGACAGTTTCCAGGGCTCCGTGCAATAAGGGAACGGCAACAAAGTCAGCGCCAAATAGATGTGTATGCGCCTCCAGCGCGCGAAGCTCAACCCGCGCTTTGTACGGATAGAGATTGCTCTCGGAAAAAGTGTATTCAAAAACGTGCCGCAGCACGTCTGTTGTGGTCTGGTCCGCATACAGAGGGATTTTGCCTGAACTCTGAAAGCTGAGGGGCCGCAGATCGTCGAGGCCCAGAATATGGTCCGCATGGGCATGCGTGTACAGCACGGCGTCGATGTGACGCAGACCTTCACGGATGGCCTGCTGACGAAAATCGGGCCCGGAATCGATCAGGATGCAGCGTTCGCTGTCCCCGTCGCGAAACAAGACAGAAATTGAAGGCCGTAAACGGCTGTCTCTGGGATCGCTGGAAGTACAGACGGGGCAACTGCATCCCAGTGTCGGGACGCCCATGGAAGTACCACTGCCTAAAAAAACGAGTTCTGCTTGCATCCGCACCTTTCGCCATCGCAAGCCATTTCGGCGGTTCCGCTTCGCTTACTTGCGTCCCGAGGGTTTCTGCTGCGAAGGATTGGCGGCATTGCGCGCGATTGCATTGGTGATCTCGAGGAACATCATCCGCAGCTCGAACAAGGCGCTCTCCAGCAGACGCTGCTCGTCGAGGGTCAGGTTTCCTTTCGTTTTTTCCGCCAGAACACCCAGCAGATCGATGGTCTGACGCGCCCCCATCAGATCAACGCGCGGCTTTTCACCGGGCTGCGTCCCCGCGCCCATGCTCATCATCGCGGTCATGTACATGGACTGCACCAGATGATCGAAAACGACGGGGCCCAGATGGGAGGAATCGGGTGCCTTGGCGCGCAGCAGATCGTCGAGTTGTTGTGTGGTCTGCTGGTAGGCCGCATTGGATTCCGCACTCTCCTGCGCTGTGGGCCCTTCTGGAAGCGCGCCGGCAGCCGACTCTTCGTTGCCAGCAGAACTGGCGTTCGATGCCGGGAGGGACTCCGCCGCATTTGCTCCGACCGAGGCAGTCGAAGAAGCTGGTTGCGGCGTCTCGGTTTGTCGCACTTGTTGCTCTTTAGCCGCGTTCTGCGCTGCTTCAGGACGAATTTCTCCATCGGAAGAAATTTTGCGGCGATCGATAAATGTGACCTGCGGTTCTTTTTCTGACATAAGAGAACTCATTTCCTTCCAACAGTCCGTTAATCCTACCGCCATAGTTCCTTACGGCTGTACCGCGTTATTGACGAAGTCAAATGGAAGTCGCGATGGACTTACGCTCGTTTCATTTGCTGTCAATGTCGCGTTGCGCTCCAGCGCCTCGCGTCGAATCGTACCAAGCGCCACCACTTTTTCCCCGATGCCCTGAAGCGAGACCCGGACGACGCTGGTGATCTCGCCTACCGGTTTGCCGTCTGCGAGCAGAGATGTTTTGGCTGTCGGTCTTGCATCTTCCAGTACGAAACCACTCAGTGTTCGATGCACGTTACCGCGGGAACGAACGCGTTCGACGATTTCCTGGCCAAGATAGCAGCCTTTTGTGAAGTGAAGTGCGCGCGTCTGGTTGGTTTCCTGGGGCAGATCTTTGTTCGTTATGTCAACGGAATACGCGGGCGTTCCTTCCAGGATTCGCAACTGTTCGATGGAAATCGAGCCGCAGGGCGTGGCGCCGACAGCATTCAGTGCTCCCCATACATCAAGCGCGCTTTCCTGTTCTATCCAGATCTCGTAACGTGCCACCAGTGGGCTGTGCGCTGCCACGCCAACAATGGGATGGCCTTGCCAGGATGCTTCGACGAGATGCCGGGGTGACGAAGCAACCGGCAGTCCGGCCGCTGCAATTTTCTCAGCGGCCAGCGGCCCGGAAATTCCGATCGCGGTCCATCCTGGCTGTGGTTCGAGGGCCACGTCATCCATGATGATGTAGTGATCGAGGAAAGCAGTGAGCGCCGCGATTTGCGCATGGTCGGTTTCAAGCCAGAGTGCGTCCGCGCGCCGGTAAATGTCAAGGTCGCCCTGAATACGGCCCTGAGCATTCAGCACAAACCCATAGCAGCCCGTGTTCTCTTCTAGCCCGGTGACGAAACTTGTGACCATGCCATTGAGCCAACGCAAGCGATCTTCGCCGGTACAACGAAGAAAACAACGCCAGCCAAGATCGTAGGCTCCGGCGGCAGTCAGGAGCGCGGCAAGTTCGTCGGGCGCACTGGAAAATACTTCTGGCGTCCGTGCGCCGCGATACTCACCAAGTCTCTGGGAAAAGCGCTCTCCGAGCGCGTTCGCCAATGGAGTTGCAGGCGCTAGGGTAGATAGTTCCGTATCCGCAGCTCCGGCCGTTGATCCTCCGGAATTGATTTCGAAACGATTGGGGATGGAATTGCTCATAGCGGCCAGTGCGGATCGTCTCACAAAGGTACACTCCAAATTATAGCGGGGATGCAAAAATATCAGTCTTTTGGAAGAGGGTTGCATGAAGCATGACAAGTCTTCGTCGGATTGCCGCCTGGCGCAAAGCCGGGCGCGCAGCGCATGGTTGCCGGCGGTTCGTCGGGGTGTGGCTCTTTTCTGTCTGCTGCTCCCGTTCCTGGCACAGGGAATCCAGCTGCCGTCGCCAACCACGACCCCGTCTGCATCCACAGACCAGCCGCCGTCAGAGTCAAGTCGGAGCGCCGCATCCAACCCTTCGAAGCCGACCCAGCCCACGCACATTACACCGGAGCAGGCCCAGCAACTATTCAACTCAGTCGATGCAATTTTGCAGTTCGACGGCAAAGAAACTGGCCTGCCGGTTCTGCATCCTGTCAAACGCCGTTTGGTGACCCGCGATGAAGTCGAGCATTACCTGACGCAGCAGTTGCATGATGATCGCGCTGCGAAGCGCCTGCAACGCAGTGAGTTGGTGCTCAAGAAGTTCGGACTACTGGACCGCGATTTCCAATTGCAACCATTTCTTGTTCGGCTACTCCGCGAACAGATTGCCGGATACTACAACGACAAGACCAAAACTGTGAATCTGCTGGACTGGATTCCCCCCGAGGAACAGAAGCCGGTGCTGGCACACGAGTTGACCCATGCCCTGCAAGACCAATACATTCATCTTGAAAAATGGGACAGGTCGGATGATCGGGCGATCGCGAAAAACGCGCAGCAGGATAACGAGCACATCGCTACCGACGAAGAAGATACGGTCCGAGATGCCGTGATTGAAGGGCAGGCAATGGCGGTTTTTATCGACTACATCCTGGCTCCGAGCGGAAAAACCCTTCTCAATGCGCCGCAGCTTGCCGACAAAATGAATGACGCGATGAGTGACAACACAGACTCACCAACGCTTGCCAATGCCCCTTTGGTGCTGCAGCGTTCGCTGATATTTCCCTATGTGGATGGCTTGGATTTTGTGCGGGCGGTGTTGGCCGCCAAAGGCGAGCAAGCGGCATTCGCCGGAATGCTGCACCACCCGCCCACATCGACATATGAAATTATGACTCCCAAGATTTACCTCGATCATCAGGCGGTGCCGCTGCTGCATATGCCGGACATCCATCCCCTGATCGACCCGCTTTATCGTCCATACGATGTCGGCGTGATGGGCGAATTCGATGTGCAGGTCATGGCGGAACTTTTCGGCGGCCCTGCGATGGCGGCAGCGCTGGCTCCGGCATGGCGAGGCGGGATTTACTATGCAGCCCAAAGTAAGGCGGCCAGGACCGAGGACGCGCAGGATTCTACCGCATCGCTCGCGTTGCTGTACCTGTCACGCTGGGCAACCCCACAAGCGGCGCAAGCCTTCGCTACCATCTATGCGCGTGAGATACCGCGCAAATACGATCATGTGACGTCCGTTCCGGATGCCAACTCTGACTCCGGAGATACAGCAGTCACCCATCAAATCTGGGACACATCGGAGGGTCCCGTCCTCATTGCTGTCTCCGGCAAGACAGTTTTTATCAGCGAGAGTTTCCCGCTGGACCTGGCGCGCAAGCTCGAGTTTGTGATGATGGGCAGCATTGCAGAGAGCTCCACCAGCGTGGTCGCGCAATCGGAGATACCTCGCAGGGACTTGACCTCGGACTTGCGGCATTCGCTGTTTGCCACATTAGCTCCGGAGCGGTTCAACGAGTGCACGGTATACTAATCACCGCGCACTCGTATCGGGCAATACAGGGTCTCAAGGTATATCGATGGCTATGAGCGAAGGAGTACATCCCAGAATGTTTCGTGCAGAAATTGGAATTCTCGGCGGCAGCGGGCTCTATCACATGCCTGGATTGACGAATGCACATGAAGAGCAAATCAGCACGCCATTTGGAGATCCCTCCGACTGGCTCACATTCGGCGAGTTGCATGGGCGCAGGGTGGCGTTTCTCGCGCGGCATGGGCGGGGCCACGGCATCGTGCCTTCCGACATCAACTATCGCGCGAACATTTACGCGATGAAACAGGCAGGGGTGAACGCGATTCTTTCCATTTCCGCTGTCGGTTCCTTGAAGGAAGAACATAAGCCCGGAATATTTCTCGTGCCGGACCAGTATATCGACCGCACCTATGCGCGGCGCAGCACCTTCTTCGGTCCCGATGTGGTGGCTCATGTATCGATGGCCGATCCGGTATGCGCGGAGCTCGGTAGCGCGATTATGACCGCGTGTGGCAGCCTGGACGTTCACGCAACCCGGGGTGGGACCTATGTCTGCATAGAGGGTCCGCAGTTTTCGACCAAGGCGGAGTCTAACCTCTACCGATCATGGGGAGCGGACATGATCGGGATGACCAACCTGCAGGAAGCCAAGCTGGCGCGCGAGGCGGAGATTTGTTACGCGACGCTAGCCATGGTAACAGACTACGATTGCTGGCATCCTGGCCACGATTCGGTCACGACCGAGCAGGTTGTCGCCATACTGAACCAGAATAATGCCGCTGCGCTCAAAGTGATGGATGCGGTCGTGGCGGCTTTGCCGGCAAAGCGGAATTGCCACTGCCAGTCCGCGCTGAAAGGCGCGATCCTGACCCGGCCTGCGCTAATTTCTCTGGCAACACGACAGAAGCTCGGTCTATTGCTGGAAAAGTATCTGCCATAGCCTACGGATTTCTGGCGGCGTCTGCAGAGAACAAAGTAAGCATAGGAAAGAATTTTGCGCATATGTCGATTCTCGTTGTCGGTTCTGTCGCATTTGATAGCATCCGCACCCCCAGCGGCGCGGTAGATCGTTGCCTGGGTGGAGCCGCCACCCACTTTGCCCTGGCGGCCAGCTTCTTTACACAGGTACGAGTCCTTGGGGTTGTGGGAGAAGATTTTACCGCTGAGCACGAAGCGATCTTCCACGCGCGCGGAATCGATACGAACGGAATTGAGCGTGTCGCCGGCAATTGTTTTCACTGGACGGGTGAGTATCGCGAGAATCTGAACGAGGCGCATACGCTGCGCACGGACTTGAACGTCTTCGAGCACTTCCAGCCCAAGATACCCGACGCATACCAGGACAGTGAGTTCCTCTTCCTGGCGAACATCGATCCTGTGCTGCAACACCAGGTGCGTCGGCAGATGCCGCGCGTGCGCATGGTCTGCGGCGACACGATGAATTACTGGATCACCGGCCATCAGCAGGGCCTGGCTCGCGTGCTGCGGGATCTCGACGTTCTGCTCATCAACGATGGCGAGGCCAAACTGCTGGGCGAAGAAGCAAATCTGGTGCGGGCCGCCGAGCGCATCATGCGGATGGGCCCCAAAGCACTTATCGTGAAGCATGGGGAGTATGGCGCAACCGCATTTTTTGGCGACCACTCGTTTCCAGGGGGGGTGCGCAATCGGTTCTTCCGCGCGCCGGCTCTGCCGTTGGCGGAAGTAGTCGACCCCACCGGCGCTGGAGATTCGTTCGCTGGCGGATTTTTTGGCTACCTGGCGTCGCAGCCGGAAATTACTCCGGGACAGTTTAAGCGAGCGATGTTTTATGGCGGTGTGATGGGTTCGTTTGCAGTGGAGCGCTTCGGTACGGAGCGGATGCAGGCCCTCAGTCGCGAAGAAATCGACCAACGCTTTGCGAGCTTTCAGGAGCTTTCGCATTTCGATGCCGAGTAACAAGCGGAGTCTCTCTTCGAGTCGCAAGGCTGGCGTCCCCACTCTCCGGGAAGAAATGAAGCTGGTGTCGACGTTGGCGATCCTGCTAACCGCGGCTGCTCTAGCCTATTGCGCCAGACATGGGTATCTCTTGCTCTACGGGGATGCCGTTGCGCATCTGCACATTGCCCGCCGCATCTTCGACTCGCTCAATCCCGGCTTCAGTCAACTGGGTTCGGTATGGCTGCCCTTGCCGCATCTCTTACTGCTGCCCTTTGTGCAGCGCACCGACTGGTGGCAGAGTGGATTAGCTGGCGCTATTCCGTCCATGGCCAGTTATGTACTGGCGTGTGCTGGCATCTATCGGTTGGCGCGGAGATGGATGCGGCCTTTACTGGCCATATTGGTTTTTGCTGCGCTTGCCCTGAATCCCGGCCTGCTGTACATGTCAGTTACAGCCATGACAGAGCCGCTGTATCTGGCCTTGATGATATGGAGTGCCGTACACCTGACATCTTTTGAGGCGGCGCTCCGCGAAGCAGATGCCGCAGCCGCGCGTCGGGCCCTGGTGAGGCTCACGCTTGTCCTGATCGCCGCCGTATTTACTCGATATGACGGATGGATACTCGGCACCTTGGCATGGCTGATGGCGGCATATTGGACGCTGCGGCGCGGGTGGTGGAAAGAGCCCGCCAATGCAAGGGTCTTTGTCGTCTGCACATTACTTTTACTGGCCGCTCCGCTGAGCTGGCTGGGATACAACTGGCGCATGTATGGGGATCCGCTGGATTTTCTGCGCGGCCCGTATTCCGCGAAGGCCATCGCTGAGCGGACGACAAAGCCAGGCTCGTTGCCATACCCGGGCTGGCATCATCTGTGGTGGGCTTTCCTCTACTATGTGAAATCGGCAAAGATGGGAGCGGCACCCTTGCGGTGCGGACGATGGCTTCTGCTGATGACTGCAGCCGGAACGGCATATGCCGTCGTGCAGTATCGGAGTCGCGCGTTACCGGCTGCAATTCTGTTCTGGTTGCCGGTTCCATTTTACGCATATTCAGTGGCCTACGGCTCTGTGCCAATCTTTTTGCCGGTATGGTTTCCTCATTCGTACTACAACACACGATATGGCATGGAAATGCTACCGGCGTTTGCCCTGTTTCCGGCATTTGCAGTGTTGGCGGCGGTGAACAAGTGGCCGCAACGGAAGCGTGTAATCGCTGCATTTGCGCTGGCCATCATCGTTGCCGGCAGCGCTTTCTTGTTGCGCGATACTCCGCTCGTTTTCCAAGAAGCGAAAGCCAATGCCGCGACGCGGATTCCGTTTGAGAGGGCCCTGGCGGAGAAACTGATTTTGCTGCCTCCCCAGGCGACGCTATTGATGTATACATCAGCCCACGTAGGTGCATTGCAGCAAATTGGATTTCCACTCCGTCAAACCATCAATGAGGGAGACTACAAACTCTGGCACGACGCGCTGGCGGATCCAGCGGCGGCGGCCGATTACATTATCGCCATTGACGGTGATCCCGTTGCACAGGCTGCCCAAAAGCATCCGCAGAACTTGGAGCTTTTATTCGTCATCTGTAGCACCGGTCAGCCATGCGCGCGCATCTATCGCTCGACCCTGGGAGCTCGTCTGGAGGTGTCGCCCAGCTAGTGATTTTTGGCATGCCGGCGGGCGAGCATGGGCAACCGCTGCACAACACTTCCCTGCGCACCGGTGGAAACTGGGAAATCCCCTTCAAGTGAAAGAAAAACGAAAAGGCTCGGCGATGGATCGCGCCGAGCCTTTTTCGATTATTCCCCGACTGAACTTTCGCAGCGTCTAAGAAGAGTTACTATTCGTGGAAAGCTACCAGCGACATAGGTTGAGTCAACCCGAAGACTACTTCAGAATCCTTGGGAAGGACCGCCTGTTTGTCTTCGAGCAGCCAGTGCGCGCCAACATAGCCCGCGGCTGCTCCTCCAAGCACCAGCGCAGCGGGCCCGCCAGCGATCATAAAACCTGCAGCTGCGGCGCCCCCGCCCAGCAAGCCTGCCTCCGCAACAGTCCGCTTGCCGTGGGCAACACTGACAACATTGCCTTCGACATCCGGTTTGACTTTGCGGAAATTCCCCAGATCGTAGACTTCGGCATGAAGGAAATACCGCATGCCATCAGGCATGTCCACTTCATCCGGGCGCAGTCGAATAGACGCCCCGCCGGTAATACGCCGCCCTTCACTGACGGACGTCACGCGACCGGTCACGATAGAGCCAACCGGAATGACGATGCGACCGTTTTTCATGACCGGCTGAATGAGACGAGCGCTGAAGATTGACCCCGGCTGTGTCGTCGCTGTGGACAGTTGCTGGTTGAGCGATACCGTCAGCGTGGTTCCTTCCGGCAATTGATTCGGGCCGGCTGGAACGCTGATCACAACACCTGAATCATCCCCAGGACCAGCCGGAGGCACGCTGGTGACAATGTCGCTGTCCTCAGAATCCGCAGAACGTGTAGCGAGTCCCGGATGTTGGATGTACTGATGATCCTGGGGAGATGTCGGAACGGGTTCGATGTGTGCTGTCGGCTGGCTCACAGACAGGGAGTTCGCATCCGAAGAGTCCGATGTCGCTGGGTTTGTTGATGTGAGATCATTGGTCACGATCGGGTCGTTTGGCGGATTGGAGACTCCCTGGTACGGGCTCGGTTTTGCAGTTTGCCCAAATGCAGTGGCCGCAACCATCGCTGCGGCGAGACTTGTTGTTGCGAAAAATTTCATCGTATCCACCCTCATCGTTTGCTCAGTTTCCAAGGATTCCGAAACGTTTCATCGTAGTGCGCGTCGTGTGGTTTCTGCATGTCGCCTGAGTTCTGCTTTCCCGATGAAGCGCTGGCGCTCGCTTCGGCTCCATCTATTGGACGCAAGGCAAGGGTCTTTCGTTGACCGATTGCAACCGCGCCCAATTCATGTCATGCACGGCCTTACTCAGGAATATTCCAAGCGGTCTGTAGTTCGCCAGCGGCAATTCCCAAGTCATCCCATCGTTAGGGATTACATCGCCACATCTGTAGTGTAGTTGACCCTATCGACGACGTGCGCGTGCATGGCTTGTCCGGGTATCCGCGTAGTAATGCGCCGTGCGCCACGCGTGGAAGTCACATCCCGCGGAAGATCTCCCTGGGGAATTCAGATCTCGATCATGACCGTGAATAATTGGAACAATAAGCGCCCAGTTGCAGCTTTGTTACAATTGACCTGATTCTGTAGATTCAACCGATGATCATTTGTCGGCGCATCCGCTGGCCAAGCTTTTCGGGATGTGCCGATACTTGCATTTTCTGACCTGGACACAACCACTGAAGAAATTGTCGAACGCATGCCAGAGTTTGTCCACTTGATCCACACGGCCGAAGGAAATGCAATTCCCGTGGATCGCCGGCTTCGTCTCGATGACCGGCTACACCACAAAATTTTGAGGAGCGATATGACCCAGATTACCTCGATTCATGCACGCGAAGTTTTGGATTCGCGCGGCAATCCCACCGTCGAAGCGGATGTTATTTTGCAAAGTGGAGTAATGGGCCGCGCAATTGTACCCAGCGGCGCTTCCACCGGCGAACACGAGGCTGTCGAACTGCGCGATGGGGACCAGGAACACTACCAGGGCAAAGGCGTTCTGCAGGCCGTTGAAAATATCGAGAGCGTGATTGCTCCCGAATTGGCAGGAATGGACGCCAGCAACCAGCGTTTGGTCGATCAGACCATGATCTCGCTGGATGGAACGCCCAACAAAGGCCGTCTGGGCGCGAATGCCATTCTGGCCGTGTCGATGGCTTCCGCCCGCGCGGTTGCGAATGGACTGCATATGCCGCTCTACCGGTATCTGGGTGGCGTAAACGCCTGCACGCTGCCGACACCGATGATGAACATCCTGAATGGCGGCGCACATGCGGACAACAACGTCGATTTTCAGGAATTCATGATTATGCCGGCAGGCGCCGAGAGCTTTTCCGATGCGCTCCGCTGGGGCGTCGAGGTCTTCCAGACCTTGAAGCGCGTCCTGAAAAAAAAGGGTTACAACACCGCCGTCGGAGACGAGGGGGGATTTGCACCCTCTCTCAAGTCCAATACCGAAGCTGTGGAAGTGATTCTTGAGGCCATCACGCAGGCTGGCTACAAACCGGGAGAGGACGTTTTTCTGGCCCTCGATCCGGCAGCCAGCGAGTTCTTCGACGCAGACAAAAACAAATATGTATTCAAAAAGTCCGACAAGAGCGAATACACCAGTGAGCAGATGACGCGCTTCTGGGAAAGCTGGATTCGTCAATACCCAATTGTTTCGTTGGAAGACGGTCTGGCGGAGAACGATTGGGAAGGCTGGGCACATCTGACCAAGGAGCTGGGCGATCGTGTTCAACTTGTCGGGGACGACATCTTCGTGACCAACACCGAAATTTTGCAACGCGGCATTGAAGAAGGTGTGGCCAATTCCATTTTGATCAAAGTGAACCAGATTGGCACCGTGAGCGAAACGCTGGACGCCATCGACTTGGCGCGCCGTTATGGCTACACGTCGATCATTTCGCACCGTAGTGGCGAGACCGAGGATACTTTTATCGCCGACCTGGCGGTAGGAACAGGCGCGGGTCAGATCAAGACGGGCTCGGCTTCGCGCACCGACCGGATCGCGAAATACAATCAACTGCTGCGCATTGAAGAAGAACTGGGCCAGGCAGCGCAGTTTCTCGGCCTGGAGTCGGTCAACTTCGGCGAGTAGGCTCGAAAGCTGTAGAGTGCCATAAAAAATCGCTAGTGATCGGTCGACTGACCTATCGGGAAGACTCCGGCAAGGGATTTGCAATATAGCGGGCCAGCACCGCAGAGCACATCTGCTCCTTGCTTGTATTGAGCGTCCAAGACGCCGTTGGTGCAGGTGCATCCGGCCGAGGACGGTCAAGATCGATCACTGCAATTTGACCATCGTCGTACAGCGAGTGGTATTGCGTTCGGAGTTGGTCGAACTGATGATCCGCCAATACCGACATCCAGAACAATACATAAAGTTCCCTGGAATAGAGTCCAGGCTGCTCTAGAGAGACGCAAGCCCCTACGTCGTACCAAGGGGAATAGCGATAGTCGTAGAGGACATAGCGAACGGAATTCCGCCGCAGGTAGCTGGCCAGTTGTGTGGAATTCTCGCCATACGGCCATCCCGGCGGAGGACTCGCTGCACCGGGCCAATCCATCACATAAATTTTGTGCGCTTGGTAGTTGAACAGATACGGGCGACCGACGTTCTCCAGTGCGGTTTCTCGATCTGGCAGGACTGCTTCCACGGCTTGATATTCGGCGCTCATCTGAGGACTGGCTAATGCGACGCCACTCAAGCTTGCACGCAGCGACCTTCGATAGTCCCCCTCCTCAATACGCACTTGCCTGAAGGGTCGCGGATTATGCCCTGCTGCATCGTAATAAAACATCATTCCGGCCAGCGACAGAATCCCCACATACGATGCTAGCCGGACTTTGGCTGCGCCTGGATACTCACGAAGCGCGGCTCCTGTAACCGCATAAAAGATGACAATGGCACATAAAAATTGCGGGAAGTTATATCGCCAGATGAAGTCTCCTCCACTGCGATAATTAAATGCTGTGATTGCCAGTGCGGACGCCGCCAGAATCCAGAGACTAATCCGGAATCTTTTATTCTGAACGCCAGTTAATAACTGAACGCAAATCAGAACAGCTAAAGCAATACCCTGCAGAAACACTTTTATAACTGAACGATGGGTGGAGAACCTCGACATAGAGCGAAATAGACCATAGGCGCTATAATCCACGCCGGAGCCCAGAATCGGGAACATATAGGTCCCACTTGTCATTTTCATGGCAATCATCCAACCCACCAAGACGACGAACGAGCCGGAGCCAATAGCGATCAGAGGCCAATGATTCTTGATTTGTTTGGGTCGCCAGACAGTAAATAAACAAGGAACAAGTGCATACGCACCGACGATCGGAACGTAGGTTGATTTGAGCGAAATTATCGCTCCGCCGATAACGCCGATGAGCAGTGCATTTCTCAATCGACTTACATGCTCATTTTCTTCTATCTGAAATATCAGCCAGATCATCCCGAATAAAATAGAAATGGGCAGGACGACAAACGTAAGGTTGATGGTTTCTTGAGGCGTAAGGTAAACCAGAAGCTCCAGCAACGCTATCTGAAATGTCGATAGACCAAAGAATATTCCTACATCGAACAATGCCCCCGCCAAGAGGATAAAGCCCAGCGTACGATCGGCCATCGCGATGTGCGGCAGAGAGGTTGCAGCCACCACGAAACTTTGCAGAAGATATGCGCCGCCGAGACTGGAAATCACGCGCCGATCGCTAAAAGGATCAGCTGCAAAGTGATGGACCGCCAGCATTTTTTGAGGAAAAATCAGGTAGGCGGCGCTGTCGTCGCTGACATTAAAGTTGCCGAGACGAACGGTTGCAGCAACACGAAGAAAGAGAATCAGAAGTGCGATGCCTAGGAACAGCTTCGACCAACGGGTAGCTTCAGTCCAGAAGGGGAGCCACCTGTATTTTTCAGGGCGTTGTCGGCGCAGCGCAATGTAGAACACTAATCCAATTGCAGTCAGCGCGAACAGGATGCTCGGATAAATTGCATGAAGCAGATTGAGCCATCCACCCAGAAAAACAATGGCCCCGATTCCCAGTGAGCAAGCGACCGAAGCGGGCAAACGCTGCACCCGGAAAAGTTTTCCCGTCAATCTGCCCCAACCGGCAAAGCTGACAAGCAGAAGCCAGGCCCAGATAAGTGCCCCCGCAAACGCTGCGAGCGACCGAAGGGTGATCGGTTGCGGCAGGCCGGTTACGGAAGGATAGGTGGGCAGGTTGAGATTCGTCAGCGTCTGCGCCAGCGAAGTCGGAAGTTGCATACAAGGGTCCTCAATTTGCGGCCGCAGTTCATCTTTAGCATACCTAGAAAGCGAAAGTTGTCAGATGAGTTGAACTGAATGATCGATCTACGCCGTGACGCCCAGAGGAGGTTTCTCCGCTGCGTATCTGCTGTCTTCTGAACGCATGGGTTTCGAATACTTCCGGCCACGGGATCTTACGCATCATTGCTGTTGCAAAAAAAAGGAGGCCCGTACAGTTGGCGAGACGTTTCGCCTCCGCGTTCCCAAGATGCTCGTCAAGCGCAAGCAAGGAGCGTCAAAATCGTGGCCGGATTGGAACAGAAATAATCAGCTGGCGCCACGCAGGAATTTGATACTCTCCTTATTGCCCGGTAAGGCGCGTCGGAAGGATCTTCAAATTGCGTCTAAATTATTCATTCGATTGGTGGGCGCTGCAGGATTCGAACCTGCGACTTCCACCGTGTGAAGGTGGCACTCTACCGCTGAGTTAAGCGCCCGGGCTGGCTATGGGCTGAATACCCGGCAAGTGGGGGCCGAAAGGGCCCGTGCCAGATAAAGTGGCATGAAACAAAGATGCCGTGAAGCGTCTCTCTGCGACCCAGTATACGCTAGAATCCGGACACACCACATGGCTGCGATGGACGGAAATCCGGGGCGCAATGGAGCGCGGGAAATCGGCAGGCGCCAGCGAGGGGAGGAATCCATTTCGCGGGATGCGGACTGGCCGGATGATGAACATGCGAATGATTTCGCGTTCAGCGGCGATGGCCCCGAAGACGATGAAATCTCCTTGAGAAAAAGCCATCGCAATGCCGACCAGGCCGTATCGCGCGGTTCAAATCCAAACGGATCCCAAGAGGCCGAATCCGCGGAAAATGAAGAAGATTCTCCGGGCGAACCGGACCCCGGTTACGAGGGGGTCGAGGACGGACTTACCGATGCCTCCGATGCGCAAGCCAGCTCCCAAATTGACCAATTTTGGGCGGAAGAAGCGCAACTTTCCTCGACAAAGAGTGTTCCAGAGGATATGGGCACGATTGCGCTGGAACGCATCCCGCTAAACGAACGAGCTGCCCGGCAAGTAGGTTTCGGTCTGGCGGCTCAACTCGCTGGCGACATGGGCAAGATGACCGATGCCGAGATCATGCAGCGTGCCGGCGCGGGGGACGAGGCTTGCTTTGAGTTTCTCGTTGCAAAGTATCGACGCCCCATCATTAGCTTTTTGTACCGCATAGTGCATAATCAGGCCGTGGCCGAAGAGTTGGCGCAGGAAGTTTTTCTGCGGGTCTATCGGGCCCGGGCGACCTACCGGGCGGAGGCTCGTTTCTCCACTTGGCTGTATCGGATCGCGTCGAACATGGCCATCAACCATGCTCGAGATACGAAATTCGAGCGCGCATCGTCCAGTATCTTCCTGGATCAAACCGACGAGGAGACTGGAACCAAACCGGACGTGGCGGATCTTCAACCAATTGCGGAACAAAACTTGTTACAGGATGAGAGGATACAGCGCATTCGGGAGCATGTGATGGCATTGCCGGAGCGGCAACGGATGGCCGTTGTGATGCACAAGTATCAGGACATGGACTACAGGCAGATCGGCGCTGTTCTTAAATTAAGCGAATCTGCAACGAAGTCGCTTCTGTTTCGCGCGTACCAGACCCTACGAGAACGGCTAAAGGAATTTGCGTAAAATTTTCTGAAAGGAGATAGCTGCGCGATGAGATGTGAACGGTTTCAATCATTTCTGCCCGACATGGTTCTCGATCCGGCCCGTGTGCCGGCGGATGTGCGGCAGCATCTCGGCGAATGTCCCCGTTGTGAAAACGACTGGAATGAATTGCACTCCACTATGCAACTGCTGGATGAGTGGCGTGCGCCGGAGCCGAGCCCCTATTTCGACACCCGGCTCGCGGTGCTCCTTCGCGAAGCAAAGGAATCGGCGGCACCAGGATGGCTGGAGCGCATGCGCTTACGGTTGCTATTTGGAAGCGATCTCAGACTGCGCCCGGTTGCGGCAGCGGCTTTTGCTCTACTGTTAGTCGTTAGCGGCGGATCGTATTTTGGAGTCGTAAGCCTAAATCATACGTATCCCCAACAGCAGCAGGCAGTTTCTGCCACTGTAAATGACCTGGAGCTTCTCGATTCCAATGCGAAAACGCTGCAGGAGCTGGCTGCATTTGACGATACGACTGGAGATGCAAATTCCATGGCCACTGCTGGAAGTTTGTCCAACTAGCAGTCGCTCGGAGACGCAGCGAGACGTGTTTTTGGCGCATGACGCGGTGGTGGCAATACGCAACGGTGGATGGGAGCAGCGCGTAGGTGTATTTAGCCCTGCGATGCAAATGTGGAAATGGTTTGTCTTGGGAGAAATCGTAGGGCCGTTCCTGCGTTGTTAGCCTCACTGCGCATTCGCCGTACTGCGGTTTTTTTTACCTCCCTTCTCCGCTGGACTTTTGTCGTTATGACGTGTTGGATTACTCTGCTGACCAGCACCGCAGGCTGGGCTCGTCCTCGTCCCTATCGAAATGGGTACTGGATGGCCACCGGATGGTACCAGAACCGTCGCGGAGCTGCAGGCAATAGTGGAGGTCACAGTGGTGCGCAGGGCCGCTCCTTCGCTCCCTTGAATGAGCAACAACATTTAGGCCCGTGGCTAAACCAACATCGAAATATGTCACTAGGAGCGCAGGAGCGTGCGCTGCGGAATGAACCCGGCTTCAATCGTCTTCCTCCAGCCACGCAACAAAGACTGTTCAAGCGGTTGCAACAACTTAGCGCGTTGCCACCTGCGCAGCGTGCACGCACTTTGGACCGCTTGGAAACTTGGGAACGGCTGTCACCCGGACAACGCCAGCAGGTCCGCAATGGCATCCAGCAAGTGAACCAAATGCCCTTGGCCCGGCAACAAATGATGCACAGAGCGGTCCGGGATCTAAGCGAATTTCCGCCCGATCAGCGCCAGTCGATTTTGAATTCTCCTCAATTTCGGCATCAGTTTTCCGACAATGAGCGGCAAGTTCTAGGAACTTTAATGCTTGCCCAGCCTTACACTCCACTCAGATCCCGATGATGCAGTCAAATCGGCGAAATGGAGCGAATTCCTGTATGTGCGGGCACAGTAGAACAATCGCAGATAGTTTGACCACATCCGCTCCGCTCGTTATCATGGAATTGCGGGGTGGAGCAGCCCGGTAGCTCGTTGGGCTCATAACCCAAAGGTCGCTGGTTCAAATCCAGCCCCCGCAACCAAAGAATCAACAACTTACAAAGATTGCATTTCCAAACTCACTCCCATTCACTCCCAATAAGAAAATCTGGTCATTTTCAGGCGCTCGCCTTCACAGGCTTGAGCACCATTTTGACCACCTTCCCGTTGGCTTCCCGTTTCGATGCCGGCATGGCCTGACCGTAGACGTTCATCGTCGTCTGGATCGAAGCATGACGCATCAGTTCCTGCTGCACCTTCATCGGAGCACCTGTCTCATCGAGCCACGAACGATACGTGTGACGGAACGTGTGCCAGCCGATCGGTCCCAATCCAAGCCTGATCCCGATAGGCCGCAAGTGCCTCTTCTGGATCTCGGTCGGATAGTAAGGTCGGTTCGTGACCGGATTCGGAAATACCCAACCTTCTTGCGTCGGCGGGCATTCTTTACTCCAGGCAAGCAAAACCTCCAGCAAGGATTCATGAACAGGAACATGGTCTCGGGAATACTCCGTCTTCACGTCGTCCACGCGCCCATTCACGATGCTTCGTTGAACGAGCAGCAGTTGACCTTCAAAATCGAAGTCTTCCCATTGCAATGCCGCGATCTCGCTCACGCGAAGTCCGAGGCACTGGGCCACAATCACCATCGTGCGGAACGGCTCTTTCAGTTCCGCAACAATCGTGTCAAAGGCTTCCACAGTGAGAATCACGGGACGCTTGCGGCGCTTGGTACAGTCCTTCACCCGCACCATCTCAATGGGGTTGCGGCGCTCGTTGAAGAGTTCCCAGCGTGCTGCACATTCGTAGATCAGGTGCATTACGCCGCGGATATGCGCTTTCGTTTTGGGTGCCATATCCATATTCTTCAACCAGCCCTCCACGGCCATGGGTCGAATCTGGCCGAGCAAGTATTCACCCCAACGGGGACGAATGTGCAATTTGATATTCGACAAGTACGATTTCTGAGTGGAGTACCGCGCGGGCAGCTCTTCCTCGATGTACCGGTCGCAAAGTGCGGCAAAAGTCACCGTGCCTAGATGGTACTGTGGGTTTTCAGCGTTGAGTTTTAGGAGAATTGCTTCGACGGCTTTCCGTGCAAGAGCCTCGGTTTTGTACTGATTGGTGGTGCCGATAGAACGAGCCTTTCTGACTCGTGTTCCATTGGGGCCGCTCTCGTAGTACCGAAACTCCCAGACGTCGGCGCTCTTCGCCCGCTTCTTGAGCACTAAACTTCCGAATTGATATCGTGTGCGTGCAAACAAGGGTTCCTCCTTGAATTCACGGCACAGATGGCTGACTCAAGGGTACGCTGAAGAAGCCTGTGCATTCCAGGCAAATTCAAGTCAGGCCCATGCTGTGCCTGGCGTCAGCTCGCCATTTTCTGTTGAATCCATTCGGCAAGCGTGGAAGGCAAAAAACGCCAGAGCTTGCCCACCTGCACGCCGGAAATCTGACCTCGGCGCACCATCCGCTGGAGCGTTCTGGGGTGAATGCCCAGAAACTTTGCGGCTTCATTGCTGTCGAGCAGCGGTTCTGCTCCTCGACCCAGCATCGGCAGCAATGGCTTGGACGGGACGGTTCTTTCTTTCAGGTCTGTCATGCGCGGCCTCCGTGAGTTTCCAGGCATCGCATGGACAGCTTGTATGCACACGCCACGACGGCTGGAATCAAAAGACACCGATTATGCCCGTGATTTCACGAACATGATCTATAGATGAGGTTGATCCTTCTCGATGCAAGGCGTCCAATGAGTTTTGGGAATTCCATTATTCGCAGCGCGAATGAGTGACCGTTTTCTGCATGGCTCCAATCCCGCGCCGCCGCGAATTCCCAAAACAGTGTCAATAAGCGATGAATTTTTTCTTCCACCGAAGAATCAAGGTTGACTATGGGCCGAGATTTCCACATACTGTGCAAAACGCGGCAACAATTAGCGTTATCAATAACATCTGCCATGGCTAACTACCGAACTCTCTGGCTTGTGCTCCCCGGAGGTGGTTATGTCTCGCAAAATGGAAGTCCGCTATTTCCTCGCGGCCATTGCTCTTGCAGAAGAGCTGAACTATACGCGTGCCGCGAATCGTGTCGGCCTCACCCAATCTGCTTTCAGCCGCCAGATTTTTGAACTGGAAGAACAAGCTGGCGTGCCCTTGTTCACGCACGGTCATAAGAAAAAGGTAGAAATCACGGATGGCGGACGTGCGTTCGTTGCCGAAGCACGCGCCACTGTCATGCATGGAGAACGGGCCTTTCAAGTTGCCAAGGCTGCCGATCTTGGCACAGAGCATGTCCTGCGCCTGGGCCGTTCCCCGTACACAGACCCACAGTTGATCTCAAGAGCGCTCTCTCTGCATCTGCCGCTATACCCCAATCTGAATGTCCAGGTGAAGAGCGAGTTTTCCTGCGACTTGGCGCAGAGGCTCCTGTCCGCCGAAATGGACGTGGCGTTTATTACGCAGCCGCCAGAGACGCCACTGCTCACAACTGTATTGGTCGCACAGGCACCTTTGCATGTGGCGATGTCGGAAAGCCACGTGCTGGCCGCGAAGCAGACATTGTCCATCAAGCACCTAACCGATACATGCTGGATTCTTTTTCAAAAGCAGGTCCATCCGCTGGTGTATGGGGCGATCGTGAATATCGCAGATTCAGACAAAGTCAGATATAAAAACATCCATCACATTGTCAATTCGGAGGAAGCGCTCCATCTCGTATCGGAGACTGGAGGAATCACTTTCCTGACCCAAGCCACAGCGATGCGCAGCGCACGGCCAGGCATGGTCTTCCGTCCGCTGAGCGATCCTGCCTTGATGCTGGGTACGTACATGGCTGTACGTGCGGATAATTCTTCGCGCCTGGTCAGCGAATTCGTTCGAGCGTTTATGAAGAAGTCGGCACAGATGGCGCACGTTGCGACCGACGTGCAACTGCGTCTGCCAATGGGCGCATAACTACTACATTTGGTTTGAGTAAGGCAGCCCTTCTTGGGCAGCTTCCGAGTCGGTGAAAATTCAGGAGTAGACGATTGGCGTGGGGCAGCGCGCACGCTCGCCAAGGCTTCCATTTGTGCAATGTTCTGTTCGCGCCAATGGAGATTCCGCTTGCTTTCGTGGGACAAGCAGATTCGTAAATACTGGCCGACCTCCCATTACTAAACCAGACGTGGCAGTCTCAAAGCTGACATCTTAGTTAAAACGGAATCCACGAGTTCATTGAGATGAAGATCGGGTCCTTCACCGCGATCATAGGGGTGCCGTTGTCTATCGCTCGTGAGCGGGCCCTTTTGGGACACGCATGCACCGGCTTTGCATACAATTAGTGATGGGCTGATTCGTAGCGGGGTCGGGCGCAGGACTAAGGGCAGCGATAGTCGGCTGCACCACACCAACGAACAACGATTGGGGACAGCAACGCTATGGCACGTGTATTCAACCTTGACACGGCGGCTGAGGACATTCGCAAGAACCTCGCTCGGTCGTTCCAATCCGCCAACATCAACTTTCTGATTGGCTCAGGTGCGTCGTATCCAGCAATCCCATCAGCAGGCGCTGTGGAAGAAGAAATCGCCGCCCTCTTTGAGTCGGACGATGAAAATGCAGCCTATCTGAAGCTATACGATTTTCTTGCGACCATCCAGGCTCCGACGAACCGCCTTATCGCGGGTGCCACCGATGCCAATAACACGACGACCGTCGCGAACTACACGGATTACCTCGGCATTATCGAAGCGATCCTCGGCGAACGACGCACTTCGCTGCTGCCTAAGCATGCAACGATCTTCGCGACGAACTATGATCTATTTATTGAACAGGCATCGCTTTCATACGCAGCCATGCGACTGAACGACGGCTTTAGCCGCGTGCCCAGCCTTACGGGGCGTGCGGAATTCTCCTCACGAACATTTTTCACGACAACCTCAAGCACGGGGAACCTTTATAACTATAAGGTCGATATCCCTTGCATTAACCTCATAAAACTGCACGGGTCGCTTTCCTGGAAAAAGGATGGGGACAGCATTCTCTTCTCAGTGGAGAACAGCGCCCTCTTACCAGGCACGAAGACGGCTGCGCAGGCGAAAACGTTCGTGGATACATTTGCGGTTGTTTTACCTCATGCTGAAAAGTTTCACAAGACATTGATGGACGACACTTACTATGAGCTTCTTAGGATTTATCAAAATGAGTTGGATCGCGAAGGAACTTTGCTGGTTTCTTTCGGATTCTCGTTCGGGGATTCTCACATCCTCGGGATCACCAAACGTGCACTGAGGAACCCGACGCTCAGGTTAGTCGCATTTGCGTTCAAGGATGCGGATCGGGAGACATTCCTTGAGCGATTCGACGGTTACAACAACGTCGACATCATCGCACCCGGCACCCTCACAAACATAGACTTCGCTAAGTTCAATGGGGTGTTGCGGGGCATTCTACCGGGCCTTGCCGAGAAGAAAAAATGAACGTCACAAAACTCACTCAAGACGCTGTTCTGAGAATCGGCGAGGTCGCAGCTGTCGACGGGCGGAGAATCTACGTCCTTGTTGACAAGAACAAGAACCTCTCCGACATATTTCTCGATGGCGACATATTGAGAAACATATCTGTCAACAGTTATATCGAAATACGTAAGGGCTTCCTGAGCCTTATAGGCAGGGTAGAAGGCGAAAAGATCGAAGAAGACTATCCTGCTCCGACTAATGAGAAAGTCGAATTCGCGAACAGGAACAAACGAATATTGACCGTGGCACTTTCTGGATACATAGACGAGCACGGCAAGTTTACTGGTGGAACGAAGGAACTGCCCCTAATCGGAAACGAAGCGTACATCGTTACCCGAGAGAAGATAAATCGAGTCCACAATCTCATTCAAGACGATGGCTCACCGTCCATTGTGATAGCGAGCATCGAAGGGCACGATTTCGATATCGAGCTTCCGGTAGATGGATTGTTCAACAGCCATATCGCCATTTTTGGCAATACGGGTAGCGGCAAGTCCAATACGCTTGCGTATCTCTACCAGGAATTCGTGCGCGTCATGACGGCGCGAAACGCTACGGCCTTCTCAGAGAAGGCGCGCATTCTGCTGTTGGACTTCAATGGAGAGTACACAGATCCTCAATGCATATCGCCCAGCAAGAAGGTCTACAGTCTTTCAACGCGTGGGGCTGGGGCCGACAAGCTGCCGATGAAAGAAGACGACCTCCTGAACATCGAAGTCATCTCGATTTTGGCAGATGCAACCGAGAAGACTCAAAAGCCCTTTTTAAGTAGAGCCGTGCGATTCTACAAGAAAGTAATGAACGCAAACGATGGAGACCCTGAGGGGTACATTAAGAACATCCTGCGTAACCGCGTGAAAGACGTTTTACAAATGAGCGATAAAGTCCGCGCGTTCCTGCTTCTTGACTACTTTAGAGAGATATTGCCTTCTGAGGACGCGCATGGTGATCCGGTGGATATTGCCTCTGATTTGACGTGGCACAACACGGCTAATGAATTCTGTATTAGACCGGCTGTTGCCGGTAACTACCTCGCACAAAACCCTAATCGCATCACAGACACATATCTTTATAAATACATCGATACTTTTACGCTTGGTGACAGTTTTCTCTCTAGGCTCATCGTATTTTTATATCTGCAATTAATCCACGACGTTCTCGCAAACCGGGCGCAGAACGAGCATGTTGTGCACGTGATAAACAGGCTAAAGGCAAAGAAAGGCGACATTGACAAGATTTTCGACTTGGGGAGTGGTGCGGCCTTTTGGCAAAGCAACTTTGTTGTCGTTAGCCTGACGGACGTCAATCTAGAGATGAAAAAGACTTTGCCACTGTTGCTAGCCAAGAAGCTCTACTCGGAGCAGAAAGAAACGGGACAAGACAGGTCTCTAAGCATCGTGATCGACGAGGCGCACAATATTCTTTCCACGGAATCCTTCCGTGAATCGGAGAGCTGGAAGGATTATCGATTAGAGACTTTCGAGGAGATAATCAAAGAAGGCAGAAAATTCGGCGTATTTGTTACGATTTCTAGTCAGAGACCGAACGACATTTCACCCACGATCACATCGCAGGCCCATAACTACTTCATACATAGGCTCCTGAACGAGCGTGACCTAAAGGCGATTGCGAGCGCCGTTTCGTACATAGACCGGGTTACGGAGGAGTCCATACCGACATTGCCAACGGGAACCTGTATTTTCAGTGGCATCGCGAGCCCGATGCCGTTGAAGATAAATGTAAAACCCCTCCTCGGGGATGCTCGGCCGCAAAGCGAAACACGTAAATTCGGCGTCATTGTTCCACTGGCGTGATGGACAGCGCGGGAAGCTTTGCCTTGTCACGGGCAACGACGGGTTCCCCGTGTTGGCCTACTTTCGCAAACAGCATAAGCACTCATTGAGCATCTGCTACGAGCGATTCTCAGGATCACTCCCCTTAAACGCCAATGTCGCCAGAAATGGTTCTCGGTTGATGCAAAATCGCCTTCTCGTGAACTGGGCCTCATGGAGACGCTCAGTTGAGGACGCCATCGCGGACACGCGGGCAGATCGCTGGCGAGTGACGCGTTACTCGGAGACAATCGGCGGATCGACGCGGCAAGCAGTGTCAAGGCAGTTACTGGGTGCCTACAAGCACGTCGGGTGGGCAGAGTCGGGCCTGACGCGGAGCGGCAGCACGTAAGAGGGCGGGAACGACGGGCTGGCATAAGAAAACGGAGCCTGTGTTGCAGGCTCCGTCAAGGTTTGGTTGTTGGAATTATGCAGCGGTGGTCTTCTTCGCTGGTTTGGGTTGCGCTTTCGGACTCGCCTTCTTTGCAGCTTGCGCCTTCTCTTTCGCGGTGAACTCCTGCTTCACTTTGAGAGCGATGGCGTCAGTGTCCACCTTATAATGCTCGGCTGCTTCCTTGAGCACGTTGCTGGCATCCGGCTGCGTCCGCGCTGAATGGAGAATGACCATCTCCATCAGCAGCCGTGCGAGTTCGCCTTCCTCGGCTTTGCGGATGTAGGCAGATAGCAGCCTCGGAATCGAGTCACTGTCTTTTGCCTTCTTGATGCCGCGATTGCGGGCGACAACCTCCAGCCGCCGTTCGTCCAGCATGGTTGCAACCCGTTCCACGATAAAAAGCAGGTCGCGTTTCATCAGCCGCACGGGAACGGCGGCGACAATGGCATTCAGGACGCGCAAGCCAGTTGCCTGGGCCAGTGCTTCCTCGCGACGCTGCTTCTCCTGCTCGGCCTTCCCATTGGTATCTGTGGTAGGCTTCTGCTTTTTGGGGTGGTGAACCGGGCAGTTCGCATCGGCACAGATTTTGCGGAGTTCGCCTTTCTCGGTGCCTTCCGTGATGATGGCCTCGGTCGTGGATTTGCAAGTCTTGTACTCCGGCCAGTCGCGCTGCTTGTTGTTCTGCGGTTTCTCCTGCTTGATCTCGATGTACTGGTTGCGCGGGATGGCCGCGCTACCTGCGGCTGGTTGGCCGTAAGCAGCGGAGATTTGTACCAGCTTTGGTTTCGCCGCGAGGGTCTTCGCAACGTGCGCGTCCACCTTGGTCTGGTAGCAAGCGGGGTCGGTACAAGCGTCCTGCTGAATGTCCGCAAATAGCAGCTTGTTGTGTCCCGTCCGCTTGGGACAATCGAGACAAGCGCCAGCTTGTGGGTTGAGGGTCGCGTCACTTTTGGAAAATGGCGCGTCCTTCAAGATAAGTAGGATGTTGTGTTCGATCCATTGCTGGAGATTGCGGACGGGGAGCAAGATACGTTTGCTCTTGCTGCCGCCTCCCCAGTCTTCACGGAAGCAAGCGGCGAGTGCCTGTTCCTGTTCTGCTGGCTGGAGTTTTGCCAGTAGCAGCGCATGGCCAACGCCGATTTCATCTTTGTAAAATGCCTCGACCACTGCCGGAGAAAGTTCCGTCAGCTTAAGGCGTTGCGCGACATAGGTGGGTGATTTTCCTGTCTTGGCCGCGATCTGCTCGATGGAGTATTTCGGCTCCTCCAGATTGAGCAAAGCGCGGAAACCCTGCGCTTCCTCCAGTGGATGCACGTCCCGCCGCTGGAGATTCTCGATCAACTGCGCCTCCAGTGCTTCCGCGTCGGTAAGGTTGACGATGCGGACGGGGATGGTTTCAGACTCGGCCATTTGCGCGGCGCGGTAACGCCGTGCTCCGGCAACGATCTCGAAGCTGCGTTCATTCAAAGGCCGCACAAGCAGGGGCGAGAGAACGCCCTGACTGCGAATGCTTGCGGCCAGTTCTTTGAGGGCCGCATCCTCGAAGATGCGGCGTGGGTTGGTCTTCGATTCGGTCAATACGGCGAGTGGAAGGTTGCGGTATTCGCTGGTTGCGATAGAGGTAGACATGATGGCTTCTCCTTTGTGTGGACGTGCGTGGATAGGGAGAGCGGACAGCCGTTGGCCGTCCGCCCATTGGTTGCGGTGGACTAGCTGGCGGCTGCCATTGCATCTTGCGGTTGCTGTTCCTCCGTCTCCGGCTTCGTTTCCAAAGCGGCCAGAATGACGGCAGAGGCTTTCTGGATGACCTCAAGGCTTTCAGCCAGCAGCGATGCGTTGCCGTGGTAAAGCTGGATGTAATCGGCGGACGCGGTTCCCGTCTGGAGGCCAACGGCCTTGCTCACTACAAACGCGATGGCCTCGGCTTCGGTCTCGCGGACTGTCTTGGTGGTCTGAGTGCGGCGTTCGGCTTTGTGCAACATCTCGTGAGCTAACTCATGCACAAGGGTTGCGAACTCCTCGGCCTTCGACTGACCGGGAAGCAAAACAATCTTGCCACCATAGCTCATGCCCATTGCTGGCGCGATGCGTTCGTTGAACTCCAGCTCGATGCCTTGCGCGGTGATGAAGTCAATTAGACGGTCGCGCTGTTCGCCGACTTCGCCCTTTACGCCGTCCATGCCGGGAAGTTCTTTGCCTTCGGTCTGCAAAACATCGAAGACATAGACGGCGCGAAAGCCAACTAAGACAGGCACGTTTTGTTTGGTGATGTCCTGCTCTGCCTCGGCATCCTTCTTGCGCTTGGTGCCGATCATGGGCGCGAGAATTTGAATGCCTTTCTCGCCTTTCTTCACGCGGCGACCAAGCTGGTTCCACGCATACAGTCCGGCAACGCGGGTTGCATCGGGCTTCTGGCGTGCAATCTGGAGAATGTTTCCAAAGCTGTAGTTGTGAAAGTTACTCATGGCTGTCAGATACGCCGTGAGTGAGTCGCTCTGTCCCGCCTCAAGCTGCTCGATGAGGAAGTCCACATTTTCGCGGATGAGTTTCTGCGTCGCGTTTTCATTGCGCGGCGTGCCTGTGCTGTTGCTGCTGCGATTGTTGTTGGTTGATAACATTGTTTTTCTCCTTGGTGTCCCGTTTGGGAGTGGTTTGTCCTTCACAAAGCGCAGCGGACAAACCCGGACGAACGGGCACCAAGGCAGAACGAGGGCAGCGGAGGTGGGAGGCTGGAGGGTGGGCGCGGCAAGTGCCAAACACGTACCATCGTTTGGCACGCAGACGGCGCTGGCCCGAACGGACGCAGAAAGGCCCGTTCAGCGCAGCTTCATGCGCTGGGCCGTCACCGGAGCGGCACGAAGTGGAAAAAAGACGCGCGCAGCGCCTACTGAGCTTTTGTTTTGAAGTCACGACATTTCGATTTGGGATCACTCAGGACGCTGGAAGTGGCCTCAAATGTAGACATGCAGTGGGGATACAAAGACATCCGTTGATCGAGAGCAGTCCCGTGGCGCGACGGTGAGTGCTATGCTTATATCCGCAAGATGCTGAACGGGAATGCCTTAATAGCGAGCCGGCAGGATCGTTTTTTCAGTCCGAAAGTACAGGCCAGCGTCCAGATTCTCTGACGAATTATGAAAGAAGCGACAGCACGCATCAAGATCAATCATCTCCTCAATGCAGCGGGGTGGCGCTTCTTCCCGGAAGGCAAGCAGCCAGCGAATATACGGCTGGAGCAGACTGTCAACATCACCGAAAGTGAACTGGATGCTCTCGGTCAGGATTTTGAAAAGACGACGAAGGGTTTCATCGACTTTCTCTTGCTCAACGAAAAGGGCTTCCCGCTGATCGTCCTTGAAGCGAAGGCCGAAGACAAGAATCCTTTGGTCGGCAAGGAGCAGGCTCGTCGCTATGCACGCTCGCAAAATTGCCGTTTCGTGATTCTCTCGAATGGAAATCTCCACTACTTCTGGGACCTGGAGCGTGGAAATCCATACGTTATAACTTCTTTTCCGTCACCGGTATCCGTGGTCAGCTATCAGCACGTCACGCCCGATCCGCAGCGCATTGTCGAGGAACAAGTAAAGGACGACTATATTGTTCTCACACAACGTCCGGGGTATCAATCTGAGGCAGCGTGGCTGAATCAGGCCGAGCGTTCTGACTTTATCGCGACCAACAGGCTGCGATTTCTTCGGCCTTACCAAATAAGAGCCGTACATGCAGTCCAGTCAGCGGTTCAGACAGGCAAAGACAGATTCCTGTTTGAAATGGCGACAGGCACAGGAAAGACACTTACCGCCGCCGCAATCATCAAACTCTTTTTGCGCTCTGGGAATGCCGGGAGAGTTCTCTTTCTCGTAGATCGCCTGGAACTTGAGGATCAGGCAAAGAAGGCTTTTGCCGCCGTCCTCTCCAACGACTACAAGACCGTTATCTTCAAGGAGAATCGGGACGACTGGCGACATGCTGAAATTGTTGTCAGCACTGTTCAGTCCTTTCTCTTTAACAATAAGTATCAGACGCTCTTTTCGCCGACTGATTTTGACTTCGTCATCTCCGACGAAGCACATCGCTCTATAGGCGGAAATGCTCGTGCCGTCTTTGACTATTTCATCGGCTACAAGCTCGGCCTGACGGCAACGCCACGGGATTACCTCAAGAAGTTTGACAGAGTGAATCCCAAGACGAAAGACCCTGGGGAGTACGAGCGGCGTCTCCTGCTCGATACCTACAGAACCTTTGGATGCGAGGATAGCCAGCCGACGTTTCGCTACACCTTGCTGGATGGCGTCAAGGATGGCTACCTCATCAATCCAACGATTGTCGATGCCAGGACTGGTATCACCACGCAGCTTCTGTCGGAGCAAGGCTTCGTCGTCGATTTCAAGGATGAAAACGGCGGCGATCAGAGTGCCAGCTACAGGCAAAGCGAGTTTGAGCGCAAGTTTTTTGCCGATGCGACGAACAAGCTGTTTTGCAAGACATTCCTTGAACACGCTTATCGCGATCCCATCAGTGGCGAGATCGGGAAGTCCATCATCTTTGCCGTGAGCCAGAACCACGCCGCGAAACTGGCGCAGATTCTCAATCAGATGGCGGACATCATGTTTCTGGGGAAATATCAGTCGGACTTTGCTGTACAGGTCACGTCACAGATTGATAACGCGCAGCAGATGACCATCAACTTTACGAACAATAAACTGCTTGGCTCAGGAAATTTCATTTCCTCATACAAGACCAGCAAGGCTCGCGTCTGTGTCACTGTTGGCATGATGACAACCGGTTACGATTGCCCGGACATCCTGAATTTGGGTCTTTTCCGGCCAATCTTTTCTCCAACAGATTTTATCCAGATTAAAGGTCGGGGCACGCGCAAGCACAGCTTTCCTGAAGAGCTTTTCGATGATGCGCACAAGGCAGACATCGCGGCTTTAGAGAAAACCGCGTACAAGCTATTCGACTTCTTCGCCAACTGCCAATACTTTGAAGAGGAGTTCAACTACGACGAGGTCATCAGGCTCCCGAAACCCACTGGACCGGGAGAGCCCGTAGAAGGCGGCACCCCAGTCATAATCGGGGGCACCTACGATCACGCCGGCGACGATATTCTTTCGACTATTAAAGAGGAGGTCGTTGGACCGGAGGGGATGCGGATCGACCGCATGTTCTTCGCTCGGTTTGAAGACGCGGTTCGAGAGAATCCAATCATTGCAGCCAGTGTGGAAGCGGGCCAGTGGGATCGCGTGATTGACTACATCAATCGAGAGGTGTTCGATAAACCATCAGAGTTCTACACGCTCGACAAACTTCGCCGGGCCGCAGATGTAGATCGGCGACTCACGCTGCGGGAGATTCTTGAAAAGGTCTTCGGCTTGATTCCGCGCTTCAAATCCAAGGATGAGCTTCTGGAAGAAGAGTTCGCCAAGTTTGTCGCCGATTACAAGCCAGAAGAGTCGGAGGCGATTCCCGCAATTAAAAATTACTTCAAGGCTTACGTTTCCAGCGATCAGATTCGGCACATTATTGAGACCAAAGACTACGCTGATTTAGCGACCAATTCCATTCTCTCCAGCCGCGACTTCAAAGAGGTTCCGGTGGCCTACAGGACGCTCATTCCTGAATACATCAAGGACTACGTCTCATTGAATCAGTTCGCTCCATAGAGGACATATTGTTAGATACGAACACGAAACGAAGGATCGATACTGCGCGAGACATTCTCGTAGGCAAGGTGCCTGACCCAAAATCCCAAGTGGAACAGATTACCATCGCCCTCATCTACAAGTTCATGGATGACATGGACGCAGAATCGGAGGAGATGGGTGGAAAGCGAAAATTCTTCACCGGGAAATTTGCGCGCTACGGCTGGGCAAAGCTCATGCGTTCTGGTCTCGGCGGACATGAGATGCTCAATCTTTATGCGGAAGGCATTACCAAGATGCCGGAGAACCCCGGCATCCCGCTGCTGTTTCGAGAAATCTTCAAGAATGCCTACCTGCCGTATCGTGACCCGGAAACGCTGAAGAGCTTCCTCAAGATCATCGACGAATTCAGTTATGACCATTCCGAGCGTCTCGGCGATGCCTTTGAGTATCTGCTCTCTGTTCTGGGTTCGCAGGGGGATGCTGGTCAGTTTCGCACGCCGCGCCACATCATCGACTTTATTGTGGCAGTCGTCGATCCCAAGAAGAATGAAACCATTCTCGATCCGGCCTGTGGCACGGCTGGCTTTTTAATCTCGTCCTACAAGCACATCCTCAGTGCTAACACGGATGCCAAAGGTAAGGTCAAGCTCACGCCGGATGAGAAGGCCCGTCTCGCCCGCAACATCAAGGGTTACGACATTTCCCCGGACATGGTGCGTCTCTCGCTGGTGAATCTGTACCTGCATGGCTTTCCTGATCCGCACATCTACGAATACGACACACTTACATCGGAAGAGCGCTGGAAAGAAACTGCCGATGTCATTCTTGCCAACCCGCCTTTTATGTCTCCGAAGGGCGGCATCAAGCCCCACAAGCGTTTCTCCATTGATGCCAAGCGCAGCGAAGTTCTTTTCGTGGATTACATGGCCGAACATCTCACGCCCACTGGCCGAGCCGGAATTATTGTTCCCGAAGGCATCATCTTCCAGAGCCAAGGTGCTTACAAAGACCTACGGAAGATGCTCGTAGAAAACTCCCTGGTTGCCGTGGTCTCGCTCCCGGCGGGCTGCTTCAATCCCTACTCTGGCGTAAAGACTTCCCTTTTGATCCTCGATAAGTCCCTCGCCCGGCAGAGCGATACCATCGGCTTCTTCAAGGTAGAAAACGATGGCTTCGGTCTGGGTGCCCAGCGCCGCGCCATCGAAAAAAATGATTTGCCGCAGGTCAAAGCTGAACTCGACCTTTATCTCCGCGCACTGCGGAGCCGTGAGTCGCCCGCCGATCTCCAACTGACTTACGGGCTGATCGTGCCAAAAGCAAAGATCGCAGCGAATGGCGATTACAATTTCAGTGGCGAGCGGTATCGCGAGGGTGTAGTGAGTACGCATTCCTTTCCGCTCATTTTTCTTGGCGAAGCTGGCCTGTTCCGTGTGGAAAGTGGCGGGACTCCAAAGTCAGACATGGAAGAATATTGGAATGGAGGAATTCCATGGGCGACATTGGTGGATCTTCCAGCAACGGACTTCATATCTGAGATCTTCACTACGAAGCGGACTATTTCGGAACAAGGACTGCGCGAATCCGCTGCGAAGATGATCCCGGCAAACTCAGTCATAGTTTCGACTCGTGCGACGATTGGACGCATTGCTATCAACCGCGTTCCCATCGCGACAAATCAGGGATTCAAGAACGTCGTGATCGAAGATTCGACGCGGGCGGTGCCGGAGTATGTGGCACTCGCGCTCACTAAGCTTGTGCCTACTATGGAAGCGTGGGCGACAGGTGGCACGTTCGCGGAGATTTCAAAATCCAAATTCTGTGAACTCCAAATCCCACTGCCGCCGCTGGAGGTGCAGAAGGAGATCGTGGCGGAAATTGAGGGCTACCAGAAAGTCATCGACGGTGCCCGCGCCGTCCTCGACAACTACCGCCCCCACATCCCCATCCATCCCGACTGGCCAATGGTCCCACTTGGCGAGCTGTGCGAGAAAATTCAATATGGACTCTCGGTTCCACTAAATACGGAAGGTTCAGGCTTCAAAACGTTTCGTATGAACGAACTTGTCGAGGGAAGTTGTGTTGATCGGGGCGAAATGAAGTGCTCCGAAATCTCAGCCAATGAGTTCAATAAATACCGGCTCACACGCGGAGACGTTCTCTTCAATCGCACGAATAGCTTTGAGCATGTAGGCCGGACCGGAATTTTCGATTTGGAAGGTGAATACTGTTTCGCGTCATACCTGATCCGGCTCATAATCTTAAAAGGCTACGCTGATCCTTTCTATGTCAACGCCTTCATGAACTCGGACGGCTTCCAGCAAGGGATCAAGCAATTTGCCAGTCGCGCGATTGGCCAGTCGAACATCAATGCCAAATCGCTTGCGAGCTATCCCATTCCTCTTCGTAAGCGTCCGGCTCTCGCCGTATGGACATAAGCGTGTGCGTGGGCGACGATCTGTTTGTGAGCGATGCGATTGAAGTTGGTGTGGATGGTGGCCGGGCGAAGCGGGTGTATCGCACGGCGGAG
>JAJYSV010000122.1 GCA_021793405.1 Acidobacteriota bacterium
CGCGAACTCGACCCTGTTATCCAGCGCTCCACGATCGTGGAGCGCTGGCTAACAGAACCAAAAACATGCCCAAGAATGTAAAGGATGTCCGGAGACGTTTTGTAAACCATCTCCCGGAACTTGACACAAAAACGCGAAGGGTGGGAGGGAAGGCTTCCTGGTTCCTGAATTACTTTTTGCTACAAGGGTGGGCGGCGGTTACACTCATGGCTTGCCATGGCCAGGGGACTTGTCCGCTATCAGAAATCCGGAGAATTCCACTTCCTCACCTTCAGTTGTCATCGAAGACTCCAATTCCTGGGCACTGACGCAGCGTATAGCGTCTTCGAGCAGGAGCTGGAAACAGTCCGCCTGCGGTATGGATTTGTCGTGGCCGGGTATGTGTTGATGCCCGAACACGTTCACCTGCTCGTGGGAGAGAACGCGCATGGCTTCCCTCGCCGTCGCCCTGCAGGTGCTGAAGCAGCGAACATCAAGAAAGTTGAAGAAGCCCGCGGAAGTCCACTTCTGGCAGCGGCGTTACTATGACTTCAACGTATGGACCGAGCAAAAAGTCGTCGAAAAACTGAAGTACATGCATCGCAACCCGGTCCAACGCGGCCTGGTGGCAACGCCGGAAGACTGGCCCTGGTCTAGCTTCCGCCGCTACATCACTGGAGAGCAAGGTACGGTCGAAATCGAATCACACTGGACAGCGCGGAGGCGAGAGCTACAGGAAAGCTCTGCGATCAGAGAGTCATGAATCCCACCCTTGCCGCCAAAAACCGCGTCAAGGATGGGGCACCCTCATCTATGCTAGATTCGGCAAAGCCAAAGGAAGGGTGGCCCACCCGCCAGCCAGTTCATCACTGATGAGCCCGTGCCGGTTTTTCCAGGTGAGATTGTTCCGTTAGATCCGTTTATAGAACCTATGCCACTTATTATTGATCCGATACCTTGAGGAGACATCAATGCAACCAGGTCAGAAAATCGAGGTTCAGCTAGTGGATGCTGCCGGGCGACGCGTTCGGCTGGGGAATGTGCTGGCGAACATCACGCTTTATGCGGGCGGCCATCTCTGCTACGCCTTTGACTTCAGGCCGACGGCGTCCGGCGGCAATGCCGACGTAGACTTCATCGAGTTGGACACGCAACGAAAAGAGAATGGACTCTATAGCCTCATGGATTACAATACGCCTCTGACGGCGTGTGACCCGGTGGTAGAGATATCAGTGCCGGGTGAGGCCCAGCTTCGGAAGCGGCAGCAAGGAATAGAGGAATGGAACTCGCGAACCATCCCGGCGTGGCTCCTGAAGTGGCCCGTCAACGGTTGTCTGGCCCCCGTCCAACCCAAACGAGTGACATTAGAGGGATCGCTCACGCACGTTGACATCGTTGTTAGCTTGCCTATCTGACGGCGGGTGATCCCGATTCCAATCTCCTGACAAAGACCGACGCCCGTGGGATTACAACGACGTATAGCTACGATGCTCTGAACCGGGTGAGTGGGAAAACATATTCCGACAGCACGTATCCGGTGACGTACACGTACGATACGAGTACCGGGCCCAGCCCGATGAACACGATTGGCAGGCTGACGGATGAGAAGAGGACGGTGCAGGCAGTCACCGTGACGGAGCGGGCCATCGATCAGTACGCCCCCATGGGCAGGGTGCTCTCCGAGCGGCAGTGTTTTGTGGGCGGCTGCGCGGGGACAGCGTACACGCTGACGCACAGCTACGATGTGGCGGGGAATGTGACCGGTTCCAATAACGGGATGTCGAATGCCAATGCGGTGACGCTGGGCTACGCTTACGACGGAGCAGGTCATCTGCAATCGGTGAGCAGCAGCCTGAACGATGCGGAGCATCCGGAGGTGCTGTTCCAGGCCACGCAGTACAGAGCGATCGGGCTGACGCAGGCCGGCTATGCGCTGCCTAGCGCGAGCGGTACGCCCGCGTTCATCTGGCGGACATTCAACTGATACCAAAGAGATATTCAAATGCAACAGGAGTAACTCAGGCGTGGAGGCTCATCCTCCTTGGGCCAGAATTTTAGTCCTTGGAGCGGGATGGCCGCATCTGAAGTTGTGTACGGAGGACACCATGGACGCAGCTATCGCGCACGCGAATCGTGAGGAATGGCCGGAGCTTCCCTTAGCAGCCTGGCAGGACACCTACAACACGCTGCACATGTGGTCGCAGATCGTGGGCAAGGTTCGACTGGCGCTCAGCCCGAAGCTGAACCATTGGTGGGAAGTTCCGCTCTATGTGAATGCGGTGGGACTGACGACGTCGCCGATTCCATATGCGGGCGGCATTTTTGAAATTCAGTTCGATTTCATCGATCACAAGCTGATCATTACGACCGACCGGGCGGCAAGCAGAACGCTGCGATTGGAACCAGAGTCGGTGGCCGACTTTTATCGGGAATTTATGGCAGCTCTCAAATCGCTGGGAATCGAAGTGAAGATCTGGACCATGCCGGTCGAGGTTCCCAATCCGATCCCGTTCGATCAGGACACGCTGCATGCCTCGTATGACCCGGAATATGCCCACCGATTCTGGCGAATTCTAGTCAGCTGCGATTCGGTGTTTAAGGAGTTTCGCGCGCGCTTCATTGGCAAATCCAGTCCATCGCATTTTTTCTGGGGCAGCTTTGACCTTGCGGTGACGCGATTCTCCGGCCGCCGCGCGCCGGAACGCGTGGGCGCGGATCCCATCACGCGGGAAGCCTATTCGCATGAAGTGATCAGCGCGGGTTGGTGGCCTGGAGGTGGAGACGTCGCAGGCGCGGCCTTCTATGCCTATGCAGCCCCGGAGCCGGAGGGATTTGCCGAGCAACCGATTCGACCAGCGCAGGCTTTCTATCATCCACAGCTGAAGGAATTTCTGCTGATGTACGACGACGTGCGGCAAACATCTTCGCCGCGAGCCACGCTGCTGGAGTTTTTACAGAGTACCTACGATGCCGGAGCGAACACCGGAAAATGGGACCGTACGGAGTTGGAAAAAGCCGCCACCTGACCCTTGCGCGCCCTTCCTGATATTTTAGTTGCCTTAGCAACTATAAATGCCAAAAAGAGGCGATTTAGTTGCTAAGGCAACTACTTTTCCCGACCCCATTCGCAGGGGCCTGAAAAAAGGAGTGTCAGCATGTTCAAGAAAATCGCCGTTGCATTCGACGAGTCACCGGAAGTGGCACGGGCTTTTCGTTCCGCGCTGGAGTTGGCCAAGCTGGACGCCGTGGAACTGACCATTGTGACAGTGGTAGAAAATCTGCCTGCGTACATCAGCTATATCCTCGACGAGAGTCGAGCGTCTAGAGGCGTTGCGCGCGCAATGTAACATTCCTGGAATCCGCTAAAGATTTTGCCGCCTACGTACTCCGAGGTTGACGGCGCGGATGCAAATGCAATTCGAGGCAAAGGCCTCCAATACCGAGGGTGACATTTTATGAGTACAATCATGGTCGAACCGTGTGCCGCCCCGCAATTCCATGCTCGATACTTCAGAAAATAAGACTGAGACCAGCGAACGAGAACGGCACCTGCAACTGCGCGCCGAACGCGCGGAGAAGCATCTGGCGGAACTGCTCTCAACATTGCCCTACGGTTACGTCAGCATTAACAGCGATTGGATTTTTACCTTTGCCAATGAGCAGGCCATCGAGGCCACTCGCAGGCAACAGGAACCGCTTCTAGGCGAGAGCGTCTGGAGTGTGTGGCCGGAAGTAGTCGGCACGAACGTCGAAACGCAATATCGGCGGGTGATGGAAACGCGCTCCCCGTCGCATTTTGAATATTACAGCGCAGTCCAGGACGCGTGGGTCGAACTGCACGTCTATCCGATCGAGGATGGGATTGGAGTCTATTTCCAGCAAATAACCAAGCGGAAGCGCGCGGAAGAAGCATTGAAGGAAAGCGAGCGCCGCTATCGCGCCTTTACCGAGCTGAACCCGCAGCTAATTTTGATCGCCGATACCCAGGGCCAGGTCACCTATGCCAACCAGCGATTGCTGGACTACAGCGGACTGACACTGGAAGAAATTCTCGGCGAAGGTTGGCGCAAGGCGGTGCATCCGGAAGATGAGTTGCGCGTGCTGCAAGGATGGATGGAGGCGCTGGCCCGGGATATCGATTTTGAAATAGAGACGCGCATTCGTCGAGGATCGGACGGAGCATTTCGATGGTTCTGGGTGCGCGGGTTGCCGGTTCGGGACGAGCAGAACAAGACGCTGTATTGGCTGGGCGTCTGCATCGATGTGCATGAACACAGGATGGCGGTTGAGGATCTGAAAAAAAGCCAGGAGGAAACCGAGCACCAGAGGTTGGAACTGGAAACGGTATATCGGACCGCGCCCATCGGTCTGGCTCTGTTCGATCCGGTCGAGTTTCGATACCTGCGGCTGAACGATCGGCAGGCTGAAATTGTAGGGCTGCCGATGGACAAGATTCTGGGTAAGACCTTGACCGAAATCGCGCCGATTGAAGGCCTGAATGAAATGTTTCAACAGGTTGCGCAGGGCAATTCGATCAGCAACCAATTACTGGAAGGCGAACTGCCGATGCAACCTGGCCAACATCGCTATTGGACGGTCAACTATTACCCTGTCTATGGACCGGATGGGACCGTTCGCGCGATTACGGCTGCTTCCCTGGAAATCACGGCGCAGAAACAAGCAGAGATAGCGCTGATCCAAAGCGAAAAGCTGGCGGCTGTGGGGAGGTTGGCGAGTTCCATCTCGCATGAGATCAACAACCCGCTGGAGGCAGTGACGAACTTGCTGTATCTGGCGCTGAACCATGAACCGCTGCCTCCAGTCTCACGACGCTACCTGGAAACTGCGCAGGCAGAGCTGGTACGTGTCTCGCAGATTGCGACACAGAGCCTCCGCTTCCATCGCCAGACAATGAACCCGGCCCGCGTTGACCCAAAGGAATTGATCGACTCGGTGCTCGGCCTCTACCGAGGGCGATTGGCGAATTCGAACATTCAAGTGGTCTCGAAATATAAGTCGACCAAGAACATTTTGTGCTTCGAAAACGACATCCGACAGGTGTTGAATAATTTAATTGCCAATGCGGTGGATGCGATGCGCCAAGGTGGACAGCTGACGCTGCGCAGCCGCGATGGAGTGGACTGGAAGACTGGGCGCACCGGGGTCCGCATCACGGTCGCGGATACGGGGCATGGAATGTCCGCGGAAATAGAAAAGCGCGCGTTCGAACCTTTCTATACGACGAAGGAGATGTGCGGCACCGGCCTGGGGCTGTGGATCACTCGCGGAATTGTGTCGAGACATCATGGGTATCTGGCGCTGAAGAGTAGCGAGAAGGCCGGCCGGAACGGAACCGTATTTTCGCTTTTCCTCCCGGACCAAGAAAATCCCTCCAACGCGGCGCGGTAACGGGATACCGCTCACGACGCCGCTGAAAGAAGCAGCCAATGTCGGTGTCGCGGCTGGCTGCCGCCCAATCGAAGAAATTGATATCGTCAGGACCGCAATTGGAAATTGCGTTCCGTTTCTCTTGACAAAACCATAACCGAGCGGTTATGGTTTTGCGTGTGAAGCCGGCCAATGCCAGTCCCGTGTTCCGTGCTCTTGCCGATCCGACGCGCAGGGCAATTTTCGAGGAGCTGACCCGGCAGGGCGAACAGACCGTCCACGCGTTGACGCGCTATGCGGGCGTATCTCAGCCTGCTGTCTCCAAGCACCTGACGGTGCTGAAGCGGGCCAAGCTGGTAGGGCATCGCCGCCAGGGACGTGAAACTCACTATCGCGCACGACCCGACGCACTCGCGCCGATGGTGGACTGGCTCGATCTCTACGGCGCCTTCTGGCGCGACCGGTTTGACCGTCTTGAATCACTTCTGGAAAGGATGGAATCATGAGTAATCCAGCCGGGAGTAATCCTACAGAGAACCCTCGCGCGCTTGTGATCGAAAGGGTATTCCCGCACCCGCCAGAGAAGCTGTGGCGCGCGCTTACGGATGGCCCGCTCCTCGCGCAATGGATGATGAAGAATGACTTCGAGCCCGCGGTCGGGCGGAAGTTTCAGTTCCGGGCGGAGCCTATGCCGAACTGGAATGGTGTTGTCGACTGCGAAGTGCTGATCGTCGACCCATTCCAGCGCCTGTCCTATAGCTGGGGTGTTGGGGGAATCGAAGCCGCCGGCGGGCTGCAATGGGTGGTGCTCTGGACGTTGACTCCAGCGGAGGGAGGCACCCACGTTCGCATGGAACAGTCCGGCTTCCGTCCCGATCAGCAGGCAGCGTATCAGGGTGCAAAGTACGGCTGGCAGAAATTCTTCGCCGGCCTGGAGCGGGTCGTTGGCGAGGTGGACTGACCATGAAAGCAAAAACAATTGCCTATTGGATCACGACTGTACTCGTCGCGTTTTTTATCGGGAGCGGGGGTGTTGCGCAGGTGGCCCGTGTTCAGGCCACGGTCGATGGCTTTGTGCACGTCCTTGGCTACCCGGCGTACTTTGTCACCATCCTGGGCGTTTGGAAGGTGCTTGGGGCCATTGCCATCCTCGTGCCGCGTTTTCCGCGGCTCAAGGAGTGGGCGTATGCCGGCATCTTCTTCGACCTGACAGGCGCGGCCGCATCCAGTGCCGCGGTCGGCATTTACGGCGCGTACGCCTTTCACATCCTCGCCCCGCTCCTCATTGCTGGTCTTACCGTGGCCTCGTGGGCGCTTCGACCGGAAAGCCGTAGGATCGGCGTCCTCATTCCAGCAAAAGAAGGAGATGGCATGAATAGTACAGCGGGAATCTGAGGCGGTAAGCTCCACAGTAGAGTTGTGGGGCAGGCAGGGTGCGGGCTGAATATGTGCGATGAGGCCACAGGACCTCGTGAAGGAGATTAG
>JAJYSV010000123.1 GCA_021793405.1 Acidobacteriota bacterium
GGTCAACCCACTCGTAACGCATCGCGTGATGAAAGAGAGCGCTCATGAGATTCCGAATCTTCGCCTTTGTTCCTCTTGCCCGCTTGATGCTCCCCAGCCACTCCTCAACTGCGACCGGCTTGACCTGGTCTAACCGATGTTCTCCCCATCGGGGGAGAATCCAAGCCTTCAGATAGCACTCATAAGCGGCTCGCGTCGAGAACGCCTTGCGGCCCTGATCTTCGCCTGCCAGCTCCTTCAGCCGGTAGTGAGCGATCAGTTGAGCAATTGTGCTCGGCCCGCCTTCCGCCTGCGGGGTTTCTTGGTTGGCGTCAATGCGCAACGCGTGGGCTGCTTTGAGGGCAGCTGCTTCCGTGGGCAGAGCCAGGACTGACCCGACGATTGCCTTCCGGCGCTTGCTTCCGCCCTCCGGGGTTGATTGCCTCCAGCGGAAGACCCATACATCTGGCCCATTCCGCCGCTTCTCGCGTTGCACGCTTCCTTGTTGATACCGTGTTCGCCTGTTCATTGTTCTCCATTCCCAGGCGGCACGAATGGCTTACTCCAAGGATAAGGCCGCCCGCGGCAGAGGTCGAGCAGATTTCAACTAGCCATCTGCTGAGCGATCCATGCCTCAATTACCGACGCCCGAAAGCGCCAGAGCTTTCCAACATGAACTCCGGGAATGCGGCCCTGGCGTGCCAGCTTCTGGAGTGTCTTGGGATGAACCTTCATGATGGCTGCGGCCTCTTCACTATCGAGAAGAGGCTCCGGTGTCCACGACTCTGAGGCAGGCGGTTTGCGGAGGCTATCCGAGATAGCAGGAGTCGGAGCGAGGCTGTGATTGATGCTCTGGCTGGAAACGGACATCGAAACCTCCATCGCTGAAATCGCACCCGTGTCGATGGTGCGGCCGTGCATGACCACTGTCCAATCCTTCTTCTTTATGGCGCGATAGATTGCATGGATGGTGTCATAAGTGCAATTTATGGCCGTCCGCAGTGAACAATTTCCCTCAAAGTTTTACTGATAGCAATAAAACTTGGTGAATTTACTCGCGGGAGTCTTGACCCAGGGATCAAATTGACCTCGTAATGAGGTAATAGAAGCGCTGTAACTCTTGTGCGACTCCCTTGCCTTGTGCTGTTGACCACGGTCTATGTTGAGCTTCCGGACGGTGCAGCATGTATGAGCTTGTTGAGTTCCGCCATTTGAGGTCGTTTCTGACAGTTGCGCAGGAAGGTAATTTCACCCGCGCTGCTGACCGTCTTCATCTCACTCAGCCCGCGCTGAGCATACAGATCAAGCAGATGGAAGACGGGATTCCGGCCCAGCTCTTTGTGCGTGATAAGACTGGAGTGATTTTGACTCCGGCGGGCATGGCCTTGCTCGACTATGCAGAACACGCTTTGCGGCATCACAACCAGGTCCTCGATGCGGTGCAGGCCATTGATCGCGGCACTGCTCCGCCACTGATATTGGGCTACTCGCTGTTCATCGAACAGGCTCTCGTAGAGCGCACCTTTGCGAGTTATCAAAAGCTGTTTCCAGAGAGTGACATTCGTCCAAGCCCGCAGTGCACGACTCAGTTGCTGGCATGGCTCGGCGACGGAGCGATCAACGCCGCGCTCGTGACCACCCCGGTGAAGGCGCATGATCTTGTCATTCAACCGATCGCCCGCGAGAGATTGCTCCTCTGTCTGCGTAAGGATGATCCACTGGCATCGGCGGATACGATTCTGCCTCGCCCGATTGCAGGGAGACTCAACATTACCTTCGATCCGAAGCAACACCCGGAACTCTTTTCGTATCTCGATTCCACCTTGCATCGCGCTGGGATTGGTATTCAACTGCGTCATCTTTGCACGACGCCTCAGGACGCGCAATGGATGGTCAAGCAAGGATTCGGTTATGCGCTGGTACGCGAGAGCCGCAGTCTCGACCCGGAGTTAGTGGCGCGGCCGATTGCCGGCGTGGAGTTGATCGCAGAGTCTGCCTTTGTGTATCGGAAAAGCGAAAGCGCGTCGCATCTGGCACTGCTCGCCTGCGAGTTGAGGAATGCGGTGCGAATTCCGGCAACCGCTCGGAAGAAGGTGGCAAGAGAAGCTGGTTTGCGTGACAGAGTGCCAGCGCAGATGAAGCTGCTCGGATGAGCGATAAGCAAGCTCGGTGCTCGATGCCCGAGACGGCTCAAAGTCGTTTATAGGCCGATAGAAAAAGAGTATTGGACGGCATCGCACATCCGACCTACTCTCGCGGCAGATGAATCGGCCCGCATGGGCAATCGGAGGATTCGATGCGCATCCATTGGAACATTCGCCGACATAACGCACCGGTAAACAAGCCTCGCCGTATGTCCTGGTGGCCAACCCTGCTCATGGTCACTCTGCCCTTGCTCTTTCCCATTGCCGCACTGGCGCAGGCTGGCGGCTCGCCGTTTGACAGCGGATTCACCGCCCTTGAAACGCTCTTCACCGGGACGATTGCCAGGGTCGCGAGCCTGATCGCCATCGTGATAGGCGGCTACGGATTCGCGCACGGAGAGCCAGGCGCGAAGAGGGCGCTGGCTGGTGTCGCCGCCGGAACCGGAATTGCCGTGCTTGCTGTGAACGTCCTGAGTTGGCTTTGGGGTGTATAAACACCCGACCACTCGCAACCAATCGTCACAGCTTGCACGGCAATCAAGGGGGGCTTATGACAGACAGGAAGCCACAACCGAAGCGGACAAACCGGGTCTTCAAGAGCCTGCATAAGCCCCTCACGTATCTGGGCGTCGAGCGCAGCCTGTTTTATCTGGTCTGCGTCGGCGCAGTCGGAGCATTCAACCTCTTCAACTCGATCCTCGCCGGGATCGCAGTCTTCATCGGCGGTTACGTCTTCGGCCATTGGGTGACAACGAGCGACCCAGCATTTCTTGGCATCCTGGCCAAGTCAGAGAAGTACAAGCTGCGCTATGACGCAGCGAAACAGGCTGTCCCGCGCGTGGAGGTGGTCTGATGTTTCGTATCGACAAGGCCATCAAGCCGTGGAAGGAATCGGCAGCGCTGAACGCCCACATCAACCTCTATGGCTTCTGGAACGAGACAACGTTCCTGACCAAGTCCGGCGACATGGGCATGGTGCTGTGCGTTCCCGGCGTGGACTATGAAAGCCTCGATTCCGGCGAGCAGGAGTATGCGGTCAAGCGGCTGGAGTCGGCCTTGAAAGCCTTTGGGCCTGGCTTCCATGTCTATCAGTTTCTGTTCAAGTCAAACCGGCCGGAGATCCCGTTTGCCAATTACGACGATCCCATCGTGGAAGCAGCCATCGACCAGCGGCGGCAGTTCTTCGAGGCAAAGCGTGACCATCTCTACCAGGTCGAAATCTACTACTGCATCGTACTCGAAGGCGCGCGGTCGAAGACCGGAATCGGCGCAGCCTTCGCCCAACTCATTCGTGATCCTGCGGGTGCCATCGATGAGCTGAAGACACAGTTCAGCTCTGAAGCGATGAAGACGCTGCTCCGGTCGCAGATCGAGCACGACCTCGCGCGGCTGGAGCAGCGAGTGCAGGGATTCGTGCGGCAGCTTGCCGACTTCATGGAGATTGAGATTCTGGGCCAGCCGGGACAGTTCCGATTCTTTCGGCGGCTCCTAAACTATGACGACTGGCGCATCGAGGGTAAGCCGCAGAGCACGCAGTTTCTCGACTATCAGGTAGTCAACTCGAACATCGAAGCCGAGCGCGATCATCTGCGCGTGGGCGACCACGTTGTCCGTGTATTGACGATGAAGGAGGCGATCACGGAGACGCGCCCCTTGGTGCTGGATGCGCTGCTCAAGGTTCCGGCCAACTTCTATGTTGTGACGGAGTGGACGCCGCTCGCGACAGACAAAGCACGCAAGGAAGTGAACAAGCGCCGCCGCCACTTCAATATGTCGAAAACGGGATTCGTCTCGCAGATGGGCAACGATGCGACCAGGACCAACCCGCACGACGTGCTGGTCGATGAATCGAAGCAAGCCGATATCGAGAACCTGGGCGATTGTCTTCGCGCGCTGGGCGATGGTCAATCGCTTGGGGATTTCTCGCTGACGATTGTGCTGTACGGAGGCTCGAAGACGGAGGTGAACCAGTTGGTGGGCGAGTTCGCCAGCGTGTTCACGAATGCAGACGGTAATCTCTTCGAGGAGACCTACAACCAGCTCAACGCCTACTTCGCCACCGTGCCTGGGAACTACGCGGTGAACCTGCGCAAGCTGTATCTGTTGAACACCAACTACGCCGACCTGAGCTTTCTGTTCACGATTCTGCCGGGCGAGAAGACGAACGCTCATCTCGGCACGGAATATCTGGCCGCATTGGAGACGGACAACAGCACGCCCTACTTCCTGAATCTGCACAACGGTGAAGTCGCTCACACGCTGATCCTCGGCATGACCGGCAGCGGTAAGAGCTATCTTTGCAATTTCCTCTTACAGAACGCACAGAAGTACGGGCCGCTGACGTTCATCTTCGACATTGGTGGCAGCTTCCAATCGCTCACCCACATCTTCGGCGGCTCGTATCTGAATGTTGGACAGGAGGCTCGCGACTTCACCATCAATCCCTTCTCTCTGCCCCAGACCAAAGAAAATCTGCAATTCCTCTTCAGCTTCTTTCGCGTGCTGATTGAAGGCAATGGTCAACGCTACCGGCTCGACTTCAAGGAAGAGCGCAGGCTGTGGGATGGCATCGAGCGCGTGTACATGCTGGAACCGGATCAGCGCACAGTCTCAAACTTCGCGAACATCGTCGGTGAGCTGAAAGAGCGCCTCCACCGCTGGACACGCGGCGGACAGTACGGATTCCTCTTCGACAACGCTGAAGATACGCTCTCGTTCTCGCGCTTCCAGACCTTCAACTTCCACGGCTGGAACGACGCGCCGGACGTACTGGAACCGCTGTTGTTTTGCGTGCTGCATCGGGCCAGTAATGAGATTGCCGACCCGAAGAAACTGGCTACCTTCAAGATGTTTCTGCTCGACGAGGCATGGCTCTTCATCAAGAACAAGACCATTCGCAACTATGTCGTGCAGGCGCAGAAGACCTGGCGCAAGCACAACGCCGCGATGATCCTCGCCACGCAGTCGATCAAGGAATTGCAGGAGTCGGGCATGTTGCAGGTGGTCTCTGAGAGTTGTCCGACGAAGATATTCCTGGCCAACCCGGAGATGGACCGCAAGGTCTATCGCGAAGCCTTCCATCTGAACGACACGGAACTGGATCTGATCGCCGGGCTGGTCCCGCCCGGCCAGATGCTCATACGCAAGGCGCAGTCGTCGAAGAAGGTGCAGTTGAACGTCGATTCGGTCTCGCACTGGATGGCGACGAACAACGCCCGCGACAACCTGAAGAAGCGTGACTACTTCGAGCGATTCGGCATTGCAGACGGTCTGCGCAGACTCGCCGAAGACTTTCCGTTCCGGCCGCGCGTGCAGGCCGGTGCCGCAACTCCCAACCCCAAAGGAGCGATTGTATGAGCCGTAAACTGATCTTCATTGCCTGGCTTGCCCTCGCGCTTCCATCCCTTATTGCCGCTGCGCAGGATGCGTCGGCCCGCACAGTACAGTATCACGCGCAGGACATCGTGCCCATTCACGCGAAGCTGAAGTACACGACGCTGATCGAAGTGCCACCGACCGAGAAGATCATGGAGGCTGCGACGGGAGACAAGGACTTCTGGGTGGTCGATGTGGTGGGCAACTTCTGCTTTGTGCATCCTGCCAAGGCCGGGATCAGTTCGAACCTGAATCTGATCACCGACAAGGGGAACATCTACAGTTTCACCCTGCAGGACGTTTCGGGCACGAGCGACGCGCCCGATTTGAAAGTTTTGATCGAGCCTGCCGACCGCTCCTCCATCGTCGCGGCCAACGGTCCTGCTCAGTTTGTGCCGGCCGTGCAACTCGATCAGGCCAGGCAACAGCTTGCTGCCGTGCAGGCCCACATTACGCAGGCCGTAGACGAGTACAAGAGCGCGTATCCGCTTGAACTCAAGTTCGACTACACCTTCAGGGCCAATGAAGCGCCCTTCAATATCCAGTCGATTTACCACGATAACAAGTTCACCTACATCAAGACCGATGCGCCGGAGAAGTTTTCGGTCTACGAGATGAAGGACGGCAAGCCAAACCTGATCAACTACGACTTGCGCAACGGCACGTACATCATCCCGAAGGTGATGGATTCCGGCTACGTCGAGCTGGGCAAGAAGCGGATGGAGTTCTCGCGGAAGGGGTAGGCCATGACGGAAGTGAATGTTGCCTCAGAAAGCGTGATGCAGTCCGAGCCGGAATTGCGGCAGCGTGTCCTCGATCCGAAGGGCGTTCTCCAGAAGAACATGAAACTGTTTCTGTATCTGGGAGCGGCGCTGCTGGTGATTGTGGCGGCGGTCTTCAGCTCCACTGGAAAGAAGCCGCAGACGCAGGCAGCGAAGAACCAGCCGCCGCAGCCAGCGGTTCAGGACAACACCGACAACAACGTCGCCGACCTGAAGAGCCAGCTCGCCGCTGAGCGCCAAAAGGAGGTGGAGCAGACTGCGCTGGCGACGGGTGCCGATCCCGCGCTTGCGAATGCGACACCTGCCCAACGCTCTGCCGCAGCCGCGTATGACCCCACGGGTCAGGCGATTCCTTGTGTTCCGGGGCAGACTTGCCCGCAAGCCGCCTACGGACAACCGGGCAACGGGCCGCAACAGCTCACGCCGGAGCAGCAGCAGGCGCAGCAGCTCGCCGCAAAGGAACGAGAGTTGGCCTACAACTCCCGCTTT
>JAJYSV010000044.1 GCA_021793405.1 Acidobacteriota bacterium
AACATGTGGAAATGACCTGCCACCGTTAAGGTGGCTCAATCAAACCGGGGCCGCGTTAGCGACCCCGCACCAGCCGCTTTGAGCGGCTCACACAATAAAGCCCCCGGCTCTGCCGGGGGATACTTACCAAGTCGGCGGATGGGACTGTCAATGCGCTCCGCAAACAATTGCTCAAGGATTGTTTGAAGGCGGCGGAAAAGCCGCCAGGCCTGTTCACGCTCACGGCACCCACCGGCAGTGGCAAAACTTTGTCCTCGCTTGCTTTCGCCTTGCAGCACGTCGTTCATCACAACGCAAACTTCGATAGAGACGATCCCCAATGCTTCCGGCGAATCATTGTCGTAATTCCCTACACCAGCATTATTGAGCAAACGGCAAGAGTGTATCGCGAAGACCTTTTTGAATTAGAATTCGGCGAAGATTATGTACTGGAGCATCACAGCGCCCTGGCGCCGCGCGAACGTGAAGAAGACCTAGAACGCGACGCCGAGGAAAGTTGGCCGCAAGTCCGATGCTCTCAAGCTGTACCAGTTGCGCAAGGCCGATGCGATGGCAGGGCGAAAGTTGCCGGAACTCAGAAACAAGAAAGCTCTAACGCTTTCCGATCTTATTAACGATGCTCTGGAATTTGTCGCCGACCACAAGGATAAGAGGAATTACATCTCGAAAGCCGCGATCGTCAGGAAAGACCTGGGTGCGCTGCCCGCCGCTGATATCACTCCGCAACAAATTGATCGCTGGTTGAGTTCGCATTGCACAACGCCCGCAACCACGAACCGATATAAAGCGTTTCTGTCCCTGTGCTATCGCGAGGGCATGCGAAATGGCAAAGTGAATGTGAATCCCGCTCGGCTTGTCCGGCATCGCCGCGAGCCGGCGGGTCGTCTGCGATTCCTGAGTCGCGACGAGTACAACAAGCTGCATGAGGTGATCGCCCTCCGATTTCCAGAACACGTGGCTGAATTTGTGGTGAGCGTACACACGGGTATGCGATTGTCGGAACAATACAGTTGTACATGGTCGATGATCCATCTCGACCGGCGTCTGATACGCACCAACAAGGCAAAAAGTAATCGCAAGGTGATTCTGGGTCGCACGATTCATCTCAACAACGATGCGATAGCGGCGATCGAGTCCCTCAAGCATCCGGGGCAGAAGCCCGGGGATCCGGTGTTTCCGCGTGAGGGAGAGAAGGAGAGATTCGATAATCGATCTTGGTTTCTCCCCTGTCTGCAGGAAGCCGGGATTGAGGAGTATGTTTGGCACGGCAACCGGCACACCTTTTGTTCATGGCTGGCCATGGCCGGAGCCTCCATCAAGGAGATCCAGGAAGCAACTGGGCACAAGACGATCACGATGGCTGCACGATACAGTCATCTCTCGCCGGAGCATCGACAGTCGGTCGTGGAGCGGATCGCCGGAGCGGTCACAGCGTAAACCAACATGCACCAGAACATGCACCAGACAAAAATGGCCACTCCGCAAGGAGTGGCCATTTTCTTGTAAGTCCTTTATTATCCTGGTGCCGGGAGGGGGGGTCGAACCCCCATGACCCGAAGGTCGGCGGATTTTGAGTCCGCTGCGTCTGCCAGTTCCGCCATCCCGGCTTGGGGGGTGACAGAGTCGATTCTAACCGAAGATGCGGGGTGCTTCCCAGGAAACTGCTGATCTGGAAAAGTGTAGATTCGTGACGGCGATGGCAGCACCTCACCTCTCGATCCTCGGGATTCTCCGCCATGACCGCTCGCAATGGCGCGCGACCGCAGTGCAGCATGGCCGATGTGGCATCCAACACGCTCACCACAAATTCCATTACGGCTGCTTGTGTTCCGCAGCCATGCGATCCAGGGCAAGGTTCAGTTCCAGCACATTCACGCGAGGCTCGCCCAGAAATCCAAACTGTCTTGACTCGATGTGGGCCCGCAGCAACTGCTCCAATTGATCCTGTGGCAGGTCACGAACGTGCGCAATCTCGGCAACCTGGTATTCGGCGGCAGCCACGGTGATGTCCGGGTCCAATCCCGAGCCGGAGGTGGTTATCAGATCAATCGGCACATCTGTCTGCGCGTTCCCATAATTGGCTTCACGAGTATGCCAAGCCTGCACGCTCTGCGCCACGCGCGCGATCAGACTCGCGTTCGTCGGACCAAGATTCGAGCCGGAAGAGTTGGCTGCATCATACCCGATACCAGCGGCGGATGGTCGGCTGTTAAAGTAGCCCGGACCGGTGAACGGTTGTCCGATCAGTTTGGAACCGATGACGACTCCATCTTTCATGATCAGTTGGCCGTCGGCCTTCGCCGGCATCAAAATGTGTGCCAGAGCTGTTATTCCAAGCGGGTAGCCGAGTCCGAGAAGAATCGTCGTTACAAGAGTGAATAAACAAGCTGTGATCAGTTGCTTCCTCATATAGTTTCCTCAAATCAGGTGCATGGCCGTGATCGCCATGTCGATGAGCTTGATGCCCAGGAATGGAAGAACAATCCCTCCGAGGCCGTAGATCAGCAGGTTGTTCCGCAGCAGGATTTCCGCGCTCATCGGCTTGTACTTCACGCCTCGCAATGCAAGCGGAATGAGCGCAACAATAATTAGCGCGTTGAAGATGACAGCAGACAAAATGGCTGATTGCGGCGTGCGCAGGTGCATGATGTTCAGCGCACCGAGAACTGGGAACGTCGCTGCAAACATAGCCGGAAGAATGGCAAAGTATTTGGCGACATCGTTGGCGATGGAGAATGTGGTCAGCGCTCCGCGTGTCATCAAAAGTTGCTTGCCGATTTCGACAATTTCGATCAACTTGGTCGGGTTGGAATCGAGGTCGACCATGTTCCCAGCTTCCTTGGCGGCCTGGGTGCCAGTATTCATTGCGACACCGACATCGGCTTGCGCCAGTGCAGGAGCGTCGTTGGTCCCGTCGCCCGTCATCGCGACTAGTTTGCCTTCACTTTGCTCTCGCCGGATCAGGTCCATCTTGTCTTTCGGTTTCGCCTCCGCAAGAAAATCGTCCACGCCGGCTTCGCGAGCGATTGCCGCCGCAGTCAGAGGATTGTCTCCCGTAATCATGATGGTGCGGATGCCCATGGCACGAAGTTGCGCGAAGCGTTCGCGCATGCCGCCTTTCACAATGTCTTTCAGATGGATCGTTCCCAACGCGCGATTGTTTTCCGCAACCACCAGCGGCGTGCCTCCGCTGCGCGCAATCCCTTCCACATCCGCTCCCACCTCATCGGCCATTGTGCCGCCGGATTCCTTGATAAATTTTGCAATCGAATCGGCTGCTCCTTTGCGGATCAGGCGGCCGTCCACGTTGACGCCGGACATCCGCGTCGTCGCGCTGAAAGGGACAAACTCCGCGTGTATCGTGGTAAGATCGCGCCCGCGCAGTCCATAAGTTTCTTTGGCAAGCACGACGATTGACCGGCCCTCTGGAGTCTCGTCCGCGAGCGAAGAAAGTTGTGCGGCATCGGCAAGTTGATCCTTGGTCACTCCCGGCGCGGGTAGAAACTCCGTGGCCTGTCGATTACCGAAGGTAATCGTTCCGGTCTTGTCCAGCAGGAGCGTATTCACGTCGCCGGCAGCTTCTACCGCGCGGCCGGACATCGCCAGTACGTTGTGCTGTACCAGCCGGTCCATGCCAGCTATGCCGATGGCGGAAAGCAAGCCGCCGATCGTCGTCGGAATCAGACAAACCAGCAGCGATACCAGGACGAACACCGTTTGCGGCGAGTGCGAATAGATGGCGATGGGCTGTAGCGTGACCACGGCCAGCAAGAAAATGATGGTCAGTCCAGCCAGCAGGATGTTCAGCGCAATTTCGTTCGGTGTCTTCTGCCGCTCAGCGCCTTCGACTAACGCAATCATCTTATCGATGAAGGTCTCGCCGGGGTTGGATGTAATCCGAATTTTAATTTGGTCCGACAGTACCCGCGTGCCTCCTGTAACCGCTGAACGGTCGCCGCCCGATTCTCGAATCACGGGAGCGGACTCGCCCGTGATGGCGGACTCGTCGACCGATGCCACCCCATCGATGATTTCTCCGTCGCCCGGAATCATTTCGCCCGCGGATACGACGACAATGTTGCCAGAGCAGAGTTTCGAACTGGGGACCTGCTCAATGCCACCTTTTTCAGTGAGGCGGTTCGCCATCGTCTCCGACTTGGCTCGGCGTAGTGCATCGGCTTGCGCTTTGCCGCGCCCTTCTGCCATGGCCTCGGCGAAGTTTGCGAATAGTACCGTGAACCACAGCCACAGCGTGATCTGAAGATCGAAAATCCAGGATGATCCATGTCCCCACAGATTCTCCACCAGCAGCACAGATGTTATGACGCTGCCAATTTCGACAACGAACATCACCGGGTTCTTCATCATGTTCATCGGGTTTAGCTTGGATAAAGAATCGACTAGCGCGCGCGTGGCAATTTGCGCGTCCCAGATCGACCTTTGGTGAGTGTTTTTTATTTTCGCCATGTTGCTTTCTCCAAACGATGCTTGCCCTAGAAAGTTTTTCCTGCATACAGCAGAAGATGTTCAAGAATTGGACCCAGAGTGAGCGCCGGAAAGAAGGTAAGCGCGCCAACAATCACAATCACTCCCACCAGGAGAATCGTGAATAAGGGTGTTGTCACCGGAAACGTCCCCGCGGACGCCGGAGCGATTTTCTTTCGGGCCAGGTTCCCAGCCACCGCCAACATGGGCACCATCATCAGAAAGCGCCCACTCAACATCACGAACGCCAGCGTCAGATTGAAATAATTCGTATTCGCGTTCAGTCCTGCGAAGGCCGAGCCGTTGTTCGCTGCTGTAGAGGTAAAGGCATACAGAATCTCCGAGAGCCCATGCGGGCCTGTGTTTGCCAGACTGCTGAGTCCCAGGTGCGGCAACAAGACCGTCACCCCGGTGAAGCACAAGATCAGCAGCGGGAAGATGAGGATGTACAACATGCACATCTTGATGTCATAGGCTTCGATCTTCTTGCCCAGATACTCCGGCGTTCGGCCGACCATCAGTCCGGCGATGAAGACCGACAAAACGACCATGATCAACATGCCGTAGAGTCCCGAACCGACGCCGCCGAAAATGACTTCTCCCAGCATCATATTGACCAGCGGAACCATCCCTCCGAGCGGAGTAAACGAGTCATGCATTCCGTTCACGGCGCCGCAGCTTGTGTCGGTGGTCGCAGTGGCGAACAGCGCGGAATTGGCAACTCCAAAGCGAACTTCCTTGCCTTCCATGTTGCCGCCTGCCTGCGTTGCCGACACCTGCTGCGCCGCTCCATGCATCAGGGGATTGCCGCGCGCCTCCGCCCAATATGCCGTGGTGACACCGGCAAAAAACAGAATTCCCATCGCCGCGAACACCGCCCATCCGTGCAGCGGAGAATTGGTCATGCGCCCCATCGTGACGGTCAGTCCCGCGGGGATGGCAAAGATGGCGAGCATCTCCAATAGGTTGGAAAATGGTGTTGGGTTCTCAAACGGATGCGCGCTGTTGGTGTTGAAAAAACCGCCGCCATTCGTTCCCAGCTCTTTGATGGCTTCCTGCGAAGCAACCGGACCTTGTGCGATCGTCTGGGTGGTAATGGTTTGTGTGGTGGATTTGCCGGACGCATCCTGGCTTACAACCTTCTGCGATTCGAGTAGGTGGGCGGTGTCGTAGGGACGCAGGTTTTGCACCACTCCCTGCGACACAAGCGCCAGCGCAAGCACAATGGAAATGGGCACCAGCACCCACAGAATCGCCCGCGTGGTATCGACCCAGAAATTCCCCAACGTATCTCGCTCGCGCCGGCTTATGCCGCGAACCAAGGCAATGGCCAACGCGATCCCTACCGCCGCCGAGGTGAAGTTATGATAGGCGAGTCCAGCCATCTGGGTCAGGTAGCTCATCGTCGTTTCGGGGACATACGACTGCCAGTTGGTGTTCGTAGTAAAGGACGCAGCGGTGTTCAGAGCCAGCGCCGCAGGTACAGCCGGCCAATGCTGCGGATTCAACGGAAGCCATTGCTGGACGCGCTCGATCAGATAAACGAGCAGCATGGACACAGCGCTGAAGAACAGCATCGCGATCGCGTATTCGGTCCAGCGCATCTCCTTGTCGGCTTCGACGCCGGTCAACCTGTAGAGAAGGCGCTCGATTGGAGCCAGCACGGGATCGAGAAATGTCTTGCGCCGTTCAAAGACATTTGCCATGTAGATGCCGAGCGGTCGCGCGATCAGCACGATCAACAGAAAATAGAAGCCAATCTGAAACCATCCATTTGCGGTCATGGTTAGAATTTCTCCGGTCGCAACAGGGCAAATACAAGATAGACCAGTAAAATTGCCGAGACGAGAAGCAGAACTGTGGTTTCGATATGCATGCGATTACCTCAAACGCTCGCAACCGAGCGTATATCCAATGGACACTGCAAAAAATGCCAGGGTGCCGATAACCATCCAGACATCTGTCATAAATATTTCTCCTCAAGCCCGCACCAGGAACCCGTCGCCTGCCCAAACCGGCAGCCAAGACCCGTTCCCGCCATGCTTTGTTGCGAGACCACTTCGCTTTTGCCAGATGGATGAAAATCAAGCTGGCTCAAAAAGCTCCGGCGCCATTCCTCAAATCCGTTGAAGCCCTTCGCGAGCAGAGAGGGTGCTGTCACGGTAGATTCGTTCAAAATTTGCAATGTGCTCCTGAACAGCACCTGTGGATCTGACCTGTGATCGGCACGAGTGGCCGGCGAAACCTCGCACGGTCTGTTGCCACTGCTCGATTGCTCGTATGCCGACACAGTGAAAACAGTTGAAACCAATAAGCCAAAGCCGAGATAGCGTGGCGCCATTTTGTATATGTGGGAGGAATCGATCTGGCCCAGAGGATGGACCATGTTGTGCCCGCCTGTCTTCAGCGCTTTCTGGGTTCGCGCAAAACCGCGATAACAAAATACAAGAAACCCGATTGCTGCGATCCCAATTGCGCCGCTGAGAAGTCCGTCTATCATCGTACTGCCTCGGCGTAAATTCCCGCCTCGAACAGTTGGCATCACAGCGGATAAAAAGTGCGTAAGAAGATCGTAAAAAAGTTATAAGGACGAGGCGGGCTGAACCCCTTCTGGAACAAAACGGTATCCAACCCAGGGCTCAGTCAGGATATAGTGCGGTTTTTCGCCCGGTTCAATCTTCCGGCGGAGCTGCGCAATCAGGACGCGCAATGATTCTGGCTGATCTGCGTTATAGCCGCCCCACACCGCTACCGTCAGCGTGCGTCGGGTGACCACACGGTCGGGATAGTGCGACATGGCATGAAGCAGATCAAATTCTTTCGGTGTCAGATGGACTTCAGCCCCTCGCACAAAGACCTGCCGCGAAGCCGGATCGATACGAAAATCCCCCAGCGTCGCCTCGGCATTTTTGTCTTTCGAAGCTGCATGGCTTGATCGCCGCAGCAACGCGCGGATTCTAGCCAGAAGCTCATTGATTTGAAATGGCTTGGTCACGTAGTCGTCGGCTCCCGCGTCGAGCGCCTCGACTTTCATCTTCTCCTGGTTGCGCACGGACAACACCAGGATTGGAACATTGGACTGCTTTCGTATGGCGCGGCAAAGCTCCACGCCGTCCACCTTGGGCATGGCCAGATCGGTGATGATCAGTTCGGCTGGCCAATCGATCAATATGGCCAGCGCGGATTCTCCGTCCGCCGCGGATCGAACCTGGTATCCCTGCGCGGTACATGCCATGGAGACGACACGGGTGATTTGCGGCTCGTCATCGACGATCAGGATCTTCGCTGGGTCTGTACTGTCGCGCGGTGGTGTTGCTTGATCGGTCATGTCCGCTCAATGCTGCTCTTGCGTCACAATATGGACATCCACATGGGGTGCTTCACGAAGCAGCCGTTGAATTGCCATGAAGTAGCGATAGTTGCCCCAGCCGCGAACCGCCGACCGGCCCAGGATGATCTGGGTGATGCGGTGTTCTCGGACAAATTCCCCCAGAGTGCTCGCAACTGTTCCGCCCTGCAAACGAAAAATCCGGGCCGAAAGGTTTTCCGCAAAGCGCAGATTGGCGGCCAGATTCCGGCTCTTCTCTTCACTGGCGTCGTCGGGCAAGTCGACATGCAAAATATAAAATTCGGCGTCCATGCCTTCGGCCATGCGCGCGCCGCGCGCAATCAGCTGCTGCGAGGCCGGATTCGAACTGACGCACACCGCCACTCGCTCCTGGACCATCCAATCCTGGCCAAGCTGCTTGCGGCGCAGGTAGGCGTCCAAGTTTTGATCGACAGCATGGGTGACGCGCTTCAGCGCCAGCTCCCGCAGCGCGAGGAGATTTCCCCGGCGGAAGAAATTGGCGAGAGATCGCTCAATGCGTTCGGCAGGATAAATGTCCCCGCGGCGCATCCGGGTTTGCAATGCTTCGGGAGTAACGTCGACCAGAACTACTTCGTCCGCCCTGCCCAGCACCCAGTCCGGCACTGTTTCACGTACAGTAATGCCCGTAATGCTCTGCACCGTGGGAGCCACGCTTTCGACGTGCTGTACGTTCAGCGCGGAAAGGACATCGATGCGGTTCTGCAGCAGCTCCAGCACATCCTCATAGCGCTTTTCGTGCTTGCTTCCCGGAATGTTTGTGTGTGCCAGCTCATCGATCACCACCACCGAAGGCTTTCTGGCCAGTACGGCTTCCAGGTCGAGCTCTTCAAAAAATGTGCCCTTATATTCCACCCGCCGAGGCGGAACCGCCTCCATCTGGGCGGCCAGCTCAATTACGCGAGGCCGTTGATGCGTCTCAACGAATCCGATCACCACATCTTCACCGCGTTTACTGCGCCGGATGGCTTCGCTCAGCATGTTGAAGGTTTTGCCGACGCCGGGCGCGTAGCCCAGAAAGACCTTGAAAATCCCCGCCGTCTTTTCCGGAGCGGCTGTTTCCAGCCATTGCTCAGGCGTCTTTATCGGCTTTACGTTTCCGGCTTGTGGGGTCATGGCTTAAGCGACCTGAGTAGAATTGTAATGGTGTTGCAGCATAGAACATCTCCGATGACCCGTTACGCGGCGTCCGCGCTCGTTGTCGCCCTGATCGTCTGGGTATATTTTTCCCTGCTGCATGTCAATCACACGACGGTCGCTCTTACTTTATTGTTATACGTCCTATTTATTGCGGGGCGATGGGGACTTTCCAACGCCATCTTCACTTCAATCCTTTCCACCCTGGCCATGAATTTTTTCTTTCTGCCCCCGGTTGGAAAATTCACTGTCGCCGATCCTCAGAACTGGGTTTCTCTGGGCGCGTTCCTCATTACCGCAATCCTGTCCAGCCGGCTTTCCGACCGTGCCCGGGATGAAGCCAAAGAGGCGAAAAGTCAACGAATCGAAATGGAGCGCCTGTACGACTTTAGCAGGCAGTTGCTCGCGACCGACAATATCCTCGATCTGTTGAACTCCATTCCCAAGATCATTACGGCGACGTTTTTTACGGAGGGTACTGCTCTACTGGTGACTGCCAGAAGCCGCATCTACCATTCCGGTAGAAGCAGCGAGCGGATCAGCGATGAGATGCTCCGTGCCGCTTCCCACGAACGCGACATTCAGAGAAATGATGAGACGGGAATAACTCTGGTCCCGCTCATGATGGGCGTGCGTCCCATTGGCGCGCTGGGGATTTTGGGAAAAAGGCCGTCGAGGCAGAGTTTAGAGGCGTTGGGCAGCATGGTGGCCATTGCCGTGGAACGAGCCGGTGCCGTCGAGCAACTGGGGAGAACCGAAGCCGCCCGGGAAAGTGAACAGATTCGCAGCGCGCTGCTGGATTCTGTGACTCATGAACTGCGAACCCCTCTCACTTCGATCATGGGGGCCGTCAGCAGCCTGCGCTCACAACTGCAGCTGACAGAGCAGGAGCGAAACGAGCTGCTTTTCATCATTGACGAGGAAAGTGGACGCCTGAACCGTTTGATTGAAGAAGCTGTGGAAATGGCGCAGTTGGATGCCCACGAGGTGCAGTTGGACCTGCAACTCCACCCGATCAAGGAGCTTGTCGATCTATCGGTTAAGAATGCTCAGGAAGTCGTTGCCGCCCACCCCATCAGCGTGCGTCTAGCGGACGACCTGCAACCTGTCCTGTTCGACTTGCGCATGATCGAAAAAGTCCTCCATCATCTGCTGGAAAACGCCGCAAAATACTCACCTCCCGGCAGCCCTGTCTGCATCAGCGCGGAACAGACTACGGACGCGCTTGTCGTCAGCGTGGCCGATCGTGGAGTTGGAATCGGGATGCTGGAAAAAAGCTTTATCTTCGACAAGTTCTACCGCGGTCCAGAACAACGCTACCAGGTCCACGGAACCGGTATGGGACTGGCCATCGCCAAAGCCATCGTGGAAGCGCATGGCGGCAAAATCACCGTAACCAGTCAGGTCGGACACGGTTCCGTCTTCTCGTTTGAATTGCCGCTTCAGGCACGGCTGTCGGAACTGCGTGATTGACCGGCACACCAGTCCATCGGCGGTTGGCCGAGGAACCATGGGACTGTTAGTCTGAAGGCTCGACCGCGGGCTGCCGAAGAGGGGAACGTTCCCCATCGTACCTGCATCCAAATTTTAGGATCACAACCAAGGAGAACTACATATGCAACGCAAAGCAAGCGCAGTCTGGCACGGCACGTTGAAAGAAGGCAAAGGTACCATTTCTACCGAAAGCGGAGTGCTGAAAGATACCGCATACTCCTTTCATACGCGGTTTGAAGATGGTAAGGGAACCAACCCGGAAGAGTTGATTGCCGCCGCTCACGCCGGCTGTTTCACCATGGCGCTAAGCGGCCAACTGACCAATGCGAAGCTGACACCCGAGTCGCTGGAGACCACTGCGGACGTTACGCTCGAAATGCTCCAGGGGGGTCCGACCGTCACCAAGATCCATCTGATCACGCGCGCAAAAGTGCCGGGCGCCAGCAAAGAGGCCTTTGCGACAGCGGCGAATGAGGCAAAGATCAATTGCCCCATCTCGCGCCTGCTAAAAGCAGCCGAAATCACTCTGGATGCCCAATTAACCTGAGTCTGGCCATCGTCCCGCGCCGGTCTTCGAGCAACTCTCCGAACACGGGGAGTTGCTCACATTTCGTCGCTGTAGCCGTTCGTGGTCGGAACGGCTGCGTCAGCCCAGTTCTCCCTCTACACCTTCAAGCACTGTGTGTGCGGATGAACTCTCGCAATTGTTGATGAATCTTCAAGGCCTGCTGTGCTCCCCCATCCAGCAGGCCGATCCACTCCTTCACCGGTCCCTCTATCTCTGCTGTGTTCAGCAGATACCCAGCTTGCAGCACAATTTCCAGCGCATTGCTCAGGTCATGCATCAGTCGGCGTATCTCCGCGGAAAGTTCCGGGGGAATCCTGGCGGTATTTGTCAGGGAAGAGTTCGTCATGCCGCAGCCTTTCTTTATGGCGTCTACTGGATTTCCATGCGCGAATCGCGATCAGGCTCTGAATTAGGGTGAAATCTCAGGATACTCGCGCCCGTCGCGATTGCAAATCAGCCGGATACTCATTCCCTACTCGGCCCCAAATGTTGACAGCATCTGCCGTCTTTGTAAGAGTAAGAACTGCCGCCGCTTTCGCGGTGGCCAGCTAGCCCCTGGTATCCAGGCCGAAGTGGCGGAATTGGCAGACGCGCATGGTTCAGGTCCATGTACTCGCAAGGGTGTGGGGGTTCGAGTCCCTTCTTCGGCACCAAACAAGCGGTAAATTATTGAAAACAAGGCAAATGCTGTAGCGAAAGAGTTTATAATAAGTCGGTCGCGCCGCGTTGTATCGTAAAAAATCCCTTATATGCCAAATTTGAGGGATTTTACTTACAACGGCACTTTCGACTTACAACGGGCTTTTTCAATGATTTAGATATTCGGGTGATCCCGGTCGGGTTCCTTGCAGTCAGGTGTCTATGCCGAGGAAAAGAAAAAGGCCATCGAAACCTAAGCATGCAGGTCCGCCACCGATTGAGAGTCCGCCAAGCTCACGATTGAATCTGGGGAAGTACATCCTAGCCGGGATCGCGGTCCTCGGATTTCTGATTGCCCTACTCACCTTATTACCGCGCATTACCGTCAATGCTTCAGAGCCGGTCGATCCGACTAACTCCCTGTCGGCTTTATTTACGATTACGAACAGCGGGTTCATTCCTCTACGAAAAGTATCGGCTTCTCTTGGGCTCGGCGAAATACAGCCCGTCGGGAAACCGCTCGACCCAGATGTGGGATTTGATAATCCAAGCGGACTCGCCCGGACTGCTTGGAGCAATCATTCGCTCGATATGGATGATAGCTACACGATCAGTCCATTTGAAATGATCCACGCGTACGGGGACAGACAAGCCGCGATTGAGATAATTATTCAATACAATCCTTGGCTTCTGCCTTGGACCGTCACGAGACGATTCCGATTCGAGACACGCAGGCAGAGCAACGGAAGGCTGTATTGGTATTCAATACCGGCGAAATAGAAACTGCCATCTAACGCCCGCCCGATATTTACTTCTTCTTCTTAACGAGTGTGCCGGGAATCGCGATATAGGTTGCGATGTCGTCGTTATTCTTGTCTAGGAAGTGAATCGTCTTGGAGTCTGTCGAAATGACATAAGCGTCGGCTTGGATTTCAATTTCCTTACCGTCTTTCGGAGGAGTGATCACATAAGTATTCATCTGTAGATTTCCTTTCAACAAACATTTTGAAAACCCACTTTAAGTATTTGCTTGGCGCCCCGAAGAATCAAGCACGAATCACCTCGGCAAAACAACAAGGGGCGAGAGACTGTTGCGCCTGTGTCTTCTCTCGGGGGCTGCTCGTAGGATCGCTCGATCCCGGAAACGCGATTCACTTTAGTAAATGCCCCAATTCGGTCAGCGGGTTCCCGTGGCTGTCGCTGGTCATTAAGCTGTACGTATGTGATCAGCAAGAAATCGCGATGGTTTGTAGCGAAACTAAAGAGGTTACGCATTTCCGATTCCAACACCCTTGTTGATTGGGTGGTTTTGAACAGTTCAATTTGGTTGATGACTGCGATCCGGCACATCACCCGACGCTCGCGCACCCGATTACGCGTCTCTCCATTGACCTGGCGCCTAAATTATCCACGGTGTTTTTCAGCGTGATAATCACGAGAGTTTTTTAAGCCAGAGGTTACGGAATGAGACCTTTGAAGGGAAGCCTTCAATCTGTAGCCCAACTAGGCCTCTCACATTGTTTGAGGATGCAGGATCATCATCGATCAGTACGGCCATCAACTGCCCGTTCAGAATGTGAATAAACGTGCCGCCGCGCACCATAATGTTGTATTGGTTCCAGTCTCCAGTTTTTACATATTTACCGAGAGCAGTTCGATCCCCAATGTCACCGACCAGCCTCGGCATCTTGCCGGGCAGGGTATTCACCACCTGGCCTCGCCATGCGATGATGCCGCGTCCAGTATTCTGCGAATACAGCTGGCCCGTATAGCTGCTGGCAATCTCACTCACGGGGTACCAAAAGTCGGCCTGTGGACCTATTAGCGTCCATCTTGCTCTTGCGGGTGGAGCGAGGGGCCCGCCGGGACGGCCGCGATATCCTGTCCCGCCGGGTGGTGGCATCCCTGTAGTACTCCTATACTGCACGCCACTGCCGCCGCCATATTCCACCTTGATCTCCAATTTCAGATCGAAATCTTTCGCCTCCGTGCCGTGGTACACAATGAAGGTGTTGCCTGCAGGTTTCTCACTGGTCGATATACCTACAATTGCTCCATCTTCGACGCGCCACACATCTGGATTTCCGTCCCAATGCTGCAAGTTCTTTCCATCGAAAATTTGCACAAAGCCGGAATGATCCTCGAAATCTATGGGCGCCGGTTGTCGAAAACCGGGTGGCGGAAGCGCGTGCTCTTGTGCGTTGTGCTGCGCGCTTTGCCCATCCAACTCTGTGGTTCCCGACAGGGCGCCTAAGGCTCCCAAACCGGCCAACTTGTGAAATGTTCTTCTATCCATTTCTTATCTCCGCGAAATACTCAGGTATGATCGATCGCCTTGCCAGGTAGCGCTGATTTCAAGTCAGCAGAGAAACTGGCTCGATCTATTGTGTGACGTGTCAATCCGCCCAGAAGCCATGCTCCTGCAAACAAAGAATCGTTCCTCACAGAATGGGCTGGTCCGGCAGCCTTCGATGCCACTTGTAGGCCGCGATTGAGTTTTGCCAGAAGAATTTTTGACAGACTTTGTGGCCCTTTGGGGCGACATAGCCACGCACAATGGCGAGTGTTTCCGCATAGGTTGCCAAATGATCGCTATTCGGCCAATCACTCCCATACAGGATGTGGTCTTCTCCGAAGACATCCCAGATGGCATCCAGTCTCTCCTTGTAGAAGGCTGGATCCTTCGGCACTTCTTGACCTACACGTACGGGAATTTCGGAGAGTTTGATAAAAACGCGAGGATTTTGGCTCAAATGGCGCAACTGCGACCAGTATTCCCTGCGAGCGGGCGCTGCGGTCGGAATCGGGGATGAGGGCAGGTGATCGATTACGATCCTAAGGTTAGGAATCCGGTCGGAAACATCGGCGATGGCATGGATCAGGGCAGGATCTGGATTTGCGCTGTCCAACTCCAGCCCTAACTCGGCGAGCCTCTTGAGGCCAGCAAGAAAGCCCGGCTTTTTCATATCCAATCCCAAATCTCGGTTCCAGAGGTTGCCGTACCGAATCCCTAAGAACAGGGGATTGGTATGTAACCGATCAAGTTCCCGTAGATAAGATGGTGATCCCGGGACGAGGTCACCGACCATGCCGACCATGATGGGATGATCAGCCAAAACACGCAGTACCCAATCATTGTCTGTGGCTAAAGGGCTGGCTTCAATGGCGATGGCACCGACGACGCCGAGAGGCTCTGCGATTTTTGCATAGCGGCCCGGTAGCGCGGGCTTGTAGATGGCGATATCGCTTTTCTCCGGCCAGGGCACGCCGCCCGGGCGGGCGGTATTGAATAGATGAACATGCGAATCGATGATTGGGATCGACGAGGGAAGCGCCGACACCATGGGACTAGTAGCGCAAGCTACTCCTGCCGATGCCGCGAGTTTTAGAATGTCTCGCCGTCGCATGAAACCTCCGTGCGCTCAAAATTAGTTACTCGCTATTGGTTGAGTTAGCTGGGATGGAATGGACCAAGGCGTTCCTCTATTCGTTTTGGCCGAAAGTATTGTCTAGAGAACAAAACGGAAACAGCATCATTTCCAAAAGAAAAACTGTTTCGATACCGCAGCAAGCGTACCCAACGGCTAAATCTCCTGTCAAGCTGGCTGTTGTGAGGATCCGAGCCGCACGGATTGTTGTTGGTTTACAGGCGAAGGGCGTCAATCTCCAAATATTATCTAATGATACATTTGCTCTATTGACGATGAATGTGATATCAGAGTGTGTATTTGCGGAGTCGGCAAATCCGGTTGTCTACCGCTGGCCGCATACTTTCACTCGAAGACACTACAGAACAAAGACAAGTTGAAAGGATTTATTCCAATGATCAGGCGCCAAGCAATCGCAATCATAGCGATATCGCTTCTCTGTTCGTGTGTGGGAATCGGAGCGCAAGCACAAACCAAGCTGGATCCGTTGACGCAGGGATTTGAAAATCCTCCGAGCAGCGCGAAGCCGCGAGTGTGGTGGCACTGGATGAATGGCAACATCTCCAAGCCAGGTATCAAGCTGGACTTGGAGTGGATGCACCAGGCCGGGCTGGCCGGTTTCCAGACTTTCGATGCCGCGTTAGCCACGCCCCAGGTGGTGCCACATCGGCTCGTATACATGACGCCAGAATGGAAGGACGCTTTCCGATACGCGACCAGTCTTGCCGGTCAATTGGGAATGGAAGAAGCCATTGCCGGTTCACCCGGCTGGAGCGAGACGGGTGGACCCTGGGTTCCGGCATCGCAGGGAATGAAGAAATATGTATGGAGCGAAACCGATATCGAAGGGGGCAAGCCATTCACGGGCACGCTGAATCATCCCCCGACGAACACCGGTGCATTTCAAAACATGACAATACATGATCTTTTGAACGCTCCGAAGGGCGCCAAACCGATTCCGCAATTTTATGCGGATTCCATTGTCATTGCCTATCGCAGGCCAGCCACGGATGTGCCATTCGAATCCCTGCATCCGAAGATGACGGCCAGCGGAGGCGCACCCAATGCCGCGATGCTGATCGATGGAGATGTACGAAATACAACGAATCTCCCGATCCCGGCAATCGGCTCCGACGCTTGGATCCAATATGAATTTCCTCAACCGCAGACGATGCGCGCCATCACCGTGGTGATCAGAGGCGTCGGTGGGCGTGCTGCCATATTTTCCGGGATTTCAAACCCAGAGAAATCACTTGAGGCAAGTGACGATGGACAGAACTTCCGGACGATCGTAAAACTTCCTGATGATAGATCGCCCGAACAGACAGTTTCGTTTCCGGCTGTAACGGCGAAGTATTTTCGTGTAGTTTTCAAGCGGACCCCCCCTCCTCCTTTGCCTGCATGGGCGAAGGGTATGGATCTAAAATCCCTAGGCATAAATATTGGCCCGCCTCCGACCGACTATGCAATTGCTGAACTTGAGCTGCACCCCGGCGCGTGGGTAAACAGGTTTGAAGAGAAGGCGGCCTTCGTTCCGGTCCCGGATCTATACGAGTTTGCGACTCCCGCGGTGTCGCCTGCGGACGCAATCCAGAAAGGCGATGTCATCAACTTGGCGAGCAAGATGCGTCCGGACGGCACACTGGACTGGACCCCTCCACCGGGCGACTGGGTGGTGCTTCGCTTCGGCTATTCCTTGCTGGGAATTACCAACCATCCCGCGACTGCGGAGGCCACTGGCCTGGAAGTGGACAAGCTGAATCGGACCTATGTCAAGAACTACATGTCCAATTATCTGGATAGTTATAAGCAGACGGTTGGCGCAGACAATATGGGCAAGCAGGGCATCCAGTACGTCGTAACCGACAGCTGGGAAGCCGGGGCGCAGAACTGGACCGACGACATGATCGCGGAGTTCAAGAAACGGCGTGGCTACGATCCAGTGCCGTGGATGCCAGTTCTCGCTGGACATGTAGTGGAGAATTCCGCAGCCAGCGACCGGTTTTTATGGGATTTTCGCAAGACGATCGCAGACCTGACCGCTGATGAACATTATGGTCAGGTAGAGGCTTCTCTGAAAGAACTGGGTATGGGCCACTACGGAGAGTCTCACGAGTCGGGGCGCGCGTTTATCGCAGACGGCATGGAAGTCAAGAAGCTCGATGACATTCCGATGGGTGCGATGTGGACGCAGACGCCGGGCGTGAACAATATTCAATACGACTACAACGCGGACGATAGAGAATCGGCGTCGGTGGCGCATATCTACGGCCAGAATATCGCTGCGGCGGAATCGATGACAGCGGCTGCCGCACCCTGGGCATGGTCGCCTGCGACGCTAAAGCCTACAGCAGATCAAGAGCTGCTGAATGGAATCAACCGCTTTGTCATTCATGAGTCGGCACATCAACCGCTGGTGGGCAAAGGCACCGCGCCGGGGTTGACCCTTGGGCCATTTGGCCAGTGGTTTAACCGCAACGAAACCTGGGCAGACGAGGCACGTCCGTGGATTGACTACCTGGCGCGCAGCAGCTATATGTTGCAGCAAGGGCGCTTTGATGCGGACCTGGTGTACTTCTATGGGGAGGACTCGAACCTTACGGCGATCTTCAACAAGAAGGCTCCAAATGTCCCTGCCGGCTACGGTTTCGATTACATCAATGCCGATGGCTTGATCCACGAACTGAGTGTCACCAATGGACGTATTACGACCAAGAGCGGAATGAGTTATCGCGTGCTCGGGCTCGATCCATACAGCCAGCATATGTCTCTGCCGGTATTGCAAGCCATATACAAACTGGTGGAGGACGGTGCTGTTGTAGCCGGTCCCAAGCCGTTCGACGATCCAAGCCTTGCCGACAATCAGGCGGAGTTCCATAAGCTGGACGACGAGTTATTTGGCGACGGGACAGGTGTACAGCACATCGGTCAAGGCACGGTCTATGCAGGCCAGAGTCTGGCGGATGTTTTCAAAACGTTGGGGATCGCCCCGGACTTCGATTACACCAAACCGGAGGAAGACACACGAATTCTCTTCGCACATCGCAAGCTGGCGGACGGCGATATCTACTTCGTAGACAATCGCAATAACCGTGATGAGACCGTGGAAGCGAGTTTCCGCGTGGCGGGTAAGGCGCCCGAGCTATGGTACGCCGAGACCGGCAAATCGAAGCCTGCGTCCTACAAAATCGCGAACGGCCGCACAACGGTGCCGCTGCATCTGGAACCATGGGGAACAGTGTTCGTTGTGTTTCGCAAACCGACGACGCAGACGTCACGCACGCTGCCAACGCCGGCTGAAACAGAAGTCGCGACGCTGCACGGTCCGTGGGCTGTCAGTTTTCAGCCGGACCTCGGAGCACCGCCATCCATCACTCTGGACAAGTTGATTTCCTGGAGTGACAGCACGAAGGACGGAGTGAAATATTTTTCCGGCACCGGTACCTATACCAAGACCATTCAAGCGCCGGCGACTTGGTTCAAGAAAAATGCTCATCTGTGGATCGACCTAGGTGATGTGAAGAATCTGGCGGATGTGACGGTGAACGGGAAAGATCTGGGAGTCGTGTGGCACGCGCCGTATCGCGTGGATGCAACCAGTGCATTGAAGCCTGGGACCAACCAAGTGACGGTCAAGGTGACAAATGCATGGGTGAACCGCTTGATCGGCGATCAGCAACCGGATGCAACCAAGAAATATACGTTCACCGATATCAAGCCATATCATGCAAACTCTCCACTGCTACCATCAGGCTTGCTCGGACCTGTGCAAATTACCTCTGTAGCAATGCAGCGATAGCGTGGCGGTTGCCGAAAATTTCGTTGACCAGGCGATCGCGCGCGCACGGCGACGACTGGTTCCTTTTCTGCTGCTCATGTATGTGGTGTCATTTCTCGATCGCGCCAATATTGGTTTCGCGAAAGAGGCTTTGCGTGCATCTGCCGGAATTTCCGACGCCACATACGCGATGGGGGCCGGACTATTTTTCCTGACCTACGCAATTTTTGAGGTGCCCAGCAACCTCATCCTGCACAGGGTAGGAGCGCGGGTCTGGATGTGCCGCATCATGGTGAGCTGGGGCCTTGTGTCCATGGGAACCATGTTCGTCGCAGGCCCGCGATCGTTTTATATGCTGCGCCTATTGCTGGGAATCGCTGAAGCTGGCTTCTTTCCCGGCGTCATTCTCTATCTCAGCTATTGGTTTCCGAATCGAGTCAAGGGTCGGATCCTGGGACTGTTTTATTTTGGAGCGCCACTGGCTTTCATTTTTGGAGGCCCACTATCCGGAGTGCTGCTCGATATGCCGACAAGCGCCGGTTTACGAGGTTGGCAGTGGATGTTTCTATTGGAAGGCTTCCTGGCCGTTGCCGTTGGGATTTGGGCATATTTGTATCTTGGCGATAAGCCAGCGGATGCGTCCTGGCTTCCCAATACGGAGAAACAGGCGCTACTAACAGTTCTGCAAGAAGAAGAACAGGCGAGGCGATCCTACGGCTCCTCGGCATTTCCCGCAGTGCTTACTGACTGGCGGGTCCTGCACTACGTGCTGATCTACTTCCTGATCCAGATGAGTGTGTATGGCGTGGTATTTTACCTGCCAACAGAGATTGCGACACTCCTGGGCAAATCCGTGGGGATAGAAGTTGGGCTCGTATCGGCAATTCCCTGGGTTTGCGCCATAGCGGCTACGTATTGGATACCGCGAGCGGCAGACAGACACAAAAATCCTCGGTCTCTCGCCGTTCTTGTCCTGATAGTCTCAGGTTTGGCGAGTGCAGTGTTCCCAACGAGCGTACCAATGATCGCGCTACTTGCCTTGTGCGTTGCTGCATCGGGTTTCATCGCTGTCCAACCCTTGTTTTGGACTTTCCCCACGGGTTATCTCGCCGGTACAGCGGCTGCGGGCGGCATCGCGTTTATCAATGCGATGGGGGCCCTGGGCGGATTTTTTGCGCCCAACGCAAAAGTATGGGCAGATGCCCACTTTGGATCTCAGCGCGCTGGACTGTATCTGTTGGCGGGCCTCACCCTGGCAAATGCGGTGCTGATCGGCTTCGTGCGCCAGCGCAAATCCCCCGGGAATAGCCAACCTCGTCCTTCAATTTGAACCTCTCTATCTGTATCTAAACGTCCATCCCAACGGTTCAAATTCGTGCCGATGCCTGATCTTGCCCTCTAAATAATTTTACTATTGACTTGTTTCCTTTTAGGCGACTACTATGGCCGCGCGTGGAAATTGTTTCGCATATGGATTCCAAAAATTAGGGGGCGTTTTTTATGATGTGTAAGAATCTTTGGAAAAAGTCGCTGCAATCCATGGCGATCATCTCCTTCTTACTGGTAGGCGCGGGCTGGCTCCATGCACAGGTCACCACCGGGGCGATTACTGGCAGTGTAACGGACTCTACGGGGGCAGCTGTTGCCGGGGCCACGGTCGTGGTCACCAACCAGGGGACTGGGGTTCCGCGGACATTGACCACCGATGATAGCGGCTTCTATTCGGCGGAGGGTCTCCCTGTTGGCCTATATCGTATCCAAATATCGAAGCCGGGCTTCCAGCAAAATGTCACCCAGGACATACAGCTCAATCCCGGCCAACGCCGCGCAAACAACATCGTTCTTGCTGTAGGCAGTGCCGCCACCAAGGTAACGGTCACAGCGGCTATGGAACAAATAAATACGACGACGTCGGAAAGTGGCGGAACCATTTCCAGTAAGCAGATCAGTAACCTGATGTTGAATGGCAGAAACTTTCAGACCCTTGCAATTGCAGTACCGGGCGTGAGTAGTACGGCTGGTGCCAACGCTCTGAATGGCGGAGGCTTACTAGGCGGAACGACGCTAATTGTCAATGGCGCCTCCGTCGAATACACAACGTATACCATTGACGGCGTCTACAATATGAATTCCGGCAACCTTGCAAACGTCAATATCCTGCCGATCGTAGATGGAATCTCCGAGTTTAGCGTTCTGAAAGACAACTACAGTGCAAAATATGGGTTTGCCGGCTCAGGGCAAATTGTTGTCGAGACAAAGGCCGGAACCGATACCTATCATGGAAGCGCATGGGACTATTTGCGCAACAATGCCTTCGACGCGAATAATTACTACACAACGCGCACTCAGCCGCTCCACCAAAACATTTTCGGGTATACCCTTGGCGGACCTCTTAGTATCCCGAAAATTTACAATGGAAATGCAGGGACGAGAAAGACATTCTTCTTTGCTTCCAACCAATGGTATAAGATTGCCGCCGGAGTGGTTTCACGCGGTGCGGTTTTTCCACAGGCTATGCGCAATGGAGATCTGACACTAAGTCCCACCCTTAAGGGCAATCTGACTCTAGACGCACATAGTCAGGCTCTCTTGGCGTCCCAAGGTCGAACGAATTGCATTCTTGGACCAAAAACACTGAATCCGGCGTGCCTTGATCCAGTTGCAGCCGCGTTACTGAACGCCTATGTACCCCTTCCGAATAATATTCCTGGAGGATTTCTTAATTACATCAACCAGGGTTCATTGACCACCAGTCAGCTTGATTACCAATTCCGAGTAGATCACTATATCAACAAAGACAACCAATTGATGACTCGCATTATGTACGAGCCAGTCAAGAATGGGTTTCCGTACGATGCCTGGGGAGGGACTCCCTACTCCACAATCACCGATAGCTATTACACGACAAGCTTCAATGGTTTGGTCCGCGTACAGTCTTCGATCACACCGAATTTATTAAACACGGCGGGTGTATCGGAAACATATGACAAACCGCGAATCAATTTAACGAAGGGTGGACTTCTCCCCAGCGGCGTGTCCTACATTCAAGCGTTTCCGAATGCGCCAACTCTGGGCAGGATTCCGAACATCAGTATAGCGGAAGGATGGTCAGGGAACGGAGTAAGTTCTCAGCCCATCACGGCATCCGACGGTGAAGGCACCATATCCGACGATGTGGCTTGGGTAAAGGGAAACCACGTTTTACAAACCGGTGCGTTGTATATCTTTGGCATCAAAAGCCAGAATGTATTTACAAATCCCCAGGGCAGCTTTAGTTTTAGTGGAGTCCATACTGGAGATCCGGCTGCCGACTATCTGCTCGGCCTCGATAGTAGCTATACCCAGGCAAGTTCACAAAAATTGGGCCATTACCACTATCGTCAAGGAGAGGCGTACGTCCAGGACGATTGGAGAGTGACTCCCCGCCTGAGCTTAAACCTTGGAATGCGCTGGGTATATTTTTCCAGCGATACGGTGAGTGGGGATGAAGTTACCAGTTTCAATCCTGCACTCTACAATCCTGCGCAGGCACCTGTGGTAAATATAAACGGAACACTGCAGGTCAATAGTTCAAATCAGCCTGTCACCTCGACTGGACAAGTCGCGAATCTTCTCAATGGACTTGCGTTTGCAGGGAAAAACGGTGTGCCAAGTGGCTTTTTCATCCCTGTTAAAACCAACTTCGGGCCTAGGATCGGCTTCGCCTATGACGTCTTTGGAAACGGGAAAACATCTCTTCGTGGTGGATACGGAATAGGATATACGAGATTACCGCTTGAACCGATATATAACGCCTTTGGCCAAAATCCGCCGTATAACCTAAGTGTCAATATCCTAAATAGCTCACTCAGTAACGGAACCCTAGGTACAGCTGCAGCACCCAGTACGCAGACCCTAGGCAATGTACCCTTTCATTTTGTCCCGGCGCAGATACAATCCTACAGTCTGACGATTGAAAATCAAGTGAGGAGTAGCATGGTGGCTGCTATTTCTTACAACGGCAGTCAAGGACGACACCTGACAGGCGCTCAGGACATCAATTTCCCGCTGCCTGTATCTACCCCAACTGTTATCAATTGTGTACCGCCAGGGCAAGGGGTTTCGAGTTCCTACGACTTCGATCCATGCATTAATACGGGCGCATCTTCACCGAACTATACCCGTCCATTCCTGGGATACAGCACGATCAACAACACCCAATATGATGAAGGCAGCTCGAACTACAATGCCCTGCAGTCTGCTCTTACGTATAGATCCGGGCCTTCGCAATTTACCGTGGCTTATACATATAGTAAAGTGCTCGCAACAGTAGGCCCACACGGCTCTGGGAACACAACATCCATTGGTACCGGTGCGCAGAATCCTCGTAACTTCCATGCAGAGTATGGGCCGCCATCCTATGATTTTACAAACAATTTTACCGCCACGTGGGTCTATGGCATTCCGTATTTTAAGCACGGAAGCAAGGCGGTTGCGCTTGTATTGGGCAACTGGAGTTTTGCCGGTCTGGCCTTGCATCAAAGTGGCTTCGCGCTGAGTCCAGGAATGTCAATAAGCACAGCGGGCTTGGCCACACGCCCGAACCAGGTAGCGCCAATTCACAAAGTAGGCAAGTTAAGTGAATGGTTTAATACAGGTGCTTTCGCCGCCCCCAAGTATGGTTTCTTCGGAGATGCGAGCAATGGTTCGATTCGTGGTCCTGGATATACTTCCATCAATGTATCTCTCTATAAGACCTTTCCTATCACCAAGCGCTTCAATGCGGAATTCCGCGCAGAGGCATTCAACGTTGCGAACCACCCTAATTTTTCAGGTGTAAGCACGGGGCTGGGGAGTGCCAATTTTGGTCAGGTAACGAGTGCGGGCGATCCCCGCATTCTGGAGTTCGCAGCTAAGCTCCTCTTTTAACCAAGGGTGGACTTCTTCTGGCAGCCGTCTGATGAACGATGCCATTCTTCGGCACACTTTGTTTGATATTGGACAGGTGTGCCGAGTGTAGTTTTACTCCCTGGCAATACATGTTCTGCAAGGAGTCCTGAGGTTGTGTATCCGTAGATGGGACAGGAAATTACACGCCGTAAGTTCTTGAAACTGACGGCCGGAGCTGCAACTTTGCAGAGCGTTTCTCCTGCTATGCGCGCGGCTTCAGGACACCTTCAGGAACACACTTCAACGCCGTATCGCTTGCATGCCGGGTTGGGTATGCCAGAACCATACAGGTTGCTCAGCGGAGGCGGGTTTAGCGGCTCTTCCATTCCTGAATCCTGGGACCCTTTGGTCCGCTATCGCTGGAGCAATCCAGTAGCAAGCGATGATCTACAGATATATACTCTTCTCCCCGTTCGCGCGTTCACGGATACACCCGCCTCCTTTAAGAATTTACTATCAACATTGGACAAAGAGTGTGAGGTCCTAGTGCAGGGACGTGGCTCGCTTTGCTTTGATTTCGGTGTTGAGAGTGCTGCGTGGCTAGAGTTCGACAGTCCAGATCTGGCTGGATCTATTGAGATGAGCATCAGCGAATATAACGAGCCAGCAATTGTGAATAGCCCGCCTTCTCCAGGCGGAGATCCGGAACATCGCATCAAAACAATGACGCCGCGACGTTATGGCAATACGTTCCGTCTGGAGCTCAATAAGGAGTTATACGAAGGTGTACGCTTCGGGTGGATTCACGTTCGCGACTTCGATAAGCCTTGGCACATCACTGCCGTCCGAGCCGTGTGCCAGGTTAAGCCTACCAATTATAACGGTCAGTTTTCCTGCAGCGATGAAATGCTGACACGCATTTGGTACACAGGCGCTTATGGAGTCAAAGTCAATTTTTGCAAAGATTACTTCGGAGCGATCCTTATGGATCGGGGTGACCGTATCTCATGGACCGGAGATGCCCATCCGGCGCAGGACGCGGCATTGGTTGCCTTCGGCGACTGGGATTTCATAAGACAGAATCTGGAACGCACGGCTACGAGCAGCAACGGGATTGAAAGCTACTCCCTTTATTGGATTTTGAGCCTTCTTAGCTATTATCAACATACAGGTGATGCAGAGACGCTGAAAAAATATATTGGGCACGTTCAAACGATGCTGAAGCATGCTAGCGATATCTATTCCGATCCGATCATTACTTTTTATGGCCATGATGAGCGTCTCGGAGCATGTTTTGAGGAACCCGACCGTTATGAAACAAAAACAGCCTACCGAATGCTTTTTGTGCGCACCTGCAATGAATTTTCCCTGGCTATGGATAGTATTGGCCGAAATGACATTGGAAGCGCACACCGCGAGATCGCACTGCAAAAAATGAAAGAGTTCCGAACAAACCTGCGTTGGTTTGAATCGTTCGGCGTGCATGCACTCGCAGATGCTGTCAATACTGCTTTGACGACGAAAACTGAGCAAGCAGCGATGTTTGCGCAGGAGTTCTCCGATCGTCTAAACCGGCTCTCGTATTCCCCATTCAATCAATACTTCATCCTACAAGCCATGGGTAAGATGAATCACTATGACGAGGCGTTGGTTAGTATTCGGGATCAATGGGGCGGCCAAATCGAGTATGGAGGCACCTCATTCTTTGAGGTCTATACGCCATCCTGGAATCGGTGCCTGAAAAAGAATGATGCCGTGCCGAATTGCCAGGTCGGTTACACAAGCCTTGCGCATGCGTGGGGCGGCGGAGTAACAGCTTGGCTGTCCAAAGAGGTGCTTGGGATCACGCCCGTGGCGCCTGGTTTTACGAAGGTCGATATCATACCCCATTTGGGACGGACCATTACCTGGGTTTCTGGAAGCGTGCCGACGCCACGTGGGTCAGTGAAGGCTCATTTTGACGTCCAGGCGGGTTCCTGTGAGATAACGATTCCGGCGGGGTCGGTCGGTCGCATCGGCATACCGGCTACGGACCGGACAATTCAAACGATCATTGTCAATCAGCATCTAGTTTGGGATGGGCAGTTCAAGGCGGTGCCTGGGGTGGGAGGGGCAAAAGCCGAATCGGATTTTATTTATCTGAACGACGTTCAGCCGGGTCAATATGCGATGTCCATTTCCTATCGCGGCTCCAGAAAGTCATTCGCAAATCAGCCGCTTGGGTATCCGATGAATTCTGTGAAAGAAGATGCCGTCACCCACGGTAACTGGGGCGGTGTGTATGGTCGCGATGGTTATGTGCTCTTCGACTATGATGGTGTGGGCAAGGACCGGAGAAGACTACCGTCGTATGCCATCGCCATAGAAGCAGCTGCCTTCAGGAAGACCGGCAACTGCGTACATGCACAAATCATCCCCGCAACTCACGATCATCGCGCTCTGGCTGGAGATGAGAATAATGTAGGCTCCCGCAGTGTAGGCCAACTTTATACGGGCGCACCACGGGCATGCTGGGAGACAATGACCGTTGATGTGACAGTAGCTGCCAACTCAAAGTACCAGATGGCATTGTATTTCCTTGATTGGGATGGATTAGGCCGTCGTCAGGCAATCGAGATATTCGATCTGGACACTCTCAAACGCATAACAGAGGTGCAGCTAGTTCGAGACTTCTCCAACGGAAAATACCTGATCTATCAGTGTGACCGCTCGATCAGGATAAGAATTAACCAAGTGCGCGGGGAAAATGCGGTATTAAATGGAATGTTCTTTGATCGGGTTGCAACCGATGCGCCTTTTGTACGCCCAGTGTCTATGGGGGTGTGCTCAACAGTGCAGCATTGACAGCTAAAAAGAAATATCTGACGTGAACAGGTGGCGTTTCACGAGGATAGAGAATGGTTATGAAAGGCCGTCATTCGTTCTTCATTCTGTATTCGGTCATGCAGCGCGTTTTGCGGAGCACACCAGATTCCTGGTGGGTCTATTTGTTTTGTTTGCTCTTGATTCTGTCTCCAAGAATGCTTTTCTCGCAGGCGGCTCGCGGTGCAGCAGTTTCACCTTTGACGCACATGCAGCAAGAATTTCGGACACCGCCAGACAATTGCCGAATCATGATGCGGTGGTGGTGGTTTGGGACCGCTGTCACCAAACCGGAGTTGATGCGGGAAATCAAGACGATGAAGGCGGGGGGAATCGGCGGATTCGAAATCCAGCCAGTATATCCTTTAGAGTTGAATGACATAGCAGGTGGCATCAAGAACTTCCCCTACCTTTCCAGCGGCTTCCTGGATGCACTTCGCTTCGCTGCAGATGAGGGTCGGGTGCAAGGGATGCGCGTCGATCTCACCCTTACAAGTGGTTGGCCTTACGGGGGTGCATATCTTCCCGTTTCACTCGCAGCGGGAATGCTGCGTCTCGTTCGAGTGCCCCTCAAGAATGACGAGAACTCTATCCCAGTACCCTATATCGAGGGGGGAGAGAAGTTACTCGCAGCTTTTCGCGTGGCCGGAGACGGGACGGATTTTCGCCACATAGACCCGGAACAAATTCCTTTGGTTATACAAAATGGACGGCTGCAAGTTCCTGTCACGGGCCCCCAGCCGGAAACTGTTCTATTCTTTATCTCCAGTCGTACCGGACAGATAGTCAAGCGGGCGGCAGTCGGCGCATCAGGATTCGTTCTCGATCATTATGATCGGGCTGCAATCGAAGATCATTTGCATACAGTGGGCGATCGTTTGATGCAGGCCTTTGGAACTCATCCGCCATATGCGGTCTTCAGCGACAGCCTGGAGGTCCTCGATTCCGACTGGACGCCTGATTTTCTCCATCAATTTCAACGACGACGCGGCTACGATCTGACACCCTATCTTCCGGCACTGGTCGGAAATATAGGCCCTAACACACAGGCTATTCGTCACGACTGGGGCCAGACGTTGACGGAATTGGTGAATCAGAACTACTTGGCACCTATCCATGCGTGGGCCGAACAGCACGGCACACGATTCCGTGCCCAGAATTATGGCGTTCCGCCGGTAATTTTATCCAGTTACTCACTTGTAGATCTTCCAGAGGGGGAGAACTATCGCTGGAGAGAGTTTTCTGAAACGCGTTGGGCTTCTTCAGCCAGTCATCTATATGGTCGACCTGTCACATCCGCTGAGACGTGGACGTGGCTCCACTCCCCTGCCTTTCGTGCAACTCCTTTGGATATGAAGGCCGAGGCCGATCTGGATTTCTTGAATGGAATTAATCAGTTGATCGGTCATGGTTGGCCCTACTCTCCGCCGTCTGTCGGGGAACCCGGATGGCGCTTCTATGCGGCAGGAGCATGGAACAATCACAACCCATGGTGGTTTGTTATGCCGGAGATAGCGCGATATCTGCAGCGCATCAGTTATGTACTTCGCCTGGGAAAGCCGGAGAATGATATTGCCATTCTGTTGCCGACGGACGACGCATGGGCAAACTTCACGACTAACCGTATCTCTGTCAGCCAGAAAATGAAAGCCCTCCTTGGTCCAAATCTTATCTCACAAGTTCTTGATGCCGGTTTCAATTTTGACTATATCGATGCGGCTGCAATCGCCACAGTAGGCATCCCGTACCGCGTACTGATCCTTCCGAATATCACACGCATTCCTCTATCGACATATCGCACGATACAGCAGTATCAACAGCGCGGCGGGATCGTGATTGCTACGCGCAGACTTCCATCTACAGCACCTGGGTTTGTGAATTCTGTGGAGGAAAGTAAGCAAATCCAACAGCTCTCTCAGCGGCTATTTGAAGGTTCAAGTGCCCACGGCCACTTTGTTGCAAATGAACAGAACCTCGCCTCAACACTTTCTCGTCTATCACAGCCGGATGTCGTGATCGTACCGCAGACGCAGGATATTGGATTCGTTCACCGCAAACTTCCGGATGCAGATATATATTTCCTGGCCAATACCAGCAATCAGCCACGGGAATTCCAGGCGAAGTTTCGCGTATCAGAAGAAACTGCGGAATGGTGGGATCCAGACTCCGGAGAAATAGAACGTGCTGGGCCTGGAAACCTTCAGCATATTTCATTACAACCATACGAGACTCGCCTCCTCATCTTTTCGCATCAGAACGCCGCTACATTCAAAAAATATGTCAGGTTGACGCCGGCGCCTGGAATAGTGGATCTAAATAATAACTGGCAGCTGCATTTTCTGGGGGAGGATCGCATAAGGGATTATCAGCACTTGCATTCCTGGACAACGGAGTCGTCCACAAGATTTTATTCTGGCGAAGTTGCTTACAACAAAATGATCGTTGTTCCGGAATCCATGTGTAAGCCTGATACAACGGTATATCTCGACTTTGGTTCGGGAATCCCAGTAACCCCAAAGCCAAGCAACGGCCCAGGAATGCAGGCATGGCTGGAAAGTCCAATCAGAGAAGCAGCGAAGGTTTATATAAATGGAAAACCTGTTGGTAGTCTTTGGCATCCTCTGTACCACCTGGATGTGACACGCTTTGTACAGCCAGGAAGGAACCAGCTAAGAATCATCGTGGGAAATCTTGCCATCAACGAAATGGCTGGCCACACATTGCCAGACTATCGGCTATTGAACAGCCGCTATGGCAAGCGGTTCGAATCACAAGGCATGGACGACATTCATCCCATCGCATCTGGGCTATTGGGATCAATTCGCTTAATACCGTATCACCACGTTCCCGATGAAAACTGTATGCCTAAGAACCTCGGGGGATAATGGGCGAAGAATTGCCTGAAGAGAGGTATGTAGTGTGAAAAACTATGCGATGTAGCAAATCGGGACAAGGAAGGGAACAGCCGTGTCTACATTGTGTGACTGTTCAGCCAGGTATAGCGGCTGAATACCTGCATCATACTCGGACAACTGTGGAATAGTGCCGCCAGAAAAGCCCCTGCTCATCGGGGAACCATATATAGAATTATAAAGGAGGACAAATGAAAAGACCCATTGAGCTGTGTGTCTTGATAGCTTTTTCTATCTTGGTCGCAGTACCGACGGTCGCTCAGGTTTCGGCCGGTAAACCCGACCAGCTTTACGAACAATTTTTAAATCCTCCGCGGGACTATTCACCCATGCCATTTTGGTTCTGGAACGGCAAGATGGAGGGCCCGAAGATCCAGCAGGAAATACGAGACATGGTAGATCAACACGTCTATGGGTCATTCCTGCATGCACGTGATGGGCTGGAGACCCCATATCTTTCTGAAGATTGGTGGAAAGCGATAGGGGTCGGCCTTGAACAAGCTAAACAATCCGGCTTTGAGTTCAATTTTGTAGATGAGTACGACTGGCCCAGTGGAGAGGTACGGAATGTGCACATGTCCGGAAATCATCAAAGTGAAGTATTGGCGCAGCGCCCAGACTTCCGCATGAAAACATTGGCATATACATCGACGGTTGTCCAAGGGCCACAATCATTGGAACTGACTGCTGAGCCAAACCTCCAATCGGTTGTGGCGGCACGGTGGCTAAGTGAGGGACATATCGACGGTAGCAGCTTGACTCTCCTTACTTCTAGGCTGGTAAACAGCCGTATTCAATGGTCCGTTCCTGAAGGGAAGTGGGTGATTGTGCAGTTCCATCTGCAATCAGCGATGGGATTTGATGGCGGCTTTGTAGATCTCATGAATCCAGACGCCATGAAACTCTATTTTCAGTTGACATATGGGCAATACTATCGCCGCTTCAAGCCCTATTTTGGGGACACGATTCATTATTCTTTCTCAGATCACGAAGGGGATTACGGATATCGTATTGCATGGACGCCACAGCTGTTTGATACGTTCCAGGAACGAGCCGGCTATGACCTGCGAAAAATGCTACCACTCCTCATTTACGACGGTGGCGACTTAACAACTAAGGTCCGTACGGATTATCTATCGACAGTTACGCAACTATATGCTTCCTCGTTTTGGAATGGAATTACCAATTCAGCGGCACAGCTTGGTATTCATCGAACGGGCCACGCATGGGAGGAGAGCCTGCAGTGGGCAGCCGCGCTTGAAGGGAATCTCTTCGCGGTGGAAAGGGGGCTTAACCCAGTAGGTGTCGACTCGCTCGTAGACTACGGCCGCCAGCCTCTAAATTTTAAAGTCGCACAATCGGTGGCCGACTATGAGGGCCGCCGGTTCGTGTGCGAGAATCAGGGCGTCCAAGGCACTGACTCTTATCTCGATCTGCAGGGAATCCGTAAAGGAACGAATGCCATTGGTGCGTGGGGCGTGAATCTGTTCGTCCCCCATGCCTTCGACTACGACACAAATCGTGCCAATTATCCTCCTGACTGGTTGCACCAGCCTTATTGGTCCTATTTTCATTATTATGCTGACTACACTCGACGGATCAGCTACATGAACGCCGAGAGTCATCATGTGACGAACGTCTTACTGTATTATCCGATTACGACAATGTGGGCACATACAGAGCCACTGTTCTCCGGATCTACAAAATATCAACAGATTGGTCAGCCGGCGGCCTGGAAGAATAGAACAATCCTAATTAACGATTATTACACCCGTATAATCCTTGAGTTAGCTAATCATCACTGGGATTACAATATTGCCGACGATCAGTACATTGACAACGCGAGTATTGATGGAGGCCAATTGGTAATTGGTCCACAGAGGTTTCGGACGATTATCATTCCCCCCATCACAACGCTCAGTCGAAGAACACTGAAGAAGCTTCAGGAATTCCACAATGCTGGAGGAACAATTCTTGCGATTAGACTACTGCCAAAGTCATCGCCAGAAGCGGGAGGAAACGATTCTGTCATTAAAACTGGCATAGAGTCTTTATTTGGCGTAAGTGCTTCAGCTCCGAACGCTTCTTTAGCAAATCAGCGAGAATTTCACGCTGGCGGGGCCTACTACATCGCAGACTCGGTCGACACGCTCATTAGCGTTCTTGGTGCGACAACACCGAAGGACGTCCAGGTTGTATCCGGACCATCGGGACACCTGTATTTTGAGCATCGTCGGAAGCTGCGGAGTGATTATTATTGGATAGTAAACGACACGGATAGTGCTCGAATCAATCAAGTGCACTTCTCGGTCAAGGGAGTGCCGGAAAAATGGAATGCTCTGACAGGAGAACGCGAGCCGCTGTTTTATGTCAACGACTCTTCAGGAACAGATGTCAGGCTGAATTTGACTCCATGGGATGCTTACTACATTGTGTTTCGTCCGCTATCTGGAGATTCTCAGAACGCGGTACTAGTAAGTACCAATGCGGAAAATGTAGACGACGTCGTTCATCAGAGCAATTCAATCGATGTGCATTTATCCGGACCCGCCAGCGTGTCTCAGACCTATATTAAGATGCGGAAAGGAAACGATTTCTATAGCGCTCAGGTGGCAGGTAACGATCTGCGACCTGTCATTCTCTCTGGTGAATGGCAATTTCGTCCACAACCAGCGCGCATATCGGTGCCTTACGCGAAAGTGAATGATGCCTCCAGAGCCGAGGGAAAGATGTTTGGCTGGGAGAAGGCAGAATTTGACGATACAGGATGGCCATCTCTGTGGTTAAGCATGGAACAAACCACTATACGCGACTGGCAGATGATCGGCCCTTTTCCGAATCCAGATAACAATGGGTTCACAACAAGTTATCCACCGGAGACTGAATTCGATGTAAGCAAACAATATGTTGGCTTGAACGGTCGAATGGTTGGCTGGAAAGACTATTACGGAAATGAACCCCATCTGGCGCTAGAAGACTGGGGCATCTGGATGAAAATCAAGGGCGGGCAATTCTCTGACTCGGGGTACATCGTTCAGTTTAATCCGGAATTGTTGACAGACACAGACAATTGGGTTGTCAGTTATGCCCATACATACTTGTATTCTCCGTCGAGTCAACAAGCACAATTTATTGTTGCCGCCGATAACTGGGACCGGATCTGGCTAAACCATAAGGAGGTGTTCGAACAGTTGCGAACACCGTTTTGGTATGAACTCAACGACAACTGGGCAGATCGCATTCAGGTGGATCTACATGCCGGCTGGAATGAGGTCCTCATCAAGGTTGGCAAAGGGCGTGGTGTATCAAGTGGGTTTTATGGATTCTCTTTCCGAGTTGCGGATGAGAAGGGGAATAGCCTACCCAACGTGTTCGCAAGCATAATACCGCAGAGCGTGCACGGACCGACTTCCGAAGGAAAGTCTATGCGATGGTATCGAATACAGATACCGCCTGGTTGCGTAGCGATTGTGCCCCCAGATCTCCATAGCCCCTATCAAATGATGGTTAACGGCCACGATGTCAGCTCGAAGGGAAAGGACCCCGTCGATATACGTAGATTTCTCAATGGCCGAAAGAATTTCCTCGTCATCATCGCGCATAGTGGTGATCTACTGGATTCGTCTGTGCAATTTGTGACGGGTGCTACTCCTTTCTCACTTCAACCGTGGACACACACTGGACTTGCTAATTTCTCTGGGACTGCGATTTATACCAAGACGTTTATAGTCCCGGAATCTTTTCTTCATGAACGTATCTTGATCGACCTTGGTCGCGTAAGTTCCGTTGCAGACGTTTATGTGAATGGCAAGCATGCTGGAACACTAGTCTGGCAGCCTTATCAGCTGGATATTTCAAAATTTATCAAGGCTGGGCAGAATCAGTTGAAGATTGTAGTCACGGATACAGAAGCAAATGGCCGAGCCGTTGGAACTTCCCACCCTATTTTGTCGGCGATCGATATCTGCGGATTGGAGGGTCCGGTGCAGCTTATTCCGTATATGAATCGAGTCGTGACATTGTATCCAGTTCAGAATAAGTAGGCTTGTTGTCAGGTAACCCGTGAGCGCTATGCGAGCGGCATCTCATTTTGAACGTGGAATTGCGTCACGGTGTTGAGCTGTCTTCCTCCGATTAGTCCAGCAGGCGTGAGAGTTCTCCCATAATAGGGTCTAGCGGTTGTGGGCCGAGGAGAACGGATGAAGAAGAGCCGGTTTACGGAAGCGCAGATCATGGGGATTTTGAAGCAGCATGAGGCCGGGGTAAAAACGGCGGATCTGTGCTGGGAGCATGGGATCAGCGCAGCCACTTTCTACCGCTGGAAGTCGAACTTCGGCGGGATGGACGTGAGCGATGCGCAGCGGCTGCGGCAGATGGAAGATGAGAAACGGCGGCTGAAGTCGCTGGTTGCCGATCTGAGCCTGGACCGGGAAGTGCTGAAGTCGGTGATTTGAAAAAACGGCTGGAGCTTGCCGGCCTGAGAGAGGATATTGTGTTCGCTCAGGCCGAACACGGTGTGAGCGAACGCAGGGCTTGCAAGCTGCTGTGCATGGATCGAGCCAGCTATCGATATGAGCCGAGGCCGGATCGGGACGCGGAGTTGCACGAGGAACGTAAGCGTCCGGAGTGGGCCGTGAGGGGTAGGCTGGGAACTCAAGTGTCCATAAGTTGGCAAGTGGACACTTGAGATCAGGCAAGATTGCTCTGAGAGTGAGGTGCGGCGACATTCCAAGGCAGCA
>JAJYSV010000045.1 GCA_021793405.1 Acidobacteriota bacterium
CCATCCAGATTCTCCTTTGCGTGTGCTTGGCGGCTCACGTCTCGGAGTTTCTTGGATGGACTCCCGTATCTGTCAAACTTCTACTGCCTCCCCGGCAGAGCCGGGGGGTCTCCCGGTTGTACTAGCACCGGCACGGTCAGCGCAAGCGGGCTTTTCACCGCGCCAGGTTCGGCCGCCACTGTGACAGTGACCGCGACAAGCACCGAAGACACAAATAAGTCAGGTAGCGCGACAATCGTCGTACAAGCTCAAACACCGCAGAGCAAGCACGTGGTGCTCGTGATGGAAGAAAATCAAAGCTATTCAACCGTAGTGGGCCAGACCAGCGTTTGGCCGAACCTGAATCATCTAATCAGCATCGGGGCTCTCGCGACCAACTACTACGCGAACACGCATCCCTCGATCGGAAACTATTTCATGCTGACGACAGGGCAGTTACTGACGAACAACGACAGTTCCACCACCGTATGGAATGTAGACAACATGGCCCGGCGGATGCTGGCTTCTGGTGTCTCCTTCAAAATCTATGCGGAAGGCATCACCCAGGGATATCTTGGAGGAAATACCGGACTATACCTGATCCGGCACAATCCGTTTGCGATGTTGTCCGATATTGCCGACAGTCAGCAGGTGGCGAATGCACACATCTGGCCATTTACGCAGTTTGCCACCGATGTAGCTGATGGCACGTTACCGGAGTATTCCTTCATTGTTCCAAATATTGACGACGATGCCCACAATGGAACTCCTCAACAAGCGGACACATGGTTGCAGTCGAATGTCATCGACCCCTTGTCCACCTATTCGGCATTCGAACCAGGCGGGGACGGCGTTCTGATCGTGGATTTCGATGAAGCGGCAACCAGCGATACCGCCTACGGCGGGGGGCATGTCGCGTGTGTACTCTGGGGACCTGATGTCAATGCGGGCTACACGCAAACGTCCGGCACAGTCTATCAACATCAGAGCATGTTGCGCACGGAGATGGAGTTGCTTGGGCTGTCGAATCCCCCTGGTGCTGCGACCGCGGCGCCTCCGATGACAGAGTTCTTCGTGCAGAAGTAGCAGGGACCTATCTCGAGATCGAACCCTCAATCACGCTTGATTCGCAGACCGTTTCAAATCGTCGCTTCGCGGGCGGACCAATATTCTTGCCACGCTCGGCGCGGAACGCCATCTCTTTTTACATGCGCCGCGACACGTGCCCGCATCCGATACAATTCCGTGGTGTAAGAATTCCATGCCGGCTGGTTCCCTCGCTTCCAGACAAGGAAATACCTGATGAGTATATTCACGCGCCGTCGCTTCCTCGTCACCGCTTCCACGGCTGCCGGAACTCTATCGCTGGCCCAGCGCTTTGGATTCGCCCAGTCCTCCACCGATGAACCTGCCGACCTGAAGCTGTGGTACACCAGTCCTGCCTCGCAGTGGGTGGACGCTCTGCCCATCGGCAACGGTCGTTTAGGAGCCATGGTCTACGGCGGAGGCGCAGTCCACCCCATCGATCCCAGGGACCCGAAGGCCGATCACGCAGCCGGTCCGGTTCCCACTGATCCCGCAAAAGAAACGCTACAGTTGAATGAAGACTCGCTCTGGTCGGGCCTTCCGGTGGATGGCAACAATCTAGATGCGAAAAATTATCTGCCCGCAATACGCCAGGCAGTGCTCGAACAAAAGGATTATCACCAAGCCGACCGTCTCTGCCAAAAGATGCAGGGCCTATTCGCCGAGGCCTATCAACCGATCGGCAATCTGCACGTGGATTGCACCCATCCGGGCACGGTGACGGGGTACCGCCGCGAACTGGATCTCGAATCGGCGGTGGCGACCTGTCGCTACATGGTAGGCGATGTCGAATTTGAGCGCACAGCGTTTTCGTCCGCTCCAGATCAGGCAATTGTTCTGCGCATCTCTGCCAGCCAACCCGGCCAGTTGAACGCAACCGTGTGGATGGATGGCGCGTTGGTGAAATCGACCCAGACCCAAGGCGGCAACCGTTTGCTACTTGCGGGCAAAGCCGCACGACATGTTGCCGGGGCCGGTCATCCTGACAGCGAGGATCCGGTGGTATTTTCCGATGTCCCGGGTGAAGGCATGTATTACGCCACCGCGCTGCAAGCGAATGTTGACGGGGGCAGGCTATCGGCGGACGGAAGCAAACTTTTCATCCACGACGCAACGACATGCACGATCCTGCTGACCGCCGCAACCGGGTACCGCGGATTCGACCAGAAGCCGGATACGCCCCAGGCTCTCGTGAACGCCCGCGCCAGCCGGCAACTCGATGCCGCGCTCCAGCAGAGTTATCCAGCCTTGCTGCGGCGGCACATGTCGGATTACCGGAAGCTCTTCCAGCGCGTATCGCTCACGCTGGGACCAAACCCGACGGCCCCACTGCCGACTGACCAGCGATTGAAAAACTTCGCGACCCTTCCCGATCCGTCTCTGCTGGCTCTCTATTTTCAGTACGGACGCTACCTGCTCATCAGCAGTTCGCGACCGGGCACGCAGCCGGCGAATCTGCAGGGTATATGGAACTACCAGGTACAGCCGCCGTGGAGCAGCAACTGGACGGCCAACATCAATGTGCAAATGAATTACTGGCCTTCGGAGACCTGCAATCTGAGCGATTGCACCGAGCCGCTGCTACGGCTTGTCGCAGACCTCAGCCACACCGGCGCGCGCGCTGCGAAGGAAACGTATGGCCTGCCGGGATGGGTATCGCATCACAACATCGATCTCTGGCGAGCTGCAAACCCGGTAGGAATGGGCGTCGGCGCGCCCACATGGGCCAACTGGTGCATGAGCGGGCCGTGGCTCTGCTCCCATCTGTACGACCATTATCTTTTCACCGGCGATCGCGAATTTCTGCGCACAGGCGCGTATCCATTGATGAAAGGTTCGGCGGAGTTCCTCCTTGCATGGCTGATTGATGATCGCAACTGGGGTGGAAACGGCCATCTCACCACCTGCCCGTCGGAATCGACGGAGAACGATTTCATGGCTCCGGATGGCAGGCGCGCCATGACCAGCGCAGGCTGCACCATGGATATGGCGCTCATCCGGGAGCTGTTCACCAACTGCATCCACGCTTCGACGGAGCTCGGCATCGATCAGGAGTTTGCGGCGAAGCTCGCTGCCGCGCGCGCCCGGCTGGTTCCTTATCAAATTGGCAGATACGGCCAGCTGCAGGAATGGTCCATCGATTTTGTCGAGAGCACGCCCGGTCAGCGGCACATGTCGCACCTGTATCCGCTGTATCCAGGCAGCGAAATTACGCCCCGCAGTACGCCGGAGCTGGCAAGAGCGGCGCGCACCTCGCTGCAGCGGCGGCTGGACAACGGTGGCGCCTACACTGGTTGGAGCCGCGCCTGGGCGATCGGTTTGTGGGCGCGCCTGGCCGACGGCGATAAGGCGTGGGAATCTTTAATCATGCTGATGAAGCACAGCACGAATATGAACTTGCTCGATACGCATCCGTCGGGTAAAACGTCGATCTTCCAGATTGATGGAAACTTTGGCACAACTGCATCGATTGCCGAAATGCTGATGCAAAGCCATACCGGCGTCATCGATCTGCTGCCGGCGTTACCCGCGGCGTGGCCCTCAGGAGAAGTGAAGGGACTGCGCGCCCGCGGTTCCGCCACAATCGATCTGCGGTGGGAAAATGGCAAGGCAGCCGCTGCCTCGATTCGACCGGATTTCTCAGGCGAACTTCGCCTGCGCGCACCGGCCGGACAGAAGATTCGCAGCGTCGCCAGTGGGAGTAAAGTGCTCCTGCGGCCTCAATCCGACGGCAGTATCGGCGTCACATTGGAGGGGAAGCGGACGTATCGTGTGACATTTGCATAAGCCCATATTTGCGAACGACGCGCAACTTTGCGCCTGGAATTTCGCTGGCCCCTGGTAGCTCGTGACAAAATGGTACGGTAACCATCATGTCCAACGAGATCACACCAAACCCATCGTCACCGGTTGAACCAACCTCGGAATCCCCCACCGAATCGTTCGGCGAGCTGCTTGCGCAGTTTGAGCACAACCATTCCCACCGCGCAGAGGGTGGCACCAGTCAGCTCGAAGGTACCGTCGTCTCCGTCGACGCCGAATTTGTGTACCTGGACATCGGCTACAAGGCCGAAGGGATTCTGCCCCGCGGCGCATTTGAGAACAACGCCGAGGGAATTGCGTCAGGCGACAAGTTTCCGGTCTCAGTGAAGGGCCGCAACCTCGAAGGCTACTATGAGCTGACTCGTTTTCACGTGACCCAGCCCAAAGACTGGTCATCCCTGGAAGAAGCTTTCGCGCAGAAGTCTGCCGTCGTGGGAACCGTTACGGGAGTCGTGAAAGGCGGCTTTAACGTCGATGTGGGCGTGCGCGCCTTTATGCCCGCTTCCCGCAGTGGAGTGCGCGACGCCGCCGAGATGGAGAAGCTTGTCGGTCAGGAGATCACCTGCCGCATCATCAAGCTGGATGTCGCCGACGAGGACGTGGTGGTCGACCGCCGCGTGGTCTCCGAAGAACAGGCGCGTAGCCTCGAACAGAACCGCTATTTCGAACTCAAGGAAGGCGACGTCGTCAGTGGCCAGGTCCGAAGTCTCGCCACCTATGGGGCCTTTGTCGACCTGGGCGGAATCGACGGTCTGCTGCATGTCAGTGATATCTCGTGGAGCCGCGTGAATGCTCCGGAGGACGTGCTGTCGGTCGGCCAGCAACTTCAACTCAAGATTCTCAAGGTCGATCCAGAGAGCAAGCGCATTTCTCTTGGACTCAAACAGCTTGGACCGGAGCCGTGGGATTCGGCAACCGAGCGATATCAGGCAGGCCGGCGGATCACCGGGACTGTCACGCGTTTGATGGACTTTGGAGCCTTCGTCGAGCTGGAACCCGGGATTGAAGGCCTCATCCATGTTTCAGAGATGTCATGGGTGAAGAAGGTTCGCAAGCCCAGCGACATTCTTAAGCCCGGAGACACTGTGGACGCAATCGTCTTATCCGTAAGTCCCGGCGAGCGCCGTATTTCTCTCGGACTGAAACAGGCACTCGGCGATCCCTGGATAGAAGCGCTGCAAAGGTTTCCTGTCGGCTCGACCATCGAAGGCCCGGTCACGAAGCTGATGAAGTTCGGCGCATTCGTCCAGCTGACAGAGGGCGTGGAGGGATTAGTTCACGTCAGTGAGATCAGTGCCGAAAAGCATATCGATCATCCGCAGGATGTACTGCGAGCTGGCCAAATCGTGAAGGCGCAGGTGCTCGCTGTCGATGTGGAAAAGCGGCAGATCAAGCTGAGTATCAAGCAACTGGTTCCCACCAGCCTCGGAGAATATCTAGACGAGCACAACGAGGGCGATGTGGTATCCGGTCGAGTCGTCAAGCAGTCCCCCGAAGCGACCACTATCGAGCTAGGCGAAGGAATTCGCGCCACTTGCCGAACCGCGACAAAGGCTCCGTCCACGCCAGAAAACAAGAACAGCGCCGGGGCAGACCTGTCCGCCCTGACATCGATGCTGCAGGCTCGCTGGAAGGGCGGCGCGACGCCTTCCGGCAAGCAGTCGGAACCGCTCGCAGAGGGCCAGATTCGCAGCTTCCGAATACTGAAACTCGATCGCACAACGGAAAAGATCGACCTGGAGTTGGCCTGATCATTCGCTGGGGCACAGCAGCAGATAGATGCGTTGCGCGGAAAGCGCGGGCAGAGACCTTCAGCCAGGATTAACCTTATTCCGGTAGAAGAAACTATGCGCCTTCTCCTCATTGAAGACGAACGTCGCCTTGCGGAAAACATTGCAGCCGCGCTCAAAGAAGGTCCCGGCTACGCGGTCGATCTCGCCCATGACGGCGACGAAGGTGCGCATCTCGCGATGATCGGGGATTACGATCTGATCGTGCTCGATCTGATGCTGCCAAAAATGAGCGGCCCCGAGGTTCTCAAACAAATCCGTGCGCGCGGCCATCGAACCCCGGTCCTGATTCTGACCGCAGTCACTACCAAAGCGTCTGTTGTCGAATTGCTGAACACTGGCGCCGACGACTATCTGGGCAAGCCCTTCGATCTCGGCGAGTTGATTGCCCGCGCCAAAGCGCTCATTCGCCGTGGAAAAGGCGTCAGCCATCCAATCCTCCACGTCGGCGATCTGGCCGTCGACACCGTCGAGAAAACCGTCATGCATCAAGGGGTAGAGTTGGAACTTTCTCCCACTGAATACCGCATTTTGGAGTACATGAGCCACCGCCCCCGCTCAGTTATCTCCAAGCAGACTCTCCTCGAACATCTCTATGACTACAACTGGGAGCATCACTCGAATGTCATCGAGGCACACGTCTCCAACCTGCGGCGCAAGCTGAATCGAGCATCTTTAACCCAGGTTCCACCAACACAATTTCTAGAGACCCTGCGCGGACGCGGCTACCGTCTGCTGGCTTCTTCACCCGATCCATCCTACGTGCCCCCGTTATGAAGACATACTCTCTCACCCGCCGTCTCATCGTGACAGTTCTCCTGGTGGAGACGCTACTTGCGATTTGTACAACGGGCGTGGCGCTCCTATATGAACGGCACCAACACCTGCAGACCTTCGACGTGATGCTGCGCGGACGTGCCGACTCCCTTCTCGGAGCCGTTCAAGACGCGGAAGACAACTCCGACAACGTCATGCTCGCGCCAAATTCCATCGACCTGCGGCGCGATGATCTCTACCAGGTGCGGGAGCCGTCGGGACGAGTGCTGGGACAATCACCGCAGTGGGATAACCAGCTTCAAGGCCAATTCAGCGAAAGCGTCCGCGGAAAGAATTTCCGCTTTCGGAACCACAAGTATCGCGGTTTGGTGCTGCATGGCGTACGCCAGGTAGATCAGAACAACGATCACCCCGGCATTTCGCGTCCCGTGATCATCGACTATGCCGCCAGGCTCAAGCCCATAGAACATGACCTTGCAGACGCCGGGAGGTTTCTGCTGCTCTCGAACTCTCTGGTGCTGCTGCTGACTGGCATCGCCCTGTATTTTCTGCTGCGTCGAGGCATGGCGCCGCTCGAATCGCTGGCGGCACAAGCCGCAGCCATTTCGCCGCCATCCTGGGATTTTCAGGCTCCGCAACAGACATTGGCGGTGTCCGAACTGGCCGTTCTCGCGCGTGCGCTCGAATCCTCGATGCGCAAGCTGGCAGATTCCTTCAATCAGCAGCGTACCTTTGTGAATGATGCAGCCCACGAGCTCAAGACCGCTGTCACCATCATCAAATCATCGCTTCAGCTGCTGGATTCGAGACCTCGCTCGGTCGAAGAATATCGCCGCGGACTCCAATCTTGCCTGGTCGATTGCGAACGACTCGAAGAACTGGTCCTGAAACTCCTCACCCTCGCACGCCTCGAACAAAGCGCTGTTAGCGAACTTGCCCCCCGCGGCCAGACAAATCTGAGCGAAGCCCTTCGCGAGATCGCCATTCAACTCGACTCCTTAGCCACGCTGCGCGGTATTCGCGTTCAACTGAACCTCAACGAAAACGTCGACGCACTGCTGCCGCCTGAGGAATGCGAGACCCTCGCCTTCAACCTTGTTCTAAACGCGCTTCAGCATACTCCTTCCGGCGGCAACGTCACGTTGAGCACCGAAGCAACGGAGACGACGGCTCGGATGACAATCGAAGACACTGGCGAAGGCATCGATCCCGCCGACCTGCCGTTCGTCTTCAACCGCTTCTATCGTGGCGACCGCTCCCGCGCTAGAACTACGGGAGGAACTGGCCTCGGCCTGGCCATCTGCAAGGCGATTGTCGATGCCTATGGCGGAACAATCGAGATTCGCAGCGAGCCGGGCCGCGGCACGCGGCTGTGTGTCACGGTGCCGGCAGCCAAGACCGTGCCTCATCTTCAGCCTGTCTTCAGCCTGGACAGCTAATATTGCAGTTGCCGCTTGTGAGAAGGCACTCGCAATTGGCCCGGAGGAGCATATGGAAAGAATTCTGAAGCCGCATTGGAATCTCAAGCTGTGGGGTCTCTATCTGCTGGCAGCCAGCTCAGCCGTGTTCACGATCGTTGGCACCGGCATGGCTATGGCGCAAGGCCCATACCACATTACGGCGCAATGGAAGATTGGAGGCGACGGCGGTTGGGATTATCTCGCAGTGGACCCAATGAGCAAACTGCTGTACGTGACCAGGGGAAGTCATGTCCTCGTCCTTGACACCGCTTCGGGCAAGGTCGCGGCCGACATCACTGGACTCAAGGGCACGCATGGCGTAGCGTTCGATACCTCTGGCAAGTTCGGATACATCAGCGACGGCGGCGCGAATGAAGTTGTGGTGTTCGACCGCAAGACGAATTCCATCCTCCAGCGTGTTCCCGCAGGAACCAATCCCGATGGCATCGTCTTCGAACCAGTCACGCAGACGGTATGGGCCTTCAATGGACGCAGCAAAAGCGCCACGGTAATTGACGATTCCTCGCACCAGATCGTCGCAACGGTACCGCTCCCAGGCAAGCCTGAGTTTCCAGTAGCCGACGGCAAAGGCTCAATCTACGACAACATTGAGGACCTCAGCCAGATCGTTCATATCGACGCCAAAACGCATAAAGTTCTGGCCTCATGGCCCATCGCTCCCTGCGAGGGTCCATCCGGCCTCGCCATAGACAGAAAACATCGCCGCCTGTTTGCTGTCTGCGACGGGAAGATGGCTGTGGTCGACGCCAACACTGGAAAGGTTGTCGCTATACCGACCATAGGCGACGGTCCCGATGCGGCCCGCTTCGACCCCAGACATCAGTTGGCTTTCAGCTCGAACGGCGAAGGAACGCTGAGTGTCGTTCACGAGGATTCGCCGAATGCCTACACTGTGCTTCAGACGCTGCCCACCAAGCGCGGCGCCCGCACCATGGAGTTCGATGGGGCATCTGGAAAAATCTACGTCGTGACTGCCGACTTCGGTCCTCGTCCGGCGGCTACAGTGGATCGCCCGCGTCCACGTCCCAGCATTCTGCCCGGCAGCTTCGTCGTCATGGTGATTGGCCGGTAAGCAGAATTCCTATAAGCTTCTCAACATCTCTCCCGCAGCACCGGGGCGGAAGACGAACCTCCCCAACTTCTTGCCCCTTGTTGCCAACGTCTACGAATTCCCCGTGAGGACTTCTTACACCGCCGGCGTTTCGACCAGAGACAGCGAGTTGCCGCAAACAGCCCTGGCCGAAGCCCATGCGAAGACCACGCAGGCAGTATCCTTAGATAGGCGATTCAGGGGTAGCGAAGGCGGAAATCCGTTTTCCGCTGTCTCGCTGTTCGCCGGTTTTCCCATTGAGCGATGAATCCAGTCGAAACGCACAGCCACTCTTTCGCACGAACGCTTGCCAGCGCCAAACAGACCATGGTACTGAGCGAGATCCTGTCTCTCGCCTTCGACAGCTTTCGCAATAATAAAGTGCGCTTTGCTCTGACAGCGCTCGGCATGGTCATGGGTTCGGCCTCGGTGATCCTGGTGGCCACCATTGGTCTCACCGGCAGGCAATACGCAATCAACCTGATCCAGGGCATCGGCGCGAACATGATCGTCGCGGACTGTCAGTGCGGCGGCATGAATCCAGACTTTCTCACCAATGACGACCTGACCGCGGTCGACGAGCAGGTGCCCGGCATTATCTGGTCTTCACCCATGCTGGAGATGCAAGTCCCGATCAGCTTCGGGGACGGAAAAGTGAAAGACATCCTTGTTCTGGGTGTTTCTCCGCAATATAAAAAAGTTCGCAACCTGATGGTCCTCTCCGGACGTTTCTTCGATGAAGAGGACACCGTCAGCCATGCCAAAGTGGCTGTGGTCACGGTCCCGTTTGCGGAAAGCTTATTCGGCAACGCGGATCGAGCCATCAACCAGACCTTTACCATCCGAGGGATTCCCTTCACCATCATTGGAGTCTTCAAAGAACGGGTCAATACGTGGGGGATGTCGGAAATTTCAAAACAAACGATCCTGATTCCCTACCCGGTGGGGCGATATTTCACCGGAACCGACGCCGTAAAGCAGTTGTTCTTTTCTGTTAAAAATTTCAGCGATACGCCGCGGACGCGAGATGAAATTGCCAAAGTCATTCAGTCCAGGCACCGCCCAGGCTCCGTGTATGACGTGGTCGAATACACAGCTCTCGTGGATACTGCGGCCCACATCGCGGACATTATGACGCTCGTACTGCTGCTGGTTTCCGCCGTCACGCTCGCCGTCAGCGGGGTGGGCATTATGAACATCATGCTGGCGACGGTGCGATCGCGCATTCGCGAAATCGGCATCCGAAAAGCGGTGGGCGCCACGTATCGCGAAGTGCAATTGCAGTTTCTTGCCGAGGCTATTCTCATTTCGCTCAGTGGCGGCATCGTCGGTACATTGCTTGGGCTCGCCCTTCCGCTCTCAGTGCGTTTTTTTCTCCCCGCCTATACCATCCCCATTTCACCCTGGTCGGTTGTGATTTCTCTGGGTACAGCGATGATGGTTGGGGTCTTGTTTGGAACCTTGCCGGCCACCCGCGCCGCGCAAATGGATCCCGTGGAATCTCTGAAATATGAGTAGACCGGAAAAGTGGCTGGTCGTCTGAAGACTCGTCAAGAACCGATCAAGCCGGCCACCAGTTCACGAGCGGTAGTTCGTCCCGAGTGAATCAGATCGGGCAATCCCACCCCGCGATAGGCATTGCCGATGAGACGCACATGAGGAAGCTGGGACATGCGAACGTCGAGCTCCGCCATACGATTCAAATGGCCAACTTCATAGAGCGGGAGAGAGTCCGGCCAGCGTCGAACCAGCGCAATCGAGGGTTCCTGCAGCTTGCCAACGATCCGCCCAAGGGTTGTCTGCGCCAGCTTAAGCAGCGTGGCATCGCTCTCAGTCAACAAGGGCGCGACGGAAGGACCACCAAAGAATGCGCGCAATAACACAGAGTTTTCCGGTGCGCGCTGCGGAAATTTCTGATCGACAAATGTGCATGCGAGCAGCGCACGCCGGGCGATGGCTTCCATGTCATCATCCGAAATGGGCTGGTACGGTCCGTACTGCGCCGCGGTTTGTGGAACCAGAAATCCGAATCCACGAGGAATGCGCATCACCGAGGCCTGGTCCGCAGAAAAGGCCAGCGCCACAACAATGGCGGAGGATGACTGCTGCGGCAGCAATTCCCCGATGCGTTCGTCGATTGCCCCGAACAGTTTCGCCGTAGTTTTGGCAGGAGTTGCCACTAGAACAGCATCGAATGTTTGCGATGCGAGATGAGATGCTCCCGGCGCGGATGCTCGATGAACCACCCATCCCTCGCCGGTACGCTCGATGGACGCCACGACCATTCCACGCTGAATGCCGCTCGCGGGAATATGGGATTCCATTCCCTCGACGAGTCCTGCCAGTCCGTGGCGCAGGGTAGTGAAAATCGCCGCGGGGGCATCCCCAGCCTGCCTGCGCTGCCGCAGGCCCAGCACCAAACTTCCATGCTCCCGCTCCAATGCCACGAAGGCTGGGAGAACAGCACGCGCGCTCAAGCTTGCGATATCCCCGCCAAAAACGCCAGCCAGCAGCGGCGCTGCAATCGTATCCGCAACCTCTGATCCAAAGTGGCGAAAGACGAAATCTCGCACCGATTCATCGCGGGAGGAGCTAGCGGCATCGAGGGCGCTTGTTTTCAACTGCTCCGCCAGCTTCGGCTCGCGCAGATAGGCAAGCTTCGCCTGCCAGCTGAACAGTGGCGAATCCAACACGCCAGCCCACTGCACCGGCACCATCATGCGCATGCCGTCCGGCATCGCAGTCAGCGCACGGCCTTGGACAAGATATGTTTTGCGCCTGTCATCGCGGGAAGGAACCAACTCACCCTCCAAGCCAAGCTCCAGCGCCAAATCGCGTGCCCAGGGTTTTTCCGTCACCCAGCTATCCGGTCCGCATTCGATGACGAAACCGTCGCGCCGTACGGTCTCGACAGTCCCACCCAGGCGAGAAGCAGCGTCGAAAAGAACAAACTCAATCGGCGCTCCCGCGCGCTGTTGAAACGCGAGTTCATAGGCAGCCGAAAGTCCAGCAATGCCTCCGCCAATGATGGCGATTCGCTTCATTTTTGGGTAGGTCTTCCGCCGACGGGGTCGGTTTCCAAGTGCGCGACACCAAGCTGCAACATTCCGCGTGAGACCAGATCAGCCAACGCAGCGGTCAGCAAAGGAGAGCCGTTCAGAGATTCAGGTCGAAATAACTGTAATCCCAGCCGCCGCGCCAACCCTTGAAAAGCAATATCGATGTCATACAAAATTTCAACGTGATCGCACAGGAAACCGATCGGCTGCAGGACCACGCCGCGATGCCCTTCGTTATGGAGGCATTCGAGCGTCTGCTCGACTGTGGGCCCGATCCATGGGCCGCCCGACATTCCCTGACTTTGGAATGCGAAGTACCAATCCTGCGGCGTCAGCCCATCCGCAGAGAGGCGCTCCGCAACCATGCTCGCGGTGTGTTTCGTCTCGATTGCATACGGATCGGGTCCGGCGGATGCGCCGGGCGGGAGCGCATAGGAGCGCTCCGGAACTGTGGGACGAACGCCGCCGGAAAATGATTTGGAATTTCTGCTCTGCCCGTCGTGTGGCTGCGGCACTTCGCTCGATTGCGTTGGTGCCGTTCCATCTTGAATCGTTCTACACGGCACGCTGTGGGCGGTGAACAACACCGGAACTTTCGCTCCGACAACCCGGCATGCTTCCAGCCAGATCGGCCGAAGACGTTCGGCAAACGCGTCTGCCAGACGAGGATGGTCGGCCCATCCATCGATGAACCACACCTGCAGTGCAGTCCCCGCTTCGGCATACACGGCCCGTCGATACAGGCCCACGCTGGTACGCGAATTTTGCGGCGCCAGGCAGATTGCAACCGCATCCGTCACCCCATCGGTCCTCATGCTGCGGACCGTGTCCGCGATATACGGCTTCCAGTTGCGCATCCCCACATACACGGGAAGCCCGATCTTTTTCTGCAGGGAGGCCGCTTGTTTCAGCGTCCACTCGGTCAGCGGACTTTTGCCAATCTGCGCGTAGCGGCTTTGGATCTCTTCCACAACATGGGCAGGCATGGGCCGACCGCTCACCACATTTTTCAGATATTCAGGAACTTCTTCGACCGTCTCCGGCGTACCGTGCGCCAGGAGCAGCACTGCAAATTTGCGGTCAATCTCGCTTGCGGGGGTCATCTCTGCCCCAGTGCTGGCTCGCGTCCCAGGTCCGCTGACTCTGCTTTCAACTGCGCACAAATTTCCCTCACCCAGCCAACCGCACGCTGCACATTTTCTACCGGGGTTCCAGGTACAATCCCGTGGCCCACGTTGAAAATGTGCCCCGGCATTCCGCCGGCTTGCCGTAACACCTCTTCCACGCGAGCGCGCAATAAACTTTCCGGCGCGAACAACACGATGGGATCAAGGTTGCCCTGCACCGCGCAATGCTCGCCGATAGCCAGCCTGCCTGCATCGAGCGGGATCCGCCAGTCGAGCCCGATGACATCGGCGCCGGTCTCGCGCATACTCGGCAGCAGGCTCGCGGTATCGACGCCAAAGTAAATGACAGGCACTCCCTGCGCCTGCACCCGCCGCACCAGCTCCTGCGTAATCGGCAGGACAAACTCCCTGTAATCCGTAACAGAAAGCGCGCCCGCCCAGCTATCGAAAATCTGGATGACATCCGCGCCCGCCTCAACCTGTTGCGCAGCATAGTCCGCCAGCACCGTCGCCAACTTCTGCATCAGCGCCGCCCACGCCGCCGGATCGTTATACATCAGGTATTTGGTTGCAATGTAATTGCGGGAGCCGCCACCCTCAATCATGTAACTGGCCAGCGTGAACGGCGCTCCGCAGAAGCCGATCATGCCCATGCGATCGCCAAAGTGCGCCGTGACACGGGCAATGGCTTCCGCCACATACCCGAGGTCGGCTGTGCGATCTATCCGCAACGCGTCGATGTCCGCCGCGCTGCGAATCGGACGATGGACTTGAGGGCCTTCGCCCGTCTGAAATTCAAAATCCAAGCCCATCGGTTCGAGCGGTAATAAAAGATCGGCGAAAATGATCGCCGCGTCGACGTCGAGCTTTTCGGCAGCGGTGATCGTTACCTCCGCGGCCAGTGCGGGTGACTTGCAAATTTCTATCAAAGAATGTACCCGGCGAACCGCCTGGTATTCCGGCATGTAGCGACCAGCCTGCCGCAAAAACCATACCGGCGTGCAATCGACCGGCTGCCGGCGGCACGCGCGAAGAAAGCGCGCGCCGCCGGTCATGGTCGTCCCTGTGGACAACGTTTCTGTTTGCGTGTTCTGTATAGCCATCTTCCTCTATTATCCTCTGCCCGACTGCGCTGCTGCATTGCCGCTCCCGATGAGAATTGTCGCATCATGAAAAGATGCAGTAAAAACAGTTCGCGTATTGAAAAGAAAAGTGCGCTCGACTACGCTACCATGGAAACGACTGCACAAGTCCAATTCGCCCGGAAACAGAATTTTTCATGCGCATCGCTTTGTTTGTCACATGCTACAACGACACGCTGTTCCCAGAGGTAGGCATTGCAGTCGTGCGTGTACTCGAGCGGCTGGGCCACACCATCGATTTCCCGTACGCACAAACCTGTTGCGGCCAGATGCATTACAACACTGGCTATCTGCCCGAGGCGCTGCCGCTGGTCCGCCGGTTCGTCGACATATTCCGCGACAGTGAGGTTGTTTGCGTGCCATCTTCTTCCTGCGTGGGCATGATGCGGGAACACTACGAAAAAATTGCGCTGGCTTCAGGCGACAAGACCCTTCAATCAGACGTGTCTGCATTGCTGCCGCGGGTGTATGAGTTCACGGAGTTGCTGGTGCATCGGCTTGGGATAGAAGATGTGGGCGCCGTCTATCCGCACCGCGTCACTTACCACGCCAGCTGTCATTCTCTGCGCAATCTGCATCTCGGCGACGTTCCCATCCGCTTATTACGCAACGTGCGCGATCTCGAGCTGATTCCAATGGAAGCGACCGATCTGTGCTGCGGCTTTGGTGGCACGTTCTCCATCAAAAACGCCGATGTTTCTGGAGCGATGCTCGAAGAAAAATTGCAGTACGTTCAGAAGACCCAGGCGGAGGTCTGCACCGCCTGCGACAATTCCTGTCTGATGCATATCGGCGGAGCGCTGCATCGGCAACGCGCTAAAATGCGCACCGAACACATTGCGACCATTCTCGGAAGCGACAGCATCTCTCCCGCTACGCGGAAGGACGCATACTAATGACGCCGACTTCAGAGCGCGAACACCAGCCGCTGGACTTCCCCAGCGCCGCGTTGCCGTTGTTGCACGATGCACAGATGCGCGGGAATGTTCGCCACGCGACCGGAGTGATCCAGGGAAAAAGATTTCGTGTTGTCGGAGAGATGCCGGATTGGCAATTGTTGCGCGAGGCCGGGCGTCAGATTCGTGCCCACTCACTCGACTATCTCGATTTCTATTTGGAGCAGTTCGAGCAGCGCTGCACAGCAGCGGGAGGACATGTACACTGGGCACGCGATGCTGCGGAAGCCAATCGCATCGTCCTCCAACTGGCGCAGAATCCGACCGGCCGAGTCATCAAGATCAAGAGCATGACAACCGAGGAGACTGGCCTGAACCATGCATTGGAAGCGGCCGGAATTCAACCGATTGAGACCGACCTTGCCGAGTTGATCGTGCAGCTGGGTCATGATAAGCCATCGCACATTGTCGTCCCGGCGCTGCACAAGAATCGTCATCAGGTGCGTGAACTCTTTGTGCGCGCCATGAACTTGCCGCACCTGGGCGACCGGCCCGAGGATTTAGCGGAAGCGGCGCGTGTCTACTTGCGGCAGCAATTCCTCTCGACCCCGGTTGCCATCAGTGGCGCGAACTTTCTGATTGCGGAGACCGGCGGCGTTTGCATCGTGGAATCGGAAGGCAATGGGCGCATGTGCCTCACGCTACCTCGGAAACTGATCTCCGTCGCAGGAATCGACAAGATCATTCCGCGCTTCCGCGATCTCGAAGTCATGCTGCAACTGCTGCCACGGTCCGCCACCGGCGAGCGGATGAACCCATATAATTCCGTGTGGACGGGCGTGCATCCCGGGGATGGCCCGCAGGAGTTTCACGTCGTGCTACTCGACAATCGCAGGACGGAAGTCCTACGCGATCCCGAAGCACGCGAAACTCTGCATTGCATTCGCTGCGGCGCCTGCCAGAACGCATGTCCGGTCTATCGGCAAACAGGCGGACACGCCTATGGCTCGGTGTACGCTGGCCCGATCGGCGCCATCTTGACGCCGCAGTTAGCTCTGATGAAGCGCGGTCAGTCTCTTCCCTACGCATCCACTCTCTGCGGCGCCTGCTATGAGGTATGCCCGGTCAAGATCAATATCCCGGAAGTTCTGATCCATCTCCGTGGGCGAGTTGTCACCGGACGGCCAAGATCCCTCCGCGCCTTGCATCCTGAGGCGATCATCATGCGGTCGATGCAATGGATGTTTCTAAGCGAAACTCGTTTCCGGCTGGCGCAACAATTCGGCCGCATCGCACAGCGCCCCTGGATTCGCCGCAGCGGCTGGATCGAGCGTCTGCCGAGCATCCTGGGCGGGTGGACCCGCACCCGGGATCTTCGCCCGCTGCCTCCGCAGAGTTTCCGCGAATGGTTTCAGGCTCGCCCCCGCTCAGCAATTGAATCAGCTTCGAAGTCCCCTCCCCAAGTCTCGCCGGAATCTTCGGAGGTGCCGCATGGCTGAAGCTCGCGAACCGGACGTTTCCGCAAACGACCCTCTCAGCGCGCGTGCCGAAACTCTGGCGCGAATCCGCTCCGCCAATCGCGCTAGTATCTCTGACGCCCGAACCCTCAGCGCAGAAGAAGCGTGGCGAAAAATTCCGCGCAATTATCGCGACGCCGGTTTATTGACAGAATCGGACCGGATTGAACTCTTTACAGAGCGGCTGCGCGAATACGGTGCGGGCGTATATTCCTCTCAGCCAGCCCAGGTTGCCGGCACCATCGCGGAAATCCTGCAAAAAAGAAATAAGCAGACAATGCTATTGTCCTCTGACGTCGATCCGAATTGGCTGCCGCAGACCGGCGCTAGATTTGTATCGGACAACGAACTCTCCTACGCAGAAATGGAAGCCTGCGATGGCGTGTTGACGGGCTGCACGGTCGCCATCGCCATAACGGGGACGCTGGGTCTCTGTCACCCATCGCCACTTGGACGTCGTGCTCTCACGCTGCTTCCCGACTATCATCTCTGCGTTGTCGATTCAGCCGTCATTCTGGAAACTGTGCCCGAAGGAATACGCGCGATCGAGCCGCATCGGACGCAGCCGATCACCTTGATCTCCGGCCCATCCGCGACCGCCGATATTGAAATGACCCGCATTCAGGGCGTCCATGGCCCCCGCGTGCTGGACGTGGTGATTGTCGCTTGAAACGGCCCGGCAGAAGGCGCGGCAGAATTTATTGGCAATCGTCTGGTAGGTTCAAACATGCGTCTCGATAGGTGACTGCTTGCCGAAACAATCTCCCAAACGGCTCTATCTGATTCCCGTTCTTTCCAAGGCGCTCGATGTCCTGGAGATGGTCCAGCGGCAAGCGAAGCCGATGTCGCTCGAAAACATCCACCAGCGGAGCCAAATTTCGAAAACTACGGTCTATCGCATCCTAAAGACCTTGGTGCATCGCGGGTATCTGGCGCAGTCGCAGGATGGCTTATATCGCCCAATCAGCAACCCGCGCAAAATCGTGTTCGGCTACGGCTGCCAATCCACCGAAATGCCTTTCTCTGAAGCGGTCACCAAAAGCCTGAAGGCGTCGGCGGCCGATACAGGTGTGGACCTGCTGGTGCTCGACAATCATTACGATCCCACCATCGCCGTGCGCAATGCGGATGAATTCGTGCGCAACAATGTCGATCTTGTCATCGAGTTTCAAGTAGATCAGCATGCGGCGGCCATCATCGGCGACAAGATTGCCGGCGCGGGCATTCCTCTCATTGCCGTCGATATTCCGCATCCCCATGCCGTCTATTTTGGAGTCGACAATTTCCGCGTCGGCTTTGAGGCGGGTCAGTTACTAGGCCGCCATGCGAAGCAGAACTGGTCGGGAAAAGTGAGCTGGGTGCTGGGGCTCGACCTGCAAGAAGCCGGTCCGCTGGCCCTGAGCCGCATTACGGGAGCGTTCGAAGGCGTGCGCTCTCTCATCCAGAAAATTCCCATTGAATCCTTTGTACGCATGGATGGCCGCGGAATGCGGGAAGCGAGCTACCGTTTGGTCCTCGACTTTCTGCGTCGGCATCCCAGGGATCGCGCCATCCTCATCGTGGCGGTGACGGATACCAGCGCACTGGGCGCAGTGCAGGCCGCTAGGGAGTTGAAACGCGAGCGCCACATCGCCATTGTCGGCCAGGACTATATCGAAGAAGCGGCAAAGGAAATAGCATCACGGCGCAGTTCACTGATTGGCTCGGTCTCGCATGAAGCCCAGACCTATGGCGGGCGCCTCATCCGGCTCGGTCTCGCGGTGCTTGGCGGCCAAAACGTCCCGCCCTATAACTATGTGGAGCACAAGATTGTAGAACGCTGTCAGCCCCAGCCTCAAAACAGCAGATAGAGAAGGCATGAAACGTCACAATTCACGGTGGAAACTGTTGCCCTATTGTATTATTGCTGCTATGGGTAATGCGTCGAGCGGTTATTCTGTAACAATAGGAGCGCGGGAACCGATGTATGAGCGGTCTTTTCCTTCGATCGCAAGTAGCAGAAGCCTTGGCGGCCAGAATCACCAGCCCCACATTCATTAAACTCATTCTGGACTGGGAGCGAACTAAAGCAATCCTCCTCATCCACAACCGCCGGAGACTGCACGATGCAGAGTCGTTACCTCGAAAATCGCTGGGACAAAAAACTTGCAGCAACCCTCACTCAAGCCGAACTTTTGCGCTACCGCTCGAACCTTCTCGGCTCCGATTTGCGCATTACAAATTATGGCGGAGGCAACACCAGTTCCAAACTGACCCAGCCCGACCCGCTCGACGGTACCCCCAAACAGGTGCTGTGGGTTAAAGGTAGCGGCGGCGACCTCGGCACCATCACGACCACCGGATTCGCCACTCTCTACCTCGATAAACTCTATGACCTGATTAACATTTATCGCGGCGTCGACCACGAAGACGACATGGTTGCCCTGTATCCCATCTGCACATTCGGCCAAAATACGGTGGCTGCCTCGATCGACACGCCTCTGCATGCCTTCCTGCCTGCTCTGCACGTCGACCACCTGCATCCGGACTGGGGGATCGCATTGGCCGCGGCAGCCAACGGCGAGCAGCAGATGGAGGAATTCAATCGCCGGTTTGGTCATCACCTGATCTGGGTTCCGTGGCAGCGGCCTGGCTTCGAGTTGGGCTTGATGCTGAAGCGCGCTGTGGAAGCGAATCCGCAATGCGATGGCATCGTGCTGGGCGGCCATGGGCTTTTTTCGTGGGGAGAAACCTCTGAATCCTGCTATCTGAACACCATTGAGTTGATCGATCAGCTCGGCCAATTTGTGCAGGAACACGTCGACGCACTCGGCGATAAGATTTTTGGCGGGGAGATGTATCCAACACGTGAGGACCGCGAAGCCATCGCCATCGACCTGCTGCCTTTCTTGCGCGGCCGACTGTCCTCCACCCCACGCGTGATTGGAAACTACTCGGCGCTGCCGGAGGTGTTGCGATTTGTGAACTCTCGGGAAGCGGCGAAGCTTGCCTGGCTGGGCACCAGTTGCCCGGACCATTTCATCCGGACCAAGGTCCGGCCCATGTATGTTCCCTGGAATCCTGCGAAGGGCATCGCGGAATTTCACGCCGTGTTTGACAAGGAACTGGAGCAATACCGTCGCGATTACATCGCCTACTACCAGGCCCATGCGGTTCCCGACTCACCCGCGATGAGGAGCGCCAATCCAGCCGTCGTGTTGATTCCCGGCATAGGCATGTTCAGCTTTGCCAAAAGCAGAGCCGAGGCCCGCATTACCTGCGAGCTATATATCAATGCCATCCATGTCATGGAGGGAGCTTCCGCTCTTGCCGATCCGAACGCAACCAGGAAGAACGACAAGGTGGAGTATCCACAGGCCGGACCAGCCGCGCCGTCGTCCGCATTTCAATGTCATTCGAACTACGTGGCGCTGCCGACCATCGAAGCCTTCCGGATTGAGTACTGGGCGATGGAAGAGGCGAAGATCCGGCGCCAGCCTCCGGAGAAACCGCTCAGCCGCCGCGTTGCCCTCATCGTAGGCGGTGGCAGTGGAATCGGGCGCCAAGTGGCGCTTCTGGCTGCCGGGGACGGCGCAACGGTCGCTGTTGCCGACCGCAATCTTCCTGCCGCCGAAGCAGTTGCCTCGGACCTTCGCAAGCACTATGGCCGCGATGCCGCCCATGCAATCGAGATCGACATCACCCAGGAAGATTCGATCCAGGCAGCCCTGCGACAGGCGCTCTCTCTCTGCGGCGGTCTCGATCTGCTCATCAACACGGCCGCCCTGTTTCCCGCATCGGCGGACAATACCACTTCTCCAACTCAATGGGGAAAAACCCTCGAAATCAACGTGACTGCAAATTATTTTCTCGCCGAGCAGGCGGCGCGCATCTTCCGCGAGCAGGGCCTGGATGCGAGCATCGTGCTGACAAGTTCGGCAAACGCCGTGGTCGCCAAGCGCGGCAGCGAAGCGTATGACGTCAGCAAGGCCGCCGTCAGTCATCTGGTTCGCGAACTAGCCGTCTCGCTGGCGCCCCTGGTCCGCGTGAATGGCATCAGCCCGGCGACGGTGATTCGCGGTTCCACAATGTTTCCACGGGAACGAGCCATCGCTTCACTCAAGAAATACAGCATCACCTTCGATCCAGCATCGAGCGACGAGGACCTCCGCACCTTGCTCGCGGAATTTTATGCACAGCGCACACTGACCCATCAACCGATTGATCCGGTCGACTGCGCCCGCGCGATTCTCTTCCTCGCCGGGCCCGAAGCGCGCTGCACCACCGGCCACATCATTCCTGTCGATGGCGGCCTGACCGAGGCCTTCCTGCGGTGAACTCGCCTGCCGATCGACGAGGGACGGTTGCGGTCGATCTGGGCGCGCAAAGTTGCCGCGTGTCGCTGCTTCGCTGGCTATCGGATGGTCCCCACATTGAACTCGTCCATCGCGTGCCAAATGCACCCGTTGCCAGCGATGGACATCTGCGCTGGAACCTGGCCGCACTCTGCGGTGCCGCGGATGAAGGCCTGCGCCGATGTGCCGCGATCGCAACCGAAGGCATCGCGAGCGTAGGCGTCACCGGATGGGCAGTCGATTACGTCCGCCTCAACGCCGCCAGCCACACGGCTGCGGAGAGTCCTGCAAAGTCAACGCCGATCGCCGACCCATTTTGCTACCGTGACGCGCGCACCGCTCCTGCCATGGAGGCGGTCCACCAGCGCATTGTCGCAGATCGTCTCTACGCACTGACCGGCATTCAGGTCATGCCTTTCAATTCTCTCTATCAGCTGTATGCGGACGGCATGGCCGGCATTCCTGCCAATCTTCCATGGCTCAATCTTCCCGAATACATGCTCTATCGCTGGGGTGCGCGACCGGTCGCAGAGTACACAAATGCAACCCACACCAGCATGGTCGCGCTTGGCACGCAGCAGTGGTCGAAAGAAATTTTCGCGGCCGCCGGTCTCGATCGTTCCGCCGCGCCGAGGATTGTTGCGCCCGGCTCCGTTATTGGCCGTCTGCAAGGTCCGCTGGCCGAACTGGATGCGCTGCGCAACACACTGCTCATCGCGCCCGCCTGTCACGATACGGCCTCCGCAATCGCTGGCATTCACGCAGGCGGTGACAACTGGGCGTACATCAGTTCTGGAACATGGTCGCTGGTCGGAACCTTGCTGGACCATCCCTGTGCCGGCTCCGAATCCGCGCGCCTCAATTTTACGAATCTGGGAGGCGTCGGCGGAAAGATTTGCTTTCTTCGCAATGTCAGCGGCTTGTGGCTTCTGAACCAATGCATCGAGGCCTGGCGGCTCAATGGAGACAATCGCACAACGGAGCAGCTCATCGAAGAAGCGGCTCCTCTTCCCCCCCCCCAGGCTCTGCTCGATGTCGATGACCCTCAATTCATCGCACCAGGAGATATGCCGCAGCGCATTGCCAGACAGCTCGAAGATCGCGGCGTATCTGCGAAGCCGTTTCTTGCATCGCGGCCTGCCATAACCAACCTGATTCTTCGCAGCCTCGCCGCGCGCTACGCTGCGGTGCTGCATCAGATAGAAACACTCGCCGGCAAACGCTTTCAACGCTTGTATGTCGTCGGTGGCGGCAGCAAAAATACCCTGCTCAACCAACTCACCCAGCAGGCAACCGGATTGGAACTGGTGTGTGGAGCACAAGAGAGTTCCACCATCGGCAATTTTTCCATTCAGCTCGCCGCGCTGGAGAGAACACATCGTAGCGCAACCGGCGCGTATCGTTGGGATGAGGATCAGAACGGCGTCAACGGCGACGCGGTCGCAAAGTGGGTCGGCGTTCTCTGTGATCCAGCCGTGCACGCACCATCGACGGATCAGATCCATGCATCCTCCGCACAACCGGCGCCATCGCGCCTTTCGAGGTAATCATCATGAATGCGAAATCCGGTCAACTCAACTCACCAGACCACCTCTCGAAACAGCTGGATAGCTTTGCGATTGAAGTTCCGTCGTGGGGGTTCGCCAACACCGGCACGCGCTTCGGAAAGTTCGTCCAGCCCTCCGCCGCGCATACTCTGGAAGAAAAATTTGCCGACGCGGCTCAGGTCCATCAACTCAGCGGCGCCAGTCCCAGCATGGCAATGCATGTTTTGTGGGATTTTCCCCATGGCGTGCGCGACGTTGCCGAGGTTCGCGACCTCAGCCGGCACTTTGGCATCCGCGCCGGGGCCATTAATCCAAATCTTTTTGAGAGCCAGAATTACAAATTCGGCTCCTTTGGCAATCCCGACCAGTCCATTCGGCAGCAGGCGCTCGATCACGTCCTGGAATCCGTCGCCATTGCCCGGGAACTCGACAACGTCGACGTATCGCTTTGGTTTGCGGACGGCTCCAATTATCCCGGCACCCAGAATATTCGCCACCGGATCGACTGGTTTCAAGAAGGTCTGGGCCGCACCCACGCCGCGCTCGCACCCGGCCAGCGCATGCTGGTCGAATACAAACCGTTCGAACCTGCGTTCTACCACACCGACATTGCGGACTGGGGTATGGCGCTATTGTTCGCCCGCGCCGCCGGCCCACAGGCTTTCGTTCTGGTCGATACCGGCCATCACTATCAGGCGCAGAACATTGAGCAGATCCTGGCATGGCTGCAACGTGAAAAGATGCTGGGTGGCTTCCACTTCAACGACCGCCGCTATGCCGATGACGATCTGACCCTGGGTTCGATCGATCCATATCAGGCCTTCCGTTTGTTTCACGAAATCCTTTCCTACCATTGGGAGCATCCGCAGGCTGCCACCCCCGCCTACGTCGTCGATCAAAGTCATAACCTGAAGAACAAATTAGAAGCGATGTTGCAGACCGTGCTGACCGCGCAGGAACTCTACGCAAAAGCCTGCCTGGTCGATCATGCCCTGCTTGCACAACTGCAGGACGAATGCCGTCTCGTCGAGGCCGAGGAATGCTTGCGGGCCGCCTTCTGGACGGACGTACGCCCAGCCCTGCGCACATGGAGACGCGAGCGCGGCTTGCCCGAAGATCCACTACAGGCGCTCCGCAACAGCGGCTACGTCGAACGCATGTCCAGGGAACGTGGAAGTAAATATGCTAGCGCCGCTTCCAGCTATGCGTGAGGGAAGCCGACGTCGGCTCGCCAGGGTTACACTGAATCACATGAAAAAAGTCACCCGCCGCCATTGCATACTTGGCCTGGCTGTTGCCCCCTTTGCAAGCCGTCTCCTATGGTCATCCAACATGCAAGTCAACCGGATTTTTATCGGGACCTACACAGCGAAAAGCAGCCGCGGCATCTACGGCTATCGCTGGAATCCGCACACGGGCGAGATGTTGTCGATAGGTCTTGCCGCACCAACCCCGAATCCAAGCTTCCTGGCACTATCGCCCACCCATACCCATTTGTACGCGGCGAATGAACAGCCGGGCAGCACCCCGGGCTCCGTCTCTGCTTTCACCGCTGACCCATCGTCCGGCAAACTATTGGCAAGGAATGTCGTCCCTTCGGGAGGTTCGGGCCCGTGCAATTTGACCACGGACCATATCGGCGGCTCACTCTTCGTGGCCAACTACGACAGTGGCAGCGTTGCCAGTTTCAGAATTCTTCCCGGCGGAAGTCTGAGCGCGCCCGTTTCCAATATTTTCTTCCACGGTCACAGCGTGAACCCGGCACGGCAACAGACACCGCACGCACACTGCACGACCATCTCTCCTGACAACCGATATTTGCTGGTGAACGATCTCGGAACGGATCGCATCCATGTCTATCGCTTCGATCCGACGACCGCAGAACTGACGCCCAACGACCCGCCGTTTTACAGTGCAATTCCTGGATCCGGTCCGCGTAACCTTACGTTTCATCCGAATGGAAAGTGGGCGTACTCGATCAACGAGATGGCAAGCACGTTGGAGTGCTTGAACTGGGACGCCACAACCGGTGCGCTCACTCGATTTCAGGTCATCTCGACCCTGCCTGAAAAATTCAAGAAGCCCACGGCCGCGGCCACCGTTGCGATTCATCCCAACCGGCGTTTCCTCTACGCGTCCAATCGGGGAGACAATAGCATCACCGCCTTTTCCGTCGATCCCGCGAATGGACATCTTGCCCTGCTGCAACGAATCTCGTGCGAGGGAAAGACCCCGCGCCATTTTGCAGTCGCGCCCGATGGCCGGTGGCTGGTTGTCGCCAATCAGGACTCGGCAAATATCGTAATCCTGAAGTGTGATCCGCAAACTGGGCGATTGGCGTCTACGGGCAGGCAGTACCCGCTTGACTCTCCCGTCTGCGTCGCGTTTGAATAAAACAACGAAAAGAGAATCGAAATGCGAGTTGGAGTATTCACGCCGTTGTTGGCGCAGTTGCCGCTGAAAAGTGTATTGCAGAAACTGAAAGCGCTGGACATTACCACCGTGGAGTTAGGCACGGGAAATTTTCCCGGCGACCCGCATTGCAAACTCACCATGCTGGAAAATGGCGAGGAACTTCGAGAGTTCCAGAGCACGCTCGCAGATCACGGCGTCACCATCAGTGCGCTCAGTTGTCATGGAAACGCGCTGCATCCCGATGCCTCACGCGCGCAACAAGCTCGCGATGTCAGCCGAAAAACGATTCTACTGGCCGAAAGATTAGGCATCCCGGTCGTGATCGACTTCTCCGGCTGCCCTGGGGATTCGATTCATTCCACCGCGCCCAATTGGGTCACCTGCCCATGGCCGCCGGAATATCTCGATGTTCTGAATTGGCAGTGGAACGAGGTAGTCACCCCGTACTGGATCGAGCATGGGGCATTCGCGGCGCAGCACAATGTAAAAATCGCGATTGAGATGCATCCGGGCTTCGTCGTGTACAGTCCTGAGACCATGGCCCGGTTGCGTGCGATTGCCGGCCCTAGCGTCGGATGCAACTACGATCCCAGCCATATGTTCTGGCAGGGTATCGACCCGATTGCTGCCATCCGCGTGCTGGGAGACTCAATCTTTCACGTCCACGCCAAAGATACACAAATCTATCCCGCGAATCTGCCTCGCACCGGCGTCCTGGATACCAAACCTTACACCGACGAACGCAGTCGAGCCTGGATCTTCCGCACTTGCGGCTATGGCCACGGCGAGGAGTGGTGGCGAGAGTTTGTTTCTACGCTGCGGATGTTTGGCTATGACGGTGTGCTCTCCATTGAGCACGAAGACAGTCTCATGTCTTCTGAAGAAGGCCTGACCAAAGCGGCGCAATTCCTCCGCGGACTGGTGATTGAACAACCGCCCAGTGCGCCTTGGTGGGCGTAATTGCATCGGTCAGGAGTTTAATTTTTGCAACACTTGTGATCGCTAGACGGGCTTCGGCCCAAGAGGAGTGGAATTGAAGCTGATTCGAACGGCAATTCTTGGAACTGGATTCATGGGACGGGTGCATCTGGAAGCGCTCCGTCGCGTGGAAGGTGTTGAGGTAGTCGCGATCGTGGGCCGGGAACTGGCCTCGGCACAGAGCCTGGGAGCGGGTTACGGCGTCGAAAGATCTGAGGCGGACTATCGCAATGTGTTGAGCGACGCGAGTATTGACGCGGTCCACATCTGCACGCCAAACGCCTCGCATTATCTTATGGCCAAGCATGCGTTGCTGGCTGGCAAACATGTCCTCTGCGAAAAGCCTCTTTCCACTTCCGTCGAAACTGCTGCGGAGCTTGTACAACTCGCGACCGAGCGGAAGCTGCGCAACTGTGTATGCCAGAATCTGCGTTTTTACCCCATGGTGCAACAGATGCGACGCATGCGCGAAGACGGCGACCTAGGCCGAATTCTCATCGTTCAGGGCAACTACCTGCAAGATTGGCTTTTAGACGAGGCTGCATGGAACTGGCGGATCGATTCCAAATTCGCCGGGCAATCGCGAACCATGGGTGATGTCGGCACCCATTGGTTCGATATGGCGGAACATGTGACCGGTCTGCGGGTCAATTCTTTATGTGCGGACCTGCAAACCTTTTATCCCACCCGCACCCGGCCCACCACCAAGGTGGAAACCTTCACAGCCAAGGCGGCTACTACGAGCGGCGAGAAGATCGTTGTCGACACAGAAGATTTTGGCAGCGTCCTCTTCCACATGGACGGCGGCGCCCGTGGAGCCATGATGGCAAGCCAGATGGCCGCCGGACGAAAAAATCAGCTCAAGATGGAAATTTACGGAACAAAAGCATCGGTCAGCTGGGATCAGGAGCGTCCCGACGAATTATGGGTCGGTCATCCCGATAGCGCGAATCATCTGTACATCAAAGACCCAACCCTCATGAAGGAGAAGGCGCGGTCCTATGCCGACCTGCCCTGCGGCCACAGCGAGGGTTACGACGATGCCTTCAAACAGATCTTTCGCAGGTTCTATGCATCGATTCGAGACCAAAATTCTCCAGTCGAATATCCGCAGATGTCCGATGGCTTGCGGCAATTGGTCCTAATGGATGCTGAGTTGAAGAGCCATCGCTCGCGGCTTTGGGTCGACGTCGAGAATCCGTAGCGGGGTACTCCATACTGGCGAAGCTAGGGGGATAGAACAATCCCCCGCATTCCAATAGCAGTGAAGACGCGCTAAAGCGTAATCCATCCCGCGCGAATCGCAAGCAGGGAGGAGACGGCAATGATCGCCCACAAGCAAACTCCCTGCAGAAATGGACGAACGCCGACCCTGTGCAGCGTGTTTTTCGACAACCCAGTCCCAATCAAAAAGAGAACGACCGTAAGTCCAAGTTGGCCGAGATGACTCAACACTGGATAGATCCGCGCCCCAATCGGAAGATAGGTCTTGGCCACGGCGGCCAGGCAGAACAGCAGAATAAACCAGGGCCACTGAACGCGCGTTTTGCTTTTGGCAACATACGCTGTAATCATCGAAACGGGTATGATCCACAGGGCCCTCGCCAGCTTCACCGTTGTCCCAATCTGCAACGCCTGAGCGCCGTATTTTGCCGCGGCGCCAACAACTGAACTGGTATCGTGGATGGCAAGCGCAGCCCAGAGTCCAAACTGTGTTTGGCTCATGTGCAAACCAAAACCGACAGCCGGGAACAGCAGAAGCGCCACCGAGTTGAGGACGAAAACTGTCCCCAGTGCCATCGCCATTTCCTCTTCATCGGGCCTGGTAATTGACGAGATGGCCGCAATAGCGCTTCCTCCGCAAATCGCGGTTCCAGCCGTGATCAGAAACGACGCCTTCTTGGTGACGCCCAGCATGCGGCCCAGACCCCAGCCAAGAAGCATGGCGACGGAAATGCTGATCGCCGTGTAGAAAAACCCTGCCCGGCCGGCATGGATTACCTGGCGCAGGTTCATCCCGAAACCAAGTGCAACCACCGCCGCCTGCAATAAAAAGTGCGACAAATTTCTGCTATCCAGTTGATAGGGATGAGGGAAACTGAAGCCGTAAGCAATCCCTGCCAGCAATGCGACTGCTGGAGACACCACTCCTGTGGCGCTCAAAATCAGCCCCAGAAAAAAAATCGTCTTCGGATTCAAAATTCCTCCAGCTTTTAGTCTCTTAGGGATAACCGTGAGAGTCCAAGAGGAAGTTCTTATCGCGGATTCCTCTTCCTTATACCGTTGGTCGCCGCGAACCTCTGGCGCGATGGGTCTGATTCGCGCCGTTCTGCGACAATCGTGAAGCAGGCCTGTTGCCGCTATAGAAACCTCGGCGAACCTGACAACACCAGACTGAGACGAAATAGAGATGGAGAATTTCCGGCTCAAGATTTTCCGCATCGTCGCTCAACACCTCAACTTCAGTCGCGCCGCGGAAGAACTTTTCCTGACGCAACCCGCCATTACGCAGCAAATCAAAACGCTTGAGGAAGAGTATGGGATTCCGCTGTTCGACCGGACTGGCGGCCGCATAACCTTGACTCCCGCGGGAAAATCTCTTCTTACGTACGCAAAGAGATTGAAGGCAATCTCCGACGAAGCGTACGAGGTGGTGGCCAGCACAGGCGGTCAGCATGCGGGAAAGCTTGCGCTGGGAGCGTCGCAAACCATCGGACAATATCTGCTGCCAAACCTTGTTGCCGCTTTCCTCCGCGAAAATCCTCGGGTTGAACTGACCGCGATGAGCGGCAACACGGATGAAGTGCTCGCAGCTCTCGCCATACGCCGTATTCAACTGGCGATGATTGAAGGCCCGGGGCTGCGCAAGGATGTTCGCATTGAACCTTTCATGGAGGATCAAATGGTCCTTGTCGTTCCAGCCAGCCATGAGTGGGCCGATCTCGAGATCGACGTAAACGCGCTCAAGGGAGCGCCACTGTTGATGCGGGAGTTTGGCTCGGGATCGCGCCGCGTCGTCGAAGGCGCTTTAGCCAAAGCCGGCCTCAAGAAGAAGGATCTCAAGGCGACGATGGAGCTCGATTCAACCGAGGGCTTGCTCAGTGCTGTGGAGGCGGGCCTTGGTGTCACCTTCGTATCTCGCTGGACGGTGCGCAACCAACTGGCTCTCGGCACCCTTCGGCTGGCGCACGTGAAAGAACTTCGATTGTCGCGTATGTTCTCTCTGGCCTATCCCGCAGGCCCCGAGCCCACGGGCAACGCAGGAGCATTTCGTCGCTTCATTCTCGCTCGCTCCGCCGAGCTGGTCCCGCGTGTTACCGGAAAAGCTCGCAGCCGGACTTGAAAACGTTCCGTGCAACCGTAAGAAAGGCTCAATATTGTGACTTCTCGGCGAATGTTCCTTCAGGCTCTCGCTGCATGCGCTCTTTCACCGCCCCGCATGTATGCTGCCGGAGCAGACACTGATTCCGCGTGGGGTGATAGTTCCGCGCGCAAATCATATCCAGACGGTCGGCCCGTAGCTACGCTTCGTCTCAATGCATTCGATGCGATCCCTATCATTCGTCACGGAAGCGGGCCCAATCGTTGCGATTATCTTGGAGCGCGTGAAGCAATTTGCTTCCAGGCGAGTGGCACCTATTACCTGTATTACGATGGGGCTGGTCCCACCGGTTGGCGAGCTTGTCTGGCAACAAGTACCGATTTGCACCATTGGAACCTCAAGGGCCCAGTTCTCAACCTGGGCGCGCCGGGTGAAGACGATGCAGGTACCGCTACTTCACCATGGACGGTATTCGACAGCCCGTGGTGGCACATGTTTTATGTCGGATCACGAACCACAACTCCACCGCCGAATCGGATCCCAGCAGTTCCATATTTCACTCTCGCCGCCCGCAGCAGACATCCGGGCGGCCCCTGGATCAAGCAGAGGAATGTAGTTCCCTTCCGCACGCGTCCGGGAACCTATTACGCCGACACCGCCAGCCCAGGCCAGATCGTCCGACAGGGGAACGAATATCTGATGTTTTTCAGCGCCGCAGCCTATCACGGCAAGCAACTGAAGAGGACTCTTTCGATCGCTCGAACAAAGGACTTGGATGGAGCGTGGCTGCTCGACCCCGAGCCGATCTTGCCGCCGGATCAGCAGATTGAAAATTCGGCGCTGTATTTTGAACCATCCAATAGCACCTGGTTTCTTTTCACAAACCATATCGGCATCGACGATGGCGGAGAATACACCGACAGCATCTGGGTCTATTGGAGTAAAAATCTGGAAACGTGGGATGCCGAGAAACGTGCGGTAGTTTTGGATCGTACGAATTGCCCTTGGAGTTCGCGATGCATCGGAATGCCATCCGTGGTGAAGGTGAAGAAACGGTTGACTCTATTTTATGACGCTTCCACAACGACTCTGAGCAACAACATGGGGAGGGACATCGGACTTGCGTGGCTGCAGCTTCCCTTGAGTCCGCCGTCCCGGACCGTTTGAAGGAGTAGGAAGACCACTGTATCGCGCGGCTCCTGTCGTCGGCATTCAAACGCACGGAAGCACCGGAGGAGACCGAATCAGTTCTGGTGGGCCCGGAGGGATTTGAACCCCCAACCAAAGGATTATGAGTCCTCTGCTCTAACCGTTGAGCTACAGGCCCGAACACTGTTTAACTAGCTGTTGCAGTTGATTTTACCAGCATTTCACTGAACCACTCTTTTAGCCTCCTCTGTGCTGGTGTCACTTAGAGTGTCACCTCCTTTTTCAGTCCTCACCGCAGTTTCACAAAGACGCTCGACTGCGGCCAGTTCATGGGACTGAGAAAGATGGGTATACCGAACCACCATCTGGAGTGTCTTGTGTCCAAGAAGTTGCTGTAGAGTTCGGAGATCGACGCCAGCCATGACGCACTTGCTTGCGAATGTGTGCCGAAGATCGTGCCAATGAAAATCTTTCAGTTTGGCGGTCTCAATAGCAGCCTCCCACCAGTACCGGGGGCGTTGCAAAGGTATACCATGCTCTCCCATGAACACTCTGCCCTCACCCTGAGATCGCTCCCACAGGGATTGAAACGCACCAGAGGCCACGGAGTTAAGCGGTACATATCGAGTGGTGCCATTTTTGGTCTCACGCAGAGTTAGCTGATGCGCGTGCAAATCCACATCCGACCAGAGGAGCTTGTACTGCTCACCGCTTCGTATGCCGGTGTGTAGTGCAATCTCAAACTCTGGCACGTGCATTGGATGGTCCCGCTCGATTACGGTCCGTAGCCGCTTCTCCTCATCTATGGATAGGAAACGTGTCCGTTCATTGTGTTCTCGCATCCGCTTCACCAGTCTAGCGGGATTGCTCTGGCAGCGTCCGTTTTCCATTCCAAGCCTGAATGCCAGCGAGATAAAAGCCTTGTAGCGATTCACGGTAGCGGGTCGCCACTCATGCTCTTTTTGGGCATCTGAGAGCCAGCGGGCAAGCATCTCCGGCTTGATCTCATCCGCTGGTATCGCCCCGAATGCATTCCTCAGTAGCTCGATTCGGCATGTGTAGCGCTTCTTACTGCCCTTTGGTATACCACGCTTGCTGTTTTCTTTTGCTGCATCCAGCAACTCACCGAACCTGATTTTCCTGGCCCTCAAGTTCTCTGGAAGTTTGCGACCCTCAAGCGCTTCCTGCTTGCGCTTCACGTACAGCTTTCGCGCTACTGCTTTCGTTCCTGCCTTTTCACGTCGCTTTCTGCCGCTTGCGTCTGCGTAGCAAATCCACCAGACACCGCTATTCTTGTTCTTCTCAAAAAGACCCCGAACCTTCTTAGCCATAACGCTCCACTCTACCATTAAGCCGCACGCGACATGGTTTCGTGATCGCAACGCAATAGAGAACGTAGCGCGGAGGCGGGAATCAAAACCCGCCGTCCAATTTTACGTGCGGTGAGTTCCTTAGCAGCAATGAGGTTGTCGATGGTGCGGGGGCAGAGGCCGAGCGCAAAGGCCGCTTCAGTTTTCGTGTAAGCGAGTTTTTCAATCTGTTCCAATTTTGGTCTCCTAGATAAGCGTTCTAAATTCAGTGCAGAGTGTGCAGTCAATCGCTGGTATTTATGCAGCCAATGGCATTCCTTCGACAGGCAGGGATTCGATGCGTGCATGGTGACGGTGACAAGAGCGGCTTTTCCCCGCGAGTAAGCTGCTAGCGCTAACCTCTCTCTGGGTGTGCCTGTGACAGAGACACTCGCAAAGCCAATAGCGTATTAAGCCGCGAGTCGGGGCCTGCTTCAGAACCATCCAATAGCTGAACACCTGATTGGTTAGATCGAAGCCACGGTTACGGGCCTTTCCTGCGCGGAGGCATCCGCAACTCTGGGTGTTCCCAGTTCTGAGCGCAGCGCCACGGACGTGAATCTTTGCTTCTGGGCAGCAATCGCACTGGCACACCCAGATAATCGAACGGTTTATGTTTACGCCTCGATACAGCACGGTAAGACGCCCGAACCGCTGTCCAGTCAAGTCGATAAAATTAGACATTCTTGTTTTGTCCTTTCCAATACAAAAGCCTCACCAAAGTGAGGCTTCTTTGCTTTGTAGATTGTCTGCACAGCCTGCGGGATTTACGCAGTCTGCAAATATACGCCGCTAATATAGTCCTTCCACATCTCGGAAAAGTCTGTCCCAGCGGCGAACGCCAATTCTTCTGGAGGCAAGCCCCAAGGTGAAGCTGTCCTGAGAATCTGCTCAAGGCTAAAGACTTGCAGAAGGTCAAGCAGTCTCTGGGTAGTCCAGAACTTGTTTCTAGTCATTCGACGGAGGTACCAAGCCCACTCGGCAGGAGTGCCTACCGCCCCGCCGTATCGCGTACCAGTGTCCCCTTCACATACCCAGTCGTAACGGAGCAGCTTGGCTCGCCTTTTATTGGCAGCTTGCACGTCTGGTGGGGCCCAGCGGCAGTTCTCTTTCTTGTAGTCATCGAAGGGATTCTTTCTATCGAGCGAATAACCCTCTGGGCATGTACCCATGTCAGCGAGAAAGACCGCGAATGACTCCCACCTCGGATCGTATTCAACAATCCCCTTGTAGTTCTTGTCCCGCTTGCAGCGGGCCTTCATATACTGCCAACGGTCATACTCCAGCGGGTGATTCCCGCGTCTGGCGTGCAAGTGCCTGCCCTTACGTTGGCACTGGCACTTTACACTCCCGGTAATGAGACGGTAGCCGAGAGCTTCAAACTTCCTCCCACAGTCTTCACACTCGATTTGCCACCACCTGGGCTGCGATCCCTTGCTGGTAACCCGTAATGTGCCATAGTTGGCACCTGCTAAAGACAGATTCTTTCCTCTACCCATACCTAACTTTCTGCTTGGAACAGCGGTAAGTGTTTGGCACATAGTGGTACAGTGGAGACCCCAAGCAGGTCTTTTTTTAGATCTTCGAGCTGTACAGCAAAAATGCGCTTATATGCGTAGGCTCTGGAGAATCGTCCGCCCCATTTGGAACAGACGGTCAAAATGAGTCCTTTTTTGATGACTTGGCTTTGTATGGGCTTTGTAGGCTATACCCAAGCGGCGGGATAGGAAGGCTTCATGGCGACTGTCCGCTTTTATATATTAGATTTAATTGTACCACTGTCATTGCCAGTTTGTCAAGTCCAATGTATAATGCCATCCCTCAACTCACATTCGCTCTCTGCGATGTTTCTCTCAGCGCTGTCAGTTGACGGAACCGAGACTTCTGCGGCAAAAGGGCTGTGTAGGTAGACGCCACGGCGGGCAGTTACAAGAGTGAGGGATTCATCCCAAAAATAGACCCCTTTCCGCTAGGCTCCAGTATGCGTACAGGGGTGGATTCGTGCATTCCTACAATCGTGCCAATCAATACGCTTGGAGACTGAGACCCTTGTCATTATTGACGTTCCCTTATGTATTTGAGTTTTCAGAGCGGCAGATTTGTTGCAAAAGCGGAAATCGGAGTGCCAGAAAACCTTCAATTTCATGCGACAGACGCATCATGGGTCTAACCGCGTCCGGTACCGCGTCTGGCACAGCGTACCGACGACGGGAATAGAGAGGCTCGGATATCCTGGTATCTACCACTGCCCCCCTTCCGCAAGCATTCCCTGATATGGAGTGACCCGTCAACCACTGCACATCTGTGGGGTTGTTTTTGTCGTTGTCGTTGTTTGTTTCTTCTTTCGAGGACAGGGCCAGCAGCAGTCGGGGCAGGATTGAGCGACGATTGATCAG